>NZ_QLVD01000032.1 GCF_003352835.1 Ornithinimicrobium murale | reverse complement strand
CCGCGATCTACCAGGCCCTGTCCTACCGGCCACCCGCCGCGACCCTGGAAGCCGACGACGACCACGACTGGGACGACACCTTCACCGGCTGGGACCAAGTCACCCTCACCCACACCCCAGAGACCGGCCGCCGCACCTACCACCCCCACCCCGACACCACCCGCGCCGAAGCCGACCGGATCCGTCACAGCACCGACACCGCCGCCGAAGAGGCCGATGAGCCAGCGACCAGCACCAACAGCGACGCCGACACGAGCAACAACAACTCCAGCCACGGTGACAACGACGACGACGGGCCCACCACCCCCTGGACCCACGACCCCGACGCCCCACCACCCTTCTGAGTGGTTCGGAAGATCCCGTGCTCCACCCTTCGTGTTCTAGCCTCGTTGAATGCCTTACCAACGCAATGGCTCGGTCCTGACCGTGTTCGGGGACCCAGCGGCGATTGAACGCATCCGACGGATGGCCAAGGTGGCCGGCATCGTCTGTGCTGTGATTGCCTGCTGGGCTGCTGTGTGGTTCGGGCTCATGCTCTTCGCAGGCAGTGAGATTCTGGGCATCGACGATCCGGAGGGGACCTTCACCATCATCGGTGGGGTGGGCCTCGCCATTGCCGTGCTCATCGGTGGTGTCGCTGTCGTGCTGCTCTTCCGCGCGCGCAAGCTGTCCTGCGCTCAGCCACCGATGGTGCTCGAGTTGGGCCGCACAGGCATCACCGCGGCTGGACACTCCCTGGTGCCCTATCTGGAGATCACAGAGGTGGTCGTTGACCGCGAGGAGCGTCCGATCCAGTGGGCACCGACGGCCGGCGGCACCGTGGGCAACGAGATCGGGAACCGCCTGGTGCAGATGCCCGATCAGGTGCGGACCCTGGAGGTGCACCGGCGCGATGGCGAGGCGGTGCGGGTGAATCTGGCACTGCACGTCCCCGACGCGGAGTTCACTGCACTGGCGGACGACCTGGAGGCAGTGCTCGGTCAGATCGGCGTCCCGGTCAGAGCAGACGACGGCCCATCGCCCACGCCGTGAGCTCGTGCCGAGAGGACAGCTGCAGCTTGCGCAGCACCGAGGAGACGTGGGTCTCCACCGTCTTCACCGAGATGAACAACTCTTTGGCCACTTCCTTGTACTGATAGCCCCGGGCGATCAGGCGCATCACTTCGCGCTCCCGGGCACTGAGTCGATCAAGCTCCTCGTCGACCTCGGCGATCTCACCGGCTGCGGCTCCGAATGCGTCGAGCACGAAGCCGGCGAGCCGGGGACTGAAGACCGCATCCCCATCGGCGACTCGGACAATCGCACCGCCCAGCTCGGGACCGCTGATCGTCTTGGTCACGTAGCCCCGCGCACCCGCGCGGATCACCGCAATCACGTCTTCGGCGGCGTCAGAGACCGACAGGGCGAGGAAACGCACCGGCCCACCGGCCTCAGTGTTCACCCCCGCGCAGCCGGCAATGACGTCGCTGCCGCCGCGACCGTTGCCTCCGGGCAGGTGCACGTCAAGCAGCACCACGTCGGGGCGTTGCTCACGAATCACTGCGACGGCCTGGTCAACCGTGCCGGCCTCGCCGACAATGTCCAGGCGGTTGCCGGAAACCTCGTCCAGCTCGGTGCGGACACCGGAGCGGAACATGCGGTGGTCATCGACCAGAACGAGGCGAATCGGTCCGCGACTCCCGGCACCGCCGGCTGGACCGGCAGAACGCCGAGGCTCGGCGGACGGGCCGGAGGTGGAATCTGTCATGAGTCTGCTCCTTGTGGCTCGTGAGACAGCGGCAGTTCCAGACTGACCTCGGTCCCGTGCTCGAGGCGGCGCAGCCGCGCCGTGCCTCCATGCCTGTCCATCCGTCCGAGGATCGACTCACGGACCCCGAGCCGGTCGCTGGGCACAGCGTCCAGATCGAATCCCTCGCCGTGGTCACGGACGAACGCCTCGACCGACCGCCCGCCGACCTCCACGTAGGCCGAGACCGGCGGCTCTCCGTGGCGGACGGCGTTGAGCATCGCCTCACGCAGCGCGTTGACGAGAGCCTGACCATCGGCGTCGAGAGGTCGGTCGCCGGTGATGATGACCTCGATCGGCACACCGTGCAGGTCCTCCACGTCGTGCCCAGCCGCCGCCACCGCTCCGGCGAGGGTGGCCGCGGGGCCGACCGGTCCGGCATACAACCAGCTGCGCAGTTCGCGCTCCTGGGCCCGCGCGAGCCGGGCCACCTGCGTCGGGTCGTCGGCCCGCCGCTGAATGAGGGCCAACGTCTGCAGGACCGAGTCGTGCAGGTGGGCCGCAATGTCAGCCCGCTCGGTGGCGCGGGCGGTTGCCGCCTGCTCCTCGCGCAGGTTGCGCCAGAGCCGGGTCAGATAGGGGGCTGCCAGCAGGCCAACACCGATCAAGGCGACCACCACCGCCGCGGCGACACTGCGCAGTTGCCCCAGGTCGGCGTTCTGAGTCGTGAGCGCCACCAGACCGACCACCGCCAGCCCGGCACCGATCACCAACCGACCCAGCGCCTTCTGTGGACTACCACCCTGGTCGGCCAGGAGGCGTTGCCGGCCAGAGGTGTCCAACTGGGCCCAGATGAAGACCGCGCCCACTGTGAGCACCAGCACCGGGATCGTGATGTCCAGTCGCAGGTTGAGGCCCTGAGACTGCAGGAAGCCCAGAACCCCGATCATGACGACGACGGCACCTCCGGCCACCAGGAGCGCTCCTGGGCTCGTGCGTCGCTCCAGGGGGACCGCGTCCTGTTCGTCGACCGGTTCGATCGTGGCCCAGAGGAAGGCGTAGATCAGCGCGCCCGCCCCACCGATCGCGGTCATGGCCACGAACAGGGCACGGATCGCGAACGGGTGCAGCCCCAAGTGGTCGCCCAACCCCTGACTGACGCCAGCCAGCAGGCTCCCCTCGCCACCACGCCGCAGCGGCGGTCGGCTCGCTGCGGGGGGCTCGGGTCGCTGGCTGGTCACCCGTCCATCCTCCCCCAGGACACCGCGCCGGCGCATCGTTGGCGGAGTTGTTCAGGGACGGGTCAGGGTCAACTCAGGGTCGACCCGCATAGCGGGCACGGCGCCGGGCGACGACGATGGAGTCATGACACAGACACCGGGCGGCCCACAGACCGGCAGCCGCCGCCCCAACGGCACCGACACCTTCCTGGACGGGCTCCGACGCATCGACATGCGCCGCTCGGACGACGGCTGGATCGGTGGCGTCTGCGCCGGACTCGCGACCCGCCTCGGTCTCGACCCGCTCGTCATCCGGGCACTGTTCGCAGTCCTCGGCCTCGCGCTGGGGCTGGGCATCCTCGCCTACCTCGCGGCTTGGCTCCTGGTGCCGGACACCGACGAGAAGGTGCACCTCGAGGAAGCCCTGCGCCACGGTGAGGCCGGGTCTGTCGTGCTCCTGGTCGCCACGGTCCTCAGCATCTTCGGCACGTTCGGCTGGTTCGGCGGCGGGTGGTTCGCTGGCGGCCTCTGGGCCGGCAACTTCTTCTGGGGATTGTTGGGGCTGGTCCTGCTGATCGGCGGGGTCGCCTGGCTGTGGTCGGAGTGGAGGAGCCGCCCTGACCCCGGCTTCTACGGACGGCAGGTCCGTGCCGCAGCTCCACCTCCTCCGGTGTCGAACCCTTCGGAGACCACCGGAGCCGGCGAGCCCACCTGGCCGACACAGTCAGGGGCCACGGCCTGGTCTCCTGGTGACACTGCCCGGCCTGCTGGTGACAGCGCGTGGTCAACCGGTGTCAGCACCTCGTCGGCACATGCGAGCACCTCGTCGGGTGAGAGTGCCTCGTCTACGGGTGAGCATGCCTGGTCGACGGGTGAGCATGCCTGGTCGACGGGTGAGAGTGCCTGGTCGGCGGGTGAAACCGCCTGGCCGGCAGGTGAGACCGCATGGACCCCTGGCCACGGAGCCGCACAACCCCCCGGCTCAACGCCTCCTTCGGCCCCTCGCCCCCGGCAGCCGAAACCGCCCAAGCGGCCCGCACGCCGCTCCGCGGGGGCCGCTGGGACCTTGCTGGGCACCGGCCTGGCCCTCGCCGTCAGCGGCGGTCTCTACTGGGCAGCCACCGACTACGACCTGCCCGGGAACCCGCTGCTCCTCGCCTTCGCCGGCGCACTCGGCGCACTGGGCCTGACCGTCCTGCTCCTCGGGCTCGCGGGTCGGACTTCCGGCTTCCCGGGCTTCCTGGCCATCGTCGCCCTCGTCAGCACGGCGCTCTTTCTGCCGATGGCAGACCACCTGGTGCCCTCCGGGAGGATGGGTGACTACACGTGGTCCCCGCAGACTGTGGCCGAACTTGAGCGCGAGACGCCCTACCGTCTCGGGGCCGGCACCGGCACCCTCGAGCTGGATGGCCTCTCCCCCGACGATCTGGATGGGGAGTCGGTCTCGGTCAGCGTCAGCTTCGGCCAGTTGGTGATCGATGTGCCCGAAAACCTCACTGTGCAGATCGACGCAGGCACCGCCGGCGGCGTGGTCCGCGACCACCGGGGCCCTTCCACCTACGTCGGAGGCATCAATGTGAACGACAACATCGTGATCGGAGACGGCCCGGTCGACCTGGTCATCGATGCCCGTGTGGGCTTCGGCGAGATCCTTCTGAAAGGCAGCGACCGATGAGCACCTATCGCGACGACAACTCTGAGCACCCGAACTCCGACGACACTGAGGCCTTCGACAACGGGGCCGTTGACAGCAGCAACCACGACAGCGCTACTGGACACGAGACCACGCGGAGTTTCGACAGCAGCGATTTCGACAGTGCTTCTGGACACGAGACCACGAGGAGTTTCGACAGCGGCCGCCAGACGGCCTGGCCGGCGGAGGAGGACCGCCTCGGTCCCACCGAGGAGCCCCGCACGCTCCCTCGGCCGAAGGGTCCGTCCTGGAGCACGATCGCGCTCGGGCTGGTCTGTCTGGTGGTCGCAGGGGGTGCCCTCGTCGTGGAGTTCACCGAAGTGTCACTGGAGTGGGACCGCACCGGCCCGTTAGCCCTGATCGGGCTAGGCGTCCTGCTGGTGCTGGTCGGCCTTGCTGCCCTGGTGCGGCGCGGTGACGACGACCCGGAACTGGATCGCTAGGACCAATCGCGGGCGCGAGCCCGCCCGCCGCCTCGGGCACAGGCTGGCGGCTGCCGGACGGCCGGTGACGACGCGGGGATTCGTCGTCACCGGCCGTCGAGTTCGTGGCGATGGGCCTCGGCCAACCGCACCAGCGCGACCATCCCCCACACCGCGGTGATGATGACCCACAGCACGACCATGCCCCAGCGCCCCTGCGCCGCGAAGCTGATCACCATCACGAGCGCGAAGGACACGGCCAGGGCGAAGATCACCACGCGCACCGGCTTGGGCCACCGGTCGAAGGCTCGGACGATCGCGGAACGGCCGTCGGGTGGGCCATCGGTTGCCATGCCCAGACGCTACCTAGTCAACCTCAGAACTGAAGGGAGCCCTCAGGATCAACGGTAGCCTCCGCATACCATCGCAGACTCTTCGATTTGATGCCTCCGATGTGCCCCGTGACCGCATTGAACTCGGTCGAAATGTCTGATACAACTACTGCAGGTCATGAGTCCCAACGCCAAGCCCCGGCTCGTTGGGCGGCAACCCTCCACTCGCGGTGGGGTGCCCCGGGTGATGACCCGGCGGACGCGGCAACGCAGCCACGCTCCGCAAGCGCGGGCCTGTCGACCGATAGGCCCCAGTGACGCATGAAGGAGCGCTGCTGTGACCTGTTGTCGAATGCCCAACCGCTGAGTCCCTGAGGTTCCTACCCGTCCTGGGCACCCTCCACCGGACTCAGCCGGCGCCCACCGCGCCCCACTACCCCTTGCCTCTGCGCGCTTCCGCGCACCCCTGAAAACCCTTGGAGCACACCATGACCTGGTCCTTTGCCACCCGACAGATCCACGCCGGCCAGACCCCGGACGCCGCAACAGGTGCTCGGGCACTGCCGATCTACCAGACCACCTCGTTCGTCTTCGACAACGCCGACGTGGCCGCCGCACGGTTCAACCTGGAGGACCTCGGCCCGATCTACACCCGCATCGGCAACCCGACGACCGAGGTCGTCGAGGCCCGCATCGCCGACCTCGAAGGCGGCGTCGGAGCCCTGCTGCTGGCCAGCGGGCAGTCCGCCTCCACCCTCTCGATCCTCAATGTCGCCCAGGCCGGTGACCATCTCGTCGCCTCGCCGAGCCTCTACGGCGGGACGCAGAACCTGTTCGCCCAGACCCTGCCGCGCCTGGGCATCGACGTGACGTTTGTGGAGGACCCGACCGACCCAGAGTCCTGGCGTGCCGCGTCCAACGAACGCACCCGCGCCTACTTCGGTGAGAGCATCGCCAACCCGAGCGGTCTGGTGCTGGACGTCCGCGCGATCGCAGACGTGGCGCACGAGGTCGGCGTGCCGCTGATCATCGACAACACCGTCGCCACCCCCTACCTGACCCGCCCCTTCGAGCACGGCGCGGACATCATCGTGCACTCAGCCACCAAGTACCTCGGCGGCCACGGCACCTCGATCGGCGGCGTGATCGTCGACAGCGGCAACTTCGACTACGCGCAGCACCCGGAGAAGTTCCCGCACTTCAACGAGCCAGATGAGGGTTACCACGGGCTGACGTTCGGCAAGGACCTCGGCGTCGGCAACGAGATCTTCGGCGGCACCAACCTCTCCTACATCCTGCGGGCCCGCGTGACGCTGCTGCGTGACCTGGGCCCGGCGATCTCACCGTTCAACGCCTTCCTCATCGCGCAGGGCATCGAGACCCTGTCCCTGCGGGTCGAGCGTCACGTCGCCAACGCGCAGAAGGTGGCCAACTGGTTGCTCGAACAGGAGCAGGTCGTCTCGGTCAGCTACGCCGGCCTGCCCGGCCACCCGTCCTACGAGCTGGCGCAGAAGTATCTGCCAGAGGGTGCCGGTGCTGTGCTCGCCTTCGAGATCGCCGGAGGCCTCGAGGCCGGGAAGGCGTTCGTCTCCGCCCTTGAGCTGCACTCCAATGTCGCCAACATCGGCGACGTGCGCTCCCTGGTCATCCACCCGGCCTCCACGACGCACCGACAGCTCAACGAGGAGGCCCTGGCCGCTGCCGGTGTCACTCCGGGCCTGGTGCGTCTGGCGGTGGGCCTCGAGCACATCGACGACATCATCGCTGACCTGGAGACGGGGTTCCGGGCCGCCAAGGGCCTCTGAGAAGGAGCTCTGACCAGCGAGATGACCTCAGACACTGTCCGGTCCGGCAGCCGACGACACACGCTCCCCGTCGGTGACCTGCTCCTGGAGTCCGGGGAGAACCTTCCCGGCGTGCGAATGGCCTACGAGACGTGGGGACGGCTCAACGAGGCCAGGGACAACGCCGTGCTGGTGCTCCACGCGCTCACCGGGGACTCCCACGTGGAGGGTCCCGCCGGACCGGACAGTCCGACCCCCGGGTGGTGGCCCGGCCTGATCGGCCCCGGGCGGGCCCTGGACACCGACCGCTACTTCGTCATCGCACCCAATGTGCTCGGCGGGTCACGTGGGTCCACCGGACCGTCCTCGCCGGGTCCGGACGGTCGCCCCTGGGGATCCCTCTTCCCTCGACTGACGGTCCGGGACCAGGTGCGCGCCGAGGCCATGTTGGCCGACCGGCTGGGCATCCACACCTTCGCGGCCGTGATCGGTGGGTCGATGGGCGGCATGCGGGCCCTGGAGTGGGCCGTGACCCTGCCGGGTCGGGTCAGACGCTGTATGCCGATCGCCACCTCCGCGGTCGCGTCCGCCGATCAAATCGCTTGGGCCACACCGCAACTGTTCGCGATCACCCACGACCCGAACTACCACCGCGGGGACTACTACCCCGGGCCTGGACCCCGCCAGGGGCTGGAGGTCGCCCGCCAGATCGCGCACGCGACCTACCGCAGTCCGGTCGAGCTGGAGGACCGGTTCGGCACCGCAGCCCAGGAGGGCGAGGACCCGTTGTCAGGTGGCCGGTTCGCGGTGCAGTCTTATCTGGAGCACCACGGCCAGAAGCTGGCCCGGCGCTTCGACGCCAATAGCTATGTCGCCCTGACCGAGGTGATGAACCGGCACGACATCGGACGTGACCGTGGGGGTGTCGAGGCGGCTCTGCGTCGGCTCACGGCAGACCTCACGGTCGTGGTGGTCGACAGCGATCGGCTGTTCACCCCGGCCGAGGGCGAACGGATTGCTCGGTCCCCGTCCTGCCGGGGCCTGGTGACCGTGACCTCCCCCTACGGTCACGACGCGTTCCTCATCGAGACCCACCAGGTCTTCGCCGCGATCAGCGACGCCCTGGAGGACCGCCCGGTGGGGGCCAGCAGCCCGCGACAGGGCAACCTGACCACTCCAGACGCCTCCGCATCGCCGCCCCCGCCAAGGACGGTCCAGGAGGAGACGCCGACTCCGGGACCCGGTCACCGCGCCGAGGTGCGCCCGGCCGTGCCGTTCAGCACTTCCGGGCTCCCGCCCGTGCTGAACGGGACAGGCCTCTGGTAGACCCCCGGGGGCGTGGGCGTTGCATGCCTCGCCCGGGGGCCGTCGCACGCCTTGCCGAGGCGTCAGAGGACTGCCACGAAGCCGCCACGACGTCGCTGAGCGTGCGTCCGAGACCTCGCTACCCTGCGGAATCAGTCGGTGCCGAACTCCATCGCCGCGTTGTCGAGCGCTTCCTCCGAGCCATTGGTCGGCACCCCGTCACGGGAAGCGATCCGGTCAGCGCCGCCGGCCTCGAGAGATCCGAGCAGGATGCCGTTCTCCACCAGGACGGTGCCCTCATCCAGAGGCTGGGCGGCATAGCGCTCGAGCTTGCTGCGCGAGTCGGCGATGTCCAGGTTGCGCATCGTCAACTGGCCGATGCGGTCGTGGGGGCCGAAGGCGGCGTTGTCGGTGCGCTCCATCGACAGCTTGTCGGGGTGATAGGAGAAGTCCGGTCCGTCGGTGGACACGATCGTGTAGTCCTCCCCGCGGCGCAGCCGGACGGTCACTTCGCCGGTCACCAGAGAGGCCACCCAGCGCTGGATGGCCTCCCGAGCCATCAGGGCCTGCGGCTCGAGCCAGCGCCCCTCGTAGAGCAGCCGGCCCAACCGGCGACCCTCTAGGTGGTAGTGCTCGATGGTGTCCTCGTTGTGGATGGCGTTGAGCAGCCGCTCGTAGGTCAGGAACAGCAGCGCCATGCCGGGGGCCTCGTAGATGCCGCGCGACTTGGCCTCGATGATGCGGTTCTCGATCTGGTCGGACATGCCCAGACCGTGACGACCACCGATGGCGTTGACCTCGTGGACCAGCGCGACCGGGTCGTCGTAGCGCACACCGTTGACCGACACCGGCCGACCGCGCTCAAAACCGATCGTGACGTCCTCAGTCTCGATCTCGACCGTCGGGTCCCAGAACTTCACCCCCATGATCGGCTCGACCGTCTCGAGTGAGACGTCCAGGTGCTCCAAGGTCTTCGCCTCGTGCGTCGCGCCCCAGATGTTGGCATCGGTGGAGTAGGCCTTCTCCTGCGAGTCGCGGTAGGGCAGGTTGTGCTCGGTGAGCCACTGGCTCATCTCCGCGCGCCCACCCAGCTCCTCGACGAACTCGGCGTCGAGCCAGGGCTTGTAGATCCGCAGCTCGGGGTTGGCGAGCAGGCCGTAGCGGTAGAACCGCTCGATGTCGTTCCCCTTGAAGGTCGACCCGTCGCCCCAGATGTTGACGCCGTCCTGGTGCATGGCCTGGACCAGCATCGTGCCCGTCACCGCGCGGCCGAGGGGCGTGGTGTTGAAGTAGGGGCGACCGCCCGAACGGACGTGGAAGGCGCCGCAGGCGAGGGCGGCAAAGCCCTCCTCGACGAGCGGGAGCTTGCAGTCGACGTGGCGTGCCAACTCTGCGCCGTACTCCAGCGCCCGACCTGGGACCGACTCGATGTCGGGCTCGTCGTACTGGCCGATGTCGGCGGTATAGGTGCATGGCACGGCACCCTTGTCGCGCATCCACGCGACCGCGACGGAGGTGTCAAGACCCCCGGAGAAGGCAATGCCGACGTGCTCGCCGACGGGAAGACTGGTCATCACTTTGCTCACGGGTGTGAGTGTATACGTTGATCCGCATAACTATGCAATCGGGGCTCAGGCGGAGTGGGCCCGGTTGCCCAGCCAGTGGCGCTGCACCCTGATCCGGTCGCCCAGCCCGTGGCACTCCACCCTGATCCGGTCGAGAACTTTCATCTGATCGGGAATCGGCGGGCCTGCGCCAGTTCAGCGTGGGCCAGCGCAGCGTGGGCCAGTGCCCCGAGGTCGCCATGACGGGCAACAGTCAACGGAGGTGGTGCGGGTCCGGTGTTGCCTCATCGGGGCTCTGGCACCCGACACGCCACACCGATACCAGCACGGTGCACGACACGCAGAAGGACGGCTCCTGGTGAGGCCGATCAGCTCCTGGTGAGGCCGATCAGCTCCTGGTGGGACCAGCTCCTGGTGGCACCGGCCACTGGAGGCGCCGCCCGGCTACTCGTGATGTCGACCGGCTACTGCGTCGGCTCGTCCGGACGTTCCGGCTCTGCGACGGGCGCGGGACCCCCGTCCGGCAGCGAACCCGGCTCCGCCTGTGGGGCATCCGGCCGAACGCCACGGCTGCGCACGGACCTGGTGGACTCCTCCGCCTCCTTGGCGGCACCCGCGGCCTCCGCACGTGCTCGCCGCAGCGCCTCGGCGGGGTCCTCCAGGGACGGCTCCTCCACCTCGACGGCGTCGTCGTGGTCGTCCCGTGCGTGGCTCTCGACGGGCGGGCCGTCCAGGCCGCCGGTGCCGGACGGGGTGTGGGGGCCGAGCGCTGCCCCGATGCCCTGCAGCGCCTGGGTCAGCTCGGTCGGGACGATCCACATCTTGTTGGACTCGCCCTGGGCGATCTGCGGGAGCATCTGGAGGTACTGGTAGGCCAGCAGCTTGGAGTCCGGGTTGCCCTTGTGGATCGCGTCGAACACGCGCAGGATCGCGCGCGCCTCACCCTGCGACTCCAGGATCGCGGCCTGCGCGGTGCCCTCGGCGCGCAGGATCTGGGCCTGCTTCTCACCCTCGGCGGTGAGGATCTGGCTCTGCTTGACACCCTCGGCGTTGAGGATCGCAGCACGCCGGTCGCGCTCGGCGCGCATCTGCTTCTCCATCGAGTCCTGCACGCTGGCGGGCGGGTCGATCGCCTTGAGCTCGACCCGGTTGACGCGGATGCCCCAGCGGCCCGTCGCGTCATCCAGCACTCCACGGAGCTGGCCGTTGATCTGGTCCCGGCTGGTCAACGTTTGCTCCAGGTCGAGGGACCCGATGACATTGCGGAGCGTGGTGACGGTGAGCTGCTCGATGCCCTGGATGTAGTTGGCGATCTCGTAGGTCGCGGCCTTGGGGTCGGTCGGCTGGAAGTAGATGACGGTGTCGATGCTGACGACCAGGTTGTCGCTGGTGATCACCGGCTGCGGGGGGAAGGAGACCACCTGTTCGCGCAGGTCCACCGTGGCGCGGACCTTGTCGATGAACGGGATGAGGAAGTGCAGCCCGGCATCCAGCGTGCGGCTGTAGCGCCCGAGCCGCTGGACGATGACGGCGGTCGCCTGGGGGACGATGCGGATCGCCCGGCTGATCGCCACCGCCGTGAACAGGACCAGCAGCGCCAGGACGATCCAGAGAGCAACTGTCGATGGTTCGGGCATGGTGGCCTCCTGGGGCAGGAACTATCTGGTGTCGGGGTCTGGGGTGGGACGCTCCGGCTGCGCCGGGTCGTATGCCGTGTCGCCGGTCGGCAGGGACGTCACCACAGCGGTGGCCCCCTCGATCCGCTGGACGTGCACGGTCTGGTCGACCGGCAGGACGGAGCCCGGCGCAGTGCGCGCCGTCCACTCCTCACCGGAGAGCTTCACCAGACCAGTGCGGTCGGTGACCTCCTGCAGCACGACGGCCGTGCGGCCGACCAGGGCGTCGGCGTTGGTGCGCTCAGCCAGGCCCTCCGGCTTGATCTTGCGCAGGGCGAGAGGGCGCAGCACGGCGAGCAGCAGAGCGGCCACGGCCACGAAGGTCAGCACCTGCACTGTGATGCTCTGGTCCAACCCGGCGGCGGCAGCGGCAGCGATAGCCGCCACCGCGAGCATGAAGAAGACGAGGTCGAGCGAGGTGATCTCGATCAACCCCAGCACGAGGGCCCCGGCCACCCACCAGAGCCACTGTGTCTCCTTGAGCCACTCCATCGGGCACCTCCCTGCTGTCAGTCTAGTCGGCTGACCTGCCCGAACGCATCGGGGGCGCGGTGGAGTCGCGCGCGATGAGCTCGGCGCGCGCCCTGCGCCGCCTCGGCCGCTTGGCCGGTGGGGACAGCGCGAGCTGGAGCGCCTGCCGACCCATGTCTCCCATGGGCAGGCGCACCGTGGTGAGGCTCGGCGCCAGGTCCTGTGCCACGGCGACATCATCGAAGCCGGTCACCGAGATCTGCTCGGGAACCCTGATCCCGCGGTCGCGTAGGACCGACAGCGCTCCGATGGCCATGTCATCGTTCAGCGCGACGATCGCGGTCAGGTCGGGCGCGCGGCGCAGCAGCTCGGCCGCGGCCACCTTGCCCCCTTCCCGAGTGAACACTCCCTCCACGATCGGCGTGCTCGCCAGATCCAATCCGACGGACTGCAGGGCACGGCCCATGCCACCGAGTCGGTCATGGATGGTGGTGAGCGTGCGGGAGCCGGTGATGATCCCGATGCGACGGTGCCCCAGACCAACCACGTGCTCGACGATCGCGTGGCCGCCGGCATCGTTGTCGGGCTGCACCGTGTCGACCGCGAGATGGTGGCGCCCGATCACGGCCACACGGCCACCGTCGGCCAGGTAGGAGCGCAGAGTGCCGGTGACCTTGGCCCGGACCGCACTGTCCACGAAGCCCGACCCGGCCACGATGATCGCGCCTACCCCGTTGGCGATCAGGGTGCGGATCTGGGTGAGCTCGGCCTCCGGGTCCCGCCCGCTGTGACAGATCTGCACGGTCAACCCCTCCACTGCCGCGACCCCGAGCACCCCACTGGCGATCTCGGCAAAGTACGGGTCGCCGATCTCGTGGACCACGAGGCCGACCACGGACGTCGGGCCGCCGGCCAGGGTTCGGGCATGCAGGTTCGCGACATAACCAACGCTCGCTGCGACCTCGCGCACGCGTTCGGCCATCGACTCGCTGACACCGGGTGCGCCGGAGAGCGCGCGTGAGGCGGTCGCGATCGAGACTCCTGCCTCCTGCGCAACATCGGTCAGACGGGGTCGCCGACCAGCAGTGCGCGCCTGCGGTTCCCCACCGGCCATCCGCCCTCCTCCATCTCCTCGACGCCACCTCGAACAAGGTTTCTTCGTCCGATCTCTTGCCCAGATCGTAGGGCATGGCCTACAGTCAACGTAAGCGGTTACGTAAGCGCTTACGTTCAAGGAGGAACGACGTATGAGTGTGAAGACGCACACCAACAGGAGCATCCGCGGCTGGATCGCCATCATGGCGGCCGGTGGGCTCCTGGCCCTGGCTGGTTGCGGGATCGACGAGCCGTCGGAGTCCGGAGACGGTGACGCCGGCGCAGACAGCAGCGATGGCGCCGAGGGTGAGGATCCCATCCAGATCGGCATCTCCCTGCCCCTGACCGGAGACTTCTCCGAGCCCGGCAAGGGTGTCCAGCGCGGCTATGAGGCGTGGGCCTCCTACGTCAATGAGAACGGCGGGCTGCTGGGCCGCGACGTCGAGCTGACCATCCTGGACGACCAGTCCAACGCGGACCGTGTGGCCAGCGACTACGAGAAGCTGATCAACCAGGACGGCGTCGACCTGGTCTTCGGGCCGTTCTCGACCCGTCTGGTCGTGCCCGCGGCGCAGGTCGCGATGGACTACGGCTTCCTGTTCGTCGAGCCCGCCGGCGCCGCGGAAGAGGTCTTCAACCAGGGCTTCACCAACCTCTTCTACGCCGCCCCCGCGGTCGCCCAGGACCACTACAACTACCTGGCCGAGCACATCGAGGCGATGCCCGAGGGCGAGCGGCCCCAGACCGCTGCCTACGCGGCGATGGACGACCCGTTCGCCCAGGGCACGGCCTACGGCCTCAAGGAGAAGCTCGAGGCCATGGGCGTGGAGACCGTGGCCGATGAGGTCTACCCCCCGAACACCACCGACTTCTCCTCGATCGCCGCCAAGATCGAGGCCAGCGACGCCGACATCATCGTGGGCGGCACGCAGTACCAGGACGCGGTGAACCTGATCATCGCGCTGCAGCAGCTCGGCTACCAGCCGGACCTGGCTGCCTTCTCCACCGCCCCGACCAACCCGGAGTTCGCCGCGGCGATCGGTGACAAGACCGAGGGCATCCTGTCCCCGACCGGCTACACCCCCGAGTCGACCTACCCGACCAACGCCGAGTTCGTGGAGTTCTTCAACCAGGAGCACGGGTCGGAGCCGACCGAGGACGAGGCCAACGCGTGGACCACCGGCCAGGTCGTTGCGGCCGCGGTGGAGGGTGTCGGCTGCGCCGACCCGTCGCCGGAGTGCCAGGGGCAGCTCATCGACTGGCTGCGCAACAACGAGGTGGAGACCGTGGTCGGACCGCTCACCTGGGACGCCGAGGGCCGCCCCCAGGGTGCGCACCTGGTCCAGCAGTACGTCGACGGGGAGATCACCATCGTGCTGCCCGACGACGCCAAGGAGGCCGAGTTCATCTACCCGAAGCCGGAGTGGTGATGGATCTCGTTGTCCAGAGTCTGGTGCTGGGCATCCTGCTCGGCGGACTCTATGCCCTCCTGGCTGCCGGCCTGACGCTCTACTTCGGGGTGATGCGGGTCGTCATGATCGCCCACTCGGCGTTCCTGATCCTCGCGGCCTACCTCGCCTGGTGGTTCACGTCCACGACCGGACTGGACCCCCTGCTGTCGCTACTCTTCACGGTGCCGCTGTTCTTCGTCACCGGCGTGTTCGTGCAGCGGGTGCTGATCGCTCGCCTGAAGCCGGCCACGCTGACCATGATGTCGGTGCTGCTGACCTTCGCGATCGCCCTGATGATCGAGGGGATGCTGGGGTTCGTCTTCTCCGGCACCCAGCGCCGCATCCAGCTGCCCTACTCCGGCGCCAGCTTCGAGATCTTCGGTGCCCGCATCGCGGTCGTCAAGCTCATCGCCTTTGCGCTCGCCGCCGTGGCCCTGGCCGCCCTCTACCTCGTGCTCAAGGCGACCCGCTTCGGCCAGTCGCTGCGGGCCACGATCCAGAACAGCGAGGCCGCTGCCCTCGTCGGCATCGACACCAAGAAGGTGGCCGGCTACGGCTTCGGTGTCGGCCTGGCTACGGCTGCGGTCGGTGGCACGGCCCTGGCCCTCGACGCCACCATCTACCCCTCCCTGCACTGGCACTGGATCGGTCCCCTGATGGCGATCATCGTCGTCGGCGGGCTCGGCAGCGTGCCGGGGGCCGCCGCGGCCGCGATGGTGCTCGGCGTCAGCCAGTCCCTGCTCCAGATCCCGATGGGCACCACCTGGGCGCAGACCATCTTCTACATCGTGCTGTTCGCGACGCTGGTCTTCCGACCGCACGGATTCTTCGGAGGTCGCCTTGCGCAACGCTTCTGACACCACGTCCACCCGATCCACCGACCGGGGTGACTCGCCCGTCGTGCGGGTGATCCGCGGCGTGCAGATCCTCGCGGTCATCGCGGCTGCGGTCGGTGTCCTAGTCTTCCCGCTGACCGGCCCCGGGCCGTTCATCCTCTCGGTCGGCGTGGTCATCCTCAGCTACGCCTGCATGGCCACCGGCTGGAACTTCGTGGGTGGCTTCACCGGCTACATCTCCCTCGGGCACGCCGCCTTCACAGGTCTGGGTGGGTATGCCGTGGGGCTGCTGATCCTGCGCGCCGACGTCCCGCCGTGGGTCGCCCTGGTGCTGGCCGGCCTGATCGTGGCCGCCCTGTCCGTGCCGATCGGTTTCGCCTCCCTGCGGGTGCGCGGCGCGTCGTTCGTCATCATGTCGCTGGCCCTGGTGCTCATCATGCTGCTGGTGTTCCAGAGCTGGTCGGATGTCACGGGCGGCTCCAACGGGTTGCGGGTGCCCCGGCCCTTCGGCCCAGAGGTGCTGCGTCCCGAACAGCACGAGCGGTTCTACTACCTCCATGTGGCCCTGCTGGTGATCATGTTGGTCGTCTGGTGGGCCATCGACCGGTCGCGCTTCGGCGCTGGCCTGAAGGCCATCCGCGAGGACGAGGACAAGGCGCAGAGCCTGGGGATCCCCACGTTCAACTACAAGTTGTCCGTCTACGTGATCTCTGCCTTCTTCACGGCCCTGGCCGGCGGGTTGTACGCGTTGTGGTTCGGCTTCCTCGACCCGATCTTCCAGTTCTCGATCCTGACCGGTTCCTACATGGTGCTGATGTCCCTGCTCGGAGGCATCCGGTCCCTGCTCGGACCGGCCCTCGGCGCGGCGATCGTCGGCTACGCGATCGAGTTCTTCAAGGCGCAGTACGGCGACACCCAGTTCCACCTGGTCGCACTCGGGCTGCTGCTCGGGTTGGTGGTGCTGTTCATGCCCGAGGGGATCCTGCCCTCACTGGGTCGTCTGGTCGACCGGCTGCGGCCGAGTGCCACGAGCATCCGCGAGGAGTCCGCGGAGGACCTGGCCAACAAGAACGCCGCGGCCGAGCCGCGAGCGCAGGACCCGGAAGAGACCGAGACCGTCCTGGTGGATGACAACGGGAGGCACCTGTGAGCACCGACCCGCAGCACGAGATCGGGCTGTCCGTCCGAGACCTGTCGAAGTCCTTCGGTGGCGTGCGGGCCGTCGTCGGAGCCTCGGTGGACTTCCACCACGGCCGGATCAACGCCCTGATCGGTCCCAACGGCTCCGGGAAGACGACCTTCTTCAACTGCGTCACCGGCATGATCCGCGCCGATGCTGGCACGGTCTCCTACCGCGGCAAGGACATCACCGGGAAGGCACCGCACCGCGTCGCCCACGCCGGCATCGGCCGCAGCTTCCAGGTGTGCCGGATCTTCCCCCGGATGACCGTGCTGGACAACGTGCTCGCCGGCGTCCGACCGACCGGTCTGGCGACGCTCATGGGCTCGGGACGGCGCCGCAGCGACGTGGAGAAGGCCCGGGCACTGCTGGCCCGCGTCGGCATCGACCACCTGGAGAACGCCCAGGCCGCGGACATCTCCTACGGGCAGCAGAAGCTGCTCGAGCTCGCGGGGGTGCTGATGACCGACCCCGAGACGATCATGCTCGACGAGCCCGCCGGTGGCGTGAACCCCGCGCTGATCGAGCGGATCAGCACGCTCATCGTGGAGCTCAACGCCGAGGGCCGCACCTTCATCGTGGTCGAGCACAACATGGAGCTGGTCATGCGGCTGAGCGACCACGTCATCGTCTTCGACCGCGGCGCACAGATCGCCGCAGGTCCCCCGTCCACGGTCCAGAGCGACCCCGCCGTCCTGGAGGCCTACCTTGGCGTCTGACCACCTGCTCGAGCTCACCGACATCGAGGCCGGCTACGGTCGCGCGGCCCTGGTCCTGCGCGGCCTCACCGTCCAGGTCCCCCCGGCCCAGATCGTCTGTCTGGTCGGCCCCAACGGCGCTGGCAAGTCAACGGTGCTCAAGGTCGCCAGCGGCATGCTGGTCCCGCGCAGCGGCCGCATCCTGGTGGACGGCGCGGATGTCACGGGGCAGGGGCCACAGCAGCTGCTCCGGGCCGGACTCTCGCACGTGCTCCAGGGGCACAGCGTCTTCAAGGAGATGACGGTCGGCGAGAACGTCAACCTCGGCGCCTTCTCCGTGCGCGACACCCAGCGCGTCGCCGAGCGCCTGGACTTCGTGAAGTCCCTGTTCCCCCTGGTGGCCGACCGCTGGGACGCCCTGGCCGGCGCCCTCTCCGGTGGCCAGCAGAAGCAGGTGGAGTTCGCCCGCTCCCTGATGGTCGACCCCAAGGTCGTGCTCCTGGACGAGCCGTCCATGGGGCTGGATCCGAAAGCCACCGCGGTCATCTTCGAGCAGGTGGTCCGGATGCGCGATGCCGGCACCGCTGTGCTCCTGGTGGAGCAGAACGCCCGCCGTGCCCTGGAGTCCGCCGACGTCGGGCTCGTGCTCGACCTCGGGCGGGTCCACATCAGCGGCCCCGCCCGCGAACTCCTCGACGACCCCAAGCTGGGCGAGCTCTACCTCGGTGGCCGTCCACGCACCCAAGCCACGGAAAGGCACCCGTCATGACCACGCACACCGTCCGCATCCTGATGAACGGCGTCACCGGCCGGATGGGCTACCGCCAGCACCTGGTCCGCTCCGTCCTGGCGATCCGCGACGACGGGGGCATCGAGCTGCCCGACGGCGACCGGATCCAGGTCGAGCCGGTGCTGCTCGGGCGCAACGCCGACAAGCTCGCGGCACTGGCGGAGCAGCACGACATCGCGGAGTGGACGACTGACCTGACCGCCGCCCTGGCGGACGACAGCGCGCCGATCTACTTCGACGCCGCCACCACCCAGGCGCGCAAGAGCGCGCTCCTGGAGGCCATCGCGGCCGGCAAGCACATCTACACCGAGAAGCCGATCGCGGAGTCGGTCCTGGACGGGGTCGAGCTGGCGGACGCCGCCGAGGCGGCCGGAGTCACGACGGGTGTCGTGCACGACAAGCTGTACCTCCCCGGCCTGCGCAAGCTGAAGCGGGTCATCGACAGTGGCTTCTTCGGCCGCATCCTGTCGGTCCGCGGCGAGTTCGGCTACTGGGTGTTCGAGGGGGACGGCATCCCCACGCAGCGGCCCAGCTGGAACTACCGGACCGAGGACGGCGGCGGGATGGTCCTGGACATGTTCTGCCACTGGAACTACGTCATGGAGGGCCTGTTCGGGGCGGTGGAGGCGGTGACCGCCAAGGCGGTCACCCACATCCCGCAGCGCTGGGACGAGAACGGCCAGCCCTACACGGCGACCGCCGACGACGCGGCCTACGGCATCTTCGAGCTCGAGGGCGACATCATCGCGCAGATGAACTCCTCCTGGGCCGTGCGGGTCGAGCGCAAGGAGCTCGTCGAGTTCCAGGTCGACGGCACGCACGGGTCCGCGGTCGCCGGGCTGTTCGGGTGCCGCGTCCAGCCGCGGGTGCTCACGCCCCGCCCCGTGTGGGACCCGGACGTGCCCACCACCGAGGACTTCCGGTCCCAGTGGTCGGAGGTGCCGGACACCGAGTCCTTCGGCAACGGTTTCCGGGCGCAGTGGGAGCAGTTCCTGATCGACCTGCACCACGGTCGTCAGCACCCCTACGACTTCCGGTCGGGGGTGCGTGGCCTCCAGCTCGTGGAGGCGGGCCTGCGCTCCTCCGACGAGGGCCGTCGCGTCGCGATGAAGGAGGTCATCCCGTGAGCCGGCTGAGCAGCGGGACGATCCGGATCCCCACGGCCGACGGTGGCCTGCGCGACGTCCAGCTCCAGCCCGCCCGCGCGTGGGCGCAGCACCCGCAGGGGTTCACCAGCCGGGTGGCCTTCGCGGCCGCCCACGTGGTGGCAGACCCGTTGCGGGAGAACGGCCCCGGGCAGCCGGCGGCGATCGACTGGGACTCCACGCTCGCCTTCCGCCAGCACCTGTTCGACCACGGGCTCGGCGTCGCCGAGGCGATGGACACCGCCCAGCGCAACATGGGGCTGGACTGGCCGGCGGTCCAGGAGCTGATCAGCCGCAGCGCCACACAGGCCAGGGCCGCCGGGGCGCGCATCGCCTCCGGGGCGGGCACCGACCACGTCGCGGAGTGCGCCGACCTGGCGGCGGTGACCCGGGCGTATGCCGAGCAGGTCGCCTTCGTCGAGGGGGCCGGCTCCCAGGTCATCGTCATGGCGAGCCGGCACCTGGCCGCCCTGGCGCGCAGCGCCGAGGACTATCTCACGGTCTACGACGAGATCCTGCGCCAGGTCAGCGCGCCGGTCATCCTGCACTGGCTGGGGCCGATGTTCGACCCGCAACTGCAGGGCTACTGGGGCTCGGACGACATCGACACCGCGACGGCCACGTTCCTGGAGCTGGTCCATCGGCACGCGGACCGGGTGGACGGTGTCAAGGTGTCCCTGCTGTCCGCCGAGCACGAGGTGGGGCTGCGTGCCGCGCTCCCCGCGGGGGTGCGCCTCTACACCGGGGACGACTACAACTACCCGGAGCTGATCCGCGGTGACGGGACCCGGCACAGCGATGCGCTGCTCGGGGCCTTCGCCGCCATCGCTCCCGCAGCCTCCGCCGCCCTGGCCGCGCTCGACGCCGGCGACCTCGCGGCATACGGGCAGGAGATGGCGCCCACCCTGCCCCTCTCACGGCTGGTCTTCGCCCCACCGACCTGGTTCTACAAGACGGGGATCGCCTTCCTGTCCTGGCTCTGCGGCCATCAGCCGGGGTTCACGATGGTCGGCGGTCTGCAGTCGGCACGCTCGGTGCCCCATCTGGCGGAGGTGTTCGCGCTGGCCAACGAGGCCCGGTTGTTCCCGGACCCGGACCTGGCGGCCCACCGGCTCGGCCTGTGGCTCGAGGCGCAGGGGGCAACGGCATGACGGCAGAGGCACCCGCCGGGCGGAGCGACGCGCGGTTGGCTCGGTTGTCGCTGAACCAGCGGACCTGTGCCGAGTGGTCGCTGCGAGAGGCGATCGACGGTTGCGTGCGGGCCGGGCTGCCGAGCATCGGGCTCTGGCGTGAGCCCGTCGCCGAGGTGGGCCTGGCGACGGCCCGGCGGTGGGTCCGGGACGCCGGGCTGCGGGTGTCCTCCGTGTGCCGCGGTGGCTTCCTCACCGGCCCGGAGGGGGCCGAGCGCCGTGCCGCGATCGACAGCAACCGGGCCGCGATCGAGGAGACCGCGACCCTGGACGCCGCCACGCTCGTGCTCGTGCCCGGCGGCCTGCCGGACGGCGACCGGGACCTCGACGCGGCACGCGCCCGCTTCCTGGACGGCGTGGCCGAGCTGGTGCCCGTGGCGCAGGAGCACGGGGTGCTGCTGGCGATCGAGCCGATGCACCCGATCTTCGCGGCGGACCGTGGGGTCATCTCCACGCTGGCTCAGGCGCTCGACCTGGCGGAGCAGTTCCCTGCCGAGACTGTCGGCGTCGTCGTGGACACCTTCCACCTGTGGTGGGAGCCAGGGGTGGAGCAGCAGATCGCC
The DNA here is from genome assembly GCF_003352835.1 of Ornithinimicrobium murale. Classification (GTDB taxonomy): domain Bacteria; phylum Actinomycetota; class Actinomycetes; order Actinomycetales; family Dermatophilaceae; genus Ornithinicoccus; species Ornithinicoccus muralis. The sequence goes on along the minus strand of NZ_QLVD01000032.1, from coordinate 171,075 downwards.
CGGGCCGCCGGACGCATCGCGAGCTATCAGATCAGCGACTGGATCACCCCGCTGCCACCGGACGCGCTGCTCAGCCGGGGGATGATGGGCGACGGTCACATCGACTTCGCCAGGTTCACCGAGTGGGTCAACCGCGCTGGTTACGCCGGCGACATCGAGGTCGAGATCTTCAACGCCGACCTGTGGGCCACCCCCGGTGAGGAGGTCGTGGCCACGATCGCACGGCGCTATCTGGACCTGGTGCAGCCGCACGCGGACCGCTAGCGAGGCAGGTCGAGCTCGCGCAGGACCGCCGCTGCGATCCTCTGCGGGGTCGGTGCGACATCGAACGTAGCGCCGGGCTCGTCGGGCTGCAGCGGTTCCAGGGTCTCCAGCTGGGAGTCCAGCAGCTCCACCGGCATGAAGTGGTCGGTGCGCCCGGACATCCGCCGCACGAGCAGCTCCCGGTCGCCGGTGAGGTGCACGAAGTAGGTGCCGGCGCCGCCCTCGCGCAACACGTCCCGGTAGGCACGCCGCAGCGCCGAGCAGGAGACGATCGTCGACCGTCCGGCCGCGGCGTGCTGGGCCGTCCAGGCGGCGAGCGCCCGCAGCCAGGGCCACCGGTCCTCGTCGGTCAGCGGCACCCCGGAGGCCATCTTGTCCACGTTGGCCTGTGGGTGGAAGTCGTCACCCTCGGCGAACTCCCACCCCAGGACCGCGTTGATCTCGCGGGCCACGGTGGTCTTGCCGGCGGCGGAGACCCCCATCACGACGAGGTGACGCGGCGTCCGCGGATCGGCTGGCTGCGGGCTGCGGGTCACCGAGCTGCTCATCCGGCCAAACTACCGAGTGTCGGGGCCGACCGGCCGCAGGACGGCCGTCATGTCTGCGCGGTCGGCCCTACCGGTGCCAGTAGGCTCGCGGCGGCATACGTTCTGTCCGCGCGCCTCGGCTCCGCGGCGCGAGACACACAAGGAGCACCATGACCACCGTCCAGCCCGACCCGGACTTCGACGTCGTCATGCTCGGCACCGACATCGGGATCTACGGACTCGCCCGGGCCTTCCACGAGCGCTACGGGATCGTGAGCACCGTGATCACCCGCGTGGTCGCCGGGCCCATCAAGGGCTCCAAGATCATCAACGTCATCGATCTCGGCGAGGCCGCCGGCCGCGCCGAGACCCTCGCGTCCCTGGAGGAGGAGGGCCGCAAGCGCAAGGCCGCCGGTCGCACCACGCTCCTGCTGGCCAACGCCGACACCTTCAGCCGCATGCTGTCCGAGCAGGCCGAGTGGCTGCGGCAGTGGTATGTCGTGACCGCCGTCGACGGCTCGGTCCTGGACATCGCCGCCGACAAGGTCGAGTTCGCCCGGGTCTGCGAGGAGCTCGACATCCCGACCCCGCGCACCCTGGTGCAGGATTTCGCCGCCGCTGACGCCGACGACTGGGCCCCGGACGAGGTGGATCTCAGCTTCCCGGTGGTGGCCAAGCCCGCCATCGGCGCCGCCTACGAGGGGCTGGTCTTCGAGGGCAAGCAGAAGATCTACCTCGTCGACACCCCCGAGGACCTGCGCACGATCCTGTTGCGGGTGAGGGGAGCCGGCTTCAGAGACCGCTTCGTCGTGCAGGAGCTGATCCCTGGTGACGACACCGCGATGCGCTCGATCACGGCCTACGTCGACTCCTCCGGGCAGGCCACTCTGCTGGCCACGGCGCAGGTGCTGCTGCAGGAGCACACACCGCTGGCGATCGGCAACCCGGCCGCCATGGTCACCACCCCCTTCCCCGAGCTGATGGAGCAGGCCGAGCGTTTCCTGCGGCACGTCGGCTACCGCGGCTTCGCCAACTTCGACGTCAAGCTGGACCCGCGGGACGGTGTGATGAAGTTCTTCGAGATGAACCCGAGGATCGGTCGCAACAACTACTACGTGACCGCCGCCGGCGCCAATGTCGCCGAGTTCATCGTCACCGACCTGATCGAGAAGGCCAGCCACGAGCCGGTGGTGGTCCGTAACGAGATCCTCTACTCGGTGCTGCCCCAGCCGCTGCTGCGTCGCTACCTGAGCGGGGAGGCCGCCGCGCTTCACAAGCGGGTCTCCGCCAAGGGCGTGCACCACCCGCTGGTCTACCGGGACACGTTGCGGCGCAAGGCCTATGTGGCCCTCGCCAAGGCCAACTACGTCAAGAAGTATCAGACGTACTACCCGAAGCCGACCGACTCCGGGTTCTGAGCTGTCGGGCCCACGAGTCCGAGGGGACCGCCCGTTCCCCACCTGTGCACGGCCCGCGCATCAGCCCAGGTCGACCCACTCGGCCTCCCCCGCCACCGCCTCCGTCTCCCCGCCGGTGAAGCGCGCGACGAGGTCGGTCACGTCCTGCTCCTCCCCGACCGGGACGGCCAGCTGCAGTATGACGAGGTGCGAGTAGTCGACCCCGGTCACCACCACGCCGCTGGCCCGGAGATCGTGCTCGATCCGCCCGGCGTCGGCGTGACCGACCTGGAGGGTCACCCGCCGGCGCAGCTCACGCTGCAGTGGCTCGGCCCCGGCGAGCGCGGTGCGCACCGCGTCACCGTAGGCGCGGACCAGGCCACCGGTGCCCAGCAGCGTGCCGCCGAACCACCGTGTCACCACCGCCACCACGTCGCTGAACCCGCTGTGGGTCAGCGCCTCCAGCATCGGTGCCCCCGCGGTGCCCGACGGCTCACCGTCGTCGTTGGAGCGGTTCAGTGCTCCGTCGGGCCCCAGGACCCAGGCCGAGCAGTGGTGCCGCGCGTCCCAGTGGGTGGTCCGTGCGGTCTCGACAACACTCCGGGCCGCCGCCTCGTCAGCCACCCGCTCCAGGCGGCACTCGAAGACGGAGCGTTGCACCTCGAGCGAGACAGTCACCGGCCCGCGGATGGTCCGATATCCCGTCGTTGCCATGGGCGCAGGATAGGCGGGAACCGCGACGGCTACGATGACTGGGTGTTCACCCTCCTTCACCGGGGGCCGCGGCCAGGGGGTCGGACGGCACTCGGTGCTCTCCTCATCGCCCTCTGGCTGATGCTCACCGCACTGCCCGCCTCGGCCCATGACACCCTCGTTGACAGCGACCCTGCCGCCGACGAGGTGGTGACCACGACCCCCGAGGAGCTGGTGCTGACCTTCTCCGGGGAGATCTCCGACCTCGGCGTCCAGTTCGTGGTCACCGGCCCGCAGGGGCGAGACGTCGTCCAGGGGACTCCCACGGTCGAGGGCATCACGGTCACCCAGGAGCTGGCCGACGAGCTGGTCAACGGCGACTACGAGGCCACCTGGCGGGTCACCTCCTCCGACGGCCATCCGATCTCGGGCACCATCCCGTTCACGATCGATGCCGAGGATGCCGCGGACAACGGCCCGGCGACCGACGCTCCCACCGGGGAGAGCACTCCCACCCAGGAGCCCACGGCGTCCACCACACCCGATGCCAGCGAGGGCACGACCGGCCCGGCGACGGACTCGGTGGAGCCCACCGACCCGGGAAGTGACGCCGAGGTGGAGGCAGACGCTGCCGACACGGACCCGACCGAGCCATCCGGCGGCATACCGGCCTGGGGCTGGCTCGTGGCCGTCCTGGCTGCCGTCGGTCTCGTGGCCTGCGGTTTCCTGGCCTTCCGGCGGAACTGAGGGCGCAGCTCAGCCTCGCCTCCACGGCGCTTCCGGGCCCCTGATGAGGAAACAGCCCCCTGGATCATGTAGCGTTAGGCCTACGACAGATACATTCCCCGGACCGGCTCCGCGGTGTGGCGGCATGAAGGTGCCCTCACTCAGGCGATGCCGTTCCGCACAACGCACAAGGGGGTCTCGCCATGGGGCGCGGCCGGGCCAAAGCAAAGCAGACCAAGGTCGCCCGGAGACTGAAGTACTACTCTCCGGACACCGATCTCAACGCACTCGCACGCGAGCTGGGAGCTGACGGCACACCCGTCACGGCCCACGCCGAGGAGTCCGTTGACGACGAGTCCGAGGAGGACGACGCCTACGACCGGTGGGCCTCCTCCGACAGCTGAGTGCATGACCGCCGCGCCTGGGACCACCTCCCGGGCGCGGCGGTGCTGTCATCGCAGGACATGATGGACGAGCCTCTGACGGGATGTCGCGGCCGTCGAGGACACGAGGGGAGTCGGCATGCCCGCCTGGCACGAGGCGACCTGGGTCGATGACCCGGACGCGGCACCGCGCAGGAAGCGCCGCTGGCGCACCGCCTGGTTGTGGCTGCTCATCCTCCCCGTCGGGCTGTTCCTGTTCTCCATCGCGCGGTTCAACAACTACTGGCAGTACGACGACTACACGGTGGCCACCTTCGCGTGCGAGCAGCCGTTGGCCGAGACCGCCACGTGGTCGGACATGGAGGCTGCCGGCTGTCGACAGGCGGCGATCCCGGGCACCGAGGTGAAGTTGCTCGACGGGGGCGCTCCCGCTGAGGAGTTCGAGAGCGACGGCACGACCTGGACCTTCCCCAACCTGCCCTCGGCGTTCTCTACTATGGGGCTCAATGTCCTGCTGGAGGAGTCAGCGGGGCGGGTCTTCATCGTCGACGCGTCGACGACCCCGCCGGCCGTGCACCGAGAGATGTCCCCCAGCGACGTCGACCGCACCGTTTTCGCCCGCAGTTTCGGTGCGATCGACAGCACGGAGTTCTACGCGGTCGTGGCCCCGCCGGAGTAGGCACCCAGCACCCGCACCGCGCCACCATCGACGCCCTTGGCGCCGCGCACGATGTCCTCGCCGGTCGCGCCGGTGTCGGCAACCACCTCTCCCAGCACCCAGGCGGGCACTCCCAGCTCGCCTGAACGCGCCACGGCGGCGTCGGCCTGCTCGCCGGGCACCACGGCGACGAAGCCCACGCCCATGTTGAGCGTCCGCTCCAGGTCTGCCTGCGGCACCGAGCCCAGCTGCTGCACGAGAGAGAAGATCGCCGGCGGGGTCCAGGTGGCCCGGTCGAGGGTGGCCAGGGCACCAGTCGGCAGCACCCGCGCCAAGTTGGCCGCGAGTCCGCCGCCGGTCACGTGCGACAGCGCGTGCACGTCCACGCCGGGGGTGCGGATCAGGTCCAACAGCATCCGGGTGTAGATCCGGGTCGGCTCCAGGGCCTCCTCCCCGATCGTGCGGCCCAACTCGTCCACGTGGCGGTCCCAGCCCCAGCCTGCGGCGGCGATCACCCGGCGGACCAGCGAGTAGCCGTTGGAGTGCAGACCCGAGGAGGCCAGTGCCAGCACCACATCGCCCTCGCGGACCCGCTGCGGCCCCAGCACGTCATCGTGCTCCACGACCCCGGTCGCGGCGCCCGCCACGTCGTACTCGTCCGCGGCCAGCAGGCCGGGATGTTCGGCGGTCTCGCCGCCCACCAGGGCGACGCCAGCCAGCTCGCAGCCGCGGGCGATGCCGGAGACGATGGCGGCGATCCGCTCCGGGACGACCCTGCCGCAGGCGATGTAGTCGGTCATGAACAGTGGCTCGGCGCCGCTGACCACGATGTCGTCCACGACCATGCCGACCAGGTCGATGCCGATCGTGTCGTGCACGTCCATCGCCTGGGCGATCGCGACCTTGGTGCCCACCCCGTCGGTGCTGGTGGCCAGGACGGGGCGCTGCATGCCCCGCAACGCGCTGGCGTCGAACAGTCCGGCGAAACCGCCGAGCCCGCCCAGCACTTCGGGGCGCTGCGCGCGGGCGACCGACTCCTTCATCAGCTCGACGGCGCGGTCGCCGGCCTCGACGTCCACACCGGCGCCGGCATAGGTGATCGGCTCGCTCAACAGGTCTCCTCGGGCAGCGGGTGGCTCAGGTCGGGTGGGACGTCAAGGTCAGGGACGGGTGACGGCGTCGGCCGCGCCCCCGTGCGCGGAGAGCGGGAGCGTGTCGGCGCGGGCATGCAGGGGCGTATGCCGCTCGGCCGGCTTCTCCAGCTCCTCGCCCCGGGGGAACTCGAGCTCGAGGACGTCCTTGCCGAGCTTCTCGCTCTCGGGCAGCTCGATCGGGTAGACCCCGGAGAAGCACGCGGTGCACAGCTGGTCCCGCGGCTGCTGTGTCGAGGCCACCATGCCGTCGTGGCTGATGTAGCCTAGGCTGTCCGCCCCGATCGACTGACGGATGTTCTCCACGTCCAGGCCGGTGGCGATCAGCTCGGCGCGGGTGGCGAAGTCGATGCCGTAGAAGCAGGGCCAGCGCACCGGCGGCGAGGAGATCCGCACGTGCACCTCAGTTGCCCCGGCCTCGCGCAGCATCCGCACCAGGGCACGCTGGGTGTTGCCGCGCACGATCGAGTCGTCCACGACCACCAGGCGCTTGCCGCGGATCACGTCCCGGAGCGGGTTGAGCTTGAGGCGGATGCCGAGCTGACGGATGGTCTGGCTGGGTGCGATGAAGGTGCGGCCGACATAGGCGTTCTTGACCAACCCGGAGCCATAGGGGATGCCGGACTGCTCGGCGTAGCCGATCGCAGCGGGGGTGCCCGACTCGGGCGTCGGCATCACCATGTCGGCCTCGACCGGGTGCTCCCGGGCCAGCGTGCGCCCCATCTCGACCCGCGACTCGTAGACGCCGCGCCCGTTGAGGGAGGTGTCGGGGCGGGCGAGATAGACGTACTCGAAGACGCAGCCCTTGCGGTCGGTCTCGGCGAAGCGCTGGCTGCGCAGCCCGTTCTGGTCGATCGCGATCAGCTCACCGGGCTCGACCTCACGCACGAACGAGGCCCCCACGATGTCCAGGCCGGAGGTCTCGGAGGAGACCACCCAACCCCGCTCCAGCCGACCCAGGACCAGGGGACGGACCCCCTGCGGGTCGCGAGCGGCATACAGCGTCTGCTCGTCACAGAAGACCAGGGAGAACGCGCCGCGCAGGGTGGGCAGCACCTGCAGGGCGGAGGCCTCCAGGGACAGGTCGGCATCGGCCGTGAGCAGGCCCGTGACCAGGGCCGTGTCGGTGGTGTTGCCGCGGCGCACCTCGCCCGGCGCGTTGTTCAGGTCGCCGCCGTAGATCTCGGCGAGCCGGTCGCGCAGCTCGGAGGTGTTGATCAGGTTGCCGTTGTGCGCCAGGGCGACCGTCTGGTCCTCGGTGCCGCCCAGCGTCGGCTGAGCATTCTCCCAGGAGTTGCGGCCGGTGGTGGAGTAACGGCAGTGCCCGACCGCCAGGTGCCCGCGCAGTGAGGCCAGGCTGGACTCGTCGAAGACCTGGGAGACCAGGCCGACGTCCTTGTAGACCAGCAGCGAGCGACCGTCGCTGGTCGCGATGCCGGCCGCCTCCTGCCCGCGGTGCTGCAGGGCATAGAGGCCGTAGTAGGTGAGCTTGGCAACCTCCTCGCCGGGCGCCCAGACACCGAAGACCCCGCACTCATCCTGCGGGACCTTCTCGTCGGGCATCAGGTCGTGGGAGAGCCGTCCGTCTGCGCGTGCCACTGCCCCATCGTCCCACAGCCGGCGCGTGTCCCCACCCTCGGCCGAGGGCGCGCCCTGCCGCGCGCTCCCGCCGGCCGCCCACCACCACAGCGGCACCTCCGAGCACCCCTGTCCCCCACAGCCCGCCACCGGCCGCCCGTCTGCGCGCCAAGGCACCCATTCCAGCGGCCACCCACCTCCGGCGTGATCGGCAGCTCGCTCTAGCCTGAGCCCATGCGCTACGGCATCTGCATCCTGCCCGAGCACCCCTGGACAGTCGCCGAGCCGCTGTGGCGCCGGGCGGAGGAGCTCGGGTTCGACCACGCCTGGACCTATGACCATCTCGTGTGGGGCGGGCTCCCGGACTCGCCGTGGCACTCCACCGTCGCCACACTCACCGCAGCCGCGATGGTCACCGAGCGGATCCAACTCGGCACCCTGGTGAGCTCGCCGAACTTCCGGCACCCGGTAGCGCTGGCCCGCGACGTGGTGACCCTCGAGGACATCTCCGGTGGCCGGGTCCTGCTGGGCGTCGGCGCCGGCGGTGATCTGGACGCCGGGATCCTCGGTGATCAGCTGACCCGCGGCGAGCGTTCCCGCCGGTTCCGAGAGTTCGTGCCTCTGCTGGACCGCTGCCTGCGTGAGGACCACGTCGATCACGCGGGTGAGTTCTTCACGACGGTCGATGCGCGCAACCTCACCCCGGCCCGCACCCCGTTGGTCGTCGCGGCGGAGGGGCCCCGTGCCATGCAGCTGGCCGTGACGTATGCCGAGGGCTGGGTGACCACCGGCCCCGCCGCCGGGACGTGGGCCGAGCGGGACGCCCTTGACCACTGGTGGGCTGGCGTCGCCGAGCGCGCTGAGCGCTTCAGCGAGGCGGAGTCGGCGTCGCTGGAGACTGCGGAGTCGGCGGCCAGGCGCGGTGGCGACCGGCCGCCCCTGGACCGCTACCTCGTCCTCGATGCCTCTGGCCCGGCGGCGCTGAGCAGTGTGGACCTCCTGACTGGGCAGGTCGGCCGCGCGGAGGAGCTCGGGTTCACCGACGTCATCGTGCACTGGCCCAGGCCGGATGGGCCCTACACCGGCGACTTCTCGGTCCTGGAGACGTTTCTCGCGTCGTCCGGCACGTAGGCTCCGCACGGGCACGCCCGCTTGGTGGCGTGGTGCCCGAGGTCGGAAGGCTGACGGTTCGCTCACGAGGGGCTAGCGCCTGGTCCTCGGCCGCTTCTACGCTGAGCCATGGCCATGGCCGACGGGGCTGCCCGCCCGATGATCCTCGCCGTCGACGCCGACCCGGGACGCCTGGGTCGGGTCGAGACCGAGCTGGCCCGCAGTTTCGGCGCCTCCTACCGGGTGCGCGGCGAGCCGTCCGACGCCGACACCGTGCGGCAGTTGGAGGGGGCGCACGGCCGTCGTGAGCGGGTCGCGCTCATCCTGGTGGGCGACGGCCTCGACGCGAGCGAGCGCACCACCGTCGTGACAGCGGCCCGCACGCTCCACCCGGAGGCGCGCAGGGCGCTCCTGATCGACTGGGGTGCGTGGTCGAACCCTGAGGTGGCCCAGACCATCCTGCAGGGCACCGCCATCGGTGATGTGCACTCCTACGTGCTCCGGCCGTGGGCGGACGGTGATGAGTTGTTCCACCGCACGGTGGCCGAGCTGGTCCAGGACTGGTCCCGCGCCGATCCGCGCAACGAGCGTGAGGTCGTCGTCGTCGCGGAGCGGCACTCGGGTCGCGGGTTCGAGATCAGCAACCTGCTGCACCGGAACCGGATCCCCGCGGCCTTCCGTGAGCGGAACAGCGCGTCCGGCCAGCGGGTGCTCGAGCGCGCCGCACCGGACCGGAACGGGGAGGTCGTGGTGTGGATGCCGGCCCTCGGCGGTCCCACCCTGGTCGACCCCACGGACGCGGAGATCCTGGGCGCCTGGGGCATCCCGACCGCCCTCGACGAGGACGGTCGTGCCGTGGACCTGCTGGTCGTTGGAGCCGGACCGGCCGGTCTGGCGGCTGCTGTCTACGGCGCCTCGGAGGGGCTGCGCACCCTCGTGGTGGAGCGGGAGGCCATCGGCGGTCAGGCGGGCACGAGCTCCCTGATCCGCAACTACCTCGGGTTCTCCCGAGGCCTCAGCGGCTCGGAGCTGGCCCAGCGTGGCTATCAGCAGGCGTGGGTCTTCGGGGCGCGGTTCCTGCTCACCCACGCGGTGGCGGACATCGCTCGCCTCGACGACGGGTTCCGCGCGACGATCTCCGGACAGGGCGCGGTGACCGCACGCGCTGTGATCGTGGCCTGTGGCGTGACCTATCGGCGGCTGGGCGTGCCCAGCATCGAGGAGTTCACACGACGCGGGGTCTACTACGGCGCCAGCGTCTCGGCAGCCCACGCCCTGACCGGGCTGTCGGCGGCAGTCATCGGTGGGGGCAACTCAGCCGGCCAGGCCGTCCTGCAGCTGGCGCGCTATTGCCGTGCGGTGCACCTGATCGTGCGCGGCCCACGCCTGGAGGACACCATGTCAGCCTACCTCATCGACGCGATCGCCGGAGAGCCGGTCATCGCGGTCCACCTGTCCTCGGCGGCGACGGCCGGGGAAGGCACCGGCCGCCTCGAGCGCCTCACCCTGACCGACCGCGGCACCGGCGAGACCTCTGTCGTCGACGTCGACGGCCTGTTCGTGATGATCGGCGCCGAACCGCGCACCGACTGGCTGCCCCAGCAGGTGATGCGCGACGAGCGCGGCTTCCTCCTCACCGGCACCGAGACAACGGCTCCGGACCCCGACCGTCCTTCCCGACCGCACGAGACCTCGATGCCGGGCCTCTTCGCGGTCGGCGACGTGCGCGCGGGCTCGGTCAAGCGGGTCGCCTCCGCCGTCGGCGAGGGCTCTGTCGTGGTGTCCGAGGTCCACCAGCACCTGAGCCTCACCCGCGAATGATCAGGCACCGCGCCGGGGGGACACAGCCCGCAGCCCTGGTCGGCGCGGCGATCGCCCTCGCCCTCCCCCTTCTCGGGCTGGGCCTCCTGCTCGGCTACCCACGGCTGGACCTGGAGTGGCAGCACCACCCATCCCACTTCTGGTTGGTCCTGGGCGCGGCGCTGCTGTCGGCGGCGCTCGCCTACTCCACCGGTGATGCCGCGGCCCAACGCGGCGACGCCCGGCTCACTCATGTCTCGGCGGCGTTCCTGGCCTCGGCGGGTTTCCTGGGTCTGCACGCGCTCGCTACGCCGGGCGTGCTGCTGGCGGAGTCGAATGTCGGGTTCGTCGCGGCGACGCCCGTCGGTGTCGTGATCGGCTCACTCTTTGCGCTGCGGTCGACACGGGAGGTCACTGGCACGGACGCCGTGGCAGAGGTCGCCCGCGCGCGGCGCCTCCGCTGGGCCCTCCTGGCCGCAATGCTCATCTGGGCCGTGGTCTCGCTGGCGGCCGTCCCCCCACTCGACGGCCCACCGACCCAGGTCGAGTCCCTCCCCCTCCTCCTGGCCGTTCCCGGGGTGATCCTGTATGCCGTGGCAGCCTGGCGCTACGCCCTCCTGTGGAGAGCGCGACGGGAGGGCGTCCTGCTCGCGGTACTGTCGGCATACCTCCTGCTCGCCGAGGCCCTGGTGGCGATGGCGCTCGCGACGTCCTGGCACCTGTCCTGGTGGGAGTGGCACGTGCTCCTGCTCGTGGCGTTCGGCCTGGTGGCGGTCGGGGCGCGGCGGTCGTGGCGGGAGGAGCGCTTCTCGGCCCTGTACCTGCAGGACACTGCGGCCGGCCAGCGGGAGGACAGTGTGCTCTTCGCCGACCTACAGGGGTTCACCGCCTATTCCGAGCAGCACAGTCCTGAGACCGTCCGGGCGATGCTCAACACCTACTTCCGGGTCGCTGTGCCCGCGGTCGTGAGTCACGGGGGCACTGTGGACCGGATCATCGGGGACGCGCTGATGGTCACCTTCAACGCCCACGGCCGACAGCCGGACCACGCGGTCCGGTCAGTCCGTGCAGGCCTGGCGCTGCAGGAGGCGACGGGCGTGGTCGCCGACCGGCATCCGGACTGGCCGCGCTTCCGGGTCGGCATCAACACCGGGCCCATTGCCGTGAGTCTCCTGGGCACGGAGGGTGGTCGCACCCACACGGTGATCGGTGACGCGGTCAACACTGCCTCTCGCATCGAGGGCCGCGCCCCCGCGGGTGGAGTGGCGATCAGCGCAGCGACGCTGGCCGAGCTGTCCGGCGCCACGACCCGGCCGTTGGGCGCCCTCGAGCTCAAGGGCAAGGAGCGACCGGTCCAGGTGTTCCTCGTCGAGGATCTAGGAGGAGCCCACAGCGTCACCGCCCACTGAGCACGGAGCATCCGCCGAGCACAGCGGTCTCGCGGTGCGCGGGGCTGCCCGCGGCACACGGACTGTGCGGGGCTGCAACGCCCGCGAGTCATGGGGCGTTCATCGTGACGCCTGTTGCGGAGTCGATCGGGCGTCATCGTGATGCCTGGTGCGGAGTCGATCGGGCGTCATCGTGATGCCTGGTGTGGAGTCGATCGTCCCAGCCCTTCCTCGGGCGACTCTCAGGGGCGCGTGGCATCCTTGAGGCGTGACCACCTCGCAGCGCCGACCCGTCTATCGCCGCCCCAGAATGGTGCCGTTCCTGGTGACCGGCGCCCTTATCGGGCTCGTGGTCGGGGCCGTGCTCGCCTACCTGGGGCCGCCGTCCGCCTACGCGTCTCCGATGCAGGAGATGATCGTGATGGCTGTGCCAGGCGGGCTGATCGGCGGTCTGCTGGGCGGGATCGCCTACCTGGTCGCTGAGCGTTTTTCCACCCGCCGATAGCGCTCTCTGCGCAGGTTGGACTCGGGCTCAGCGTGGCTCCCGGGTCCCATGGGACGCTCGTCCTGCGGACCCGACGGCCCGCAGGTTCAGGCAGCTCACGCCAGAAGACGGATCAGGCACCTCACGCCAGAAGACGGCGGCGAGCAACCTGCATGCCTTGCTCAATCTGATCCAGGAAGAGGTCCGGACAGCTCCGCAGGCCTAGCACGGGCACCTGCAGACTGACTAGCGCGCTGGACTGCAGGCCGAGGTCACTCGTCCTGAGCGCATCGTCGATCCCAGCCGTTCCCTGGAGGTGCTGCGCACCCTGGATCTCGACGTGCAGCTCGAGGTCGTCCCATAAGACGTCGAGATAGACCCTGCCGTTGTGCCCCCTGCGCACCGCCTGGCGAGTGGGTTCAGGGAGCCCGCGCCGCCGGCAGACCTTGGCGAAGTCCAGCTCGTTCATCGAGTGTGCGCCGTTGCAGACATCCTGGATCACCTCATCGATCAGCTGTCGTCGCGGACCGCGCCTCATCCGACTCCAGCGCCTCATGAGCGTCGCTGGTGCCACCAACCGCTGCTGCACCGTCATCGCGATGATCGTGGCAGCCTGCCGGTCCGTCGGGGCCCACTGTGCAGCCCGGATGGTCGCCAGGTCCGGCTTCGTGCGCCGCAGGCCCGCCGTCACGATGTCAGTCGACGTCTCGCCCGGGCGACGCAGATGATGGTGGACCACTCCCGGCAGCGATCGCACATGGGCACGGTGACCGACAGTGACATGAATGGCCCGCTCGTCCCACCCCTGAAGCCCTGCGGCAAGGAGTGCTGTCACGCCGTCCAGCACCGCGTGGGCCCCTGACTCCCACAGCGCCCACCACCACCGACCGCGGCCCTGTGGCACGTCCGTGCCGATGCACAGGGTGTGGCAACCGGCCGCGGTCCACACACCGCGCTCTTCCTCTGTTCTGATCTGGCCTCGAGTCAGCCCGGCCTGCTGCATCAGCTGGCGGGTGACGACTCCGTCAAACTCCGCCGAGATGGTCCGGGCCAGAGCCTGACGACGCGCTCGCTTGACGCGTGCTGCCGCGGCACGCTGCGACCGAGTTGAGCTTGGCTCCATCGGCCGATCTTCCCCCGAGGCAGGCGCCTCCGCAGCGGTTGTCCACAAGGTGGCCATTCCACTCTTGGAGTCATCCCCGCGACTGGCCGCCCGAATGAGTGCACCGGCACGCAAAACAGCGGCCAGCTCCACATCCCCCAGACCGAAGCCACCACCATCGACCACCTGGCCGCCCGAATGAGTGCACCGGCACGCAAACCAGCGGCCAGCTCCACATCCACCAGACCGAAGCCGCCACCATCGACCACCTGGCCGCCCGAATGAGTGCACCGGCACGCAAACCAGCGGCCACCTCCACATCCACCAGACCGAAGCCGCCACCATCGACCACTCGGCCGCCCGAATGAGTGCACCGGCACGCAAACCAGCGGCCACCCGCTGCGCGATGGGGTTACAGCAGGAGCGAGGCACGCACGTCGGCGGCTACCAGCGGTGCGCGAACGGCACCATGTGCGCCGATCGCGTGATGGGTCGTCGAGCCAGCCTCACCACAGCGGGAGCCACTCCGACAGGTCAGCGCGCTGTCCGCTGGCACGGACAGCACCGGCCTCGCGTTCCTGCTCCCACGTCGAGGCGCCGGTGGCCAGCCGCAACCACGACTGGGCGTCCGACTCCACCACGTTCGTGGGGGTGCCCCGCGAGTGTCGAGGTCCCTCGATGCACTGGATGGCACCGAACGGCGGCACCCGCACCTCGACGGAGCGACCGGGTGCGCGCTCGGCGAGCTCCTCCAAGGTGTAGCGCACAGCGGTCGCGAGCGCCTGGCGCGGGGTCTGGTCGGGTGCTGAACGCCAGAGGGCCAGAGCCTGTTCGCCCTGGTCGGGCGGGGTGCGACGACGTGGGGGCACGGGTGCGCTCAGCCCAGCGCGTCCCGCTCGATTGGACAGGACATGCAGCGCGGGCCACCGCGACCACGGCCGAGCTCCTGGCCGGCGATCTCCAGGACCTCGACGCCCAGTCCGCGCAGGTAGTCGTTGGTGACCGTGTTGCGCTGGTAGGCCACCACCACCCCCGGCTCGAGAGCCAGGACGTTGCAGCCGTCGTCCCACTGCTCACGCGCAGCAGCGCGGGGGTCCTGGTCCGCGGCGACCACCCGGGGCGTGCCGATGCCCATGGCGTCCCCGATCACCTTCATCATGTCGGCGGGGTCGTTGGACCGGATCTGCAGGTCGGGCAGGTCCGAGTCCCCCGCTCCGTCGGAGGTGATGGTGTAGGACGTCAGGTCCGGCAGCCCGAGGTACTTGGTGAACGTCTCCTCATCGAGCATCGTCATCACGGTGTCCAGGTGCATCACGGCCCGCGCCTTGGGCATGTCCAGCGCGATGATCGTGTCGACCTGGTCCGAGGCCAGGGTGCGTTGTGCGAGCCGCTCGACGCCCTGGGTCGTGGTGCGCTCACTGACCCCGACCAGCAGCACCTTGTTGCCCAGCACCAGGATGTCGCCGCCCTCAGCGGTCGCCGGGCCGGCCTCGACGCCCTCGGTCCACCAGTCCATGCCGACGTCCTTGAACATCGGGTGCCACTGATAGATCGCCTCGTAGTGCACGGTCTCCCGACGGCGCGCCTTCTTGTGCATCGAGTTGACCGCGACGCCGCTGTAGAGCCAGGCGGAGGTGTCCCGCGTGAACAGGTGGTTGGGCAGCGGCGCGAGCAGGGCCTCGTGCGGGTCCAGCTGGGCGATGACGACCGAGCGCGGCGCCTCCATCCGCTCCAGCACCTCGGCCTTGGTGATCCCGCCGATGAGGAACTGGGTGAGCTCCTCGTCGGCCATCTGGTCGAACAGCTCATGCATCTCGTGCGCCGCGAACGGACCGAGGTGTCGCTCGTCGAGCGTCTGGGACAGCACCTGTCGCCGCGCCTCGGGGATGGCCAGCGTCTCCTCGAGCAGCTGGTGGAAGTGGTGCACCGTGACGTCCCGCTCCAGCATCACCCGGACGAACTCGTCGTGCTCCTCCTGGGCCCGCTCGACCCAGAGGATCTCGTCGAACAGGTAACGCCCCTTGTTCTCCGGGGTCAGGCGGCGCATCTCCAGGTTGGGACGGTGCACGATCACCTGCCGGAGCCTCCCCACCTCCGAACCAACGTGGAGTGGCATGGCGGATCCTTTCGTCGCTGCTGTGCGTCGGGAGTGACCATCCTCGCACTCACTGGCGAGAAACAGACCCCGCGAGTATGCCGTGAGGCGGCTCTCCCCGCACCCTCGCCCGAGCGAGCGGTGACCTGGGTGGGGAACCCTGCCCCTCCGCATACGTTCGAGGACCGACAGAATGGGCCCATGGACGCCACCGTGCTGCACGCCCCGGGAGACATCCGCCTCGAGCAGGTGCCCGACCCGCAGATCCTCCAGCCGACCGACGCCGTCGTCAAGGTTTCGGCGACCTGCGTGTGCGGGTCCGACCTGTGGCCCTACCGAGGGGTCTCGAAGGTGACCAGGCCACGTCGCATCGGCCACGAGTTCATCGGCGTGGTCGAGGAGGTCGGCAGCGAGGTCACCACCATCCGCTCGGGCGACTTCGTCATCACGCCGTTCCTCTGGTCGGACAACACCTGCGCCCACTGCACGGCCGGCATGCAGTCGGCCTGCGCCAACGGCGGCGGGTTCGGCGGCACGGACCGGAACGGGGACTTCGTGGACGGCTGCCAGGGTGAGTTCGTGCGCGTGCCGCTCGCGGACGGCACGCTGGTCGCGACACCGGAGCAGCCCGACGAGGCGTTGCTGCCCTCGCTGCTGACCCTCACCGACGTGATGGCTACCGGCTGGCACGCGGCCGTCTCCGCCCGCGTGCGCCCGGGCAGCACGGTCGTGGTGGTCGGGGACGGTGCCGTCGGCCTGTGCGGTGTGCTGTCCGCCTCGTTGCAGGGTGCCGAGCGGGTGATCGCGATGTCTCGGCACGCGGACCGGCAGGCGGTGGCCCGTGAGTTCGGGGCGACCGACGTCGTCGCCGAGCGCGGCGACGAGGGCGTGGCCCGGGTCATGGAGCTGACCGACGGGGTCGGCGCCGACGCCGTGCTGGAGTGCGTCGGCACCAAGGAGTCGATGGACCAGGCCTTCGCCAGTGCCCGGCCCGGCGCCATGGTCGGCTTCGTCGGGGTGCCGCACGGCGCCGAGGCTCCGATGGGTCAGATGTTCGGTCGCAATGTGGGCCTGGCCGGTGGTGTCGCGCCGGTGCGCGGCTACCTGGCCGATCTGCTGCCCCGTGTCCTGGACGGCCAGATCAACCCGGGTCGTGTCTTCGACTCCGTGCGGCCGCTGAGCGAGGTCGCCGACGCCTACCGCGCGATGGACGAACGCGCCGCCATCAAGGTGATGCTGCGCCCCTGAGTGGTCCGCCGCGCGCAGGCAGACCTCTCGGGCCGCCCCCGCGATTTCGGAGGTCAGCAGGCTGTCGGGTAACCTCTCCGACGGAGGATTCGCATAGTGGCCTAGTGCGCACGATTGGAAATCGTGTTGGGATAAAACCCTCGGGGGTTCAAATCCCCCATCCTCCGCCACTCGGAACCCCCGGGCCCTGCGCCCGGGGGTTTTCCGGTCCCCGCCCGGCGAGACCTGACCGGGTGCGGGCCGCGAGCCCGCTCGGCCGTCGCCTCGCGCAGGTGATGTCGCACCGCAGCCGGCGCCGCCGTCCGGGGCCAGGTTTCGTCAGGCGCGCTCCGGACGCTTATCATGGAGGCGGTCCCCCGTGCGGTGGTACCTCACTGAACTCCCCCAGGGCAGGAATGCAGCAAGGGCAGGTGAGCTCTTCCAGGTGCGCGGGGGGCCGTCTCCGTCTCCGGGGAACCACGCGCGCGTCAACACCGTCGCACGGTCATGAACAAGAAGATGCTCGCAGTGCTGCTGGTGGTGGGGCTCGGTGCCACGGCATGCTCGGGGGGCCCCGAGCCGGACGGGCCCGATGAGACCACGCCCATCACCTCGGACCACGAGGAGGCGCGCCGCTACGTCGAGGACTACGAGACAGCCAGGGACGGGGCCGCACCCGGCGCGGTGGCGGCGAGCGAGGGGGCAGCAGACGTGGCCGCTCCCGAGCCGATGCCAGTGCCTCCGGTGCCACCTCCGGGTCCGGGCGAGGACAACGAGTTCACTGACGTCGGCGACACCAGATGGGTTGCGGCACAGGAGCATCCGCAGTCGACCTTCGGCCTGGACGTGGACACGGGCTCCTATCGGGTCGCGCAGGGCCTGGCCGCCGAGGGGCTGGCTCCCGCACCGGACTCCATCCGGGTCGAGGAGTGGGTCAATGCCTTCGAGTATGCCGACAGCTCGCCTGAGCAGGCCGCGCTCGGTCTGCACGTGGAGACCGGGTCAGCGCCCCGGGCCGAGGAGGGAACGGCCCTGGTGCGCCTCGGGATCAGCGCGGCCGAGGTGGCGGACGAGGACCGCCCACCAGCCAACATCACCTTCGTGATCGACACCTCAGGGTCGATGGACATCCGGGAGCGGCTCGGCCTGGTGCAGGCCTCGCTCGCCCTGTTGGTGCAGAGCCTGAACGAGGACGACACCATCGCCATCGTCACCTACGGCGACGACGCCGAGCCGGTGCTGGAGCCCACGCCGGTGGCCGATCGCGACACGATCATCCAGGCCATCGACGACCTGCGCAGCGGTGGCTCCACCAACATGGAGGCCGGCCTGCTGATGGGCTATGAGCAGACCCGCGAGGCCCATGTCGAGGACGGCGTCAACGTGGTGGTGCTGGCCTCCGACGGGGTGGCCAATGTCGGCACGACCGACGGCAGTGCCCTGGCCGCGGAGATCGCCGGGGCCGGCGAGGAGGGCATCCATCTGGTCACCGTCGGCTACGGGATGGGCAACTACAACGACACGCTCATGGAGCAGCTGGCCAACCAGGGCGACGGCTTCTATGCCTACCTCGACACCTTCGAGGAGGCCGAGCAGCTCTTCGTGGAGGACCTGACCCAGACCCTGACGGTCGTGGCACGGGATGCCAAGAGCCAGGTCGAGTTCGACCCCGAGTTCGTCGAGTCCTACCGGCTGGTCGGCTACCAGAACCGGGCGCTGGAAGACGAGGAGTTCCGCGACGACACCGTGGACGCCGGCGAGCTCGGTGCGGGCCATCGGGTCTCCGCGCTCTATGAGCTGGTGCCGACCGAGGCCGTCACCGACGGCACGGAGGTCGGCGAGGCCAGGCTTCGCTGGGCCGACCCGGAGACGGGCCAGACCACTGAGGTCAACGCTCCGATCACCTGGTCCCTGGACAACCCCTCCGACTCCCTCCGCCGGGCAGCCCTGGTGGCCGACTCGGCCGAGCTGCTCAAGGGCAACCGCATCGTGGCCGACCGGGGCTTCACGCTCGCTGACCTGCAGGAGGAGGCGCGATCCCTCGCCCCCGACGGCGGCGACGGCCTCGGTGAGCTGCTGCAGGTCCTCGACGAGGACCTGGACCGCCCGCCGTCCGTTCCTGAGGACTGAGAGGGCGGTCAGCCGCCGGTCGGCCCCACCGTGAAGTGCACGGCCTGCCAGCCGAACTTCCGGGCGGCGGTGACGTTCACGGCCAGGTCGTCGGTGAACAGCACCTGCTCCCGGGCCACCGACCTCCCCAGGTGCACCTCGATGGCGGCGTGCGCCGCGGCATACGCCTCCTGGTCCGGCTTGGCCACCCCGAACACGGCGCTGTTCAGGGCCACGTCGACCAGGTGCCCGAGGCCGATCTGGGGCAGTTCCGTGGGGATGTTGTCGGTGCCGTTCGTGAACAGGAAGACCTGCCGCCCGTCCTTCTCAAGCTCAGCCATCAGCTCCACCGTCTCGGCGACTGGGGCACCGCGATCTGCGATCCAGTGCTGCACCGATTCCCGTGCCAGGTCAGATCGCGCCCCCCGCTCCACCAGGGCGGACGCGATCTGGTCGCACCACTGCCTGAAGGTGGTCCGACCGGTGACGACGGGACGTAGCAGCTCGGGGGCGAGTGCCAGGTCGAGAAACTCCTGGGGGCTCATCCCCAGGCCGGCCGCGACCGACGCCGAGTTGCTCGGCGCGAACTCGCGCACGACACCATCGAGGTCGAAGACGACGACCGCGCAGTCCTGCGCGAGTCGCCGGATCGTGGCATGCGGAGCGTCAGGGGTCGGCAGGCTCATCGACCCATGGTCGCAGGTCTCCAGTGCCGCTTTGGCCCTGCGCATGACGGCCTGCGTGCCCGGGCTCCTACACTGGCCACATGATCTTCAAGGGAGTGGGTGACGGGCAGCCCTACCCTCCCCACCACCTGGAGGACTGGTCACACCTGCCGCCACGCATGATCCGACTCGATGAGCTGATCACCACGAAGGCGACCCTGGACCTGCAGCACCTGCTGGCGGCCGACTCCACCTTCTACGGCGACATCTTCTGCCATGTGGTGGAGTATCGCGACCAGCTCTATCTCGAGGACGGTCTGCACCGCGCACTGCGGGCCGCCCTGGGCGGCCGGCCCTTCGTGCACGGGCGTGTCCTCGTGGTCACCGCACCGGACGCTCGGTAGCGTTCGCTCACCGGATCACAAGGAGTTCTCCCGTGGGATATGTCCGCACTGCCGGTATGTCGACTGCCGCTCGCCGTCGCCGCCGCCGCGCCGCCCTGGTGCTGACCGCACTGGTCACCCTGCTGGCTGCCATCGGGCTCTACGCCCTGGCCTACTTCCAGGGCTGGCTGCCCGGGGGCGACGGCGGGAGCAGCGACCAGGACCAGGTCACCGCCACCGCCACGGCCCCGGCGCTCCAGCCGGAGGATGTGACCGTCAACGTCTACAACGCTTCGGGCGCAGTGGGCATCGCCGGTCGCACCAGTGAGGCCCTGGCCAGCCACGGCTACTCCATCGATGCGGTGGACAACGCACCCCAGGGCACCGAGACGCCACAGGTCGCCGAGATCCACCACGGGCCGGAGGGCGAGGAGGCCGCCCAGCTGCTGGGCACGCTCATCCCCGATGCGGTGCTGGTCGCCGACACCCGCGAGATCGCGGAGATCGATCTCTACATCGGCACGGACTTCGTGGAGCTCGAGTCCGCGCCGGCAGACGACTCAGCAACGGCCACCGAGTGACCATGAACGAGATCACGCTCAGCCGCGTCATCGAGGCCTCGCCCGAACGGGTGTGGCAGGTGCTGACCGACCTGGAGCGCGCCGCGGAGACCCTCAGCGGCGTCACCTCCGTGCAGCTGATGACCGACGGGCCGTATGCCGTGGGGACCCGGTGGCGGGAGACCCGCACCATGTTCGGTCGGTCGGCCACGGAGGAGATGTGGGTTGCTGAGTGTGACCCGTTGCGACACACCGAGGTCCGCGCCGAGTCCGGCGGCGCAAGCTATGTCACGGAGTTCACGCTCACCCCGCTGGGCGACGGCGGTCGGGCCGAGCTGTCCGTCCGGTTCGGCGCCGAGCTCACCAGTCCCTCGGCGGTGACGAAGGTCGCGATGAGACTCTTCGGTCCGTTGGCGGCCAGGGCCACCCGCAAGGCGTTGGAGCAGGACCTCACCGACATCGCGTCGGCCGCCGCCCGCGAGACCTAGAGATGTACAACACCGTCGTGCAACACCGGGCACCCCTGACCGCCTCTGCACGACCACCCCGGCCCCACGGGGGCACCGTCGTGCAACACCGGGCACCCGTGACCGCCTCTGCACGACCACCCCGGCCCCACGGGGGCACCGACGTGCAACACCGGGCACCGACGTGCAACACCGGGCACCCCTGACCGCCTCTGCACGACACCAATCGTCGCGGTCACCTCAATCGCCCCGCCGGCGACACCCTTCACGCCGGGCGCTCCGGTCGCCGGCTCTCGAGCAGCCGGCGCACCTGGTCCAGGAATTCCTCTTGATGCGTGCGGAGACCGACAATGGGGATGCGCAGCATCGGATTCTTGGCGAGCAGCAGCTCGTTGTCACGCAGCGCGTCCTCCACCCGCTTCAGCCCCATGCCATGCTGTCCCCCGTCGATCTCGACTCCTGCCCGGTAATCCTCCCACTGGACATCGAGGAAGATCCGGCCCTTGAGCCCTTCCCGCACCACCTGTCGGGTCGGCTCGGGCACTGCGTGTTCGCGGCACAGCCGTGCAAAGTCCAACTCGCCGAGGGCTTCGGCGCCAGCCGTCACATCGCGCAGGATGCTGCTGATGAACTCCGCCCGCGCCACGCGCCGACGTGCGGTCCACTCCACCAGGAGTCGATCCCCTGTCGTCAATCGTTGCTGGACCGGCATCACCAGGAGCAGGGCCGCCTGGCGATCGGAGACAGCCCACTGTGCCGCGTTGAGCGTCGCCGCCTCCACGGACACGGTGGGCACTCCAGAGGCCACCGCTCGGTGCGCCACCCGAGGACGGTGCAAGCGCACCCCCGGTAGGCGTCTGGCTCTCGTCCCGCGAGGCACGGTCACATGGATCAGGGAGTCATCGAAGTTGGATAACCCTGCCGCCAGGAGTGCTGATGTGCCGTCAAGCAAGGCTCCAGACCCTGCCTCCCACACGGCCCATGCCGCCGTGGCGGGCCAGGTGGTGGGGCGGCGCCAGGCCCACAAGTCATTGGCCGGAGCGAGGCCACCTGCTGTGGGTGCGCCGACGTAGATCGTGTGCCGCCCCACCACGGTCCATCGGCCGCCTCGGACCTCACTACGTTCTTCATCGCGGGTGATCCCGTCTGCCCGAAGGGTCCGCCGGTGCACCACACCGCCAAACCGCACGGCCCGAGCACTCGCCACGGCCCGGCGCCGTTGCTGCCGCGCGCGGCGGGCCACGCCCGGCGGCCTATCCTCCTGCGAGGCCCCGCCCGGCTCGCTCGCCTGTATGCGTTTCATCGCGCAACTGTGCCCCAAACAGTCGGCTCAGCGCTGACGAGGCTGTGGACAAGTACGCCGTCGAAACTCACCGCACCAGCCATCCTGCGGATCGACTCCACCACAGAGTCACCTGGCGTGCTCACGCGGCCAGCCACCGTCGTGCAACACCGGGCACCCCTGACCGCCCCTGCACGACACCACCCCGGCGCCACCAGCCACCGTCGTGCAACACCGGGCACCCCTGACCGCCCCTGCACGACACCACCCCGGCGCCACCAGCCACCGTCGTGCAACACCGGGCACCGCTGCCCACTTCTGCACGACACCAACCGGTGAGCTGCGGAATACGGCACCAAACGCACGAGGGCGCCCCGGAAACTCCGGGACGCCCTCGTGATTCGGGGTCAGGGGTGACTCAGCGTGTCAAGCAGCCGTCTGGCCCCCGGCGGTCAGGCACCAGGCATCAGGCGACGAGGCGCCAGATCCCAGGCGGTCAGGCACCAGGCATCAGGCGACGAGGCGCCAGATCCCAGCCGGTCAGGCACCAGGCACCAGGCATCAGCAGATCAGCCGGCGTAGTCGTGCTCGGTCACCTGCTCCACGACCGCCTCTGCGACGGCAGCGGGGCCACCGAGCACGAGCACGGTGCGGGCCGCGAGCCGGTCGAACTCGGCGAGCGTGTCGTTCGGCACGCGGTTCTGCTGGACCAGCACCACCGGCTCCTCACCCATGGCGGCGTAGGCCGCACCGGTCAGGGCGTCCGGGTAGTCCTGACCCGTGGCCAGGACCACGCCCTCGGCTCCACCGCGCTGCGCGGAGAGCGCGGCAGCGGTCTCATAGCGGTTCTCACCCGCGATCCGGTCGACGGTGTCGGTGTAAGCGAGCAGTTCCTCGACCGTCTCGTCGGCCACGGCCTTGGTGCCGCCGAGCACAGTGATCGAGGAGGGCTCGACCCCCTCCAGGTAGGCGGCGGTGGCGTCCGGGACGCCACCCTCATTGACCAGCAGGACCGGCACGCCATCCGCTCCGGCAGCGGCCGACGCGGCGAGGGCATCTGCGTACTCCAGGCCGGTGGCCACAAAGACGTGGTCCACCTCGGTGAACTCGCCCGCGACGTCGGCCGCCGTCTCATAGCGGTTCTCACCGGCCAGGCGGGTCACCTCGGTGCCGCTGACCTCGGCCAGCTCGGCCACCACGTCGTCGGAGACGGCAACGTCACCGCCGAGCACCACGACCCGGTCCGCGTCGAGGCGGGCCAGCTCGGTCGCGGTGGCCTGCGGCACGTTGTCCTGCTGCACCAGCAGCACCGGTGCGCTCTGGTGGCCGGCCAGGGCCGAGCCGGTCAGCGCGTCCGCGAACTCCTGGCCGGTCGCGACATACACCGTGTCCACGATGGGCTGGAAGGAGCGCTCGCTGGCCTGGGCCGCGGTCTCGTAGCGGTTCTCGCCGCCGACCCGGGTGACCTGGTCGGCCTGGACACTCAGCTCGACGAGGTCTGTGCCGCCCTCGCCGACCGAGAGGTAGCTCTCGCCCGCCAGCGGCAGGATGCCCTGCGTGGTGGCCATCAGGTCGCTCGTCTCGCCGTCGACCTCGGCGGGCAGTCCACCGTCCTCGGTCTGCTGGCCGGCGACCCACGTGACCGCGTCCTCGATGTCGACCCCAAGGGTCTGCAGCGCCGGGGCCACCAGGCCCGTGGTGTTGACGGGCACATAGCCGTCCCAGGAGCCGTCGTCGGCCTGCGCCTCGACCAGGTAGTCACGGGCTGCCGCGGCAGCCAGGGCGGCATCGCGGTCGTCGGCCACACCGGAGAGGGCGGTGAGCATCATGCCGGTCGCATCGTTCTCGGGGACGAAACCGTCCTCACCGGTGAAGCCGAACGCACCCTTGGGGCCCTGGAACGCCAGGGAGTTGGCCAGCAGCTCGTCCGGCACCTCGGCGCCGTTGCGGTCCAGCCCGATGATGCACAGGGCGTTGCCGAAGGCGTAGGCGAAGTCGCCGCAGGTGCCGTCCTCGGCGATCGAGTCCTGGATCGCCGCGATCAGGTCGACACCGCCGAAGTCGGTCGCGTCGGCACCGGTGGCAGCGGCGACCAGCGCCAGCTTGCCGGCGGCGGGACCGCCGGCACCGGCGTAGTCCCCCGCCTGGGTCCGCAGGACCTCGACCAACTCGGCGACCTGGTCGTCGTGACCGCCGGCGGCCAGCAGGGCCAGCACGGCGTCGGCGTTGGCACCGGCGCCGTTGTCCTCGGGCGTGACGTTCTCGGCGATGTAGTCGGCAGCGGCCTCGGTGGCCTCGGCGTCGTTGGGAGCGGCGAGCGCCGCGGGGGCGAGCAGGGCGAGTGACGCGGCCGAGGCCAGCGCCACGCTGAGCGTGCGGGACATGTGGGACCTTCCCAGGTGCGGTGGCCCACGTCCCGCGCCGCCGGGCCAGTCTCCCGGCTGCGACTCGATCCGCAGACCACGACGGATATCTGATGAGCGCCAGGCCCGGCAGGCATTCCGGCTCCCCACAAGTGGGTCACGGCTGCGGGTCAGCGCCGGACTCGCACCGGCTTCCCCCGCCAGACCTTGGTGATCCGACTCTAGCGGGTCAGGATAGGAAGCATGACCAGCCCGTATGCCGACAGTCCCGCCCCCGGCCACCGCACCGGTGCGGTGGGCACCGGTGGTGAGCGGACGGCATACGGCACCAGTGACCCCAGCGAGCTGGTGACCCGCGCGGTCGGCCTGGCCCGAGAGACCCAGCCCTGGTGGGCGAGCATCGGGTTCGCCGGCCGGCGGCACCTGTTGGACCGGTGGCGCCAGGAGCTGACGGCGGGCATGGACGACCTGGCCGCGGTGGTCCGCCGCGAGACGGGCAAGCCACACGGTGACGCGATGCTCGAGGTCGGACTGGCCATCGAGCACCTGGCGTGGGCCGCTCGAAAGGCTCCCTCGGTGCTCGGCCGGCGACGGGTCGGCTCGACGCTGCTGGCCGCTCACCTGGCCGCGACCGTGGAGTACCTGCCCTACGGCGTCATCGGAGTGATCGGTCCGTGGAACTATCCGGTGTTCACACCGATGGGCTCGATCGGCTATGCCCTCGCCGGCGGCAACACCGTGGTCTTCAAGCCCTCCGAGCTCACTCCCCAGACCGGCCAGTGGCTCGCCGACAGCTTCGAGCGTGCGGTCGGCAGCCCGTGCCTGCAGGTGGTGCAGGGCGAGGCCGAGGTGGGCGAGGCACTGTGCAGGGCCGGCGTCGACAAGCTGGGGTTCACCGGCTCGACCGCCACTGCGAAGAAGGTGATGGCCGCCTGCGCCGAGACCCTGACGCCGGTGCTGATCGAGGGCGGCGGCAAGGACGCCCTGATCGTCGACGAGGACGCCGACGTGGCCGCCGCCGCACAGGCAGCCGTCTGGGGCGGGATGAGCAACGCCGGCCAGACCTGCATCGGGGTCGAGCGGGTGCTGGCCCACACGGCGGTCTATGACGAGGTCGTGGCGGCGATCGTGCGGGAGGCGGGCCAGGTGCGGGCCGGGCTGGATGTGAACGCCGACCTCGGGCCGATCACGCTGCCCAAGCAGGTCGGCATCATCCGCGAGCAGATCACCGAGGCAGTGACCGGCGGGGCCCGCGTGGTGGTCGGTGACGCGCCGGGCACGAATGATGGCATCGGGGCGGACAGCCTGCTGACCGACCCCGAACGGACACTGCAGCCGGTCGTGCTGGTCGACATCCCTGAGGGCGCCCGCATTCAGGTGGAGGAGACCTTCGGCCCGGTCATCACCGTGGAACGCGTGGCCGACCTGAACGACGCGGTGGCCTCGGCCAACGCCGTGGGCTACGGACTCGGTGGTGCGGTCTACTCCCGGCGACACGGTCCGGAGGTCGCCCGGAGACTGCGCAGCGGGATGACCTCGGTCAACAACGTGATCGGGTTTGCCGGGCTGCCCGAGCTGCCCTTCGGTGGGGTCGGTGACTCCGGGTTCGGGCGGATCCACGGCGCCGACGGTCTCCGCGAGTTCTGCTATGCCAAGTCCGTTGCACGCCAACGGTTCACGCCCCCGGTCAGCATGACCAACTTCCAACGGCGCACCCGCACCGACGGGATCTTCCGGGCGGCCGTCACCGTGCTGCACGGCAAGCGGCCCTGGCGGAGCTGACCGACGGGTCGGTGGGGCAGACTGCCCCGGTGCGCCTCGGCATACAGCCCCTAACCTGGAGGAATGACCGACTCCCCCTCACGGCTCCTGGTCGTCCACCACACGCCCTCACCTGGCATGCAGGCGATGCTCGAGGCCGCACTCGCCGGCGCCCGCGACGCGGAGATCACAGGCGTGGACGTGGTGGTCCGCCCCGCGCTGGCGGCCAGTGCCGTCGACGTGCTCGAGGCCGATGCCTACCTGCTGGGCACGCCCGCGAACATCGGCTACATGTCCGGGGCGCTGAAGCACTTCTTCGACCAGATCTACTATCCGTGCCTAGAGGCCACGACGAAGCGCCCGTGGGGCGCCTACGTCCACGGCAACGAGGGGCTCGAGGGCGCGGTCCGCGCGATCAGCAGCATCACCTCGGCGCTGGGCTGGGAGCCGGTCGCGCCCACGGTGGAGGTGCTGGGGTCCCCTGACCGGGCGGCCCTGGAGTCCTGTCAGGAGCTGGGTGCGGTCCTGGCCGCCACGGTGATGCCCGAGGGCTGAGTCCCTGCCTCGATGACCGTCCGGCGCAGGGTTGCGCGCAGCCCCTTCCCTCCGGACACCGGTGACGCTACGTTCAGCGGATCGTCCTGCCACGGCACGGCGACCCGGGAGTCACCCCCCGTCCCGGGATCTCACCCGAGCGACAAGGAGGTCGCATCAAGATGTTCCGTCACATCCGCGCCCGCAGAGCCGGCGTGCTCCTCGCGGCAGGAGGCCTGGCCGTTTCCGGTCTGGTGGCCCTGCCGAGCACCGCAGCACCGCCCGCCCCCAACCCGGTCGCCTGCGAGAACCGCAACAACAACAGCTATGACAAGCTTCTCGACTGCGTCAGCGGCGAGGGCGCCTTCGAGCACCTCGAGGCCTTCCAGGCCATCGCCGACGAGCACGGTGACCGGTCCGAGGGCTCACCCGGCTACCAGGCCAGCGTCGACTATGTCGTCGAGACGCTGAGCGGTGCAGGCTGGGACGCCGAGGCCGTGCCCTTCGACTATGAGGGCACCGACTCCGTGGTCGAGCAGCTGACGCCCGTCTCCGCCCCCTACGACCACTACGTGGCCGAAGGGTCCGGCGAGGGCGACGTCACCGCCGCCGTCACCCCGGTCGACGTGGCCCTCGATCCACCACGGGCCAACTCCAGCGGCTGCGAGGCAGCAGACTTTGCCGACTTCACCGCCGGTGACATCGCGCTCGTCCAGCGTGGGACCTGTGCCTTCGGCCTCAAGGCGGAGAACGCCGAGGCGGCCGGAGCGAGCGCGGTGCTGATCTTCAACCAGTGCGACACCCCGGACCGGTGCGGCGCGCTCAACCCGACGCTGGTGCCGTCCGTGGTGACCATCCCAGTCGCCGGACTGACCTATGCCGATGGAGAGGCGCTGGCCCAGGACGGCTCGACCGCCCGGGTCCAGGTGGACTACGTGACCAAGCAGTCGCTCAACGTCATCGCCGAGCTGCCGGGTGAGAACGCCGACAACGTGGTCATGGCCGGTGCCCACCTGGACAGTGTCTCCGGCGGCGCCGGGATCAACGACAACGGCAGCGGCTCGGCAGGCCAGCTGGAGGTCGCTGAGAAGCTGGGCAACCACACCCCGCAGAACACCGTGCGTTTCGCGTTCTGGGGCGCTGAGGAGATCGGTCTGATCGGCTCCACGGAGTGGGTCGCCGACCAGTCGCAGGAGGAGCTCGACCGCATCGCGCTCTACCTGAACTTCGACATGATCGGGTCTCCGAACTACTTCCTCGGGGTCTATGACGCCAACGAGTCGACCTTCCCGGCCCCCGCGGGTGTGCCGATCCCGGACGGCTCTATCGTCATCGAGGAGACGTTCGAGTCGTTCTACACCCTGCGTGGCGAGCCCTATGACGACACGCAGTTCAGCGGGCGCAGCGACTACCAGGCGTTCATCGCCAACGACATCCCCTCCGGTGGTCTGTTCACCGGCGCCGAGGGCGTCAAGACCGACGAGCAGGCCGCGATCTGGGGTGGCACGGCGGGCGACTGGTTCGACCCGTGCTATCACCAGGCCTGTGACGACCTGGGCAACGTGGACATGCACGCCCTGGACGTCAACGTCGACTCGGTGGCCTTCGCCGTGCTGACCTTCGCCTACTCCACGGAGTCGGTCAACGGTGTCCCGGGTGCGAAGGTGCCTGGAAACTTCCAGATCCCGGCGCCGGCCGGACCGGAGGGCACCTTCCAGTGAGCCGGCGAGGTCGGCACCTCCCGGTGACACTCGGGAGCTGCTGACCTCCTCACCACTGATCTCCCGATCAGTGACCACGCCAACTCGACCGCGTCTTCTCGCCCCCCGGAGCGAGAGGACGCGGTCGACCTGGTGGTCATCCGCACGGACCTCAGCTCTGCACACCCAGGTGTGCCGCGATCCGCTCGAACTGCAGCTCCAGCAGGTCATCGGCCGGCTCGAAACTGTTCCGGAACTGCCCGAACAGCTCGAAGCTGATCAGGCCGTAGACGTGAGTCCACGCGGAGACTCCCCGCAGCACCAACTCGTCGGGCAGGTCGGAGCCGAAGAAGTCGCGCACGCTGTCGCACTGGCGCGACAACTCCTCGCTCACCGGAGGTCCCTCGCTGGCGACCGGCACGCTGAGCCGACCCGCGGCATACTCCTCGACGAGCAGGCCGATCAGCGCAGCCGGGACCCGGGTCCCTGCGGTGATGGTGTCGTCGGGAGCGCGGTACCCGGGCACCGGGGAGCCGTGCAGCAGGGCGTACTCGTGCGGGTGCGCCCGCCCCCAGTCCCGCACCGCCATGGCGACCGCCACGAACCGCTGGACGGCGCTCCCGCCACCGGCCGCCGCCCGCTCGGCCACCGCGCCCACGGCGTCATAGCTCTCGATGATGAGCAGGGTGAGCAACTCGTCGCGGCTGGCGACGTAGCGGTAGACGGCCGAGGAGACCATGCCGACCTCCCGGGCGACGGCCCGCAGCGAGAGCCCGTCAGCCCCGTGCTCGGCCAGCGCGCGTCGCCCGGCGGTCATGATCTGGGCCATCACCTCGGCGCGGTTGCGCTCCCGGGCGCCTGGCCTGTGCCCCTTCGTGGGCTCTGCCTCGCTCATGCCCGCGATCCTCACATCCGAGAGCACTGTTCGCAATCAGTCGGAGTCCCGGCGCGGCTCGGATGGCCCCACAATGGACCTATGGAACCCCGAGGCCTGCCCCTGGTGATCGTGCCGTTCGCGGTGTCCGGCGTGATCCACCTGGTGCGCCCGGAGACCTTCGAGCCGATCATCCCCCGGCCGCTGCGGGCTCGGAGGCACGAGCTGGTGCTGCTCTCCGGCGTGGCCGAGCTTGCCTGTGCCGCAGGATTGCTGCATCCCCGCACCCGCCCGAGAGCGGGCTTGGTGAGTGCCGCCTTGTTGACGGCCGTCTGGCCGGCCAACGCCCAGATGTCGCTGGATCTGGGCCGTCGTGCCGCCCGGCGCCGTGACGCCCGCTCGGTCGCCTCCCTCGCGGTGAGCCTGGCGCGGCTGCCGCTGCAGGTGCCCTTGATCAGGATCGCCTGGGCCGCTCGTGAGGCGGGGCCGTGAGGCCCGATGTGAGCAGCACCGACCAGCACCTATGGGAACTGCTCGTGCACGAACTGGCTCGCGAGGGCACCGTGGTCGAGTCACGGCCGGGAGTGCTGCTGGTCGATCTGCCCGAGGAGGAGTCGGGGAGTCGGCATCACCTCGAGATCCGGATGACGTCGCACCAGTTGCGCGAGACGCTCACCGCGCTCTCTCCGGACGGGCAGGACGTGCTGGGCATCACCGACCCCATCGCCGCCGGATGGGGCCTGTTCCTCGTGCACCTCGAGGAGCATCTGGGCACTCTGCGACCGGACGAGGGCTATCTGTTGTGGCACGAGGGTGAGCTCCATCCCTCGGTTGACCTGGAGTGGCCGCCGCGGCGTGGGGATCTCGCGCCACTGCCCTAACCCTGTTGAACCCTGCTGCGCGAGCCACTGACGCGCTCCACCTCCGGCCGCCCCGCACTGAGTGCCACCACCACGTGCCGCGTGCTCAGTGGCGGCTGAACTCGACCCAGCGACCGTTGCTGTCGATGACCACGCGCCAGCCGTCGTGGGCAAACACGAAGTGCTCGCCCACGACGGTCGCCTGCGTGGTCAGGGCAGCTGCGAGGGCGAGGTAGGCCCCGTCAGGATCCGGCGTCACCAGCTGCTCCTGTGCATCTCCCTCACCGATGGAGATGTCGGTGCCATCGGCGACCGCCCGCGCGATGAGAGCCTCCTCATCGCAGCTGCCGGCCTCGGCGAAGATGGTGTCGGCCGTGCTGAGGGCATCTGGCGTGAGTCCAGCGCCGTCGACGAACGGCGGGTTCTGCCAGGACGCCGAGCACTCGACCGGCAACGGTGGCGGCTGCTCCGGACGGGCTGCGACCTCCGCCTCCCTGAGCACCGTGGCTAGTTCCTCGACCGAGCCGACCGGCGGCCAGGCCTGGCGCATGTCCGCATAGTCCGCGTAGGGGTTGCCGACCCCATCGGGGACCTCGAGCCAGAACCCGTCGACGTAAGGCCGGATCGGGTCGGTGCGCCCCTCCGAGGACACCTGGTCGCGCAGCACGACGAGGATGGGACCGCCGACCTCGACCGCCTGCGCCGGAGTCACCTCGTGCAACGGGCCGCTGTCGAGCAGGATGTCGACGTGGCCGAGCTCGCCGCCGTCCGGGAGGGTCTGCTGGACGTCCACCGTCACCACGAAGTCGTCTCCCTGCGGCCGGACGTCCGATACCACGCCGACAATGACGCGCCCAGCGCCGTGGCTGACGGCCAGGGTCGGGCTCTTCAGGGGGCGGTAGTTGGGCTGCACCCCGCTGGCCCGCAGCCCGTCGAGGAACCGCTCGTTCGCGACCAGCTGGTCGACCACCGGGGCCGTCGATGTGGTCTCGACGGCCGGGGCGAGATCCTCGGGTGAAGGCCCCGTCCCACCCCACTGACTCACCACGACCGCACCGGCCGCAACGGCGGCCACTGCCGCCCCGGCCCCCAGCCGACGGTTCCGGCGCCGCACACGGGACGTCCGCCACACTCCCTGCACCAGATTCACGTCGGTGGCGCCCGCGACGCCACGGTCCAGGAACTCACGCAGGTCACTCATCGAACCTCCTCCGCACTGACGATCGCGAACTCCTCGCGGAGCCGGCGCATCGCGACATGCGCCTGGCTCTTGACCGTGCCCGTGGAGACACCGAGCGTCTCTGCGATCTGCTGCTCGGACTGGTCCTCGTAGTAGCGCAGCACCAGGACCGCACGCTGCCTCGGTGTCAACGCCTGCAGGGCGGCGCGCACATCGGCCCCGGCCACCCAGGCTTCGCTCCGACCAGCCAGTCCTGCATCAGGTAGTTCGGCGCTGGGCGTCTCCCGCTTTCGACGTCGCCACCACGTGACGGCGCCGTTGTAGATGATCCTTCGCGCATAAGCATCGGGTGCCTCGGCGCGCAGCCGCGACCACCGGTCGGCCACCTTGAGCAGCGCGTCCTGGACGAGGTCTTCGGCACTGGCCTGCTCTCCGGTGAGCAGGATCGCCGAGCGCAGGAAGCCTTGCTGCCGCGACACCGCCCACGCCTCGAACTCCCGCTGCTCATCGTCCACGCGCCCTCCTCCCGCACTCCGCCCCATTGACGGTCTTAGTGACTCAACGCGGGGAGGCCCCCGGAGGTTGGTGTCCTGCCTCAACCAGTTGCCGGGCACGGTCGCATGCCTGGACGCTGGAGGCGATGAGGTCGGCTGGTGCCCCTGCGGCGATCCGCATCGCGTGGGCCGCCTCGAACTCCTGGAGCGCCTCACCCGGACGGCCGGCGGCCAGCAGCGCCTTGCCGTGGTGCTGCCGCAGGACCGGCTCCCAGGGTGAGCCGGTGCACTCGGCCAGCAACTCGGCATACGCCCGCAGTGCCGTCTTGGTCTCCCCAAGGTCACGGGCGCAGTCAGCCAGCAGGGCTCGCACCCGCACGGTCCGGTCGGCGCTCTGCAGCAGCCCGCGGGCGCGCACCGGGTCACCCGACCAGAGGGCCTGGACCGCATCGACCAGCGGGTCGGTCGCCATGCCCTCCCGGAAAGCGACGAGGTCGGTGACGCGCGGCAGCAGGGTGCTGCCGTCGATCACCCACCCGGGGCCGCCCTCGACATCAGCGGGTGGTTCAGTCATCGGCTCACTCACCCCGGCATGATCGCACCCCGTGGAGCCCACCACACACCGCTGCCCACGCTAAGGTGACCGCAGCGTCGCGTGTCGTTGACAGTCCGTGTCAGGCATGGAGGCGCCGGACACGAAGGAGCGACGATGACACCGTCACCCCTTCGCCCCCAGTGTGACTGAGGGCGAGAAGACCAGGCTTGTGGCCTGGAGTCGAGAGCTGCGGGCCGTGCACGAGCGGCTGCGCGAGGCACTGCGCGTCACTCGGGAGGCGCTGACCGCCGGCACCCCTGCCGGTGAGGCGAGTCGGGACCTGCTGCTGTTCTGTCACGGTTTCTGCACCGCCCTGACCAGCCACCACGAGGGCGAGGACCGCAGGCTGTTCCCGGCCATCGCAGCCGCCCACCCCGAGCTGGCGGACACCCTGCGATCCCTGCAGCAGGACCACTCGATGATCGGATATCTGGTGGCCGGGCTCCAGGAGGCCGTGGACCGCTCTGCCCCGCGAGCTGAGCTGGAGCGCCACCTGGAAGGCATCGGGGCGATCATGGAGTCGCACTTCGGTTTCGAGGAACGGCGGTTGCTCAGCGTGCTGGAGAGCCTGCGGCTGGAGGCAGACCCGACCGAGGTGCTCGGGCCGCTCTGAACCAAGAGGCCCCGGGCCGACTGAGAGACAAGACCATCTCTAGCCGCGGTCGAATCTTGGTCCGACTTGCCGCGACCCCTGTCAATCGGCCGCGGGTGTCGCCATGCTGTGCACACCGTCGGCGACGTCCCCACCACGTCCCGTCGCTCGGGCAGTTGATGCCGACGGCAGGGGCCGGCGGCGGGCGCACGATCCCAGGAGGATCCGTTGAACAGTCATCCCGCTCGCGCGCGCACCACCAGCGCCCGCCGCACCTCCCTCGCCCTCGCCTGTGCGGCGGGCCTCGTCGTCGCGCCGTTCGCCGCGTTGGCCGACGGCCCGTCTGGAGTCACTGCCCCGGCAGTGGCCTCCGTCTCCACCGGCCCACTGTCTGGCCCGGCTTCCGTCGCGGACGGCGTCACCCACGAGGAGAACGACCGCGTCCCCGTCGGCGCGTCTTGGACCGAGCACTACTTCCCCTCCTCGGACGGTAGTGATGTCGAGCTGCACGCCGATGTGCTTCGCCCGGCGCACCTGTCCTCCGACGAGCCGACGCCGGTCATCCTCTCCGTCGGCCCCTATTTCGCTCACATCGGCCAGACTGGCAACGACGGCTTCAGCCACACCGGCCCCTCCGCGCGGTTCAACGACCTGATCGACGGCGCCTCGCTGATGGAGCGGGGCTACACCGTCGTCATGGTCGACCTGCGCGGCTACGGCGGGTCGACCGGCTGCCTGGACTTCGCCGGTCCCGGAGAGCAGGCGGACACCGTCGCCGCCGTCGACTGGGCGGCGAGCCAGCCGTGGTCCACCGGTCGCGTGGGCCTCTACGGCAAGTCGTATGACGCGGTCACCGGCCTCCTCGGGGCCAACCACGAACCGGAGGGTCTGGGGGCGGTGGTCGCACAGGAACCCCTGTGGGACATGTACAACTACCTCTACTCCAACGGCGTGCCGCGCCCCAACGTCACCGGCACTCCTCGCGCCTACAACTCGATCGCCTCCCTCCCCGGGATGGCCGACGACACCGAGCGCTACCGGGCGAACGCGGCCTACGAGGAAAATCACCCGGAGTGCCTGGAGAACAACCTCTCGGACCCTCAGAACCCCGACCCCGATTCCGACTACTGGTCCGCACGCAACCTCGCGGCTATGGCCGACGGCTCCGCCGTCCCGCTCTTCCTCACACAGGGCTTCCTCGAGCCCAACACCAAGCCCGAGGACATGCAGCAGTACCTGGCCAACCACGACGGTGAGCAACGCGGCTGGCTCGGCCCGTTCGAGCACGTCCGCGGCAACGACAGGGGCCGGGACGGAGTCCTCCGCATGGGGCGCGAGGGTTGGTTCGAGGAGGTCATGCGCTTCTACGACGAGCACCTGCGCGACGTGGAGCCCAACGTAATGGACCCGGCGTTCGCCATCCAGGACAACTTCGGCCAGTGGCGTGCACAGGACACCTGGCCAGTCGTCACCTCAAGCACCACGGCACGCCTGGAGTCGGGGTCCTACGTGGACGATGGCGGCGAGAGCCCGAGCAGACTGGCCGTCGGCCCGCACAGCGACACCGGCGTCTACGACATGGAGCATGCTCCGGAGCTGCCGGAGGTGGCGCGGCACGGCGCCAACTCCGACACGGGGCCCAAGCCCCGGGTGACCGAGGACGACAACAGCTACTACTCGTGGTCACGACCGGTGAACCACGACACGCGGATCACCGGCACTCCCGAGATCTCCTTCCAGGCGCAGGGTGTGGGCAACGTGCTGGTCCGCCTGTGGGACGTCGCACCGGACGGCACGGCCATCATGTTCGACGAGCAGATGTCGGTGGTCACCAACGGGCAGGTCAGCTTCACCCTGAAGGACACCGACTGGACCCTGCAGGAGGGTCACCAGCTTGCCGTCGGCGTAGGCACGAACACCACGTGGGGCTGGCGGGACCAGCCCTCCGGCCAGACCATCACAGTCAGCTCACCAACGCTGACGCTCGACCTGCAGAACACCCGCAATGACGTTCCGACGCAGGGTGATCGCGCGCCCTATCTGGATTCCTACCTCGCCAACTACACCGGCGTCATGGAGACCGGGGTGAAAGGCACCTTCAGCCTGAACGCCGACCAGGGCCGCCACTAGCCCCAACGCACAACCCACGACGGGCCCGCTGACCGCGATAGGTCGGCGGGCTCGTTCGGGGCCACAGCTCGTCGCGCTCAGGTCTGGACGGTGCGCAGCAGGGCGGCCGCGAGCTCGGTCGGCCGGCTGAGCGCGGCCAGGTGACCTCCGGGGACCAGTTCAACCTCGAGCCCGAGTCGCTCACGGGCCACACGGCGCTGGAAGGCGGGCGGGAAGAACCGGTCGTCGCTGCCGGTGAGCACCCGGGTGGGCACCTCCGGCCAGGCCGGGAGCGGCCAGGGCTCGTCGAACGGCCGGTCAGTCTGCGCTGGCTCTCCTGCTGCCAGTGCTTCCTGCGTGACGTCCTCGGGGACGTCGTGGAAGAAGTGCCGGAGCGGGTCCATCTCCTCGATCATCTCCTCCGCCAGTCGGGTGGCGGTCCACCACTGGTGACCTGTCTCGCCCGGCCTGGGGATCATTGCGTTCAGCAGCACGAGCTCACGCACGTCAAGACGGTCACAGACCAGCGGCGCCGACAGCCCGCCCATCGACTGCGCGACCACGGTGACCGGGCCGGGGTCGGGACCTGCGGCGCTGACGATCGCGTCGGCATAGGCCGCCAGGCCCGCGTTGGGGTCACCTGCCGGCAGCTCAACAGCGGCGGCACCGGGCAGCAGCGGCACGAGCCGGTGCCAGTACCACGCCTGGCCCCCGGCGCCGGGAACGAGGAGACATCGCATGCCGGATCTGACTCCCCACCCGCGCGGAACTCATCGCCAGCCCCTCGGCATACGAGAGGCCGGCGTCCCCTGCCAGGTAGGTGGTCTCGGGGATCGGCCCCTCAGAGCCGCTCGATGATCATGGCCATACCCTGACCGCCACCGACACACATCGTCTCCAGCCCGAACTGTCCGTCCCGCTCCTCCAGAGCACCGATCAGCGTCCCCGCGATGCGGGCACCGGTCGCGCCGAACGGGTGGCCGAGGGCGATGCCGCCGCCGTGGACGTTGAGCTTGTCCAGGTCCATGCCCAATTGCTGCGCGCTGGGCAGGACCTGAGCCGCGAAGGCCTCGTTGATCTCATAGAGGTCCATGTCGCCGATGCTCATGCCGGCCTGGGCGAGGGCACGTTGGGAAGCCTCGACCGGTCCCAGACCCATGATCTCCGGTGAGAGGGCCGACACCGCCGTGCTCACGATCCGGGCCAGCGGCTTGATGCCCCTGCTCCGAGCGAACTCGTCGCTGGTGATCGCCAGGGCAGCCGCGCCGTCGTTGAGCGGGCAGCTGTTGCCGGCCGTGACCGAGCCACCCTCCCGGAAGACAGGGTCGAGGGTCGCGAGCTTCTCCGCGGTAGTGCCCGGTCGCGGCCCGTCGTCGCGGGTGACGACGGTGCCGTCCGCCAGCTCGATCGGCACGATCTGGGAGTCAAACAGACCCGCCTCGATCGCGGCCACTGCGCGCTGCTGGCTCGTGGCCGCCCACGCGTCCTGGTCGGCCCGCGAGACGCCGCACAGACCGGCGACGTTCTCGGCGGTCTGCCCCATCGCGATGTAGACGTCCGGCAGCTCACCGTCAACGAGTGGATCGCTCCACGCGCCTCCCTCGGCGGCGCGCGCCTTCGTGCGGGCCTGCGCCGCGGCGAAGGCGGAGTTGTTCCAGGCCCTGGTGTCGATGCCCGCCTCGCGGAAGTTCGGGGTCCGGGACACGCACTCGACCCCGGCGCTGATGAGGGCCTGGGCCTCGCCGGACCGGATCGCGTGGAAAGCCATCCGGGTGGTCTGCACCGAGGAGGAGCAGTAGCGGTTGACCGTGGTGCCACCCGCGCCCTGGGCTCCCATCAGCACCGACACCACGCGGGCCAGGTTCTGCCCGTGCTCCCCGAAGGGCTGGGCGCACCCCAGATAGAGGTCCTCCAGGTCCTCCATCGCCAACCCTTCCGTCGCCTCGACGGTCGCGGTGATCACGCGTGCGGCCAGATCGTCCGGCCGAACCTCCCTGAGGCTGCCCTTGAAGGCCCGGCCCAGCGGGCTCCGGCGGGCGCCGACAATCCATGCTTCCACTGCTCTGCCCTCTCTTCCTGGTCCGCGCTCAGCCGAGCGGGCTGCCGCTGACGTAGATGACCTGGCCGGTCACAAAGCCCGACCCCTCGGATGCCAGGTAGGAGACGGTGTGGGCGATGTCCTCCGGCTGGCCGACGCGCTTGACGGGGCTGCGCTCCTTGGCGCCCTCAATCATCTGCTCGAAAGGCACGCCCACCCGTGCGGCCGTCGCGGCCGTCATGTCGGTCTGGATGAAGCCCGGGGCCACCGCGTTGGCGGTCACGCCGAACTTCCCCAGCTCCAGGGCGATCGCCTTGGTGAAGCCCTGCAGTCCGGCCTTGGCCGCGGAGTAGTTGGCCTGACCACGGTTGCCCTTGGCCGACGAGCTGGACATGCTGATGATGCGGCCGAAACCTTCCTTGGTCATGTGCGCCTGGCAGGCCCGGCTCATCAGGAAGGCACCGCGCAGGTGCACGTTCATCACCGTGTCCCAGTCGTCCTCGGACATCTTGAACAGCAGGTTGTCGCGGAGCACACCGGCGTTGTTGACCAGGACCACGGGCGGTCCGAGCTCCTCGGCCACGCGGTCGACACCGGCTTGAACGGCCTCAGCGTCGGCAACGTCCACACCCACCGCGATCGCACGGCCGCCAGCGTCCGTGATCTCCTTGACGACCTGCTCGCCATCGGCCTCGTTGAGGTCGAAGATGGCGACGGCATGGCCGTCCTCGGCCAGGCGCTTGGCGGTGGCCGCTCCGATACCTCGCGCACCACCAGTGACGATGGCGACCCTGTTCTGTTCAGACATGACTTCTCCTTGTGGGTGAGGTTGAGCTCGACCGGATGTCCGGTGGAGCTAGGTCAGACGGCCTCCGCCGTCGATGATGTGCAGGGTCCCGGTGATCCAGGACGCCTCCTCCGAGAGTAGGAAGGCAACGGTGGAGGCGACATCCTCCGGCCGGCCGATCCGCCCCAGCGGGTAGCGGCTCGCCGCGGCCTCCTCGCCCTGGGACATCAGCGGCGCCGCGAACTGCGTGCGGACCAGGGCAGGAGCCACGGCATTGACCCGCACCCGGGGTGCGAGCTCGAGCGCCATGCCTCGCGTGAGATGGTCCAGCATCGCCTTGCTCGCGCCATACAGGTCGATACCGGGTGCGGTGCCCTGCCCGGCGGTCGAGGAGATGTTCACGACCGCCCCGGAACGGGCCGGGTCCCCGAAGACGGCCTGCACCCACGCCAGCGGGGCCAGGGCGTTGACCTCGACGATCTTGCGCGCCGCGCCCAGGTCGGCAGCCATCAGCGATCCGTAGACCGGGTTGATGCCCACGTTGTTGACCAGGAGCGTCACCGGACCGAAGTCTCGTTCGGCCTGTTGTGCGGTGGCGCGCTGGTGCTCTGGGTCATCGGCCTTGCCGGGCACTCCCAGGCACACCTCCGGACCGCCCAGGGCAGCCACCGCCTCGGCCAGCGGTTCCGCCTTGCGCCCGGTGATCACGACCCGGGCTCCTTCGGCGACGAGCCGCTCGGCGATGGCATAACCGATGCCGCGACTCGCGCCGGTGACGATGGCGGTCTGCCCGCTCAGTCCTCGCATGGGATCAGGTCCTCCGGTGGGGTGGGCGCATGATGCGCTGGTTGTGGATGCAGACGGCCAGGCCGGCGACGGAGAGCACGATCATCGCGAACAGACCCCACTGGAAGCCCGGGAGCAGCTCGCTCGGATCCATCCCGCCAGGATCCCCACCCAGGACCGCGCTGCGCAGGCCCGGGGCGGCGGCGCTGGTGATGATGGTGAGCACCCCCGCGGTCGCCACCAGGGTGCCGCCGTTCTGCACCATCAGGCGCACGGCATTGCCCACGCCTGCCTTGCCCTCCGGCAGGGCCTGCAGCAGGGCCGTGGCGTTGGCCCCGAGGAAGATCCCGGTGCCGCTGCCCGTCACGGCCAGGCCAACCAGGGTTCCCCACACGATGCCGGTCGAGATGCTGACGGTGACGATCACCAGCCCTAGCAGCCCCAGGGCGGACCCGGCGGTGCTCAGCTGACGGGCGTTGCGGCGCGAGCTGAGCCAGCCCATGCACATCGCTGCGCTGATGGTGGCGATCGGCATCGGCAGCAGCCATATGCCGGCCGACAGGGCGCTGCGGCCGAGGATGATCTGGAAATAGAGGCTCATGATCGTCACCAGCGGGAAGCGCCCGGCGGCGTTGAGCGCGCCGCCCACGTAGATGCCCACGACACCGTTGGTCCTCAGGACGCCCGGGTCGAAGATCGGGTCCTTGGCGCGCCGTTCGATGCGGACCAGGACCGGGACCAGCAGCAGGGCGACGAGCGCCAGACCCCAGACCTGGATGTTGGCCCACCCCAGGTCGGTTGCCTGGGAGATGCCGAAGGTCAGCATGAGCAGGCTCACCATGGTGATGAGGTTGCCGCCGACGTCCAGGGACTGCTTGCCGTCCAGCGCCGGCTCGCCGCGCAGGTGCCGCGCTCCCCAGTAGAGGCCCAACAGACAGAGCGGCACGTTGAACCAGAAGACCCACTGCCACCCGGCGGCCTCGACCAGGAAGCCACCCAACGTCGGCCCGACCAGGCTGGCCACCGAGAAGGAGGCCGTGTAGTAGCCCATCGCCTTGCCCAGTGTCTCTGGTGGAAACGCCCCGTGAATGAGCGTGGCACCGTTGGTGAGCAGGATGGCCGATGCCAGCCCCTGCACGCACCGCACCGCGATGAGCGTCTCGATGTTGGGCGCGAACCCGCACAGGATGCTGCTCACGGTGAAGGTGGTGAGACCGATGAGGTAGATGGGGCGCTGGCCGGTCATGTCGCCCAGCCGGCCGAAGATCACCAACGTGGCGCTGTTGGCCATCATGTAGCTCAGCAGCAGCCAACTGCCGGCGCTCGCATCTGCCTCGAAGTGCCGCACCAGCCTGGGGAGCGCGATGTTGAGCGTGCTCCCGTTGAGGGCCAACAGAGTGCTGACCGTGCAGACGACCAGGAGTGTCAGCCACGGCGACTGCACCGGTTTGGCGTGGTCGTGCACAGCACCTCCTGGTGGGTCGGCCGCGAGCCGCGACCCGGCTCGCGGCCGACAGGTCCGTGGTCATGAGCGTCAGGCCCTGCGCCGCTCTGTCGCGTCGGTGATCTCGGCGTCACTTCCCGGGGCGGACCCGTTGTCCTCGTCCGCCCGCCAGGTGATCAGCGCGTCGAGTGCCTCGATACGGTCTCCGTGGACGAGGAGCGGGTTGATCTCGAGCGACTCCAGCTCCTCGCCGAGCCCCACGGCGATCTCACCGACCTGGTGGATGACCGCTGCCAGCGCATCGAGGTCCGTGGCAGGCATCCCTCGTGCGCCACGCAGCAGGCTGACGCCCCGCAGCTCCTCCAGGGCCTCCCGGACCTCCTGTCGGTCGACCGGCAGCACCCGCAGGGCGGAGTCGGCCATGACCTCGACCCAGATGCCACCCATCGCCACGGCGAGGGTCGGTCCCCACTGGGGGTCCCGCACCACGCCGACCAGCAGTTCGGTCCCTGCCGAGCGCATCGGCTGGATGATCGCCTCCGCGTCGGGGTGACCGTGCTGAGCGAGACTGGCCTGCATGGCGTTGAAGGCCGCACTGACTGCCTCGGCATCCACGAGTCCGAGATGGACTCCGCCGATATCGCTCTTGTGGGCCAGGCCCTCAGCGGCGGCCTTGAGCACGACGGGGTAGCCCACCTGGTCCGCCGCCGCTGCCGCGGCTTCCGCATCCGAGACCAGCTCCGTGGGCACGATCGGCACACCGTGCTCGCGCAGGAAGGATCCTGCCCGGTGCTCGGCCCACACGCCGGTGGCGTCCTGGGTGCGGACCGGCACGACCGGCGCCCGCTCACCGGAGCCCGATCGCTCCTGCGCCCGACGGTAGGTCTCGCTCCACCGAACCGCGTGTCCGATGGCGGCCATGCCGTGCTCGATGCCACCGAGCACCATGGGGTAGTTGCTCGCCCTGGTGATCTCGCGCCCCACCTCGTTGATGTCGGTGAGCACGTTGCCCATCACCACCACCGGGACAGGCGAGTTGGCCAGGATCTGAGCGTTGGCCGTGTAGGCGGCCACCGTGTCCTCCATCGAGGGAGTGGCCTTCGGCAGGTCCTGCAGCAGGACCACCAGGTCGATCCCCGGCTCCTTGGCGGCAGCCTCGGCCGCCCGCCCCAGCAGCGTGCGGTCGAGCAGCACGAAGCCGGTGACGTCCAGCGGGTTGGCCACCGTCGCAAAGGGCGGCACGATGACCTCCAGCGCCGCGGTGGTCTCGGGTGAGAAGTCGGGCAGGTCGAGCCCCTCCATCTCGGCACGGTCGGCGATGATCTCCGAGGCGCCGCCCGAGGGCGTGACCACGCCGATCCGACGACCCGGCAACGGACCGGTCTCCGCCAGCAGGCCGGCCGTGACCATCAGGTCCTCCAGCGACTCCACGCGCACGATCCCGAGCTGCTTGAAGACCGCGTCGACCGTCTTGTCGTCGCCGACCAGTGCACCGGTGTGGGCCTGGGCGGTCCGCGAGGCCTTCTCGCTGCGACCCACCTTGAGAGCAACGATCGGCTTGCCGGCGGCGAGGGCCCGTGCGGCGACCTCGCGGAACTCCTCCGGGTTGCGGATCGCCTCCAGGAACAAGGCGATGCTCTTGGTGTTCGGGTCGTCCACCAGGGCCGAGACGACGTCGGTGACGCTCACGACTGTCTCGTTGCCCATGGAGGTGAGCAGGCTCACGCCGATGTTGCGTGCCTGGGCGAAGGCCAGCACGTTGCTGGCCAGGCCCCCACTCTGGAGAACGACGCCGACATTGCCGGAGATCAACGGCTTGGGGATCGGCAGGCCATAGGGGTTGATCTTCATGGCTGCGTTGATGAACCCGTTGCCGTTGGGGCCGAGCACGACCAGGTCGAGCTCCTCGGCGAGGTCCGCAAGCTCCTGCTCGTGCACCGCGCCCTCACCCCCGATCTCGCCGTAGCCCGCCGTCAGCACGACATAGTGCCGCGTGCCGAGGGCCGCGCCCTCACGGAGCACCTGGGGGACGACAGAGACCGGGGTCATCACGTAGGCCAGGTCCACCGGCTTGCCGATGGCGGTCAGGCTCGGGTAGGCCTGGGTGTCGTGCACCACCTCGGTG
Source organism: Ornithinimicrobium murale (assembly GCF_003352835.1). Taxonomy (GTDB): domain Bacteria; phylum Actinomycetota; class Actinomycetes; order Actinomycetales; family Dermatophilaceae; genus Ornithinicoccus; species Ornithinicoccus muralis. Next base: position 128,784 of record NZ_QLVD01000032.1, on the reverse strand, counting down.
CGCGGGTTGACCAGATAGACCTCACCTGGGTAGCCGTGCTCCGGGTCACGCAGGTTGTTGAAGGTGCTGAGCGACCAGCCGGACTTGTCCGTGGCCCCCACCAGAGCAACGCTGCTCGGCGTGAAGAACCCGTCCATGGTGGTCATCGCAGCGAGTCACCAACCTTGACGTGCCCCTTGAGCAGGTTGCGCGCGATGGTGCGCTTCTGGATCTCGTCGGTGCCCTCGAAGATCCGCAGCAGTCGCAGCTCGCGATACCACCGCTCCAGCGGCAGCTCCTTGGTGTAGCCCATGCCGCCATGGATCTGGAGCACGCGGTCGACGACCTTGTTGGCCATCACCGTGCCGCTCAGCTTGGCGATCGAGGAGGCCTGACGCGCGTCCTTGCCTTCCTGGACCTGCCAGGCGGCAAAGAGGGTGAGCCAGCGCGCCGACTCCAACTCCACGGCACTGTCGGCAATGTGCCACTGGATGCCCTGGTACTCGGCGATGGGCCGGCCCATGGAGTGACGCGTGTTGGCGTGCTCGATCGCCATCTCGAGCATGCGCTCGGCGCCACCCAGCGCACCGGCCGGGATCATGTATCGGCCCTGGCCGATCCAGCGCATCGCCAGCTCGAAGCCCTTGCCGACCTCGCCGAGGATGTTGCGGCTCGGGACGCGCACGTTGTCGAAGTGCAGGGACGCCGGCCCCCACTCACCCATGGTGGCGATCGGGTCGGAGGTCCAGCCCATGTCACGGTCGACCAGGAAGCAGGTCACGCCGCCGTCGGCGCCCTTCTCGCGGTCCGTGACGGCAAAGACCATGACGAAGTCGGCCTCGTTGCCGTTGGTGATGAAAATCTTCTCTCCGGTGATGACCCAGTCGTCACCGTCCTGGACGGCCCGCGTCTGGATGCTCCGGGCATCCGAGCCGGCGCCCGGCTCGGTGATCGCGAAGCAGCTGCGGCGCTCGCCCTCGATCGTCGGGAGCAGATACTCCTTCTGCTGCTCCTGCGTGCCCGCGTAGAGAATGTTGTCGGCAGATCCACCGAAACGGAACGGCACATAGGTCCTGCCGGCCTCGCCAGCGATGATGGCGCTCAGCACCGGGCCGACGGCCATGCCGCCGTACTCCTCCGGTGTGTTGATGCCCCAGTAGCCGTGTTTGCGGGCCTTCTGCTGCAGGTCCTTGAGCACGCCGGGCTCCAGGCTCGGTCGGCCCTCGCGCTCGTTGCGCAGCACCTCCGCCTCGAGTGGCATGACCTCCTTCTCGATGAAGGACCGCACTGCGTTCCGAACGTCCCGCTGCTCCTCGGTGAGGGAGAAGTCGACCATCCCAGCTCCTTTGCTCGTGTCGAAAGTGCTTCTAGAATCGTCCTCTAGAATCTGACTCGAAGCATGCCTGACGCGCCACGCCCCGTCAAGACCCCTTTCCAAAACTTTGCCAACCGCGTGCCACCCCTAGCCCACCTGCACCCGATCGGCGCAGGGCAGGGATTGACAGCCCGCCCAAACAAGACTAGAACGGTGCTCTAGAATTTGACTCTAGAGTTGGGTTGCTGCCGCCGGGACCGCCCACCACGGGTGGTCCCCCAGTGTGGCCGCCGCCGGCTCACGATCCTCGCGGAGGCAGCTCATGTCCCTCAATCACGATCTCGTTGGTGTTCCGTCCGAGCCGGTGCGACGGTCCTGGACCAGCAAAGACGCCCTGCTGTATGCCGTGGGGTGCGGTGCGGGGCACGACGACCCGCTGGCGGAGCTCACCCTGACCACCGAGAACAGCCACGGCGTCAGCCAGCAGGTGCTGCCCACCTACGGTGTGCTGGTCGCCTCGGGCGGCGGCGGTCGCAAGCTCGGTGACTTCAACCCGGCGATGCTCGTGCACGGCGGCCAGGAGGTCGAGCTGGCCCAGCCCCTGCCTGTCGAGGGCGAGGTGGAGGTCACCAGCGTCATCACGAGCATCGAGGACAAGCGCTCGGGCGCCCTGATCTCCTCGGAGAGCCGGGCTGTCGACGCGGACACGCGAGAGGAGCTCGTGTTGTCCCGGAGCCAGATCTTCATCCGTGGGGAGGGTGGCTTCAGCGAGGGCCAGGCGGGCGCGGCCTCGGCGGCCACGGCCGCTGCTCAGTGGGCACTCCCGGACCGCGAGCCCGACCTGCTCGCGCACCTGCCGACCTGGCCCGGCCAGGCGCTGGTCTATCGCCTCAGCGGCGACCGCAACCCCCTGCACTCCGATCCGGTCTTTGCCCAGCGCGGCAACTTCGAGCGTCCGATCCTGCACGGCCTGTGCACCTACGGCATGAGCGCCCGGGCCCTGATCGCGGGGTTGGCCGATGGCGAGGTCAGCGCCCTCACCGCGATCGGCGGGCGCTTCTCGGCTCCGGTCACGCCCGGTGACACCCTGACCGTTCGCGCTTGGCGCACGGACGGCACAGACGTCCTCTTCCAGACGTTGCGGGGAGACGGCACGGTGTGCTTCGACCGCGGCACAGCCCGTGTCGCAACTACCGCCTGATCGCCGGTGCGGCCGCTCAGGCCCGGATGACTCGTCACCCGGGCCCGCGGCCGCTCAGGCCTTGGCGCCGTAGAGCCCCCTGAGCAGCACCACTGCCGCCTCCGCGACCTCCTGCGCCTCCTCCTCGGTGTCCACCGTGATGATGAGCCGGCAGGCCTCGGCAATGATCGCGGTCAGGGACGCGGTGACCAGAGCGTCACTCCTGGTGTCACCGAGGTCGAGGAGCTTTGCATTGCGCCTCAGCCACCGACTGTTGCCCTGGCGACGCAGTTTCTCGTAGCCCGGTGGCGTGTCTCCCGAATAAAAGAGACTGAGGCCGCGCCTGCTGCCCCACGTGTGCATGCAGTAGGCCCGTGCACCCTCACAGAAGGCGTCGATGGGCGCCTCACTGGGGTGCGCCTCACGATAGGCCTGACTGGCCTCGTTGGCGACGGCTCCCAGGGTTTGGGAGTAGCTCTCCCAGAGCGCCGTGAAAAGCTCGGACTTGCCCCCGAAATGATGATAGATACTGCCGACACTGGAGCCGGAACGCTCCACGATGTTGGATATGTTGGACTCCCAGTAGCCCAGATCGACGAACACGTCCTCGGCGGCCGCGAGGATCGTCCGCCGGGTGCTACTTGTCTTGCTCCACTGCCGATTGCTGGTGGCAGGCGGAGTCGCTCCCTCTTCCCCGTCCAACACAGTCATGAGCCGTCCTCTCCATTCACGGGTGTGGATTGGTGCCGGACACCACCCGTTCTGTTGGGGACGGATGATAGCCCGAAACCGGCTTCCCAAGCCTGTTCCTCAAACAGGGTAATGGGATATTCAGGCGGCCGTCGGGCCCGCACACGAGCCCGACGGCCGATGATCTTCTGGTCAGGCGGCTGCCGCATTTCCGAGCACGAGAGTGGCCGCGCTCATAAACATTCCGCCATTGCCGAGGACCAGGCTCGTGCTGACGTCCGGGACCTGTGCTGCGGCCTCTCCGCGCAACTGCCGGACGGCCTCCTGGATGGCGAACATTCCATACATGCCCGTATGCGTGTAGGACAACCCTCCGCCATTGGTATTCATCGGAAGCGACCCGCCGGGCGAGGTGTGTCCGTCGGCGACAAAGGCGCCGGCCTCACCACGACCGACAAAGCCCATGTCCTCGAGGCCAAAGAGCGGCACGTGCGCGAAGGCGTCGTAGATCATCAGGTGGTCGATGTCGTCGGTCGTCAGGCGCGCCTCCTGCAGCGCGTGTCGACTCGAGACCTCGAACTGCTCACACCGCGTCATGTCCGCCATCTGCGAGATCATCGGCGTGGTGGCGCACTCTCCCGTGCCCAGCACCGACACCAACGGGTGGTCCGTGCCCCGGGACTCCGCGAACTCACGCGAGGTGACCACGAGCGCCCCGCCGCCGTCAGTCACCAGGCAGCACATGAGCAGCGTCAGCGGACTGGCGACCGGGCGTGAGTCCAGCACGTCCTGGACGCTGACCTCCTCCTGGAACATGGCCCGCGGGTTCTGGGAGGACCACCGGCGCTGTGCGACGGCCACCTCGGCCAGTTGCTCGATGGTGGTGCCGGTCTCCTTCAGGAAGCGCATCACCGGCAGGCTGAAGGTCGTCGGGGGCCCCAGCACCCCGAACGGGAACTCGAACTGCCCGGACAGGGAGTCCTTGGCCATCGCCCACGGTGGCGCACCGACGCGGGAGCGGCCCGACTCACCGTGGGTGATCAGGACCGCGTTGGCCTGGCCGGCCCGGATGGCGGCGACCGCGTGACGCACGTGGAACAGGAAGGAGGCGCCACCGACCGAGGTGGTGTCGACCCAGCTCGGGGTGATGCCCAGCGCATGGGCGATGGTCACCGGACCCGGCGCCGAGACCGACGCGATGCCGTCGATGTCCTCGATGCCCAGGCCGGCGTCGCGCAACGCGCTGCGAGCCGACTGCAGGTGCAGCTCCAGGGTGCTGATGTCGGGAAGCTTGCCGAGCTGGTCGGTCTCGGCCGCCCCCATGATGACGACGTCGCTCACGCTGCCTCCTTGCTGCCGGTGGGACGAAAGACCGGCACCGAGATGTCCTCACCGCGTGCCTCGAAGTCCACGACCAGGTCCATGTCGAGCTCGAGCAGATCGGGATCGGGGTCGATGCCGACCAGGTTGGTCATCATCCGCGGGCCCTCCTCGAGCTCGACCACCGCGATGACATAGGGCGGAGTGAAGCCGGGCGCGGGCCGGTGCGAGATCACATAGGTGTGCAGCCGGGCACGGCCCGAGGCCGTCACCCACTTCACCTCCTCGGTGCCGCACGTCGGACAGCTGGTGCGGGGATAGAAGAAGGTGTGCTGCTCGGGGACACACTGCTGGATGCGCAGTTCGCGGGCCGCCGTGCCGTCCCAGTAGGGCTGGGTCTCCGGCGTAGCTTGCGGCACGAACTTGGTGGGCGTGCTCATGGATCAGTTCCTTTCCGTGATGTGGGCGAGGAGCGCCTGCACCGTGGCGGCGGCCGCCCGGCGGGTCTGCTCCCCACGGTCGCCATACATGGCGTTGACGATCTGTTCCTCGACGAGACCGTCCTCGTGGTGGGCCCGGACCTCCGCGATCCGCCGCTGCCGCGAGGTCATCCGGCGCACCAGGTGGCTCCGCGGGGAGGTGATGACCGGGCCGTGTCCCGAGAGCATCAACCAGGAGTCATCGAGCAGGCCCGCGAGCTTGTCCATCGACTCGAGGATGTCGGTCACGGTCCCGTCCGGGTGGTGGATGTAGGGGTTGACCCGGGCCAGCGCGGTGTCGCCGACAAAGGCGACCTTGTGTCGGGGCCACAGCAGGGTGATCCCGTCGCTGGTGTGCCCGGGCGTGCGGTAGACCAGCAGGTGCTCGCCACTGTCACCACCGAACGGCAACGGCGTGCCGTCGGCGCTGCCGCGCAGGTCGGTGACACCGCTGGACCCGGTGAGGGCGGCCAGGGGCTTGGCCCCGCCCGAGTGGTCCCAGTGACCGTGGGAGATCACCAGGTGTTCCAGGTGCGCCTCGCGCGCTGCGAGCCAGTCGGCCACCGCCTGCTGGTGGGGCTCGTCCACCGGCCCGGGGTCCACCACGATCGCCTGGCCCTGGTCCGTGAGCACCCAGGTGTTGGTGCCCTCGAAGGTCCACGAACTGGGGTTGTTGGCCAGGAAGAGCTGTATGCCGGGGCGCAGGGTGAGGGGAACGCCTGGCCTGGGTGGGGTGCTCCCCTCGAGCCACAGGCCTGTCGCGGGCTCGATCTGCGTCTCACTCACCACCATCGACCAGCCAGATGTTCATGTACTCGCGCGAGGAGTAGTCGGGGTGCGGGTGGTAGCCCTGGACGTCGCTGGAGATCATGGTCTGCCCGTCGTAGACGTACAGGCTCAGCGGTGAGGACACCTCGGTGATGATGTAGCGCTGGATCTCCTGCAGCTTCTCGTCACGCTCGACCGGGTCGGTGATGGTGCGCTGCTCCTGGATCATCTCGTCCAGCTTCGGGTCGTTGACCCCGTTCCAGTTTCGCCCACCGTCCGAGAGGTACTCCGCGGTGAGGTACTCATCTGCCGACAGCATCGGGGTCTGCAGGCCGTAGGCGATGACGTAGTTCTGCTGGGCCCAGGAGTCGCCGTAGTAGGTGGCATAGTCCTCGATCTTGATCTCGACGTCGATGCCGACCTCGGCGAGGTCCTGCTGGACCCACTGGGCCTCCTTGACGACCGTCTCGCCATAGCCGTCGGTCACCTTCATCTCGAGTGAGAAGCCGTCGGGGTAGCCCGCCTCCGCCAGCAGCTCCTTGGCCAGCTCCGGGTCGTAGGGCGTGAGCTCGGCGACCTCCTCGGAGCTCAGAGCTCCCTCGAAGGAAGGAGTGACCGGGCCGGACAGGCTACCCCCAGCGCGCAGTCCCTCGATCATGCCCTCGCGGTCGATGGCGTGCGCCACGGCCCTGCGGACGTTGAGGTCGTCGAAGGGCTCCTCGTTGACATTGAGATAGACGCGGGTCTGGGTGGACCCGCCCTCCTGGCGCAGCCGCAGACCGTCGACCTGCGAGAGCAGCGTGTCCACCGCACGGGCGTCCGTGGACAGGCCCGTCATCAGCTGGAGCTTCCCGCTGCGCAGCGCCGCGGTCTGCGACTGCGCGTCCGGCATGATCGTGACGTGGTAGCCGTCCAGGTAGGGCCGGTCCTCGACGAAGTAGTCCGGGTTGGCGCTGAGGGTGCGCTCGCGGTCCCGGGACCACTCGTCCAGGACGAAGGCTCCCGTGCCGATGGCCTCGGTGTCGAGGTTGAACTCCTCGTTGGTGCCCTCGCAGGGCAGAATCACCAGGAACGGGTTGGCTACCACCCGGTCGAAGTCCACGTTGGGGCTGGCGAGGGTGAAGGTCACCGTGTAGTCATCCGGTGCCGCGATGTCGGTGACCTCGCTGATCAGACCGAGCTGGTGACCCGGAAGGGTCTGGATCCGCTCGATGGTGCACAGCACGTCTGCGGAGGTGAACTCGCGGCCGTTGACCGGTGCCTTGTCGTGGAAGGTGACTCCCTCGCGTAGGTGGAAGGTCCACTCGGTGCTGTCCTCGTTGGCCTCCCAGTCCTCTGCCAGGTCGCCCTCCACCTCGGTCGTGCCGTACTCGACGTCCTCACCTGTCTTGAAGGCGGTGAGGCGGCTGTAGACCGAGCCGATGGCGGCGTGCGTGTTGTAGGACGCCTCTCGGTGGGGGTCGAGGGAGCGGGCGTCGGAGGGTGTGGCCATCTGCAGGACACCCCCGGCCACCGGGTCGCCGGCATCCTCCTGGGGTTGGTCGGCGCTGGGGTCGGTGCTGTCGCTGCCGCTCTGGCCGGCAGCGCCGCCGAAACAGGCGCTCGTCGTGGCCACCACGGCGACCCCGGCGATCAGTAGGCGGGCTCGGCTGCGTGCTGTGCTCATGAAATCTCCTTGGAAGGTGGTGCCGGTGGGGAGGGTCAGCGGTGCTGCTTGGGGTCGAGGAAGTCGCGCATCGCATCACCGAGCAGGTTGAAGGCGAGCACGGACACGGACAGGGCCAGGCCGGGGTAGAACGCAATCCACGGGGCGATCTCAAGGGAGGCCGACCCCTCGCTCAGCATCCGGCCCCACGAGGGGGTCGGCGGCGGCGTCCCGATGCCGAGGAAGCTCAGGGCGGACTCGGCGATCATCATGCCGGCGAAGACCAAGGAGCCGAGGACGAACAACGGCGCCAACAGGTTCGGCAGGCCATAGCGGGTCAGGATGCGCCAGGGACTGCAGCCGATGGCCCGTGCAGCCTCGACGAAGGTCTCCTCCCGGATCCGCAGCATCTCGCCACGGGTGACTCGGTTGAACTGTGGGACGACCAGCAGGCTCAGCGCGATCACCGTGTTGCGGATGCTCGGGCCGAGCAGCGCGGCGACGAACAGCAGCAGGACGATCGAGGGGATCGCCATGAGGGTGTCCATCACCCGCTGGATGATCGTGTCCACCCAGCTACCTCCGAAGTATCCGGACACCGTGCCGAGCAGGATGCCCACGACCCCTCCGAGCATCATGGTGAAGACCGCGACCAGCAGGCTGGTGCGTGCGCCGTACAACGTCCTGCTGAGCACGTCGCGACCGAGGTCGTCGGTGCCCATCAGGTGCTCGGGGCTGGGCGGGAGCATGATGCTGCCGCGGTGCTGCTCCAGGGGGTCGTAGGGCGCCAGCCATGGGCAGAGCGCAGCCATCACCACGAAGCACGTGATCAGGATGAGTGCGGCCAGCCCGAAGGGCTGCTGCTTGGCGAAGCGCAGGAGCGCGCGCCGTCGCGGCGGTCGCGCCACCGGGGGTGGTGTGCTGCCATCGGTGCTGACGGCATCGCGCGCCTGGTCGGCGTCGGACTGCTGAACGATCGACATGACAGATCTCCCTCAGGAGTAGCGGATGCGGGGATCGATGACGGCGTAGACGAGGTCCACCAGGAGGTTCACGAAGATGAACACGGCGCCGTAGAAGATGACGCAGCCCAGGACCACTGGGTAGTCACGCATCTGGACGGACGTGAAGATCAGTGACCCCATGCCCGGGATCGAGAAGATCGACTCGAGGATCACGGTCCCGCCGAGGATGTTGCCGAACTGCAGACCCAGCAGCGTGAAGACCGGCAGGATCGAGTTGCGACCGGCGTGCTTGAGGATCACCAGGCGCTCGGGTGCCCCCCGGGACCGGACGGTGCGCACAAAGTTGGACTGGGTCACCTCCAGCATCGAGGAGCGCAGCATGCGGGAGACCGCCGCCATCGCGGAGGTGCCCAGCGCGAGGGCCGGGATCGCCATGATGGCCAAGTTGGTCCCGAGGTTCTCCCACGGTGCGGCATAGACCAAGGGCTGGGACCAGCCGAACCAGATGGACAGGTAGGTGATGAGTAGCAGCGCCAGCCAGAAGTTCGGCACGGAGATGCCGGCGACCGACACCAGGCGCAGGGACTGGTCGAGGAAGGAGTTGTGCCGGATGGCCGAGATGATGCCCAGCGGCACACCGAGCACAACGCTGAACATAATGGCCAGCAGACCCAGCTCCAGGGTGGCTGGCAGCCGCTCGACGATCATCTCGGTGACCGGCAGCCGGGTCTCGAAGGACGTGCCCAGATCGCCGGTCACGGCTCCAGAGATAAACGACCAGAACTGGGTGAACACCGGTTGGTCCAGGCCCAGTTCTGCCGCGAGGGCATCAACCTGCGCCTGAGTCACCCCGGGGGCGTCGGCCAGCTGGAGCCGCACGACATCTCCAGGGATGAGGCGTAGCACCACGAAGACGAAGGTGGTGATCAGGAACAGCACGAGTAGCCCGTAGAGCGTGCGCCGGATCGCGTAGCCGATCATGCCGAGGCCTCCGGGCGGTAGAGGTGACAGGCGACCAGGGAACCGTCCCGCTCATGGAGCGTCGGAACGTCTTGGTCGCAGGCGTCGAACCGCAGGGGGCACCGGGTGTGGAAGGTGCAGCCGGCAGGTGGGCGACTGGGGTTGGGGATCTCTCCCTGCAGCGGAATGCGCTCCACTCGGCTGGAGCTCGCGGTCACCGCGGGGATGGAGCGGATCAGCGCCTGGGTGTAGGGGTGCCGCGGCTCGGCCATGATCTGGTCGCTCCCCCCAACCTCGGCGAGCTTGCCGAGATACATCACGCACACCCGGTCGGAGATGTACCGGACCACATTGAGGTCGTGCGCGATGAACAGAAAGCTGATGCCCTGCTCCTGTTGGATCGACTTCAGCAGGTTGAGCACCTGAGCCTGGATGGACACGTCGAGGGCGCTCACGGCCTCGTCGCACACCAGCAGCTCGGGGTCGGTCGTCAGGGCCCGGGCGATGCCGATGCGCTGGGCCTGGCCGCCGGAGAACTGGTGGGGATACTTGGCCAGGGCGCTGGAGGCCAGGCCCACCTGGTCGAGGAGCTCGACGCACCGGCGTTTGCGCTCGGTCGGTGTGCCGATGCCGTGCACGACCATCGGCTCCAGGAGGAGCTCCTCAATCGTCATCCGGGGGTTGAAAGAACTCACCGGGTCCTGGAAGATCAGCTGCATCCGCCGGCGCAACGGCTTGACCTGCGACTGGCGGCTCGTGGTGATGTCCTGCCCGTCGAAGACCACGGATCCCGCGGTCGGGTCGAGCAGCCGCAGGACGAGTCGTCCCAGGGTTGACTTGCCCGAGCCCGACTCGCCGACCAGCCCGAGGGTCTCGCCGCGGCCGAGGCTGAAGGAGACACCGTCAACGGCCCGGACCGGCGGAGACTCCTTGCGCAAGAGCCCGCCGCCGACCGGAAAGTGTTTCACCAGGTCGGTGACCTGCAGCAGCGGCGCCTGCTCCTGGCCCTGCGACCTGCTGTCAAGAGTGGCTGAGAGGGTCATGCCGGGCTCCCTTCGAGGACGGCAGACGAGCGGTCGTCGGTGGCGAGCCAGCACGCTGTCGAGTGCTCCGAGGAGATCGCGACGTGCGGCGGCTGCTCGACACAACGGTCGTGGACCAGCGGGCACCGGTCTGCGAAGCGGCAGCCAGCGGGCATCTCGTGGAGGGCGGGGACATTGCCGGCGATCGCCGGCATCGGCTCGTCCCGCGGGGTGCTGGGGCGTGGGATCGCCCGGAGCAGGGCCTGGGTGTAGGGGTGGCGCGGGTTCTGGAGGATGTCATCGACCGTGCCCTGCTCGGCCACGCGTCCGGCATAGAAGACCACCACCCGGTCTGCCATCTCTGCCACGACGCCCATGTCGTGGGTGATGAGCATCAGACTGACGTTCTTGTCGCGCTGCAGATCCCGCAGGAGCGAGAGCACCTGGGCCTCAACGGTGACGTCCAGCGCCGTCGTGGGCTCATCGGCGATCAGCAGGCGCGGTGAGCAGGCGAGGGCGATGGCGATCATCACGCGTTGGCGCTGACCGCCGGACATCTGGTGCGGGTAGGCGTCGACCTTGGACCCCGGGTCGGGGATGCCGACCATGCCCAGGAGGTCGATGGCCTCCGCCCGCGCCTCCCGGCGCCTCATCCTGCGGTGCAGCCGGAGGGCCTCCGACAACTGGTTGCCGACCGTGTAGAGCGGGTCCAGCGACGTCATGGGGTCCTGGAAGATCATCGCGATGTCGTTGCCACGGATCGCCCGGAAGTTCTTGGGCCGCGCCGTCGCCAGGTCGGTGTAGTCGTCCCACATGATCCGGCCGGAACTGACCCGACCGTTGCCGAGCAGCCCCATGACGCCCAGGGCGGTCACGCTCTTGCCGGAACCGGACTCCCCCACGACCGCGACAACTTCCCCCTGGCGCACCGTGAGGTTGACGCCGGAGAGTGCCTCCAACACTCCACCGCCGGTGCGAAACTCCACTGACAGGTCCTGAACGTCCAACAGGACTCGGCCGCTCTCGTTCTCCACTCCGGTGCCCTCCACTCTGAGGTCATGGGCGGCTCCGCGGGCAATGTGGCCATGTGACATGAACCATATTTCGAAGCCGGTCCTAGAATGAGACTCTAGGATGGAACGTGAGTCTAGCCGGGACGGATCGACTGTCAAGGCTTTGGACCAAACCTTTAACTACGCCAGATCGGACCCCGTCACAGACCGGCCGATCGGCCGGTTGCCACTGAGAAGGGAAGCACACAGATGAACATCGTCGTATGTGTCAAGCACGTGCCGGACGCGCAGTCGGACCGCGGGTTCGAGGCCGACCACACCACCGACCGGGAAGGTGTCGACGGGCTGCTGTCCGAGCTCGATGAGTATGCGATCGAGGCGGCGTTGGCTCTGGTTGAGGCCGCGGGTGGCGAAGTCACCGCACTGACGATCGGCCCGGACGATGCCGCTGACGCAATCAAGAAGGCCCTGCAGATGGGCGCCGACAAGGGCGTGCACATCCTGGACGACGCGATCGCCGGGTCGGACGCGCCGGCGACCTCGTTGGTCCTGGCCGAGGCCATCACAAAGATCGGCGAGGTCGACATCGTGCTGACCGGGATGGCGTCCACGGACGGCACGATGGGCGTGCTGCCGGCCATGCTGGCCGAGCGGCTGGGGCTCCCCCAGATCACCCTGGCCTCCGAGCTGAGCGTCGAGGGCGGCACCGCCCGGATCCGGCGGGACGGCGATGCGGCGAGTGAGTCCATCGAGGCGACGCTGCCGGCCGTGGTGTCAGTGACCGACCGGATCAACGAGCCGCGCTACCCCTCCTTCAAGGGGATCATGGCGGCCAAGAAGAAGCCGGTGGAGACCTGGGGGCTGGCCGACCTGGGGGTCGATGCCGCTCGGGTCGGCCTGACCGGTGCCTGGACCCGGGTGCTCGAGGTTGTCCCCCGCCCACCACGAGCCGCGGGACAGATCATCACCGACGAGGGCGCGGGCGGCAGGGCGCTCGCCGAGTTCCTGGCCACCCACAAGTTCGCCTGACCCACGGCATACCCACTGAGGAGAAGAGTCATGACTGAAGTTCTGGTGCTGGTCGACCACATCGACGGAGCAGTCCGCAAGACCACGGGCGAGCTGCTGACCGCAGCTCGTCGTCTCGGCGAGGCCTCGGCCGTCTTCGTCGGCACGGGGTTCGAGGCCGCACAAGCGGACCTGGCGCGCTACGGCGCGGCCAAGGTCTACCGCGTCGAGGACCCCGCGGTCACCGACCACCTGGTTGCCCCGACCGCCGAGGTCCTGGCCCAGCTCGTGGCCCAGGCGAGCCCCGCTGCTGTCCTGCTCCCCTCGAGCCCGGAGGGCAAGGAGACCGCGGCACGCCTGGCGATCAAAACCGAGTCCGGCCTGATCACCGACGCCATCGACGTCCAGCCCGGCGGTGACGGCGTGCAGACGCAGCAGTCGGCCTTCGCCGCCGCCTACACGGTCAGTGCCACCATCACCCGAGGCACCCCGATCGTGACGATCAAGCCCAACTCCATTGCCGCAGAGGAAGCCCCGGGAGCCGCTGCGGAGGAGACCGTCACCGTCACGCTGTCCGAGGCGGCGACCGCGGCCCGGATCGTGGACCGCACGGAGAAGGCTGCCTCGGGTCGTCCGCAGCTGACCGAGGCCGCGATCGTGGTCTCCGGTGGCCGCGGCACCGGCGGCGACTTCAACCCGGTCGAGGCGTTCGCCGACTCCCTCGGTGCCGCCGTCGGCGCCTCCCGCGCCGCGGTGGATGCCGGGTGGTATCCGCACGCCAACCAGGTCGGTCAGACCGGTGTCCAGGTCTCCCCGCAGCTCTACGTCGCCGCCGGCATCTCCGGTGCGATCCAGCACCGCGCCGGCATGCAGACCTCCAAGACGATCGTCGCGATCAACAAGGACCCCGAGGCTCCGATCTTCGAGCTGGTCGACTTCGGCATCGTCGGCGACCTGTTCACGGTGCTCCCGCAGGCCACCGAAGAGATCCAGGCGCGGAAGGGCTGAGTGCCAGTCGTCGGGGGCGTGCTCACGCCGACCTCCCGGGCCGAGAACGGGATCCTCGCCCTCGTCACGCTGACCGTGCTCATGGTGTCGTCATCGACGACGATCCTGAGCATCGCCGTGCCCGTCGTGGTGCGCCAGTTCGAGGCGAGTGCCCTGGCCTCCACGTGGTTGCTGCTGGCGCCGGGCCTGGTCAGCACGGTCCTGCTGGTGACGTTCGGCCGGTTGGCGGACATCTTCGGTCGGCGGAGCATGTTCCAGGCCGGGTTGGTCCTGTTCGGGGTCAGCGCGGTGCTGATCGGCTTCGCCCCCTCGGTCGAGGTGGTCCTGGCCCTCCTGGCCCTGCAGGCCGTGGCGGACGCGATGCTGCTGTGCAACACCGGGGCGATCGTCGCCTCGGTGTTCACCGGTGCCCGGTTGAACTTCGCGATGGGGATCTACCTGGCAGGGGTCTCCGTGGCTCAGTTGCTCGGCCCGGTGCTGGGTGGCTTCGCGGCCGAGGGGCTCGGCTGGCGCTGGATCTTCTGGATCCAGGTCCCGCTGTGTGCCGTGTGCGTCGTCCTCGGGCTGTTCCTGCTGGGCAAGCTGCCACCCCGGGAACCACGCGCCGGGAGCATCGACCTGCTCGGCGCCCTCGCCATCCTGGTCTTTCTCGCCTCGCTGTTGATCGCACTGTCCTTCGTGCAGACCGAGGGCCTCGGAAGCGTCAGTGTGTTGTCCGGGACCGGCCTGGCCATCGCCGTTGTGCCGGTGCTGATCTGGGTCGAGCGCAGGGCCCGGGACCCGATCCTCCCGATCGCCCTCTTCCGTAACGCACAGTTCCGACTGGCCAACCTGGCCGGCCTGGTGGCCGTCATGCCGCGGTTCACCTCGGCGATCCTGGTGGGCCTGTACTTCCAGGTGGCCTGGGGCGACTCGGTGATCGAGGCCGGAGTGAAGATCATCCCGTTGGCAGTGGGCGTCACGATCGGCTCGGTGATCGCCAGTCGGATCGCGCGACGCCACGGGGACCGGCGGACGGCGGTCCTCAGCGTGGTGCCCACCATCGGGTCCCTCGTCGCGCTGCTGCCGGCGTTGTTGTACGACCTCGACTACATCATCGTCGCGGTGCCCCTGGTGGTCCTCGGCCTGGGGATCGGCGTCTTCGCGACCCTGAACTCGGCGATGATCATCGGCTGCGCCCCGCAGAGTGAGGTGGGCGTCGTCAACGGGGTCCGCCTGACCGTCATGGGCATGGGCGGCTCGATCGCCACCGCGATGAGCCTGTTCCTGGCCACCAGCATGCTGCCGGCCGAGGCGCGTTCGTCGTTCTACGAGGCGACGCTGGACCCCCAGCACTTCGCCGGTCTCAAGGCCGGCTTCATCGCGGTGTTCGTGCTGATGATCGTCACCAGCGCCCTGAGCGCTGTCCTCACCGCGAGGATCCGGGACGAGCCCGACGCCGCACCGATCAGGATTCGAGAAGCAGCGACACCTCGGGCTGGCTAGCGTGGTCGGCATGACCATCGCATTCGAGACACAGGCCCAGCGCATCGGTGACCGGCTCATCGTGTCCCTGCCGGATGAGGCGAGCGCGCACCTGCCCTCCCGGGGTCAGGTCGCGGTCGACGCGGACCTCAACGGGCACTCGTTCACCACGGTGCTCGAGCCCGATGGCCGCAAGGGTCACTGGGTGGCGGTCGATGACCAGCTGGAGCAGGCCCTGGCCCTGCAGGACGGCACCGCAGTGAGCGGGCAGCTCACGCCGACGAAGGCCTGGCCCGAGCCAGAGCTGCCCGAGGATCTGAGCGCCGCCCTGGACGCAGCACCGGACATCGCCGAGGAGTGGGCCGACATCACGCCGATGGCCCGCTGGGAGTGGGTGCGCTGGGTGCGGGCGACCCGGAGCCCCGGGACGCGCGAACGCCGGGTGGAGGTCACCATCTCCAAGCTGCGAGACGGCAAGCGCCGCCCGTGCTGCTTCGACCTCGCCTCCTGCACCGACCCCGAGCTCTCGCGCGGCGGCAAGCTGATCGACGCTGGGTGATGTCTGTCAGAGCCACACAACCCGGGCCGCACAACATCGGCGCCGGACGCCCTCCACTGCCTTCCCACAGACGCAGAGACCCCCGACATTGTCGGGGGTCTCTGCGTGCCCTGGGGCGACTGGCGGTGGCGGTGGGATTTGAACCCACGGAGGACTTGCGCCCTCACACGCTTTCGAGGCGTGCTCCTTAGGCCGCTCGGACACGCCACCGCCTGGCAGGTTACCCGAGGCGGTGGGCGGCCAGGAAATTTGACCGACCCGAGCATGCCACCACCGGGTGGTCAGGTTCGGTTGCGTCCAGTGACCAACTTGACCAGGAACAGCAGGATGCACGCACCGAGCAGCGCTGTCAGGAAGCTGAAGAAATATCCTGCCCCTTCGATGTCAACGCCAAGTGCACCCAACAGGAATCCGCCGAGGAGGGCACCGACGATGCCGACCACGATGTTGAGCAAGAGTCCCTGCTGTGCATCGGTGCCCATGATCTTGCTGCCGAGCCACCCGGCCAGGCCACCGATGACGACCCAGGCAATCCAACCAACTTCTGCACCCATGTGTCCACCTCTCCATGCCACGGCAACCTGCCGTGTCGCGGCGTTGACCCTACGCGTCGCTCGGTCGCTTCGCGCTCCGGACGGACACCCCGGGCGTTCGGGTCAGCTGCCGCGGTGCGGGCCGAAGAAATCGACGAGAGCCGCAGCACACTCGGCCTCGAACACGCCGCCGACCACTTCGGGGCTGTGGAGCGCGCGTCGGTCGCGCGGCAGGTCCCACACCGACCCGCACGCACCGGCCTTCGGGTCCCAGGCCCCGAACACGATCCGAGCCACCCGCGCGAGCACGGCGGCCCCGGCACACATGGCACACGGCTCGAGCGTCACCACGAGGGTGCACCCCTCCAACCGCCAGGCCCCCAGCGCGGCCCCCGCCTCCCGCAGGGCGACCACCTCCGCGTGCCCGGTCGGGTCGTGCAACACCTCCCGGACGTTGGAACCGCGCCCGACCACGGCACCCTCGGCCGAGATCACCAGGGCACCGATCGGCACGTCCCCACCGGCGCGGGCACCCGAGGCGAGGTCGAGCGCCTGACGCATCCAGTCCGCATACTCACCGTGGGCCCAGGCCGGCGCCCCGCTCACCGGGGCGGCTCTCCGGTCGGCCGGACCGTCGGGGGACTGTGCCTCGTCCGGCTCGGTCATCATGCGTGCTCCTCCGCGGGGTGGGTCCAGCGTGACAGATCGTGGCGGCGCCGTCGGCTCAGGAGAAGACGACGATGCCATAGACCGCGAAGACGGCCAGGTGTGCGGCCCCGTGCATCGCCGTCACCCGCGGCGCGGAGAAGGTCGTCACGGTCAGCAGCAGGGTCACACCCAGGAGCAGCAGGTTGGCCGGCGACTCGGCCAGGAGCACGGTCTGACCGGTCAGCCCGCCGATGATCAGGACCGCGGGGATCGTCAGACCGACGGTGGAGACGAGCGCGCCGTGGCACAGGTTGCTCATGCGCTGGATCTCACCCTGCAGGGCCGCGCGCACCGAGGTGATCGACTCCGGCAGGAAGACGATGACGGCGATCAGGATGCCGGACAGCGCCACGGGTGCACCCAGTCTGCCCAGGCCCTCATCCAGCAGGCCGGCCATGTCGTGGGAGAGCAGCACGATGGGCAGCACGGTCACCACGAGCAGGGCCGCGCGCAGGAGCAGCTCGCTGCGGTGCTCGACGATGACCTGCCGGATCCCTGGGGTGGTGTTCTCGCCCGATGGGGCGGCGACGCACGGGTCGACCTCGCGGAAGTCATCGGCCTGGGCGCCCATCTGCCGCACCAGGAAGAAGGCATACAGCCCGACGGTCAGCAGGACGACGGGCACGGCCTGGCCCGGCGTGTAGGAACCGGACCGGCCGATCAGGGCAGGCAGAGCGAAGGCCAGCGCCGAGAGCACGACCAACAGGGCCAGGTATGCCGAGGTGCCGGTGCGGTTGTGCGCCAGGCCGCCGTGGCGCAAGCCACCGACGAGCAGGCAGAGTCCGATGATCGCGTTGAGGATGATCATCGAGACGGCCATCACCGAGTCGCGGGCGATGGTGGTGTGCTCGCCCGGGCCGAGCATGACGGCAGAGATGAGGACCACCTCGATCAGCACGATTGAGAGGGTCAGCACCAGGGAGCCGTAGGGGTCGCCCAGGCGACGCGCGAGGTGCTCCGCCTCGTGGACCACCCCGAAGGCGCACACCAGGATCACCCCGACGATGAGCGCGAGGGCGCCGACCAGGAGCGGGGCGGAGACGGGTGGCTGCAGCAGGGTGCCGGTGAGTTGGAGGGCCAGGACGGCGCCCCATCCGAGCACGAGGCGCCCGAGGGCGACGGGGGTCAGGACGGAGGTGGTGGCAGCGGGCATCAGGGATCGAGGCCTGTTCCACGAGGCCGTCCCCGTGTCGAGCGAGCCGGACGGGTCGTCCCGTCCGCGGCGATGCGATCACGCACTGCGCCGGATCCATTCTAGCGGAGGCGGACCGGCCGGCGACCCGATGGCGGACCGGCCGGCGACCCGATGGCGCACGGAGCGGTGGCCCGGCGGCGGAGGCGCGAGCACCTGGGTGAGCACTCCGCCTACGAGGTCGTCGTGGGTGACTCCCCCGCGGTAGGTTCGGGGCATGCGCGTCCACGTTGCCGACCACC
Source organism: Ornithinimicrobium murale (assembly GCF_003352835.1). Lineage (GTDB taxonomy): Bacteria > Actinomycetota > Actinomycetes > Actinomycetales > Dermatophilaceae > Ornithinicoccus > Ornithinicoccus muralis. Next base: position 110,734 of record NZ_QLVD01000032.1, on the reverse strand, counting down.
CGCTGATCGCCCACAAGCTCACCTACCTGCGCGACAAGCGGACCGACACCCCCACCTTCCGTCGCCTGACGGACGAGCTGGTGACGCTGCTGGCCTATGAGGCCACGCGTGAGGTGCGGGTCGCGCCGTTCGACATCGAGACGCCGGTCGGGCCGACGACGGGCATCCACCTGGCCACCCCCAAGCCCCTCGTCGTGCCGATCCTGCGCGCCGGGCTCGGGATGCTCGACGGCATGATGCGCATGCTGCCCACCGCGGAGGTCGGCTTCCTCGGCATGGTTCGCAACGAGGAGACCCTCGAGGCGACCACCTACGCCAACCGCCTGCCGGACGACCTGTCCAACCGGCAGTGCTACGTCCTGGACCCGATGCTCGCAACCGGCGGCACCCTCGCCGCGGCGGTGCACTTCCTCGCCGAGCGCGGGGCCCACGACATCACCGCCATCACCCTGCTCAGCGCGCCGGAGGGCATCGAGCTGTGCCGGCAGGAGCTGTCCGCCCTGACCCCGCCGGTCACCCTGGTCACCGGGTCGATCGACGAGCGTCTCAACGACCAGGGCTACATCGTGCCGGGACTGGGCGATGCGGGCGACCGGCTCTATGGCGTGATCTGAGGCGTGGCCTGAGGACCTGGCGCTCTGCATCTGGTGCGGTTCCCGCTCCGTGCTCTGCATCTGGTACCGGTTCCTGCTCTGCGCTCTGCATCTAGTGCGGCTCCCGCTCTGCATCTGGTGCGGCTCCCGCTCTGTGCTCTGCATCTGGTGCCGTATTGCACCCCGAATGCAGAACCGGGGGGGCGCGCTGCCGACGAATGCAGAGCCATCCGGCGCGCACCCCTTCGGCACAGCGCAGCCGCCCCGGATAGGTTGCCGTCATGGCCACCCCGTCCTCCCGCAGCAACGTCGAGCCCTTCCACGTCATGGAGGTGCTGGCGGCCGCTGCCGAGCGGCAGCGCACCCATGGCGATGCCATCTTCCTGTGCGCCGGGCAGCCCTCCACGCCGGCACCGCAGGCCGTGCGCGAGGCAGCAGTTGCGGCCCTCTCCGGCGAGGTCCTGGGTTACACCGAGTCGACGGGGATCCTGCCGCTCCGGGAGGCCATCGCCACGCACCACCGGCAGGCCTACGACATCGAGGTCGACCCCGCCGACGTGATCGTGATGACCGGCAGCTCAGGCGCGTTCACCACCCTGTTCCTGGCGGCGTTCGAGGCCGGCGACACGGTCGCGATGACACGGCCCGGCTATCCGGCCTATCGCAACACGCTGGCCGCGCTCGGCTGCGAGGTGCTCGAGCTCGACTGTGGTCCGGAGACCCGCTATCAACCGACCGTGGCGATGCTCGAGGCACTGCCGAAGCCACCGAAAGGCCTGATCGTGGCGAGCCCGGCGAACCCGACTGGCACGGTGATCGACGCCGACGAGCTGGCCGCGATTGCCCGCTGGTGCGAGGAGGTCGGGTGCCTGCTGATCAGCGATGAGATCTATCACGGCGTGACCTACGGCCGCCCGGTCGCGAGCGCCTGGCAGACCAGCCGGGAGGCGGTCGTGGTGGGGTCGGTTAGCAAGTACTTCTCGATGACCGGCTGGCGCCTGGGTTGGGCGATCGTGCCCGAGTGGCTGCGTCGCCCCATGGAGGTGCTGACCGGCAACCTCAACATCTGCCCTCCGGCCATCACGCAGTATGCCGCGCTGGCCGCCTTCTCCACCGAGGCGCGGGTCGAGCTGGAGGGCCACGTCGCGCGGTATGCCGAGAACCGGGACCTGCTGCTGCGTCGCCTGCCTCAGCTGGGACTGACCTCTTTTGCGCCGCCGGACGGCGCGTTCTATGCCTGGTGCGACATCTCGCACCTCACCGACGACTCGCTCCGCTGGTGCCAGGAGGTGCTGGCAGCCACCGGTGTGGCGCTGACGCCGGGCGTGGACTTCGACACAGCGCACGGTCACCAGTGGATGCGGCTGAGTTTCGCCGGCGGCACCGCAGAGATCGGCGAGGCGCTGGACCGGCTCCACCAATTTTTGTAGTGGATCGGACCGCCCCGTCCGCATTCTTGTAGTAGATCGGACCGCCCACTCCTCCGTAGAGTCGTGACGTGAAGGTGACCGTCGAGGAGACCGAACCAGGCACCCGGTGGACCGCGACGGCCCCCACCGGGGCCACCGCCACAGCGCGGCTCAGCCGGTTGCACACCACCCACACCTGGTTGGAAGCCGAGGAGTCCGTGCCCTCCCCCACACTGCGTGGGCTTGCCACGGCACTGGCCGTGGCGACCGGTGTGCCTGTCGCGGCCAAGGCGAAGCCCAGGACAACGAGGCACCGGTGGCTCACGAAGGCCGGCGCCACGGCATACCAGATCGTCCCACCCTCGGACATCGACTGCACCGACCCGGACAATCTCGCCTGGGCCAGCCGGCCGGTCCCGACCGGGCTCGAGATCACGGACCTGACCGGTCTGTCGGACGACGCGGTCCTGGACCTGTGGACCGACTTCTACGTGTGGGTCCACGAGGGCTGGTCACCGGTGGCCGACCGGCAGGCGGCACGCAAGATCTTCGCGCCGATGATGGCCGAGGAGCTCGACCGGTCACGCAGTGTGCTGGTCGTGCGCGACGGGCGGCCTAGTGCGCACGGATTTGTCTTCGCAGAGGACGACGGCTGGCTTGTCTGCTGCGAGGCCGTGGCGCCCGATGTCCCGCACGGGCTGGAGGACGTCGACACCTGCCTGCGCGCTGTCGTCGGCGTTCTCGCGCGCACTGGCGCACAGGATCTGACCGTTGACGGCCACGTCGACGACCCGCACCTCTACCCGGTACTCCAGGGGGTGCCGCACGTGACCGGCGCCGGGCTGCACCTGCTCCACCTGGGGTGATGCCCGTTCTGCCAGGGCGACATCTCGTGCCCTGGGCTGCGCAGCATCGATGAGTTCCGGGGAGCCGAAGGGTCTACAGCACCATGACCATGACCACCCACACGCTCCAGACCGAGGGCGCCGAGATCACCTATGACGTGCACGGCGAGCTCCCCACCACTGACGGTTCACGACCGCTGGTGATGATCGGCCAACCGATGGACGCCGGCGGCTTCTATGCCCTCGCGTCCCACTTCCCCGAGCGCACGGTCGTGACCTACGACCCCCGCGGACTGGGACGCAGCACCCGGTCTGATGGTCTGGACACACAGTCGGCCACCGTCCAGGCGGGCGACGTCCATGCCGTGATCCGGGACCTCGACGCGGGACCGGTCGACATGTTCGCCAGCAGCGGCGGTGCGATCACAGCACTCGCCCTCGTCACGGCATACCCCGAGGACGTGAGGACCCTGGTGGCACACGAGCCACCCCTGAACCACGTGCTCCCGGACGCAGCGGCGGCCCAGCGGGCATCGGATGAGGTGCAGGCGCTCTATCAGGCCAAGGGTTGGGGCCACGGCATGGCCGCCTTTGTCGCGATGACCATGTGGCAGGGGGAGTTCACCGACGACTACTTCGACCAGCCCCCGCCGGACCCGGCACAGTTCGGGATGCCGACCGAGGACGACGGCTCCCGCGACGACCCGCTGCTGTCCAACCGGTCCGATGAGGTCGGCGAGTTCCGCCCCGACCCCCAGGTGATCGGCGCGGCACCGACTCGCGTGCTGATCGCCGTCGGGGAGGAGTCCCAGGGGATGCTCACCGGACGGATGGCCACCCACACGGCAGAACTGCTCGGTCAGGAAGCCACTGTCTTCCCCAGCCACCACGGTGGCTTCAGTGCCGAGGACGGGCCGTGGCCTGGCCAGGCCGGCGCGTTCGCGGTCCGGCTGCGCGCGGTGCTTGCGGAGGCTGACTGACCCAGCGGGACGGGCCCCGTCACGGGCCCTTGCTCGGCGACGTGACACTGGTGTCCCCTGGCACACCAGTGGGTCGGCTGGTGTCCCCTGGCACACCAGTGGGTCGGCTGGTGTCGTCCGGCGCACCAGTGGGTCGGCTGGTGCCCCCTGGCGCACCAGTGGGTCGGCTGGTGTCCCCTGGCGCACCAATGTCACGTGTCCCGAACGTGCCCCGCACCCCGAACGACGCACGACGACTCGCCCGCCGCAGCGTCGCCAGCAGGGCGGGACCCACCAGCAGGATGAGCACCGCGTTGGTGATTGCGCGCCCGGTGTCCCAGCCGAGGGTCGAGGTGAAGAAGGTGAAGATCAGGAAGCGGTGCAGGTTCTCCAGGACCGGGGCACCCGGCTCATAGCCCAGCGACCCCTCGACACCAGAGACCTGGACGCCGGTCACGAACGGCCAGAACCACATGTTCATCAGGGCGCCGAACAGATACGCCACGACCACGCCATAGACCGCCAGCATCGCGATCTCGGCCTTGCCGGTCACCCTCCGGGGCAGCAGACCCGCGAAGAGTCCGATCCAGGCCGAGGTCAGCATCTGGAAGGGCAGCCACGGCCCGACACCTGCGGTCAGCAGCGCCGAGGCAAACATCGAGGTGCACCCGAGCACGAAGCCGAATCCCGGCCCGAAGACCCGCCCGGCGAGCACCATCACGAAGAAGACCACCTCGATCCCGGCCGTGCCCGCGCCCAACGGACGCAGCGCGGCGTTGACCGCGGAGAGCACGCCGAGCATCGCCAGGGCCTTGGAGTCCATGCCGCCCTCGCTGATCTCGGCGAGCACGATCAGCACGAGCATCGGCAGCACGGCCATGAAGACGAACGGGGCGTCGACCGTGTGCTGCACCACGGTCGGCTGGGCGGGGATGAACAGCGGCCACAGGAACATCGCCAGCCCGACCAGGCTCACCAGGGCGATCGCCAGCGTCGACCGCGGACCGATCCGGACAGCCGCCACCCGGTTGGCGCCTGCCCGCCGCCGCGGCAGCGGTGCCGCCGTGGCGCTCATCCGACACCCCCGGTGAGTATGCCGAGGCGCGCCTCGATCACCTGACTCACCGTGAGCCAGGGCTGGCCGAGAATCTTGGCCACCTGTGGCGCGAACATCGGCGAGGCGCCGATCACCTCGGCGGCGGTGCCGTCGGCGACGATCTCGCCCTCGGCCATCACGATGGCGCGCTGGGCGACGGTGGCCACGAACTCCACGTCGTGGGTCGCGACCACCACGGCCTTCCCCGTGGCGGCGAGCTCGCCGACGATCCGGGCCAGCTCGTCCTTGGCGCGATAGTCCAGCCCGCGGGTCGGCTCATCCAGCATGAGCACGTCCGGCGCCGCGACGAGCTGCACGGCCAGGACCAGGCTGAGTCGCTGCCCCTCGGACAGGTCACGCGGGTGCCGGTCGCCGACGATGCCCGGAGCGATCCGGTCCAGCAGCGCCCGCGTCGTGCCCACATCGCGCCCGGACTCCTCGTCCGCGGCGCCGCACTCGGCGTCGACGGTCTCCAGGTAGAGCAGGTCGGAGGCCGACTGCGGCACCAGTCCGACCAGCTCACGCGCCACCCTGGCGGAGACCGCACCCGGGTCCTGACCCTGAACCTCGACGGTCCCGGAGTGGCGCGGGCCCGAGCCCTGCAGCGCCCAGAGCAGAGAGGACTTGCCGGAGCCGTTGCGACCCATCAGTGCGGTCACCGTGCCGGACTCAAGAGTGAGGTCGACGCCGCGGACCGCGAGCACGTCGCCATAGCGGACCACGACCTTGCGCGCCAGGAGCGCCGGACCGCGCGCCGACGCGCTCGGTCGCCCAGAATCTCCGGCGCCCACGCGCTCGGTCGGGGTGAAACTCCCGGCGCCCACGCGCTCGGTCGGGGTGAAACCCCCGGCGCCGACGCGCTCGGTCGGGGAAGAAGTCACCTCACCGGGCGCCCGGTCGGTGGATATCCCGGGCGACGGCGCGCCCGGTCGGAGGGACTCGCGCAGGGGGCCCGCGACGCGACGAGCGTCGCGCACGGACAGCGGCAGCGGTGACCAACCGGCGACGCGGCCCAGCTCGACCACGGGCGGCGCGACCGGTGAGTCGGCCAGCACCGCGGCCGGCTCACCCGACACCACCACGCCGTCACCGGGGAGGAGGACGACGCGGTCGGCATACTGCACGACGCGCTCCATCCGGTGCTCGGCGACGACGGCCGTGATCCCCAGGTCGTGGACCAGCCGGGTGATGGCCGCGAGGGCCTCCTCCGCAGCGGTCGGGTCCAGGGCGGAGGTCGGCTCGTCCAGGACCAGCACGCGTGGCCCCATGGTGAGCACCGAGCCGATCGCCACGCGCTGCTGCTGGCCCCCCGAGAGTGTGCGCAGCGGGCGGCGGCGCAGCTCGGCGATGCCCAGCAGGTCCAGGGTCTCCTCCACGCGCTTGCGCATCACGTCCGGGGCGACGGCGAGCTGCTCCATCCCGTAGGCCAGCTCCTCCTCCACCGTGTCGGTCACGAAGCCGGCGAGCGGGTCCTGGCCGACCATGCCGACGACATGGGCCAGCTCGCGCGGCGGGTGGTCGCAGGTGTCCAGGCCGTCGACGGTGACCCGGCCCTCGAGGTGCCCACCGGTGAAGTGCGGCACCAGCCCGTTGATGGCCCGCAGCAGCGTCGACTTGCCCGCGCCGGTGCGCCCGACGACCAGGGACAGCTCGCCCTCGGGCAGCTCCAGGTCGACATGGCGCAGGGCCGGGAGGTCGGCCCCGACATAGGTGACCGAGACGTCCTCGAAACGGATCATCGGCCGGCCTCCACCAGCTCGGGTGCGCGCCGGGGCATGGCGGTGCGCAGCTCCTCGGCAGTCAGCGGTGTCGGCGGGGCCAGCACCGCGGGGAGCGCGCCGACCAGGATCGCCAACACCACGGGCAGCTCGGCCTGGGGCCAGGACAGTGGGAAGAGCGAGGGGTGCAGGTTGGTCGGGTCGACCGACAGCAGCACGGACAGCAGCAGCCCGACCAGGATGCCCGAGCCGGCCACCACGGACTCGGCCAGGCCCCACGAGTCGGGGCGATAGCGGCTGCGCTGCACCCGGCGCCCGGTCAGGATGAAGCCCCCGGCGGCGAGCGCCAGGCCGAGCACCAGCATCGGCAGGCCGAGAGCGGCCGGCGCCGTGCCGTCGAGCACGCCGTAGATCCCGACGCAGACGCCGACCAGGCCCACCAGCGTGCACACCCCGGCGAGCGCCCGGGTGCCCCGCGGCACCTGCGCCGAACGCCCGTAGCCGCGGGAGTCCATCGCCGAGGCCAGCAGCAGCGACCGGTCGAGGGCATCCTCCAGGACCGGGATGATGATGCCGCGCAGTGCCCGCAGCCCCCGGCCCGAGCCGCCGCGCAGCCGTCGCGCGCGCCGCACGCGCTGGACCGACTCGGCCAGCTGGGGGAAGACCGACAGCGCGACGACGACGGCCGAGCCCACGTCATAGAGTGCGCTGGGGACGGTCTTGAGCAGGCGCTTGGGGTTGGCGAGGGCGTTGGCCGCCCCGATGCACACGATCATGGTGGCCAGCCGCAGCCCGTCATAGAAGCCCCCGAGGACCGACTCGGCCGAGACCGCGCCGAGCAGCCGGATGCCGGCCAGCCAGTCCGGCAGCGGGATGGTCGGCAGGGTGAACAGGATGGTGCCGCCTGTGTTGCCGCCGAAGACGACCCGGAAGGCCACCCGCATCAGGACGATGAACGCGCCGACATAGAGATAGAGCCGGAAAGCCAGCGCCCACGGCGCATCGCCCCGACGCGCGACCACGACGGTGCACGCGACGGCGAGGATCAGCGCCAGCAGCAGCGGGTTGGTGGTGCGGCTGGCGGCCACGGCCAGCCCGAGGGCCCACACCCACCACGCAGCCGGGTGCAGGGTCCGCGGCAGGTGATAGGCGCGCCAGCGCAGGGCCGGGCTCAGCGTCACGGGTCGACCTGGTGGGTGATCCCTGGGTCACGGCGGCGCCGCGAGGCCAGGAAGGCCAGGGCCCCCAACACCAGGAGTATGCCGACCGTCACCCACAGTGCGCCGGCTCCACCGCCCTGCTGGGACGGGTCGGAGGTGAACTGCTCGCTCGCCGCGGAGTCGTCAGTGTCGGCGGCGGAGTCGTCCGCGCCGTCGGCGGAGTCGTCCGCGCCGGCGGCCGTTTCGTTCGGGTCGCCTAGCCCGCTGGTCACGGCCGCACCATCGGCCGGTGTGTCCGGGCCCGCGGTGTCGGTGGCGTCGTCCCCCGCTGCCTCGGCGCTGCTGCTCGCGGAGGAGGTCTCGGGGGCGTCCTGGGCGGTCGCCGAACCGCTGGTGCCCTCCTGGCCGGAGGTCCCGCCGCTGGCTCCTGGTGTTGTGGAGGTCGGTGACGCCGACTCATCGCTCGGGCCGGGCGTGGTGGGTGGCTCCGGTGTCGTGGGCGACGGGTCGGGCTCCGGGGACGGTGATGTCGGCGCGGGCGGCGGGTTGGTGCCCGGCGGGGGGCTGGGCTGCTGGGACGGCGGCGGCGTCGGCTCCGGTGCGGGCTCAACCGGCGGCTGCGTGGGCTCGGGCTCCTGCGTGGGCGGCGGCTCCGGAGCGGGTGACGGCTCGGGAGCGGGCCGGCTCGGCGCGGTGCGGGGCGCCGTGCCCCGTGAGGAGTTCAGGGCAAAGGACAGCGCCTCGAAACCGCCGGCGCGGGCGGTGCTGCTCGCGACGCCCAGGTTGCTGAACGTCCAGCTGCCGCCGTTGTCGGCCTGCCAGTAGGACCAGAAGGCACCGTCCGGCGGCATCTGGACGCACTGCTCGGTGTAGCCCTCGTCCCCCTGGACCGGCAGCGGCTCGTCGGCAGCCGGGCGGCCGTTGACCCGGCAGATGACCGACAGCCCGTTCTGGTTGGTGCCGGCCAGCTGGAGGCCGGCTGCCTGGAAGGCCTCCAGACCGCTGCCCTGGAACGGTTGGCCCCCGCTGCCCTCGGCGCAGCGCACGACGGTGGAACCGCCCAGGCCCTGGAAGTCCACGACAACCGTCACGCCGAGGTCGTCGGTGCAGGGCCCCGCATAGCTCTGCGGGGACGGGCCCTGGGGTGACGCGCTCTGCGGGGACGGGCTCTGCGGGGACGGGCTCTGCGGGGACGGGCTCTGCGGGGACAGGCTCGCGGAGGCCAGGCTCGCGGAGGCCAGGGCAGGTGACCACAGGCCCGCGGCGACCAGGGAGAGCACGGCGAGCACGCGGCATACGGCCTGGGTGGTGATGCGCATCGCGGGCGGCTCCTGGTCTCTGGCCGGTGACCGGACCGGCCGGACACCGCGGGACTGCCGGCGCCCGGACTCCGGCCCGCAATCCTCGGCGGGTGTCGTGGAGTCCAACTCGGCTGCGGGATGATCGGGCTCGCCGCCTGCGATGGGCGGCCTACCGTTGCGGGTCAGCGCCGGACTCGGACCGGCTTCCCCTGCAGCGTCGTGGGATGTCTTGAGGGTAGCACCGGACGGCCCGCCGACACCCTCGCGCGTGCGCCCTCCACCGGCGCCGGGGATGGGACGATCTGCGCATGTCCGGGGCGCAGCAGACTTGCGGGCGGGGTGCGCGCTCCTGGCATCCCGCCCACCTGGCGCTCGGTGGGCTCGCGGTGCTGGTCGCGCTGGGCCTGGTGCTTGCGAGCCTGAACCGTGGGTTCGACTGGACTGACGAGGCCTTCGTCTACACCATGATCGCCAGCGACCGGCTCGCCGTCGGGGAGGCCTGGGGGTTCCAGCACCTGCTGCACCCGGTGTTCGAGGCGGTCGGTGAACGGGTGCTGGTGTTCCGGGTGCTGCGCCTGGTCGGCTACCTGGCGCTGGCGGGTGTGCTGACCTGGACGGCCGGCCGGGTGCTCGCCCGCCTCGGCAGGCCACTGGCGCGCCGGGAGTGGTGGCTGGTCCTGCTCCTCGCGCAGGCCGGCACCCTGCTGGCGTGGAGCTATCCGCCCCGCTACCTGGGCTACAACGAGCTGTCGTCCTGGCTCGGCCAGCTGCTGTGCGCGTGCCTCGCGCTCGGCCTCGTGCCCGCACCAGGTCCACCTCGACGCCGGCTGCTGGTCTGGCTGGTCGCCGGCCTCCTGCTCCCGCCCCTGGTGATCGCCAAGTTCACGACCGGGGTCGGCTGGGTGCCGCTGCTGCTGCTCGCGGTCGCCGTGCCGGTGCCCGGGTGCTCGCGGCGGCTGCGGGGTCTCACGGTGCTCGCCGGCATGGTACTGGGCCTCGCGCTGCTGGTGGCGTGCGGCGTGCCCGTGGTCGACACCGTGCGCCAGGCGACCGGGCTCCTGGTCGATGTCCGCGCCCAGGAGGTGACCGACCACTCGGTCCCGGTCGTGCTCGGCACCTATCTGTGGGCGACCCTGCGGACCGCGTGCGCCCTGTCGGTGCCGCTGGCCCTGTTGGCCGTGCTGGCGCTGCTGGTGCTCCGCCCCGCGGGCCGCCGCGTCGTGGCGCTGGCCTGGCTCCTGCCGGTCGTCGTCGTGCTGGGGCTGCTGCTCTCGCCGGCGAGCGGGTCGTGGGACACCCTCGGGGTGCTGTCCGCGTTCCTGGGGTCTGGGGGCGTGCTCGGGCTGGCCCTGGTCCGCTGGCGGGGCGTGCGCTCTCCGGACCGCTCGGCGCTCTCCGGTCAGCGCCCTCCCCAGTCCCCCGGTCCGGTGCTGGTGGTCGGACTAGCGCTCGCGACACCGCTGCTGGCGGCGGCGGGCACCAACAACGGGATCTGGGGCCAGACGCTCTTCGCGACGACGGTGTGGGCGGTGCTGCTCGGCACCGCCCTCTGCCTGCTGTCCCGTGCAGCGGACCCGGTGGTGCGGGGCGCACCGGTGCTCCTCGGCGGGCTGGTGCTCGTCCTGACCGCTGGGCACGTGGCCGGTGACGTGCTCATCCACCCCTACCGCACCACGCCCTATCTCTCCCAGGGCGCACCGACCTCGGTCCCCCAGTTGTCCGGCATACGGATGGAGCAGCAGCAGACGCAGGAGGCGGACTGGCTGGCTGCCGTGGCGCGTGAGCAGGGTGCGGCGGGGGTGCCGGCCGTCGCCATCGCCTCGCCGGGGCACCTCTTCGTGTTCAACCGGAGCGGGTGGGCCAGCCCGTGGCGTGGCACCAGCTGGGCGAGCTCCGTGGTCGAGGCCTGCCGCACGCACCCGCCCGAGGAGCTGTTCGTGGTCGACCCCGGTGCCGCCGTGCCCGGCGCGGCCGAGGACCGGGAGCTGCTGCGGACCGCGCTGGGCACCTGTGACCTGGCCTTCCCCGACGACTTCCGCGTGGTGGCGCAGCGCGCGGAGACTGTGGTCTGGCGGTGGGGCTCGACCGCCAGTGGAGGCCTAGGCGCTGCGGACGGTCTGCTCGATCGCGGTGCAGGCGCGCTCCAGGTCGTCGGTCGACGCTGAGCGGTGGGTGACGAGTCGCACCCGGTCATCGCCGATGCGCTTGACGTAGACGCCCCGGGCGATGAGGGCCTCGATGAAGGCGTCGATCGACAGGACCGCCGGGTCGACCTGCAGGGAGACGATGTTGGTCTCGACGGGCCGGTTGACCACCGTGAGGCCGACCACGGAGTCGAGCCGCTCGGCGACCTGCTGGGCAGCCCGGTGGTCGGCGGCGATCGTGTCCTGCCACTCCTGGAGCGCGATCAGACCCGGTGCGGCCAGCCACCCGGTGTGCCGCATCCCGCCGCCCAGCCGCTGACGCAGCCGACGGGCCCGCTCGATGAAGGCCTGGCTCCCGGCGAGCATCGACCCCAACGGCGCACCGAGGCCCTTGTTGAGACAGAACTGCACCGCGTGCACGTGCTGGGCGATCTCCCGGGGGTCCACGCCGAGCGCGTGGGCGGAGTTGAACAGCCGGGCACCGTCCAGGAAGACGGGGACGTCGTGCTCGTCGGCGATGCGCCGGATGTCCCGGTAGTTCTCCAGTGGGGTGACGAAGCCGGAGTTCAGGTCATAGGTCGCCTCCAGGCTGATCAGCCCGGTGCGGGCGACCTGCAGGCTGCTGGCGCGCAGCTCGCGTGCCAGGGCGTCGGTGTCATAGGTCCCCCGGTCGACGGGGATGCAGCGGATCTGGACGCCCGCGTTGGCGGCGAGTCCGGCACTCTCGAGGTTGCGGACGTGCGAGGCCGGTCCGAGGATGACCTCCTCCCCCGGCGAGGTGAACGCCATGACGGCGATCTGGTTGGACATCGTCCCGGAGGGGGTGAGCACCGCATCGGCCGTCCCCAGCACCGTGCACGTCTGCTGGACGAGGGCGTTGGTCGACTCGTCCTCCCGCAGGAGGTCGTCGCGGAAGCCCAGCGCCTGCACGGCCTCCAGCATCGCCGGGGTCGGCTGGATCGCGGTGTCGCTGCGCAGATCGATGTGGCGCGTCTCGCCCTGGTCAGTCGCGGACATCAACGGGCTCCTCCTGCTCCTGCTGGCCGGCCAGGGCCTTGCGACCTGCGGTGTCCTTGCCGAACCACTTGTTGACGATCATGGTGAGGGCGCCATCGCCGGTCACGTTGCCGGCGGTCGCGAAGCTGTCCTGGATGGCGAACAGGGTCAGCATGAGGCCGATCTCGGCCTCACCGAAGCCCAGGGTGCTCTGCAGGATGCCCAGCGAGGCGAGGATCGAACCACCCGGGATGCCGACCGCCCCTACCTCGATGACGGCCAGCAGGATCACGAAGGCGACGATGGAGCCGGCGTCTGGCAGGCTGCCGGTCGTCAGCACCGACACCGTCATGGCCGCGACCCCGATGCCGATCCCGGCGGCCGACTGGTGCACCGTGTTGAAGAGGGGGATCGCGAAGTCCGTGACGTCGTCGTCGATCATCTTGGAGGAGTGGACCTGTTTGAGGGCCACCGGCATCGTCACCGCGCTCGACATGGTGCCCATGCCGGTGAAGTAGGCCGGGATCATGGCCTTGATCATCCGCAGGGGGTTCTGCCGGGAGATCGCCCCAGCGACGCCATACTCGATGGCCAGCCAGACCCACTGCATCACGACGATGAGCAGGAACATCCCGAGGAAGACGGGAATGTTGCTGAAGATCTCGCCCTCGGCGGCGAGCTTGATGAAGGTCAACCCGATGAAGAACGGGATGACCGGCAGCACGATGGCCTTGATCGACCACAGCACGATGTCGCGGAACTGGAGTAGCCCGTTGCGGATGACGGTGGAGGAGTCCCACGTGGCGCCGATGCCGAGGAGGAACGCCAGCAGCAGCGCGGTCAGGATCGCCAGTGGTGGGTCGATGACCATCTCGAAGAAGGGGTCCGGCAGTTCGGCGCCTCCCTGCGACGGGTCGCCCTGGTTGGTGATCCTCGGGATCACCAGGATGGCCACGAGCACGGCGAGCGCGATGCCGAGGACCGTGTCCAGGTAGGCGAGGATCACGCTCGTCGACAGGAGACGGCCGACCTTGCCACGAAAGTCCGCGATCCCAGCGCCGATGAAGGCCAGCACGATGAGCGGGATGAAGAACTTCAGGAGGCCGCTGAGGAGTGTCCGGAAGGACTCGGTGAGGCCCAGGACCGGGTCGGGAAGGATGAGCCCGAGGCCCACTCCCACGAGAATGGCCACGATGATCCGGGGCAAGAGACCAAACTTCACGATCGCTCCTTGAGTGGAAGCCCCCGACCGATCGGGAGGCTAGCACTCCCCCTGACACCGCAGTGCGACGGCCTGCTGTCGTTCCGGGCGGCGTGGCGCACCGGCGGGTGTCCGGGCGCCTGCCATGATGCTGGGCGAGTGTGACCGACTGTCTGCCCACGCCCGAGGAGTCCCGATGCCCAAGAACATCAAGCAGATCCTGATCTGGCTGCTGTTCGGGTTCATCGTCTACGCGATCATCACCAGCCCGGAGCGGGCGGCCGACATCGTCCAGGCGATCTGGGACATCATCGCCACCGGCTTCAAGAACATCGGCCAGTTCTTCAACTCGCTCATCGACTGACGATGCGCCCTCCCCGCGTCCCCGTGAGCCGGTGAGCCCGGTGCGCGAGAGGCGTGTGCACAGCCGGATCCTGGACCGCTACGTCCTGGGGGACGAGCGGGTCGTGGTCGCGATCCGGCACCACTGGGGCCGGATGATCGAGCCCGTGCTGACCACGCTGGCCGGGCTGCTGGCGGCTTCGTGGCTGTCGGCCAACGCCCCGCCCGAGGCGAGTGTCCTGCCGTTGGTCGCCTGGTGGCTGTGGTTCGCCGTGGTGCTGCGGCTGCTGTGGAAGGCGCTGGAGTGGCGCAACGAGTGGTTCGTGGCGACGGACAAACGACTGCTGATGACCTACGGCCTCATCACCCACAAGGTGGCCATGATGCCCCTGCGCAAGGTCACCGACATGAACTATGCCCGCTCGCCGCTGGGCCGGGTGCTGGGCTACGGGCAGTTCATCATGGAGTCCGCCGGCCAGGATCAGGCAATGCGGGAGATCAACTGGGTCCCGGAGCCGGACGACACCTACCGCCGGATCTGCGACACCATCTTCGGCCCGGAGGGCCGCGACCCGGAGGACGACCCCTTCGGCGAGGGCGCCCCAGAGACCGGCACCTCGGCATACAACCGGTGGGAGCGGACCGACGACCAGGCGGAGCCCGCCCACCAGCAGGTCGACGAGCAGGAGGAGGGGCCGGCCTGGGAGGTCTCCCACGAGGACGCCGCCTTCTATGCCCCGGTGGGTCAGTGGGAGGACCCGGACATCACCGGTCCCATCCCGCGGCCCAAGCGCAACTGACAGAGTGCCGGGCCGGGGGCGCCTCCCCCTTAGGATCGACGGGCACCAGACCGTTGTCATGTCTAGAGGAGCCCGCTCGTGACCGTCCGCGAAATCACTGTCCTCGGCCACCCGGCGCTGCACCAGCCGACCCGGCGCGTGCGCGAGGTGACCGACGAGGTCCGGACCCTCGTGGCCGACATGTTCGAGACCATGGAAGCGGCCGACGGCGTGGGGCTGGCCGCGAACCAGGTGGGGGTGCGGCTGCGGATCTTCGTCTATGACTGCCCGGTCCCGGGAGAGCCCAACGCCCGCGGTGTGGTCATCAACCCGAGCCTCGAGCGGCTGGGCACCCCGTCACCGCTGGACGAGGATGAGGACGGCGAGGGCTGCCTGTCGGTGCCCGGCGAGTACTTCCCCCTGGCCCGCCACCCGCGCGCCCGTGTGACCGGCACCGACCTGGACGGCAACGAGGTCGTCATCGAGGGTGAGGGGCTGCTGGCCCGCTGTCTGCAGCACGAGACCGACCACCTGGACGGCACCGTCTATGTCGACCGGCTGATGGGGCCGATCAAGCGCCAGGCACGGGAGGCGGCACTGGATCGCGGTTGGGCCGACCGGGGAGTCAAGAAGTGGAACCCCGAGACCGCCAAGGCCGAGGACGTCTGAGCCGATGACCGCTCACGCCGCCGCCGAGCGCCAGGCCCTCTGCGACACCTTCGAACGTGTCGGGCCGGCCGCACCGACCCTGTGCGACCCGTGGTCGACGGCGGAGCTCGCTGCCCACCTGGTGATCCGCGATTCCCGACCGGACCTGGCCGTCGGCGCCGCCGTGCCGTTCCTGGCGCCCAGGTTGGAGCGCGGGATGGAGTCCTATGCGACCAGGCCGTGGGCCGAGCTGGTGCACCTGGTGCGGACCGGGCCGCCCGCGTGGTCGCCGACCCGGGCGCCCTTCGTCGACGAGGTCGCCAACCTCAGCGAGTTCTTCATCCACCACGAGGACGTCCTGCGCGGCGAGGGGCAGGTGGGCCCGCACCGCGAGGTGTCCCCGGACCTTGAGGCGGCCCTGTGGCGGCAGCTGACCACGGTGGCCAAGCTGCTGGCTCGCCGCCTGCCCACCGGCCTGGTCCTGGTGGCGCCGGGGCATGGCCGCTCGGCGGTGAAGGGCCCGACGGGCGTCGGCACCGCTGTCCTGACCGGGGCTCCCGGTGAGTTGCTGCTGGCGCTGTTCGGTCGAGCACGGGTGGCCGAGGTCGAGGTCACCGGGCCGGCCGAGGCAGTCGTCGCGCTGCGTGGCGCGCTATAGGTGAGCGACGCTCGGACCACCGCTGCGGCGTGAAGGGTTGGTCCCGTTGCTGCCGGGGGTGCGCAGCCGGTAGCCCACACCGCGCACCGACTCGATCAGCCGCGGCCCGCCAGCGGCCGTGATCTTGTTGCGGAGCCGGCTGACGTGACTCTCGACGGCGTGCGGCGCCATCCGGCGGGAGTCCCCCAACAGCTCGGCCAGCACGTCCTTGCTGACGACCTGGTCCTGCTGCTGTGCCAGCACGACGAGCAGCCGGAACTCGGTCCGGGTGACGGGCACGGGCCGGTCGTCGACATGGACCTCGTGGTGGTCGGGGCGCACGGTCACATTGGCGAACTGGTAGGGCGTGCGGGCCGGTTCGCCCTCGTGGACGTGGTGGAACATCGAGCGCAGGCGCGCTCCGATCAACTGGGACGAGGCGGAGGCGCGCACCACGTCATAGACACCGGAGTGCAGCAGGGTGACCTCATCGGTCTCGCTGAGCTGCTCGGCCACCAGGAAGGTCGGCACCAGCTGCTCGCGCAGGCCACGCACCAACTCGATGGCCGGGATGTCGAGGCCGCGAACCAGCGCCACCACCATGGAGGACCGGTTGGCCCGGTGGGTCCGGGTGAACTCGGCGGTGGACAGCACGTCATACTCCAGGCGCTGCTGCATGAGCACCTGGAACACCATCTGGGCAGTCGCGTGCCCAGCAGTGGACGGAAGCACTGCGATCGGGCGCATCGACATCTCCTCAAGGGCTCCAACAGCGCCAAGTCACTCGGCGAGGCCCCTCGCTGTTGGGAGAATCTTTACCATAATCTTACCCAACCATTGCCTTTTGCAACAGCAACGCGGCAGTTCTCGCGCGATGGCGCGGCTAGAGTGGCCTGACTGCCGCGAAACAGGGGTTTGGGATCGCCGCAGAATCCACGGTCTGGCGAGGTGTGCGGTCGGCCACATAGTGGAATCTCCAAGTTCCTCACGATTGGCTCGCTGAGACTGGCTGGCTGCTCAACCCTTGGTCAAAAGTCGCCTCCGGGTTCGTCTCAACCAGCGGTTGCGCACGCGCGGGGCCTCCACCATGGAGAGATCCCCCGATGTGTGCAGGAGTTTCCCCATGCCCCGAAGTGCCCTCAGCATCCTGAGCGCCATTGCGCTGGCCGCCACGGTCAGCGTTGCCCCTGTTGTCGCCAGCCCCAGCGATGACTCGCCCTCAACCCCGCCCGCCGAGTCTCCGTCAGCAGTCACCGTCGAGCGCCTGGCCGGGAAGAACCGCTATGCGACCGCCTCCGAGGTGTCCGCCCAGTGGTCGGCCAGCGACAAGCGCGTCTACGTCGTCAGCGGTCACAACTTCCCCGACGCACTGGTTGCCGCCTCGCGCGCCGGCGTCTTCAGTGCCCCGGTCCTTCTGACGAAGTCTGACCACCTGCCCAGCCAGACCGTCCACGCCCTCGAACGCCTTCAGCCCAAGCGCATCACGGTCGTCGGTGGCGAGGGCTCCGTGTCCGACACGGTCCTCTCCGAGCTCAGCTCCTACGCAGGAGGCGAAGGTGTCGAGCGCCTGACCGGAGATAATCGGTATGCCACGTCCGCGCGCATTGCGGCGCAATACACCAAGAACCGTGACCGGGTCTTCCTCGCCAGCGGCGCGGACTATCCCGACGCGCTCTCGGCGGCAGCCGTCGCTGGCGCCGAGCACGAGCCCTTGCTGCTCACCAAGCCCGGACAACTCCCTTCCGTGGTCGCCGACCAGCTTCAGCGTCTCGCCCCCGACCAGGTTGTGGTCGTTGGCGGTCCGAAGGCGATTAGCGATGCGGTGGCCAAGGACGCAGCCGCATACTCCACGAGCGGGGACTACCACCGTGTCGCCGGAGAGGACCGCTACAAGACCTCGGCTGCGGTAGCGAAGGAGTTCTCCACCGATCTCACTCCCGGCTACGTCGCCTCTGGTGCGGACTACGCCGATGCCCTGGTGCTGAGCGCCCTCGCAGCACGCGACGAGGTTCCTGTTGTCCTCACACCGGCCGACCGCATTGCGAATGGCACCCGTGAGGCGCTCAACCACCTTGAGCCCAATCGCATCTTCGTCGCTGGTGGACCACAAGCCGTCTCCGAGGATGTTGTCGGAGCATTGGCAGACCCTGGGACCCCCCCGCCGTCGCCTGAGCCTCCAGCGAATGGCACCAGCGCTGGGTCCTGGAACGGAATGGCTGACTCCGCTGACGACGAGTTCAGCGACCTGGTGGGCGGACTGGACCTCGGCCACGGCACGTCCTACTACACATCTGGCCAGTTTGGGCCCAACTGGCCGAATTCCCGTGACAAGGAGCGCCTCGCAGGCGGCATGACCTTGCAGTTGGGAATGGCCTCGAAGAACTACAAGAAGGGTGGCCCGACGTCCTACATGTCGTGGCCCAACATCGCCGCCGGCAAGCACGATAGCGAGATCCGGGAGTGGGGGCAGGCACTGTCGGAACTGAATGGCGATATCCGGTTCTCGTTCGACATCGAGCCGGACGTCAAGTTCAAGCAGGGCAAGATTCCTGGTGACTGGACAGCTGCCGACTACCGAAAGGCCACCCAGCGCATGGCTTCCATCCTCGCGGAGGAGGCCCCGGAGGTGCAGTTCACGTACTGGGTAGGCGGAACGCAGAAGGACATCGTGTCCGAGATGTATCCTGGGGACGAGTACGTGGATGTCATCTGTTGGGACCCCTACATCAACGCAAGCCGTTCGCCGGACACTACGCCCCTTGAGTTGTGGTCAGACTTCAAGAACTGGCTCGACGACCAAGCGTGGGGTCAGGGCAAGGAGCTCGGCCTCTGTGAGACCGGCTTCCATAACGGCCACTCAGATGCAAAGGGCGCCGCCTTCTGGGACAAGGCCCCAGCGGCCGCGGAAGAACTCGGACTTTCCTTCATCACCTACTTCCACAGCAACACTGGCCCCCGGGGCGACTACACCATGGAGAGCATGCCGCAGACTCGCGAGGCCTACGCCCGAGCGATGGCGGAGTTGCAGAACTGACTGCGAACAGCCAGGGACGGGTTGGCCGGTGCCATGTGCACCGGCCAACCGCCCCTGGGCTTCACTGGTGACGTAGCTCATCCTGGGCTGAACGGCACTGCATTCTGTGCTGCGGCCCTGGTGATCAGATCTCGCACGTTCTTGGGGTTGGATCCGGCAACGATGGCCAGACCTGACGCCGCCAGAGCCCCAGCGAGTTCCTCCTGATGGTCGTCCACGTGCTCTGAGAACTTGCTTCGACGGGGAAACACCACGGGGCACTTGCCCGCACGCAACGCCATCAGAGTTGATCCGACGCCGCAGTGGGTAATCACAACATCCGCATTCTCGGCGGCGCTGCGCATGTCGTCGAAGGGCAACCATTGGTGCACGGTTCCGGGGAGGTCCGAGGGAGCTTGGGTATGGCCCAACTGCCAGACCACTTCCGCGTCGGGCGGCAGCGAACGGGCGACCACCCGCACGGCGCGCGAGAACGGGAACCGCTCGGACCCCAGGGTCACCAACACGCGACGCACTACTCCCTCTGGGCGCGGCTCCACTCTGAAAGCGCTGAACACTCCGCTGGTCCTTTGCCACCGACCATTCTCCCAAGGACCCTGGCAGTACAGGTGGACCCCCGGAACCCGCTCAGCAAGTCGTCCGGTAAGGGAGGGTCCTGACAGGCGGGTAGCACTGTCGATGAAGTGCGTTGCGATGCTGCTGAACCGCGCAGCAACCAAGTACGGCACGCTCAATGCCGCCCCAGTCGACACCACCAGTGCAGGACGGTGCCTCCTGACCAGCATGACCGCGCCCGGGAAGGTCCGGGCCGCACGCAGGCCTTGCCGAGCGCCGACCTCAGGCACCCATTCAACGGTAGCCCCAGCGAGAAGGGAGCGAGATTGGGCGGTTTCAGCCGTGACCCAGACCACCTCCGTGCCTGAGGCAACAAACCGTGGCACGAGAGCGTACAACTCGTCTAGGTGCCCCCCGGGCGAGGCCACAGCCAACGCAGGAGCACCCATTCCGTCATCACGAGACATGAAACTCGCGCCCGTTGAGGTTAGCGAGCAAGCTACCGCAGGTGTCCTCGAGCCATGCCAACTCGCCCGGCTGGATTGTGTCCCGCCAGGCACGAGCCACGGTCTTCGGATCGCGATCAAGATTGTGCAGTCGCCCCGAGTCGGGTGTCATATCGCCCTGGGCGGGTGCTTCCGCTTCGGGTCGTTCGCCTGGCAGGGCAAGACCAAGGCGCGTCCTTAAGTGGTGGAGCCCAACGTACCCGCCGCAGGCTAACTTCTCGTGGGACACGACGATGCCATCTACAGGGCCGTCCAGATCCTCCAGGGCGAGCTGATGCAGCACGGTCCACATCCGGGCGATGAGGTGGAGGTCAGTCTCTGGCTGTGCCAGCGCTCCGACTGGACTTGAGAGGTTCTCCAATTTCCGCACTTCCTCCGGGTCCGGCGCCCAGCCGATGCGGCGAAAGCTCGCCAGAACCGCCCCAGGATGCCGGTATACGAGCACCACACGAGCGTCTGTGGTCTCCGTTATGGCTGGGAGAGACAGCATGGCGAATGGGTCCTTGACAATCACTCGAACCCAGGGCAGGGGCGCCCACCACTGGTGATAGCCGTACCGGCTGTACACCCATGGGTTGAGACCTGCGAACGCCTGCCGCAAAAGAAACTTCTGACGCTGTGTGGGCGTGGTCAGGCGCGTCCAACCGCTGAGGGTGCCGCCGAGGGCATACTGCCTACCTCTCGGGTTCATAGGCTCACGACCGGTGAGCGCGGCCTGCGGGGAACGTGCGAGCTCTCTGGCGAGCCAAGTTGTTCCCGACCTCGGCATTCCTGTCACAAGAATCGGCTGCGGCTTCATCGCATCTCCCGGAAGTCCCAGGACATCAGCCGTGTAAGGTCGTCAATGTCATAACCGTACTCCTGCATCCGATCACCAAATAGTTTTTCGATTCTACGTCGACGCAGGCGCTCCAAGCGCGACCCTTGCTCCATTCGATTCCAAGACTCGACATAGCGGTTGGAACGTGCGGGCTCCAAGCGGTCGGTAGCCAAATCAGACCTTAGACCTAAGAACTGACGGATGCCCTGGAGTGCTTCGGCAGGGGCTGCCATCAAATCCTCATAGCGAATGACATGCAACCTCCGGAGGTTGGACGCGTCCCTGCGAAGGATGTCATGCGCATGGAACCAGTGATCGACAAGGTTCGGAAGGCTGGTTGTCCGAGTCCATTTCTTAGTCGACAACGACACCACGAGCGGATGTCGCAAAATCACGATAAGGGCACTTCCTGGGAAGATAGATTGGAGATATCGGCCCATCAGCATGTTGGGCGGCGACTTCTCCACAAGGAAATCTCGGCGCGTATCCCAGTGCGGGGTCCAGGCTGCCAGCAGTTGCTGGGCCAAAACGGTGCTCTCCGACTCGTGAACCTCTGTCAGGTGCGACGCTGGCCTGCGCGCGAATCGGCCAGGCCCCCCGTGATGACGTGCGGGCGCGTAGACAGACTGAAGATGCTGCCCCTCATCCTCCAGTACGCCCGTGCCCTCGAAGCCCGAGATGTCTGGATGGTCCGCCAGCATGCGACCGAGCAGCGTCGTGCCGCTGCGGTGCAGTCCACCCACGAAGATGAGCCGAGTTGGTTTCACCGACGACGGGTGTGCCCGGTCACTACTCTGACCCCCTGGAAGGCGTTCTCTGAATGCCGTCACCGTTCACTCCTCAATGAGAATCACTCCGACAGGAACAAGGCCAGCCCACGAACAGGTCAGGTGCAACCGCTGAATGCTGCTGGCCTTCGAGGCGCTCGAGGCAACGATGAGCACCCGTGTCCCCGAAAGCGCGCCAGTGTCAGTGGCTGTCGTGCTGAGCGTCTCTGCGAGCCGCACCGCAACTGGTTGCTCCTCATCTGCGAGAACCGCGCAGACGGGCTCGTAGGAGCCCAGGACGCGCCGACACTCGCGCATCCCGGACGGGGTTGCACCCACACCTTCGGCGACCGGTATTCGAGCCAAAGTTGGAATGACCAACCCCGTCATGCGTGCCATCCGCCTTCGGCCGATGCGGCGATTGACGTGCAGGGCGAGCAGCGAGCCTCCAGTGGCACCCAGCATTAGCCCGCTCACAATGGCGACCAGCCATGGCCCGGTCGCTCGCACTGGAGGGTCGACCCTCAGGACCTGGGCCACTCCCGAGGAGACTCCTAGGCCTGGTGCCAATTCGTCACGCAACTCGATGAACGCGGCAACAGCCGCCTCCGCACCGTGGGAAGCCGCGTCAGCGTCGGGATGGGTGTATGTAATGTTAAGGATGCGCGTGTTGGGGTCCGCGGTGATCTGCAGCTCATCAACGACGTCCCCAGGGTCGGCACCCGTGGCAGCCGCGACAGCTCCGAGAACAGCGCCCGATCGGGCAAGCGCGGCTTCGCTGTCCATGGACAGTGGCCTGGCATCAATCGGACCCACGGTGAGATTTCTGGGGGCCAGGACGGAATAGGTGACTGCCGTGGGCACGCCAGCCATAGCCTGGATTCCCGCCCCCACCAAACCTCCACCCAATGCACACACCACTATCAGGACGACATTTCGACGGAGGCAGGTAAAAAGGTCCACCAACCGATACTTTCGAACCCGCACTCCCTCGCGGTGCATCACACCGACCGCGATCAAGCAGATAAAGATTGCTGGTCCGACTGAGTTGTACACCGGCATGGTTACCAAGCTCGCCAAGATCGAGCATGCCGCAGCGATCGAGTAGCTAGAGGCGTCTCGCAGGTGTCTGAGAACTTGCCCGATGAAGAAGCTCAGGAACAGGAGGGCTCCGACGAATCCGGCACCAAAGATCAGGAGCCACAGCTGTCCTTGGGTGCCCAGCGCAGGTGGCGAACACGCCGGACACAAGCTAGTAGCCCCGCCGGCGATACTTGAGAAGTTTCCCTGTACATCACGGGTGGTCCCAAACCCGAGGAAAGGGGATCCACGAAAGGCGCTGTCTACTGCTAAGAGGCTGAGGTTTGTTCGCCCCTCGTTACTATGAGGCGTGTTGATTCGCTCCACAATCAAGTCACCGAAGGAAGACGATGCGATGGCGAAGAAGCCGACCACCAAGGAACCCATCATCAGGAATAGAGCATTGATGTGACCCTTTAGCCCGATACGCACGGCAGCGAATATAAGCATGCTCAGAAGAGCGAGCCACAGGCCTCTATTGAGAGAGGACACAATTGGGATCGCGGCCAACGCGACCACAATAGGAACAGCTAACCTGGATAACCCGCCTCGACGCCACCAAGACACCACGAAAAAGGGAGCGGTGACCGCGATACACAACCCCCACTCATTCGTAAATGCGAAGGGGGCACTTGGCCGGGCCTCGGCGTACCCGAGAAAGGTGTGTATCTGGGCCACCTGCGGGTGGATCAGCCCTCTGACGAAGCCGTCGGCGGCGATGCTGCCGGGAAGCAACAACTCCAGGAGCGAGGGGAACTCGAGCGTGGGGACAATGACGGCCAACAGTCCTCCAGCGACGAGGACCAAGAACATCCAGCCTACTGCGTGAGCGATCCGTTGAGTCGAGAGGGAACCACGAAGGGTCACGACGTATAGCAGCGCAATGGTCCCGATGACATACCAGCCGAACCTGAAGAGGAACGTCAGGTATCTCATTGAACTTTGACTGGGGATCGCCCCGGGCGCGTCGACCTGGAGCAGCAGGGCACCGCCAAGGACCCATGCCAAGAAGAGGATCCAGAGCCCGATGCCAGGTGGCGCCAGCACATCGCGTCTCCGCAGCAGATGGACCAGCATCGGGATCGCCAAGGCGAAGAATGAGACCTGCACCAGACCGAGGACCCACCAGAGGGGGAGCCCAGCGAAGATGACAACGAACGGCCAGTCAGAGCTCCACAGGCGCCACGGTGACCGGGTGCCGCCAGGCCGCGCGCGAGCCTCAGGAAGCCCCGAGGCAGTGCCCAATCCGTCCTCCGCGGTAGTCTCAGCTAAGCCCTGGCTGGACACGGTCATTCCAGTGACGGCCATGGTGCGGGGCGCCCGACGAAAGCTTCTAGGGCGTCCCTGCTAGGAGCGAAATGCTCAGTCAACTCCTGGCGGGCCCGCTGGGGCATGGACGTGCTAGGTCGCGCATTGTAACGGTCGAACCGAGTCAGGTCGTACCGACTAATACCAAGGAATTCGGCCAGTCTCGAAAATTCCCCCAGTGGGTCACTAAAGAAGTCCTCGCTATACATTATATGCATCTGATGACGCCCAAGAGTCAGGGCAGTCGGCGCAAGCAGGGACAAGTACTCTCCCCTTCCGCGATAGGCGTGATGCCGGTGGGAGAAACTCCGGTACGTCGGGTCGGATATCATACGCTGAGCCTCGCCTGCGAGCCGCGACTCCTCTAGGCCTAGGGCAGCAAGGAAATCCTTTGTCTCGAAACCGCGCTCCTTCTCATGCTTCCAGGCGGAAAATGCACGCTCTACCGGGTCTCGCAGCATAGCGACCAGTCTAACTTTTGGTAGGTCCCGAGCGATGCGAGTTAGGGCCAATGGGTGGAACATGTAGTAGCCACTTGCTTCAAAGGCTACTGGCTTGGACCCTTGAGGAACTTTCCTGCGCGCTACCGCGCTTAGTGGAAAGTGCCCGGTATACCATGCTTCCCCTCGGTCATAGTGCACGTCAAAGTAGTTGATCCCCTTGTGGAACGTCGGTCGGACGACCTGCGGATGTTGCATGAGAGCACGGAATAGCGAGGTCGTTCCACAGCGCTGGCCACCGATCAAAATGAAGTCCGGGGTCAGACGGAAGGGTGCAGATCGGCGCCCCACCTCAACGTAGGTCGATCGACCCAGCCTCCTCAGCATGGCTGGCGCGGCATCCCGGACTGCGTCAGCCAACATCACAGCCCCTCTCCCCGCGCTTGCATTCGGCCGATTCAGCCTGGCGCCTAAACCGCTGGGGGAGCCCAAACATGCCAAGCATGATCTGACGATGCCTGGGCAGCTGGGCTCTCCATTGCTCATCTTTGCGCAACGGGGTGATACCACCGGCAAAACGTGATGGGTTCCCAGACAGACCGTGACTCGGGCCGAGTAGCACCGCACGCTCCCCGAGGTGAGAGAGCGCTTGATCACTCACACAAAGATCCAACTCATGGAGGACACGTCTAACCTGGCTCCGAGCATCCTGGATCATCCCCTCGTAGGTCATCACTGACACCGGAACCCCCTTCAAGCGGAGCGCATCAACCTCTGCCTGACACAGGGTCCATTCCGCTGCCGTCGTGACCATGCCGCGGCTGAACATCACCTCCAACCCTTGGGTAGCCTGGGGTCGAACGAGATCTCGCTTGCTCATCGACCAGGCAACACCACGAACATCTCTCACGACGTGGATCACCCTGAGGTCTATCGAACCCCCTGCTAGAGCCATCGCCTGTGCTGGCCACTTGCTGGCGTCGACCACAATCTCAGCACCAGCCACCTCGGCAATCACCTGGTACAGCTGGGAGTAGCGGTCCGCGTAACTCTGGACCGCAGCAGAAAAACTGGCGCCTTGCCGGGGGGCCAGGTGTCGCGGTATGAACCGTTGCCGAGCGACAGTCGCTTGCAGGTCCGCCATCTCCGCGATCAGGCCTTGGCTCCAGCCGCCAAAAGCCCGTTCGCCAACAGCACACCAGAATGTACATTCCGAGAACCGCTCCCCACAGCCGCACAACTCGTCCCCGCTGTGCACCCGGCGGAACAGGTCAATTAACTCTCCGACGTTGACGAAGCCATGGATCTCCCCGAGCATGCGCTCCAGCAGGGTACTGCCCGAACGCCCCGAACCAGCCAGATACAAGACCGTGGGCCTGCGCTCCTCCACCACTGCGAACCCGTCCCCTCCGTGCGACGTTGAACGCGCTCCGCCATCGGGCCCGTGCGTGGACCGGCTCGCACGAACGACCGGCTCACTCACGCAAAGGTATAGGCTTCCTAAAGGTTTGGTCAAGAGCCTCGCGGTCATGTGCGGTAACGTGGCACCGCCGCGCGGTTGGCGCCGGTTCTTCCGAGAGGGGGAGGTCGATGGAGACTCCTGTAGCTACCCAGGGCCTACCGTCGTTGGTCACTGCGTTGCGGCACCACGTCGCGGCACTGGTGTCCGTTGTTGCCGTGTTCGTCGGGTTGGCCGTTGTCTATGTGCTGACAGCGACGCCGCTGTTCACAGCCAGTGCGGTGCTGCTCCTGAACCCGTCGGCTGGAAACCCGCTGTCCCCGGAAGAGACCGTCAGCAGCACGCGAATGACGGTCGCGATGGAGACCGAGCGCGGCCTGGCGACGACCCCAACGATTGCTGATCTGACCAGTGACGCGATAGGCCGCGAGGCACCAGCTGCGGAGGAGAGCCTCCAGGTCAGCGTGCCTGGGGGCACTCAGATGCTCCGCTTTTCCTTCACCAGCACGACCCCCGAGCGCGCCCGAGAGGGCGCCCAAGCGTTCGCGGAGACGTTCCTGGCCTATCGCGAAGGCCGAACAAGAAGCAACCAGAGCACAAGGTTGGAAGCCCTAGGGGCCCAGGCAGAGGCCGTCGAGGAGAGCCTTCAGGTCGCGATCGCTGCCGATGGGACAGCCGAAGAAGAAGCCTTCGCCTCGAACTCTGTGGACATATTCACCGGGCGGCTCGCGCAGCTCAATGCTGACATCAGCGCGGTCGAGGTCGAGAGCACGCAACCTGGCAGTGTGATTACCCCTGCGGAGCTTGCCACCAGTCCCGTTGGCCCCAACCCCAACCTTGTGGTGATTGCCTCGGGGATCGCGGGGCTCCTACTCGGCATCTTGCTAGCACTCTTCCTCGAGTGGCGTCGCGACCTAGTCCGGGAAGACGACGAGTTTGAGGTCAGCGGAGTCCCTGTCTTTGCCAAGCTCCCCCGGCGGGCAACTCCTGGCCTGATTGCTCGCACACAGAATGGGCAGCTCGTGGACCCGAACACGCACGAGGCGTACCGCCGTCTGCGGGCGGGGGTCGTGGCCAACGGTCCTCGCCCCCACGTCCTCGGAGTCGCGGCTGTAGGAGAACATGAGCATGCCTCCGCCGTCGTTGCCAATCTCGCTGTCGTGCTGTCGGAAGCACGGTTCTCAGTGCTTCTGATCGCTGCCGATCCACGGAGCCGGCAGTTGGAGTCCTTGTTCGAGATCCCGGCGTCTCCGGGCCTTTCAGACGTGGTCCAGGATGGGCGTGATCCGAAGGAGGTCCTCCAGACCTCATCCGGCATCGCCGTCCTCGCTGGCGGAGCGGATGCCTACGGAGCCAGAGAACTCTACGCCGGGCAGGCCCTGCGGAATGTGGTCGACCGATTCCGCGCCGAGTACGACTACATCCTGATCGCCGCGTCAGGCACGGGTACCGCTGATGGCGACGCCGCGATCGGGGCGGCGGACTCCGTACTGCTCTCAGTGACCAGCAGCCGAACGACGCATGCCCAGGTTACCGCAGCACTCGATAGGTTTGCACGGCTCAACATCGTCACCCTTGGGGCTGTCAATGTTCCGCCTGCATCGACTGACCCGCAGCCGGAACCAGCACACAGTTTCCGTCGGCGGTCCCCTCACACCAGCGAGACGAGGGAGGGTAGTCGTGCCCGGATCCCCTAGATCTGATGTTGCGGAGCTGCTTTCCCAGATCTGGCCAGCCCCATACGAGTTCGAGTTTTCGACCCGCCCACGCCCGCATGCTGCGGGCTTGACCTTCGCACTGCTCCCACGTCCGCAACATCCAACCTTGTTGGTGCCGACCCGACCGCACGCAGTCGCGGCTTCAGTGCTGCGAAGTTATTGGTCGCCAGCGACCCGACGTGGTGCAGCCGCCACGGCCATAGTAGCCCGAGCGGCCGCTTTGGGGGCGGTGCGCCTTGCGCCATGGACCGTCACAATCCACGGCGCACCGGGAGCGCAGAGCTTCCTAGATTATCTGAGTTCGCACCTAGGCCAGGAGATTCACGCTGGTATTAGCCTCGGTCCCCCTCGCGCTAACCGGAAGCCAGTCCTGCGTCTCCTGACCGCCTCGGGGGCCCCGGTAGCCTTCGCAAAAGTGGGTGTGAACGACCTGACCTGTTCCCGAGTGGTCGCCGAGACCCGGGCCCTTCAAGTTCTGCGCGACGTGCCCCTGCGGCACCTCGTGGTGCCCGAGGTTCTGCAGGTCCCAACGTGGGCGGAACTGACGTGCCTTGTCACCCGCCCGGTTCCCACCAAGTCCCGCGGCCGAGGCGACCCTGCCTTGCGAGGGGTGGCACTTCGCGGGCTGGTCGCTGCCCTAGGGCAAGAAGTTCACCCCCTCGCCGAGTCTCCGTGGTGGCAAGGGCTCTCCAGCCGGATTGACTCATTGGCGGACACCCCTGATGCGGCTGCGATCAGGTGCCACCGTGACCAAATCGGCGTCGTGGCCTGTGGCGCCGAACTCCTGCACGGTGCCGCCCATGGAGACTGGTCGCCCTGGAACGTGGCCACGGACGGGGACACGGCGGTCGCATGGGACTGGGAGCGCTTCGCCACAAATGTGCCCGTTGGTCTGGATGCCCTCCACTTCGCGACCCAGGACCAGATCGGCGTGCGCGGCGCATCCCCGCCCGAAGGGTTGCACGCCGTCCTGCGTCGCTGCCAGCACGTGGTCGTTGAGAACGGCGCACTGCCCTCACACGCCAGGATCCTCTTCGCTCTGTACCTCCTTGAGTTGGGTGAACGATTCCTTGCCGACGAGCAGGAAACAGCGGGGTCGAGGCGTGGCCCACTATCGAACTGGTTGCTGCCAACCCTCAAGGAAGCAGTCGCAGGCCTGGGCCAGGTGGTCAGGTGACCACCTCCGGAGACTCCCTGCATCGCGCCGCAAGGGGTAGCCTCCTCAATCTCCTTGGGTCCCTCGTCTCCGGAATCACCACCTTCGTCCTCACGATCGCTGTTACCAGGCTGTCGTCGCAGTCTGAAGCAGGCGTCTTCTTTTCGGCGACATCGCTGTTTCTGCTGGCGACCAGCTTAGGCCAGCTGGGAACGAACACAGGCCTGGTCTACTTCATCTCGGGATCGCGAGCGCGGCGGGAACTACGACATGCCAAGACCTATATGCGAATCGCGGCCCTGCCGGTCCTCGTCGCGGCAGTGCTGATCGGACTCGGTGTCTTTGCCCTCGCCGACCCCATCGGGAACCTCCTCAGCCCCGGCGAGGAGGAGCAGTTCGCCGGGTACATGCGGGTCATGGCCATGTTCGTACCCTGCGCGGCTTTGCTGAACCTTGCCCTAGCGGCGACTAGAGGGCTCGGAACGATGCAGGCCACGGCCATCCTCGACCAGATGGCGAAGCCGCTGTTGCAACTGCTTCTCGTCGGAGTCGCGCTCACCGCGATCGGACCAGGCGCCGTGAGTTGGGCTTGGTCTGCTGCCTACCTACCGGTTGCTGTAGTCGGGTGGTGGTGGTGGACGCGACTCCGGGACAGGGCCGAGACCCAGGTCTCAGACCCGACGTTCCGACCGCAACGGGCCTTCTGGCGGTTCAGTGGCCCGAGGGCGCTGGCCGGAGTCACCCAGGTGGCTATGCAACGCCTGGACATCATCTTGGTCGGCGCCCTCGCGGGCCTGCAGGCGGCAGCCGTCTATGGGGCCGCGACACGCTTCCTGGCCCTCGGACAGATGGTGGCTCGCGCCGTCTCGCTCAGTGTGCAACCGCTCTTCGGCGAGTCCCTGGCCCGTCGTGACTTCACGGACGCCCAGCACCTGTACCAGGCCGCGACGGCGTGGTTGATCCTGGTGACCTGGCCCCTGTATCTCGTCCTAATCGGCTTTGGCGAGACAGTACTCGGGATCTTTGGCGATGGTTACAGCGTTGGTCTGACGGCCCTGATCGTCCTCTGTAGCGCTATGCTTCTCGCGACCGCGTGCGGGATGGTCAACATGGTGCTGGTCATGGCCGGGAAGTCGTTCTGGAACCTGACCAACATCCTGGTCGCCTTCACGGTCAACCTCGGCCTGGACCTGCTCCTGATTCCTTCCCACGGCGTCCTCGGGGCGGCAATCGGCTGGGCGGCAGCGATCGTCCTTGGGAACATCCTTCCGCTGAGTCAGGTCGCCCACTGGTTCCGACTCCACCCGTTCGGCCGTGGCACGACCCATGCGATGGGCGGATGTCTCCTTGCCTTCGGTGTTGTCCCCGTAGGGCTCCGGATGACACCACTCGAGGGAACAACCTTGTTCATTGTCAGCATGGTCGTTGCTGGCATCCTGTATGCCGTGTTCCTCGGGACCTTCCGTAGGCCCCTTCAACTCGCAGTCCTGATCAACGTGCTCCGCAACCGTCGGAGGGCACGCAGAGGGGATGATCTGCTCACAAGTGACGCACCACGCGGCCGGGGTTACCAGTCATGAGGACCCGACAAGGGACCACCCCGCGCACAACCGCGCCAGCACCAATCATACTGTCGCTCCCGATGACGGTGCCCTTGAGCACGATCGCCCTGGCGCCGATCCAGACATTCCGCCCCACGTGGACAGGTTTCGTAGCACGATCATCAGGTGGCAATTGCCTTGCCTCTGGCGCGAGGTTGTGAAAGTCGGAGTCCGTAATGTCACAGTTTGAGATCAGAGCCTGATCCTCGATGACAACTTCTGAACGAGCTCCGATCCAACAGCCATTGGGTAGACATTCCTCCCCGATGCGCACTCGGCCGCCCCCGTTGATGTGGACACCACGTGTGACCCGGGTGCCGGCCCCGATCACGACGCTGGTGCCGTGTGAGATATGCAACCAACCACGGATGTAGACGTCGCCTCGGAGCGTCAGTTGTAGGTATCGCACCCGGTGCGCCCACGCATTGAGCCGGAGGACCACGCGCACCGCCACGGCAAAGATCCGGGGCGCCTCGCCCAAGCGCCGTGCGACGGCATCGTCAGCCATCGCTCATCATCCCGAACAAGGCTAAACACCCCGTCCGAAGCGATGCAGCAACCCCAGCGCGTACTCGCCCGAGGGAGGCACAACGGCCACCGCACCGGCTAATGCCCCCCGCCACTGCAGTGGGTCGCGCCGCAGGCAGCGAGCGGCCCACATCCACGCCCGGCGGCGGTGCCCCGAACATGCGTAGGCGAAGGCTATCTGCCCCATGAGGCGGGCTGCCCCTCGAGAGTGGCGCGCCACGTCACTGTGCTGATCGAGCATCCAGATCGAGCTCTCGATCTTTGTGTCCCACCTACGCGAGAAGAAGGAGCTCTTCCCCCACGTGACCTTCACCAGCGGGGAGTCGACATGGAGCACCGGGTGAACCTGGGAGTAACGAAGCAGTAGATCCCAGTCCTCGTTCTGAGATCCTGGGATCTCCTCGTTGACGAGCCCGACAGTCTGAGTTAGGGCCGACTTCCGAAAGAGGAACGTCGAGGAATGCAACATCGACATCCGTGACCTGACGAGCATGTCATGCGTCACGACGTCGGTTCCGGCGAGACGCGGAGTCACACGGCCGTCGTAGTGGACCTCGATGGCGGACGTCACCAATGGCGCCCCGGGTGAAGCGACTAAGGCGTCGACCTGTTGAGCCAGTTTATTCGATTTCCAGTAGTCGTCATCGTCACAAAAGGCGACGAGCTCATTGTTGGAAGCAAGGATGCCCGTGTTTCGCGCGCCTGCCAGTCCAGGGGTTCTCACATTCCGTAGAACTCGCACGGGACGCTCCCCACCAGCAGTCAGTGACTCGTCCGGTTCCGCCTTGTCGAAGACCACTACGACCTCTAGGGGGCCCGCGTATTCCTGAGCGCGGACCGCCGCGATCGCGCGCCGGAGTTCCACCGGGCGCTGATGTGCCGGAATCACGACACTGACACCCGCACAGGCGTCTGGCGGCTTATCGGCGCGCTCGAACAATCCCTCCTGCGAGTCGAGCATCAACAGCCAACCTCCACAACCTCATCACCGGGAAGAGTGTCGATGACCAACTCGGCCTCCTCGATTTGTTCCACCGCAGCGTCGACGTCATCCACGTCCGTCAAACCAATCGCATACTCCCAGTGGCCATAGACCGAGCGTGCAGCATCAAGTTCGTCCTCAAGGTCGGCGTACTGCCAGGCAATCCCTTCCCACACACCGAGGTCGTCGCTCAGCGATAGCGCCGCAAGTCGGAGCATCTGGACGTCGATCTGACCATCGACAAGGATCCGTGAACTCAGCAGCTCCACGTGCGACTGCCTCAGATTGCAAAGCGTTCCGAGGACTTCGTCCGCAGGGGCCATGCCGTCTCCATAGGTCTCCTCGATCTCCTGGGCTGGTAACGCCGGCTCAGGCAGAGTGGGGCGTACCGGCGCCATGTCCTCCTCCGTGATGGGTTCGCCAATCTGGTCGTCCGTGCCTGTGGCCGTTCCCTCGGCCGCGCTGGGCGCGGGAAACGAGCTTGAAGTGGACTCATTGGTGCTTGTGGTCGATTTCGGGCCACCCGTTGCGCGAGGCCCGATCACCTGCGTCGCATCAGGGGTCGCAGCAGGGCCCGCAGTACCGGAGTGTGGTGCGGCACCACCAGTCGCAGGAACGTCACTACACGCCGTTAGCGCGCCGAGGACCATCACGCCCGCTACTGCTAGGTGCACGGGTAGCGCTCGGAATGTGGTGCCCTGTTTCGCGTGGTCATTCATAGTCCGACGTCCTCTCAGGCTCTGATGATGGCGGTCATGGACATGGCCCGTGAGGTCGGAGCATTGGTCTCGGCGACCAGACCCCCATACGGACCGATCGGGGCCGACTCCGCCACCAACAACGAACTCACCCGACCACCACCAGTCCCGACCTGCGTGGACAGCACCGTCGGTCCCGTTGGCGGTATCCACTCCGTCGTCGACCCGCCACGGTCCGACCAGTACGTCAATCCCACCCGGTCCTCTCCCGTGACCTGCACCACCGGCGAGACATGCGTAGCGGTATTGCGGACGACGTCAACAGCGACCACCTCGACGGCCTCACCCGCCGCACCCCGATAAACCACAACCGTCAAGTCCCACTTGGTCACACTCGACCCGGTGAAAGTGACAGCCTGACCCGACTCGCTCCCGTCGGCCACACGCGAGAACAACCTGGTCGACATCGGAGACAGGACGGTCTCCTCCTCCATCACCCACGGCACCACACCACTGGTCGCCACCGCCTCGTCATCACTGGCCGTCAGGAAAGCCAAGATGGCATCACCGGCCTCAATCCCATCCGGGAGCTGAAGCGACACCCCAGTCGCATGGCCCTGAGTAGCAGCCACGGCCACTACCTCCGGCTCACCCGGGGACACCTCGTCATTAACCATGACCTGCGTGCTAGCCGTGTCAGAGGCACCGGCATCGTCCACCACAGTCAACGCCACAGTGAACTCACCAGACGCGGCGAACTCATGACTAACCACGGCTCCGACAGCCGTCCCACCGTCACCAAAGTCCCAACTATAGGACTCAACAGACCCATCACCATCGGACGACAACGACCCATCGAACTCACACAACAACTGAGCACACGACACATCCATCGCCGCAACCGGCGCCTCATTGCCGACGACCACCTGAAGGGTCTCGCTCACTGTGTCGGTGGCACCGTCATTGTCGATCACAGTCAGAGACACTGTCTGCGAACCAGCCTCAGCGAACTCGTGGCTCACGAGTGGACCGGTTGCGGTCGAACCGTCACCAAAGTCCCAACTGTAGGACTCAACGGTCCCGTCACTATCCGACGACAACGACCCATCGAACTCACACACCAACTGAGCACACGACACATCCATCGCCGCGTCGGGAGCGACATTGCCGGCCTCCACCACCAGTTCCTGCGTCGCCGTGTGGGTCGCAGAATCGTTATCGGTCACGGTCAGTGCGACGCTGAATGTGCCGGACTGTGCGTACTCGTGCTCCGACGTGACGCCACTTCCCGACGCACCGTCGCCGAAGTCCCACTCGTAGGACGTGATCGTCCCGTCACTGTCACTCGACCCTGAGCCGTCGAAGAAGCAGGTCAGCTCATCGCATGAGGTGTTCACTACTGCCAACGGTGCGACATTCTCCGTCTGCACGGACACGACCTGTGATGTGGCACCGGTGGCACCGTCGTCATCGGTCACGGCTAAGGTCACGGTGAACTCACCGACCTCGGTGTACTCGTGGCTGACCACGGGCCCGGTAGTCGTCGCCCCGTCCCCGAAGTCCCAGCTGTAGGACTCGACCGTTCCGTCGGTATCGCTGGAGGCAGAACCGTCGAATGAGCACACCAGCCCGGTGCAATCACTGATGATGCTCGCCGTTGGTTCCTCGTTGGATCCCGAAGGGGGTGGCCCCGCAGCTAGGAAGAGCGCTGCAGTGCGCCAGTCCATGCCGTCAATTGCTGGTCCACTGACGGCGCTTGCCGCACCTTGCGGTTCCCCGTCAGCCCACGAGATGCGCGAGAGGTTCCCCGTCACCGAGTTGCTGAAGTAGAGATATCCTCCGGCAGGGTCGAAGAACAGCTCACCAACGTTGGCCTGGTCGAATCCCGGAACCGTGCGGGTCGTCTCCCGCAGAATCCCACTGTCCGCGAGGAACCCTCGAGCAAACAGCGAGCTAGACCCGGCGCGGGTGTAGTACAACTGGTGGTCCTGATAGGCTAGGCCCCGCACCGTGGGGATCTGGCCGTAGAAACTCGGCTGGACGCCACCATAGGTAGAACTCCCCGAACCTGTTGGGTAGTCAGCCCAGTACGGGTCGTTGTAGGGATCTATCGCCGTAGCCGGGCCGAAAGTCTCACCGTCGAACGTGCGCCGCCAGAACTGGCGATCGTCGGTGACGTAGAACAGCTCACCGTCGATCATCTCGGCTCCGCGCACAGTGGACCAGTCGATGTCGTTCGGCGGGGCTTGGCCCGGGGAAATGTCCACCGCGCCGCCTGTGAACCACACGTGCTGGAGACCAGGGTCCTCGGGCTCTGGTGCTGGCTCGTCGGACTGCATCACGATCTCTATCCCGTCAATGAGGGGATTCTCGACCTCGTGCAGGAACTGGATGTCCACGGCTCCGTCCGACGTGATGTCGAACTCCTGGACCGTACCCGTGTCGTGCCCGACATCGGCAGCGATGTCGTAGTCGTCCAGCACTGTCGTGCCATCGAGGACCACATCGAACACGCGCTGACCAGGTTGACTCGTCCCTGAGTAGCGGTTGGCCAGGTACAGCCGCACGGTGATCTCCTCGCCGCTGGGGACGGGGAACGACCAGGACATCTCCCCACCATCAAGGCGGATGCCAGGGTCCCAGCGCTCAGAGTCAAAGAGCGCGGCAGGAGTCGTAGGAGGAACGTCGGAGGTCACACTCGGCACAGGTGTCCAGGTCGCGGCGTTGCTGCCGCTGTTTCGCCATGGGCTGTCCGCTGCCTCGTCCCCGGCCCAGGCCGGTCCCTGGTCAAGTGCTGGCAACTCGGGCCCAGCCGCATTCACCCGGAAGAGCACGTCTTCCTGGACGAGGGGTGGCAGGCCGATGTAGTACACGTTGCTCGGCAACTCGCCGGTGTTCCCAGATCCCAGGTCGTAGCCACCGTCGGTGGGGAAGAACGCCAAGCGCGCACGCCGGTAGTCGAACTTGCCCACCCACAGAGTGTCGCTACCCATCCACAACCCCGCCTCTGTGGAGGTAAATGCCTCCGCGCCGACGCCTCGCGGGTGTCGTGCCGGGTTCCACGAGAGAGGAACGCCGCTGGCCCCGTCCAGCCCTGTGAGGCCTGGCCTCGGGACAGATCCAATCGCCGGGAAGTCACGGCCGTTCATGTTGTTGCCCCAGCGCTGATGACCACCAGCGTAGACAGCGGTCCCGCTCGTTGTGACCCCAAGGATGGAGTCTCCACCACTCTCATCGACCCAGGTCGGTTGGACATCGTCTCCGGAGTCATCCACATCCCACCGCGCAACTGTGTCGCACAAGGTTCCGGGGTTGCCGCCACCGGTTGTCCCCACCGCGAAGTACTCTCCGTCGGGAGACGCAGCCAGATCACGCATGTAGGTGTCGAAGGCCCACGAGTAGCAGCCAGGTTCGTACCTCCTCGTACGCCAGTCGGGGCGAACCTCCGCTGTGGGCCCGGTGAGGTCGATCAAGGTCATCTGCCGACGGTCCAGA
The DNA here is from genome assembly GCF_003352835.1 of Ornithinimicrobium murale. Taxonomy (GTDB): domain Bacteria; phylum Actinomycetota; class Actinomycetes; order Actinomycetales; family Dermatophilaceae; genus Ornithinicoccus; species Ornithinicoccus muralis. The sequence goes on along the minus strand of NZ_QLVD01000032.1, from coordinate 74,759 downwards.
CCGTCCGCCTTCCGGAAGTTCCCAATGACCGCCAGGGTTGTCCCTGCCGGATCGACCGCCACTGACATCGCACCAACGCCCGCTCGGGCACCGTCTGACCCCTCCGTCCAGTTGTGGTTTTCGGTGAGTTGCACACTCAAAAAGTCGAGCCGCGCCCCCGACGCCGCGTTGAGGGCGACGAGCCCTCCGTGCTCCTCCCCACCGACCTCCCGGAACAACCCCCCGACATACAGGGTGTCTCCCGACAGTGCCAGGTCCCTGACCTGCCCGTTCATGGCGGGCGCCGCGAAAGAGGACACGATGGATCCATTGCTCACGTTGAGCAGGAACACCTTCCCGCTCTCCCCGTTGATACCTGGGAACGTTCCGCCGACGTAGACCGTCCCGCTCGTAGGACCAGGAATGATCGCGTTCACCCGACCGCTGGGAATGCTCGGGTTGAAACCACTGCGTATGGACCCCTCCGTGGCGTCGAAGGCAAAGATCCGCTGTCGGTCCTGCGTAGTTCCACCCCAGGTCTGCGACACGCTAGTGAATGAACCGCCCGCCACCATGGTGTCGCCGGCCTGGGCGATGGCCAGAACCTTGCCGTCCAGGACTTGCGGTGTCCACGCCACGGGGACTGCCGAGACCACTCCAGCATGCTGGGCCCCGACGGTCTCGGCCCTGGGTGTGATCCCGGTCGTGGTGACAGTCGGTGGTGGAGCGGCCGAGGCCGGGAGCCCCAATCCGACAGCTGTCGCCAGTGCGGTCACGGCAACCAGCAGAACACGTGGCATACGGAACATAGCGGACATCTGGCTCTCCCTCGAGCGCGGAGACCGACCCTGAGTGGGTCGACAGTGGCGAGTATGCCGCTCCTGACGCGATTCCGCTAGACCTACAGTAGACTTTTTATTTACTTGGCCTTGACTGATTCGAGAGTTGTTGCTTACTGGCGCCTCCACTCTCGCCGCTGGGCCCGCCCCCTGGAGCCTTGGGCCGCAAGGGCCACTCGTGCTTTCCGAGCACACCCCCGTAGAAGGCGGGCTTGCCATGTATCCTCCGCACAGCACCCCACGCGACCGGCCCCAGAACCAACATCCCTCCACCGATCAGTCCAACCGCGACCGGCGGCACGCCCACCATCGCCAGGCCAGTCAGGCTCAGCACGATCGCGATGCCCCTGCGGATGACGCCGGGAGGGACCCAGCTCGCCAGGCGGGCACCCAGATAGGTGCCGGGAACGCCGCCGATCACGAGGGGGATCAGGATCGACCAGGTGACACCAGTGACGATCACGTGGCTCACCGCGGCTGCGACGACAAGCGGGATCGCCTGGAGCAGGTCTGTCCCGACCAGCCGCACCGCAGTGAGAGTCGGATACAGCAGCAGCAAACTCACCATGATCAAGGACCCCGCACCGACGCTGGTGATCCCCACGAGCAGTCCGCCAAGCATGCCCACCAGCAGTGTCGCCACCGGCCGCAGTCTGGGGTTGGGGTCGGTGCCGGGCGGTCGCGAGCCACGCAACTCGAAGTAGACCCGCGAGATGAAGGTCACCGCTGTGAGCAGCAGGGCGATGCCAATGGCTAGCTTCACAAACTGCTGCTGACTCTCGCCCGCTCCAACTCGATCGATGATGAAGGCTCCGGCAAAGGCGAAGGGCACCGATCCGACAATCAGCAGCAGCGCGAGCCTGACATTGGGCGAGCCGTGCTTCCAGTGCACGGCGGCCCCCACCGATTTGTTCACAGCCGCTGCCACCAGGTCGTTGGCCACGGCTGCCGTGGGCGGGATCCCGAGGAAGATGAGAGCCGGCGTCATGAGTGCCCCGCCACCCATGCCGGTCAGCCCCACCACGATCCCTACGGCGAAGCTGACAGCAAGCAGCGCGATCGCATCCTGGGTCAGCAGGTCCACGGGCCCACCGGCACTCTTTGAGGACAGATCACCCGGTGCAGTCTGCCAGTTCACGGGCAGGCAAGGGAAGAGTAAAGTCGAGTCAATCTGCCGCAAACCACAAGACGCCCCCGGCATCCCGGGGGCGTCTTGCTTTTGGTCTGTCTCAACACAGAAGCGCGCCCGGCAGGATTCGAACCTGCAACCTTCTGATCCGTAGATCTCAGCCCGGGAGCCAGACGCCGCCCCGGCACGCCTACAGGCGACGTCAACTTTCACCACATGCTAGCAGGTCAAATCCTCTTCCCGCCCGACGACTGCCCCAGGCGGGCCCAGTCGCCCCCAGTCCCCCAGACCGATGAATCAACAGAGTAGTTGGACGTTTTTGAGCCGAGGCCAACCAACTGTCACTGGTTGACCTTCACGGGGCATCAGGAAGCGACGACCACCGGTACGTGGGTAGGCGAAGCTTCAGAGGGCCTCACCTCACCTGCCCGGGAATCCCCCGGTGCTGTTCACCCGGGCCGGGTGCGGCGAGGTCGGCCAGGGCCGGTCCAATAGGTCACCTGGCTTGACTCACGTTAGGGACTGCGGCGCGCTATCCAGGCAGATCCAAATGTTGAGCGACCAGCGGCATGTGCGGACGCAGCGACGGCTCCAGTACGGTCCCAGGGTGAACATCACGATCCGTGGCTACCGCCCGGGGGATGCTGAGGCAACGTGGCGAGCCTTCCATGAAGCAATCCATCGCACCGCTGCCTCGTACTACAGCGAGGAGCAGATGAAGGCGTGGGCTCCGGGCGTGATGGATGCTCAGGGGTGGAACGCCAGGCGCACTCAGGCCTGGACTGTCGTGGCCGACGTCGACGGTGAAGTCGCAGGCTTCAGTGATCTCACGGCGGACGGGCTACTGGACATGCTCTTTGTCCACCCGGAGTTCGGACGTCGGGGCGTGGGGCGACTGCTGGTCGAAGCAGTCCTCAAGGAAGCGCAACGCCGTGGGCTCAACGAGGTGCGAACGCACGCGAGTAGGGCGGCCCGCCCAGCTTTCGAGCGGCTCGGCTTCATCGTGGATCACGAGAATGAAGACAACTGGATTCGGGGGCAGAAAGTGCCGAACTTCGACATGTACGTCGCTCTCGCGCCGTAGAGCTACGCCAAGGAACAACTCGGCACGTCGCAGATTCGCCGCCTCAGACACCACCATGAGCCATCGGCGGCAAAGTCGGACTAGCGTAGCCGTCATCCACGCGGCAGATGAGGTCATGTTTGGCGTGGACGAGGTTGCGCGAATCAGCTTGGGTAGGGCGAGAGGATCCTGCTCTCGCGGAAGGCCTGCGCGACTCGGTCCGGCCCCCACGAGATGAGGCTAGGCAGGTCGTGACCCGCGGCGAGTAGCTCGTGCACCACTTGATCACCAACCCAGTACCCGGCCCTGCTCGGCCACGGATGCTCGTCGGTCACACCGCACAGTGAGTATGCGATGGCAGCATCGGCCCTGGTGAGGTTGGGAACGAGCGTCGCAGCGAGAGTGGGGAGCGCTGCTTGGCACTCCTGCACCCACCGCCTATCAGGGACAAACAAGTATGCGATGTCTGGGTGTCCAGGTCGTAGCTGTCGGGTGGCCGCTACCGCGAGGCCTTCGAGCCAGACGCGCATGCCGACATGGTCCTCCAAGGCGGGTTGGGTCACGAGGAGGGGAAGAAGCGCGCGGACATGCACCACGTGGATGAGCTCGTGGAGCACAAGGAGTGCGTCCCGCTCGGGATCCGGCAGCATCTCCAGCGCCACGAACAGCACGGGAGTTCCGTGAATGATCTTTACCCACGCGTCGGAGTGACCAGTCCCGACCATGAGCACTACGTCGAGGCTTTGTTCGGCACGCATCAGGCCGCGAGCCACGAAGTCCTCGGCGGCAGCGTTCAGAGCCTTGAACACGCGTGATTCACGCTCGACGACGCCAGGGGCGAGGTCGGGGACCAGCGCTGCGGCCGCTTCTCGGCCACTGCGGTGCCCATATCCGGAGTAGTAGGTCTCGAAGATGTCAGCATGAGCCGCTTCGTACTGGCTCACCCAGGCCTTTACGCGCTCTGCCGGACCCAGATTCCTCAGGTGCACGTAGGCGGGCACGGTGCTCGTGACATTCAGCATGCGGGCAGCCTAGGCAGGTCACGCCGAATACCGCCGGTGCCCGCCGCGCCTCCGGCCGTCCGGGAGGGAGGGATGAACACATGGAACCGCCCCACTCACCGCTGGCGGCGTGGTCGGACGCTACGCGCCCACAGCGGCAGAAGAGGATGTCAAGTTGGGCGACTGAATCGGTCGCCTGGGGGCGTTGTGTGGTCTTGTGTCGCTGCTGTGATGGCTAGGAGGACTGGGAGCAGGGCAACCAGGTAGCGGGGTCGGGCTTCGAAGAGGGTGAGGTAGCCGGTGAGTCCGATGAGGGTGAGGGACCAGGTGGTGACGAGCCAGTGGTAGGGCATGACCAGCAGGCGCATACCGGTGATGGCGAGTAGGGCGAGCCAGATGCCTTGGGTAATGCTCGCCTTGGTCCCGTAGTGCTCGCCGGAGGCGACCGTCCAGGTTGACAGTTCATTCAGGAGCGCTTTGTTGTGGGTCGGCTCTTGGCGACTGTCGGAACCCTCGCCGGATGCCCAGAAGGTGCCATCACCCCAGACCCAGGCAACCTTCTGGGAGAAGAAGACGAGGTTGTCCCTGACGCTGCGGCTGGTGATCTGATCCCGGACTCGTTCCCGGAGCATGTCCTGTTGCCGCTGCGGTTCGGAGAGTGCGGCCGTGGCCTCGATGAGTTGTTGGTTGTAGGCGCCGTAACGGCGCACCGGCGACGACTCTTGTGAGTCGTAGGTGCCAGAAGCCAGCCAGAGCTCGACGGGAAACGGATGGCGCACGTCCTGGAGCCGTTCACTGGTCAAGCCGGTCGCGTGCTGGGATGCCAGGTTGATGCCGGTGAGCGTCGCGGTGACGAGGACGGCACCCAGCCCGAGTGCGAGTACGACTTTGCGGGCCAGCCGCCAGGAACGGGCCGTCATCATCACGATCAGGAGCATGAGGGCGACAGCGATGAGCGCGACGGCGATATAGGGCTTGAGGATCATCCCGACCGTCAGGGCTACCGTCGTGGCGGCTGCCCACATCATGCGCCGCCCCGGCGAGGCTGCCAGGGAGGCGCACGTCATCGTGGTCACCGCGACAGCGACACAGGCAGCGCCGGGAATGTCGGTGTAGGGGACAGCGACTTGGGGCGAGAGCCCGATCAGCACCGCACCGACCGCCTGCACTGGCAGGATGCGTCTCGGGTGGCCCAGCAGCAGCACGGTCGAGCCGAGACAGGCGAGGAGCAGGCCGACGAGGAGGACCTGGAGGAGGACCAGAGTGGTCACTGCAGACAGACCAAGCAGTGCGCCGGCCCGGATGGCAGTCACCTCTAGGAACAGGAGTGGGACGTTGTTGGGGAACCGGGCGAAGTAGTCAAGCAGGTGGGCGCTGAGCGTGTCCCCGGTATGCACCATCACAGCGGCCTGTGTCACCGCGCCGGCATCCCAACCGAAGGAGATGGTGGCTGAGGCTGCGTATATCCCGCTCAGGACCATCCCAACCGCTGTGCCCGCAGCCACAGCACCACGCGGATAGGACTGGGACCAGTGAGCAGCCGGGAAGCTTCCGCCCCGCCTGGCCACCAGGAGAACCGCCAGGGTCACCGCCGCTGAGATCAGGACAACTGGACGGTCGAAGACGAACCACGAGTTGCGCGGAGTCAGCACCGCCACCACGACGACGCAGCAGAGGCCGAGGCCGAATGCGACCTGAATTGAGCGTCCGGCCCGTCGTGGTGGCCGACAGATAGAGACGATGCCCCAGCCGCTAGTGGCTTCTAGTCCTGCAGGCTGGGCTCGGGGCACAACTCCACGGCGGCCGGGTCATCGATGGTCTGGTACGGCGTCCACCGCAGGGTCTCCGGTTCCGTCAGGGCGGCGTCGTACGTCTTGGTGAACTCAGTCTCGGAGACCGCCGGGGCCGGGTCGTACCCGTGGCCATGCAGGCACTGGGCGGCGTCGAGGTTCAGCGCATACAACTGCGAAATCTGCTCCGTGCCCAGAGGCTCCACCTCCGGGAAACCAGCCTGAGCGCTGCACAAGCGCATCTGACGATGGGTCTGGTCCACTCCGCCCGGGCTGTCTCCGGCAACCGGGCCGATCTGTGCAGAACCGTCTGCGAACCGCTCGATCGGGACCCCTCGGGACTCCATGCAGTCGTACTGACGCTCTTGGGCGGCTTGACCGGCCCGCTGGATCGCCGTGCTCGCTTCACTCATGCCCGTGTCCGGGCCGTCCTCCACCCCGTAGGTCTCTTCCGCTGCCGGGACTGAGACACCGGCCGGGGTGAGGTCCGATGCCGGTCCGGGAAGGACATCCACCACCCAGAGGCCCGCCGCGGCGACCCCTACGATGCCGGTCGTGGCCACCAGTGCCTCTCCCAGGCGTCGACGTCGACGGGCCCGGTGCGCGGTGGTCAGCACGGCTGTCAGGTCGACCGCCAGGTCCGGATGCTGCCGCGCGGTGTGCAGCGCGTTGGCGAGTCGTTGTTCCTGGTCAGTGTTCATGAGCGAGTTCCTGTTCTGCGATGTGGTGGCGCAGGGCGGCTAGACCGCGGGAGGCGTTGCTCTTCACGGCCCCGCGGCCGATGCCCAGCTCGTGGGCGACCTGTTGCTCGGACAGGTCGCAGTAGTAGCGCAGGACCACGACACGTCGTTGCTGTGGGGGAAGGTGCCGCAGCGCGGTCACCAACGCCTGAGTCTCGGCGAACCTGCCGATGTCATCACTCGGGGTCTGCCGGTCGAAGTCGGTCACCTCGTCAACGAGCACCTCGGCGCCGTGTCGGCGCCACTGGTCGATGTTCTCGTTGACCATGACGCGGCGGACGTAGCCGATGGCACTGCCCGGCGTGATCCGGGACCAGGTCAGGTATGTCTTGACCAGCGAGGCCTGCACCAGGTCATTGGCCCGATGCGCGTCCCCGGTCAGATACCACGCGATACGAAGCAACTCAGGGGACGCCTGATGGACGAAGTCCGAGAACTCCGCATCCCGCCTGGCCTTGCTCGGCACCCGGACCTCCCTAGTCGGATCGTGAACATCATCGTCCTACGCCCCTCCTACGCAGGCTGCCCCGAAAAGGTTGCATCCATGAACTCGAAACTGCCGGGACGCGGAAGGCGACACCACGTCCATCAGACTCGAGCAAGCCTTCCCGCCAACTTCCGGCTCTCGGCGTGACCGGATCACCTACATATCCCCGATGACAGTGTCCGCTCATCGGCATGAGGGTGAAACAGCGAGCCTTGCGCAGCGCACCGGCGAGGATCTGCCCCTCGCTTCGATCGGACCGCCACGCGCGACGACGTCGCATCGACCAACGCCTATGCCACATAGAAGTGGACGTTGTGGCAAGTTCGCTGCATCTCGACATCTCGACATCTCGACGGCAACCGACCAGCTCGAAAACATAACACAGTGTTGTTTTTTACATAACGTGAAGGGATGTTACATGGCAGGTGCCGCTGCGCAAGATTGGCTGCATCTCGACAAATCTCGACAACTCGCGAGTGTCGAGATGCAGCCAAGGTTGCACGGTCGCGTGCCGGCTACCTTGCATGATCATCCCACTTTCGTGGGGTCGTGCAAGACCCGTGTTGCCCTTCTCTACTGCTCTCCCGCGCCCATCACTGACTGAGTCTTCGACGCTCATCCCGGCCCTTGCGCACCTGCAGGCACCGGAGTGAGGCGTCGACCCGGCGAGCGGCAAGAGCCGGATGAAGCGGCTCGAATGCCGTGAAGGCGGACCCAGCCACGCAGCCTTCCTGTCCATCGGTTGCGCCCCTGGCCGCTCAGCAGGGCCGCCGGCTCGTCAAGACGCGGAGCGTGCGGCCAGCCAAACAGACTTGGCCCGATGGCGTTTGACCGCGCCAGCGAACAGGGCCAGAGCAGGCGCCAGAAGGAGAACGGCAGCCACGGTGGCCGCTCCGTGCACCGAGGTGAAAAGTGCAACCAGGACGGCGACGATGCCGGTGAAGGCCACCCACACGGGGACAGAGAGGACTACCAACGCGACGCTCAGGGGACGCAGTGAGGGAAGTGGTCGAACCACGAGCACTGTCCCAGCAACCAGAGCGATCACACCGGCCGTCCACAGCCACCACGCGGCCTGCCAACGTGCCGGATCCTCCAACATGCCACACGGCGCGATCTGGCAGGCGCCGGTCACGAACAGTTCCGGTTGAGGGGGCGCCCACAAACTCGCGGCCGCCATCATCACGAGCCCGGCAGGCATCAAGAGACGGGGAAGATGCTTCGGACGCATGGGGGACAGTCTGGCCCACCCATCACCGTCAGCACCACCGCGTCCGTTAGCAGTAGCGCTGCAAAGGTCTTCTTACTGTGTGAGCAAGTTGCAGTTATGCGACATACGGATGGCAGTTATGCAAAGTTCGCGGCATCTCGACAGGAGGGGCGCTCACCTCGCCGTCACGCCAATGCTCTGGCAACGAGGGAGGGACAGGCGAGGCCGCCGACCAAGAGAACGTAGTTGCTCGAGGGCTCTCTGGACTGCTCGAATGAGCGGATGCTGCCCGACGTGATGCCCACGCTGACCGGTGACCGAGTCACCTTGCGCCCCTTCCTCGACACTGACGTAGCCCTCGTGCAGTCCGTTGCGGACGATCCCTTGATTCCGCTCATCACCACCGTGCCCGCCTCTGGGACGACTGAGGACGCCGCCGCCTACATCGCTCGGCAGCACGATCGGATCCGCAGCGGATCGGGCTACTCGTTCGCCATCGCCGAGAACGACCATGGTCAGCCAGTCGGCCAGATCGGCCTTTGGTTGGCCAACATCGACGACGGTCGGGCCAGCACCGGCTATTGGGTGTCACCCCAGTTTCGTCGGCGCGGTCTTGTGCGTGCTGCGCTGCACTTGCTCTCGGACTGGGCGCTGTCGCTGGGCGAGGTAGAGCGTTTGGAGCTCTACGTCGAGCCGTGGAACGAGGGTTCCTGGCGTGCGGCCGGGGCGTGCGGCTTCGAGCGCGAAGGGCTCCTTCGCTCGTGGCAGCGCGTAGGAACCGAGCGCAGGGACATGTTCATGTACAGCCGGCTCCCGATCGCTTGATCCCTATTGCGCCCCTTGCCGGGCAATCCTTCCTGCATCTCGACCGCTCGGCTCTTCTCTAGATGCCGACGGTCCCGTCGATCGCTTCGCGGATCAGATCGGCGTGTCCTAGGTGCCGCCCGTACTCCTGGACCAGGTGAAGCAGGATCCACCGCAGGGAGCATGGTTCGTCGTAGGGCGTGTCCTGGGACAGGGCATCCAGAGTCGAGGCCTTCGACACCACCAACTCGGTGACACGTTGGGACTCGTCGAGCCAGGTGAACAACCGCTCTGGTGAGTCTGCTCCGGCAGTCCTGAAAGTCCACCCCTCGCTCTCTCCCTCGTGCTGGCTCTTCCAGCTGGGTGACTCGATCCCGCCGGCGAACGTCAGATTCACCCAGGCGGCCTCTACCACGGCCAAGTGCTTGAGCAGTCCGCCGAGCGACAGCTCGCTGGGCGCGTGCTGGTACGCAAGCTGCGAAGGGGTCAATCCTGAGCACTTCCAACGAAGCGTGTCCCGCTGGAAGGCCAGCATCCCCAATAGCATCAACTTCTCATCGGCCACCATTGGTGTCTGGGCGCGGTCAGCGGGATCAACGATCGTCGTCACCCCTCAACCGTATGCGGGAGGACCCGTCCGCACTGAGATCCCGCGCCACCGACACTCGGTCCTTCCAGTCTGGCTACTTTGCACGGACCCACGATGCAAGCCTCGATCGTGTCCGCCGCGGTTGGTCGTGCAAAGTAGGCGGTTCACTGTCGGCGGCAGTACGGGATGCTTCAGGTGTCGCCGTGAGTTCTGCGGTCTCGGGTTGTCGAGTCCGACGCCCAAGGCTGGCCGTCACCCGGTGTGCGGCGCGTGGAACTCGCTGTGGTCTATGTCGGTCACGCCCAGTGAATCGGTCGACCTACGTCGACGAAACCGAGCCTGCGGTAGACCCCGTGGCCGATCTCGCTGCTGCTCAGCGTCGCTGGCAGGCCCGGGGCAAGGGCAAGAACTCGCTGGGTCAACGCAATGCCCAGTCCGGCTCCACGGAACTCGGGTAGGACCGCGACGGCGCTGACAACGACACAGGAGCCGGTCACCAGACCCAGAGCAGCGCCGACCGAGCGCCCACGGAAGTCTGCGAGGAGCAGCGATAGGCCCGGCTGACGCTGAGAACCTGCAGGATGAAGTTCTCCCGGGCGGCTGGGCGGGCCACCGTTTGATTCGAACACCACTCGTTCCCAGGCAGCAACGTGAGAATCGGCGGTGACTGGCCGGATCGCGACCCCGACCGGGAGTGGCTGAGCATTCAACGCTGCCGGGGCTCGGTGCATCCACGGGTTTGACTCATCGCCCCGACGGCCCGGCATGTCATACGCATCAAAGTCGCGGAAAGAATCGCACACCGTGCCCTGCACCTCGGACAGCGCACGGCGCGGAGCCTCATGCGTCAACGTCACAGCGCCGAGGAGGAAGCGATGCGGAGCCCCCTGTGGGGACCAGCCGTAATCCCCGTCATCCGCCCAGGCCCTACCAAGCCCTCGGTGGAGCACACGTTGCAGCGCACTCTCGCCCTCGGCACATTGAAGGGCACGGACGTCAGGCATGCAGGCAGCGTAAGACCGGGCGCTGGCGTTCGCCCGAGGCGGCACGGTCGGGCGTTCGCCGGGAGCGCGGCAGAGGCGCTCGTCGCCCATGCCAGAATGCCGGTCGTGGACTCTCGGAGCGTCGCCACCGATGACGGGGCACAACTCCACGTGGAGACGTGCGGCGCTGGACCTGATGTGGTCGTCCTGTCGGGTGGCCCTGGTTGCGTGCACTACCTCGCGGACGAGGCGCTGGCACCGGTTGGCTTCCGATGCTGGTTTCCAGACCCGAGGGGAGTGTCGCGCTCAGTCGGCGGTCCCCACGGCATGACGCGTGCGATCGCGGACCTGGAGGCTGTGCGCCGGGCCCTCGACATCGAGGCATGGATCGTGCTGGGGCATTCCTTGGGTTCAGATCTCGCCGTGCGCTACGCCCTTGATCATCCTGACCGGGTTAGGGGCGTGGTCGGCGTAGCCGGTCACGGGCTGCACCGCGATCGCGAATGGTCCGCAGCCTACGAGGCAGGGAAGAAGAACGGGCCGAAGATCGACATCGACTAGGTCCCCGAGGTGCACGCCGCACTCTGGGGATCCTTCAAGGACTGGATCCATGAACCCATGCTGTGGCGAACCCTTGCCGACAGCACGGTCCCTATGCGTTTCATCGCGGCCGGTGGCGACATCCGGCCGAACTGGCCACTGCAACAACTCGCCCTGCTGGTCCCTGGAGGGGCGTTCGATGTGGTGGCCGACGTGCCTCACGACTTCTGGGCCACTGATCCCGAGCTTTGGCGTGCGACCTGCAGCACTGCATGCGAGTTGCTGCGCTGAACCGGTTGCAGAACGGACTCAATTCGACAGATCCGGCCGTTGGGTCGCCGCTGTACGACAGCGGGTCTACGGCGGTGAGGGCGATGGCGTGGTCGTAGGTGGGCAGCGGCAGCGGGCCGCGGGTCCCCCGGAAACGCCATCCGCGCCGGGGGAGCTCCGGGCCCTGCGGTGGTTCTGCCGCGGCTCGCCCGTGGGTCCTCGGTTCTGCTCAAGGAATACGGCGGGGCCAGTGACCATCACTGAGAACAGTGCTTGTCTCCCCTCGGCTGGGCATCCCGGACGGCGGCACTTTTCAGGTGGGTTGTTGGCGCCCGCCTGTTCTGCTGGGTGCGGTGTGGTCGCCGGCTTCGGGCTGGTGGAGGTGGGTGTCGATGGCGTTCGCGACGTCGCCGTCGGTCAGCGGGAGGGCGTGGGAGTACTCGCGCAGGGTGGTGGCGGCATCGGCGTGGCCCAGGCGCGCCTGGGCGGCGAGGATCTGACCGCGGGCGACCAGGAAGGTCGCGACCGAGTGCCGGAGCCGATGCAGCGTGGCGTCCGGGACACCGGCGCCCTCGCGGAGCCGGGCGAAGCGGTTCCCCAGCACCTCGGCACCCACCCTGTGGTGGTGGCCCGGGTCGGGGCTGAACAGCCACGGCCCGAGGGGTTCACCGGCCCGGGCCGCCCAGGCGTGCTGCAGGTGGTGCCACAGGTGCGCGGTGGAGGACCCGGGGGTCAGGACGCGGCCGTGTCCGGACTTCGGCAAGGTGAGCTGCCCGGCGGACACGGCCCGTTCGATGGCCAGGACCCGCCCGGTCACGTCGCCGATCCGCAGGGCAGCGAGCTCGCCGCGGCGGGCGCCGGTGTCCGCGGCCAGACGCACCAGGAGCAGGTCCTGCTCGGCCCGGTGCAGCCGGCCCGCCGAGGCCACCCGGTCGGGCCGGTGGTTGGCGTGGGTCTCCAGGACGGCGCCCTCGGCGGTGCGGATCAGGGCCCGAACCGCGGCGTCGGGCAGCGGGCGCCGCGGCGGCACCCGGGCCGGGCCGCGCATGCCCCGCAACGGCTGCTCGGGGAGGATCCGTTCATCCCAGGCCCAGGACAGGGCCGAGCGCAGCACCCGGAACCGGCCCCCGGTCACGGACACGGTGCCCCCGTTCGCCTGCCACCGGGACATCGCCGCCCGCACCAGCGCTGGCCTCAACCCGGCAGCGTCCTCCAGGCCGATCGGGTCCGCGGCCAGGGCGCATGCCACCGACCGGTGACTGGCCCGGGTGGATGGCTTCCACGGGTGCTCGGCCGCCAGCCACGCCTCGAGCAGGCCGGCAACCGTCAGCCCCTTGCCCGTCGCCGCCGGCGCCGTGGTGAGCAACTGGACCCGAGCGGCGTCGGCATCGGCCCGGGTGCCGTGCACGGTGACCGACACCTGCCGCGTCCGGCCGCTGACGGGGTCCGGCGGGGCCGGGACACGGACCTCCCAGATTCCCGGGCGGCGCTCCCGCTGGCTGCCGCTGCCCCGGCGACGCCGAGGCGGGTCCGAGGATGTCCGGCTCTGGCGCTGAACCATCCCCCATCATCCCACCGCTCGCGCAATCAAGGGATCTATCAAGGGATGAGGGACGACCATCTCGCAGGGAGGAGACCCACAGGACGTGAGGTCCAGACCCGTCGGCGCTGGCCAGGGCGCATAGCGTCGGTGTCGACACAGAGCGCGCCCGGCAGGATTCGAACCTGCAACCTTCTGATCCGTAATCTCAGCACAGGAGCCAGACGCCGCCCCGGCACGCCCACAGGCGACGTCAACTTTCACCACAGCCTAGCAGGTCAAATCCTCTTTCCACCCGCCGACGGCTCCAGTCGGGGCCAGTCGCCCCCAGACCCCCAGACCGTTGAATCGACAGGATAGTTGGACGTTTTTGGGCCGACCGCTCGACCCACGCACACGCTCGGATCGAGGAGGACGGCGTCCACCGGGACCCGCCGGCTGCCCGTCTTCTACCCGGAACACTCCCCCGTGGATCAGTCTCTCGGCCGGGCTGTGCGCAAGGGTCCATCGCGCTCGCGTGATGTGGATCGAAGCTCCGCGTTGGACTCCACGACGGCGCTGCCACCGGATGAGGGCGTTGAGGACGTGCGGTTCTGAGGGTGCCAACCATGGCCCAGTGAGGACGACAACAGCCAACCCTGCTGGAGCACGAGCTCGCGGCCCTCGCCTTCCAGCAGGTCGACGCCAACGACCAGGCCGTGGTCGACGTGGCCCAAGCCAGACCCTCGACCGAGGGTTCGCTGGGCTGCCGCACGGGCAGAGTGGGACCCGTCAGCGATCGGGAGACCATCGCCCCCGCACGTGCGCGCTCGGCCGCCCGTCGCAGGTGATCCTCGACCGGAACGAGCACCCCGAGGACAGACAGTGGGGTCGGACAAGGTCCACGACGCAGTCGGCGGCGACCTCGGGTTCGCCGGATCCCTGCCCAGCGCCGGTCCGGGTAGACTGCCCACATGGCACCCGAGGTCGCAGAGGTCGAGCGAGCGCTGCTCGCGCTGTCTCCCGACGAGCGCGCAGCCGTCATCGAGCGCGGCCTGCTGAGTCTGCATGACGCAGCCGATATGGACCGGGCGAACACTGATACTGCCTGGCTCGCCGAGGTTGATCGACGGGCGACCGAGCACACTAGCGGCGACGCACATTTAGTTGACGCGGGCGAGCACTTCGCCGAGCTCAGAGCGCGGCTGGCTGCGCGTGAGCGGTGAGGCTGCGCGTCCGCGAGCACGTTGACGCGGCAGCTGAAATCGACGCGGCTGTTGACGGTACGCGGACAAGCGTCGACTGCTGGCCGTCGAACTGCTGGACGCGGTCGAGGCCAGTCTCGCTCACGTCCTCGCGTGGCCGGACTCTGGGCGACCCTACCCTGGCCTCGAAGGGCGCACCCCGGTCCCGCGGACGACGCGGGTCAGGGGCTTCCCCTACAGCATCGTCTACCTCGTCGACGGCGACGACCTCGTTCTCCTCGCCTACCATCACGACAGGCAGCGTCCCGGGCACTGGAGGCACCGGCTCGACGGGTGACTGGCTCGCCGTCCACGCGTGCCGGAGGTGGTGCCACAGGTCGGCGGTGGAGGACCCTGCTCACTGGATGACGAGGATGTCCCCTGGCCTCGCGCATCGGCCTGGCGGCTGGCCAACAGTATGGCGCACCCTCAGATCCGGGCCGCGCCTACACGTTCGGGCTGCGCACACTCCTCGGTGGGGGTGGACCGACTCATCCGTGAGCGGACGGAGACGTCTGGGTGGTCCTGACGGCACGCGGGACCTCACGCGCTGGCTTGGTTCAGACGACGACGGCGAGGGCGTCGATTTCCACGATCACGCCCGGCCGGGCGAACCCCGCGAGGTCATGGGCGGATGTCGAGATGCGCTGAACGTTGCACGGTGGTGTCGAGATGCAGCGAACTTGTCGCAACGCCCACTTCTATGTGGGCATAGGCGTTCGTCGATGGGACGTCGTCGCGCGTGGTGGTCCGATGAAGCGAGGGCAGACCCTCACCGATGCGCCGCGCAAGGCTCGTGTTTCGCCCTCTGCCGATGAGCGTGCCCTTGTTGGTTGGCATGATCATGCACTAGTGAGGATGGCTATCCACCGTTGGTGGAGCGTCGGCCGACAAGACCGAACCGTGGCGGCCGACGGGACGCGCACGCGCGCGGCCGTCACCTCGCACCCCGGTTTGGATCTCCTCGGCCGTGCCCACTCAGCGCCCCTTCACCGGGCTTCATCTCGGGCGGGTCTTATGGGACACCCGAACAGGGATGCTCTCGCTGACCTGCGGCGTTCCCGTTTGGGGTTCGTCTATCGAACGGACTGGACTGCTAACGACGCGGCGGGGTGCACCCCTTGCTCGGCGAGCGCTGCTGATGGCAAGGTTGACACGGAAGTGTCATCCGAATCGATGAGTTCTGGCCTTGGCGCCAGTCAGCACTCGAGGCGACGCCCGAGTACCAGCTGTCACGACAGGAGACGCAACATGACGAAGCTCACCCAGCCCACGGCCGCCCCCACGGTCGTCGACCGAGCCCGCTTCGACGAGGCCCTCGCCGAGCAGGTCGCGGCGGAGAAGGAGGTCACCCGGCACGACGACCGGGTCTCGGCCAGTCGCCGCCGCCTTCCCATGGTGGAGGTGGCGGACTACACCTTCACCGATGCCGACGGCCCAGTGCGGCTGTCCGAGCTTTTCGGCGAAAAGTATCTGCTGCTCGTGCAGAACGTGATGTTCGGCCCCGACTGGGATGAGGGCTGCCCGAGCTGCACCTGGGCGGTCGACAACCTCCCAGCCAACATGGAGCGGCTGACCGACGAGGGCATCGCCTTCGCGATGGTCTCGCAGGCGCCGGTGGCCAAGCTTGAGGACTGGCGCGCCAAGCGGACCTGGGACCACCGGTGGGTGTCCTCGTACGACACCACCTACCACTACGACTGGGGGTGGACCCAGACCGACGAGAACGGCGAGGAGGGGCAGCTGCCCGGCTACTCCTACTACCTACTCAAGGACGGCAAGCCCTACCTGACCTACATGACCACCGCGCGCGGCACTGAGGCGACCCTGCCTGTCGCCCACATCATGGACCGCAGCGTCTACGGCCGTCAGCAGGACTGGGAGGACAGCCCGGAGGGCTGGCCGCAGGCGCCGACGTACGGGTGACCCGGCGCTGGCGTTGCCGCAAGGGGATCGGCTTACGGGACGCGAGCCGCCCCAGCTATCGCCCATGGGGGCCGCCACGGAGCATCAACAGAACACCGCCATTTAGCGGACGAAGTCACAGCAACAGGGGAAACGCCGCGCGCAGGGGTGTTGCAGTGGGGTGCACCCCAACGCGACACGTGCCCTTCGGTGACTACGCGCTATTCCACTGGTCTTGAACATCTACAAAGCCGCGAGGCCTGACTCGCCTTGGGCGGCGTGCACTGCAACGGGAGCGCTCGACAGGATAAGGGACGCGCGCCCCTGATCCTGTCGACGACCGGTTTCCGTGAATCCATGACGCTGTTGCGCGGTGCTGCCCGGCCGTTCCCGGGGGACTCAGGGGCGACCGGCTCCCATCAATCCGGAGGCGTAGTTGATGCCGTTGATCTTGGAGCCGTCCCAACTGGACCAGTCGCGAAGGGAGTGGATGACCTGCCCGTCCCCGAGGTAGATCGCTACGTGGAAGATGCCAGATGCGGAACCGTTGTCGCTGTAGAACAGCAGGTCGCCACGTTGGATCTGCGAGAGTGAGACACGGTTTGTGGCGTGGTACTGCGCCTCGCTCCCGTGCGGGATGTTGATTCCAGCAGCACGGAAGGCTGCTGTGGTGAAGCCGGAGCAGTCATAGGCACCGCCACTCTTGGAGCCCCAGCTGTAGGGCAGTCCCAGGTTGGCCTGGGCCCAGGCGATGGCCCCCTCGCCTCCCTGACCTGCCGCCGCCGGCGCCTCAGGGGCGACTGGCTCGGCCGGTGCTTCCGGCCTGGCCTCTGACCGGCTGGCCGACTGGCCCTCAACGCGTGAGCTTCCAGCGGAGACTCCGGCACCGTCCAAGGTCTCGCCACTGGCGCCCCAGGTGTCGTCGGTGGCGGTCTCGACCGGAGTTTCCGGTTCTGGTTCAGGGGTGACCCCGGTGAAGCCGAGGTCACCGAAGTGGGTGTGCTGACCATCTTCGGCGGGTGGGGCTGGGACTGCCTTGACTGGAAGATCGCTCTCCAAGTCGTCGGAGGCAACCTTCAGTGTCTCAACCAGGCTCGACCAACTATCAGCAGTCAGGTTCACGACCTGGGCTCCCTGCGACACCGAGAGCTGGTCGTTGCTGACAGCATCGACGGTAGTGATCGGGCTTGCCGGTGCAGCCGGAGCTGCGGCGCCGATCGTCGCGGCGACAAGCAACCCGGATGCTGCCACAGCGGCGGTTCCGGATAGGGGGCAGGGCAGGTTCAGGGCAGCGCGGTGGCGCCCGGGCAAACGTCGTTTCATCACGGGGATAACCTCTCCGGCGCCTGCGGGGTTAGCTGTCGGGCTCGGGCTGGAGTTGCCCGGCGCTGACCCAGGGGGTTGAGTCAGCCCTTGGCCCCAAGGAACGTCTTGCGCTCCGCTGGTGGGTCCCCCGCTCTTGTCATACGGACGTCTCATTCGACCCGGAGCGCTGACAAGATTCGGCGAACGCCCGAGACCCACCCAGGGACAGGTAGGTAACAAAACGGTAACGGCCAGGACTCCGGGGGATGCGCATCAGAACCGAATCCTGGCCGATCTTCATGGAACCTTCATAAAGGCCTCGCAGTCTCAGCCCGTGCTTGGAGCGCTGGGTCTATTCGATCGGGACCCACCAGGTGACGGTTGTTCCGTGACCCGGGCCGGGGCTGGTGATCGAGAGGTCTCCGCCGTGGGCCTTGACGATGCCGCGGGCGATCGTCAACCCCACCCCGGAGCCGCCACGCTGCCGATCGCGGGCCGTGTCGACACGGTAGAACCGTTCCAGAACATGGTCGAGAGCCTCGACAGGGATGCCGTCACCTGAGTCGGAGAGTGTCACCACAACCCGTCCCCCGGTGGGCTGGGCCGCAAGTGTGACCACCCCACCCTCGGGAGTATGGCGAAGAGCGTTGTCTAGCAGGTTCGTCATCACCTGCCCCAACCGATCCGGGTCAGCAGATACCGCGGGCAGGTCCTGCTTCACGTCTCTCGCGAGTCGAACACCTTTAGCCGCGTAGACCGCCTCGTGGGCGGTGATGGCTCGCTCGAGGAGACGTCCGAGGTGCACCGGTTCTCGAGCCAGCTTCAAGTGGTTTTCTTCGATGCGCGAGACGGTGCTGATGTCTTCGGCCAACCGTGCGAGCCGTTGGGTCTGTCCGCGGAGCATCTCCACGGTCGGCGGGTCCAGTTGAGTCACGCCATCCTCGGTGCCCTCCAGGTAGGCATCAAGGGTGGCGATGGGGGTGCGCATCTCATGGGCGAGGTCTCCCAGCAACTGCCGGCGGGTGGTCTCGGTATCCGCGAGTCGGCCCGCCATCTGGTTGAACGAATCGGCCAGGACCTTGAACTCCGGTCCCAGGGCCGGGGTTCGCACCCGGGCCTCATAGTCACCGGCAGCGATGGTGGACGCCGCCTCTGCTACCCCTCGCACCAGCCGCGCCACCCGCCTGGTGAGGTAGTAACTGGCGGCTAACGCGACCACCAGGGCAGCAGCCAGGGCCACCACCAGGGCGACCGTGATCGCGGAACGGAACGCCTCCTCGACGTGGATGGCCTCCTCGTCCGGGTTCTCGTGGCCAGCCAACACCATGTGCTCGCGAAACAGGGCGAGACCCACGATCTCAGTGACAAGGAGGATCGTCGCAAGTCCGACCAGGACGACCAGCCCCTGCGCTATCAGGAGCCTGGTCACCAGACCAGTTGTCCGCAGGTGTTCTCGAAGGCTCACCGCCGACCCTCCCCTTCCCACGAGGTGGCCTGTTCGACGTCCAGCCGGTAGCCCACCCCTCTCACCGTATGTATGAATCGTGGGCTGCTGGCGGGGTCGCCCAGTTTGCGCCGCAGGTGGGCAACGTGGACGTCGACCAGTTGCTCATCACCAACCCACGCCTCTCCCCAGACACCATCGATAATCTGGCGGCGAGTCAATGCCTGACCCGCCCGCGCGGCCAACGCCTGCAGGACGTCGAACTCAGTGCGGGTCAGCACCACACGACCGCCATCCAGGTGGACCTCGCGGGCCGAGCCGTCAATCCTCATTGGGCCGAAGACCATCGGCCGGGTGCCTGCCGGTGGCTCCTTAGCCTGCTGCTGTCGCGGCCGCCGCAACATCACCTGGACCCGCGCCACCAGTTCGCGCGGGCTGAACGGCTTCGTCATGTAGTCATCGGCCCCCGCGCGCAACCCGGCCAGCGTGTCCGGCTCCTCGGCTCGTGCAGTGAGCATCACGATGTAACAGTCCGAGAACTCACGCAGCCCGCGGCAGACCTCCAGGCCGTCCAGGCCGGGTAGTCCCAGGTCGAGGATGACGACGTCGGGGTCCAACCCGCGAGACCGCTCCAAGGCTGTCGGGCCATCATGGACAACCGTGACCTCGTAGCCGTCCCTGAGCAAGTACCGGGCAACGACCTCGGCCAGGGGCTTCTCGTCATCGACCACGAGCACCCGAAAGCCCCGGCCGGGGCCGCGCCGGCCAGGAGGTTGCAGGTCAGGGGGCGGCAGGTCAGCTGTCATGGGCCGCTTTAGGACTTGACCAGTCGGGCGATGGCTTGTGAGGCCTCGTTGATTTTCTGCTCTGCCTCGGGTCCACCGGCTTTTGCGGCGCCGACGACGCAGTGCTTGAGGTGGTCATCGAGCAGTCCGAGCGCGACGTTCTCCAAGGCCGAGGTGAGTGCGCTGATCTGGGTGAGGATGTCGATGCAGTAGGTGTCCTCATCGACCATCCGGTGGATTCCTCGAGCCTGCCCTTCGATGCGCTTGAGGCGGGCCAGGTAGCGGGCCTTGTCGCTGATGTAGCCGTGCGTGGCCTCCGTGTGTGGTGTGGCCTCGGTGGTCATCTGAATGCTCCTGTCTGGTGAGGGTGGGGTCACGACCTGGCCGGGTGGGCTGGTCACTGGCTGACCTGCTGCTGGTCGAGGAAGGTCTTGGCGCTCTGCGCCGGTGTCAGGTCGAGTCGGCGCAGCAGCTGGGCGTTGAGGGCGACCACAACGGTGGAAGCGGACATGAGGATGGCGCCGATGCTCATCGGCAGGACGAACCCGATCGGTGCTAGGACGCCCGCGGCCAGCGGTACGGAGATGAGGTTGTAGCCGGCGGCCCACCACAGGTTCTGCTTCATCTTCCGGTAGCTCGCACGCGAGAGCTCAGTGACGGAGAGGACCGAGCGTGGGTCCGAGGAGGCCAGGATCACCCCGGCGGAGGCGATCGCCACGTCGGTGCCGGCGCCGATGGCGATGCCGACATCGGCCTGGGCCAGGGCCGGGGCGTCGTTGACACCGTCGCCGACCATGGCGACCTTGCGCCCCTCGTCCTGGAGTTCGGCGACCTTGGCGGCCTTGTCCTGCGGACGTACCCCGGCGAAGACCCGGTCGATGCCCAGTTCCTTGGCGACGGTGTCGGCCACGGCCTGGGCGTCGCCGGTGATCATCACGACCTGAGCGCCAGCAGCGTGGAGCGCGTCGACCGCAGCCTGGGACTCCGGGCGGATCTCATCGGCCAGGCGCAGCGCGCCGATCACCTCACCGCCGGCCAGGACGTGCAGGATGATCGCACCCTGGGCCCGCCAGTCCTCGGCGACCGGCAGCTCGCTGGCACCGTGCTGCTCCAGCAGATAGGGACCCCCCACCTCGATGACTGTCCCGTTGACGCTGGCCTTGACCCCGACTGCCGGGGAGGAGGAGAAGTCTGAGGCGGAGGACACTGTCAACTCCCGGTTGCGGGCCGCGCCGAGGATCGCCTTGGCCAGCGGGTGCTCACTATCGGACTCTGCTGCCGCGGCCAGGGCCAGCACCTCCTCCTCCTCGCGCCCAGTCACGGGTTCGACGCCGGTGACGGTGGGCTCGCCCCTGGTCAGCGTGCCGGTCTTGTCGAAGAGCACGGCGTCGACCGTGCGCATCGATTCCAGTGCGAGGCGGTCCTTGATGAGGACCCCGCCCCGGGCGGCACGTTCGGTCGCGATGGACACCACGAGCGGGATCGCCAGACCGAGGGCGTGCGGGCAGGCGATCACCAGCACGGTGATGGTGCGCACGACCGCCGAGTCCGGCAGACCTATCAGCGACCAGATGGTCGCGGTGACCACCGCGGCACCCAGGGCAAACCAGAACAGCCACGCCGCGGCCTTGTCGGCGATCCGCTGGGCGCGTGAGGAGGAGGCCTGGGCATCGGCGACCAGCTTTTGGATGCCGGCTATGGCGGTGTCCTCACCGATGGCCGTGACCTCAACCCGCAGCCCAGAGTCGGTGGCCACGGTCCCGGCGACCACCTGCTCACCGTTCCCGCGCCGGACGGTCTTGGACTCACCGGTCACCATCGACTCATCCATACTCGCCGAGCCGTCGACGATCCGCCCGTCTGCGGGGACCGACCCACCGGGGCGGACCAGCACGACGTCCCCGACGACCAGATCGCCCGGGGCCACCTTGACTATGTCCTCGCCGCTGACCTTCTCGGCCTCATCGGGCAGCAGTGCCGCCAGGGAGTCCAGGGCCGAGGTGGTCTGGGCCAGGGAACGCATCTCGATCCAGTGGCCCAACAGCATGATGACCACCAGCAGCGCAAGTTCCCACCAGAAGTTCAGCTCGTGATCGAGGACGCGCAGGCTGGCGCCCCACGAGGCCAGGAAGGCCACCGTGATGGCCAAGCCGATCAGCAGCATCATGCCGGGCTTGCGGGTGCGGATCTCTTCCACCGCGCCGGTCAGGAACGGCTGGCCGCCCCAGGCGTACATGACTGTCCCCAGCACGGGAGAGACCCACCAGTCCCACCCGCCGGCGGGCAGGTCATACCCCAGGAGGTCGGCGAACATGTCGTTGAATCCCACGACCGGCACGGCCAGGACCAGCATGATCCAGAACAGTCGCCGGAACTGTCCCACGTGATCACCATGACCGGCGTGACCACCATGACCTGATTCACCATGTGACCCGTGCGCGCCGTTGGCGTCATGGTCACCGTGCGCGTGGTCGGGGTCATCAACCATCTGTTCTGCGTGGTGAGCATGCTCACCGTGCTGACCTGGGCCGCCGTGGTGATCATCGGCGCGGTCAGGGCCGTGGTTCTGGTCGTGGCGCATGGTCATGTTCCTATCGCATACCTGTCATGGAGTGAGTCCGTGCCGCGTGTGGGGCTCCTGCGGTGGGGGTTTGTGCTCGCGGGTGTCTATGCGGCCGTGTAACGGTCGGGGTCGGCGTCGAAAAGGGGACCGCAGGAGTCACAGCACAGCCAGTAACGGGTGCCCAGGTAGTCGCGGTACAGGCCGGCGTCTTCGGCCTGGGCCTTGATGACGGTGGTGCCGACCATAACGGGGCACTCGGCGATGTCCTGTGCGCCGACTTGGGCCAGGTCATCCGCGGAGGGTGCGTGCCCGCCGCAGGACCCCGCGCCGGAGGCCGCGCCGGTGTCGTGATCGTGGTCATGGTGGTGGGTGGTCATCTTGGTTCCTTTCATCGGTGTGTTCTCACGCTGGTGTAGCAACGCGGGCGGAGGCGGTGGTGGAGGCCATCGCTCCGGCGGGCGCGGCGGCCTTCGATGTGAACGTCCGCAACCGCAGGCTGTTAGAGACGACGAAGACACTGGAGAAGGCCATCGCCGCACCGGCGAGCATCGGGTTGAGCAACCCGAAGGCGGCCAACGGGATCGCTGCGGAGTTGTAGGCAAAGGCCCAGAACAGGTTCGTCTTGATTGTCCGCAGCGTCCGTCGGGAGAGCCGGATCGCGTCGGCGGCAGCCCGCAGGTCGCCACGGACCAACGTGATGTCGGCGGCTTCGATGGCCACGTCGGTGCCGGTGCCCATCGCCAGTCCCAGGTTGGCCTGGGCCAGCGCCGGGGCGTCGTTGACACCGTCGCCAACCATCGCGACGGTCTTGCCCTCGGCCTGCAACCGGGCGACGACGTCGACCTTGTCCTTGGGCAGGACCTCGGCGATCACCTGCTCGATCCCGACCTCAGCGGCGACCTGCTGTGCCACGGTCTGGTTGTCACCGGTGAGCAGCACCGGGGTGAGTCCGAGCTCCTTGAACTGGGCGATTGCTTCCGCGCTGGTGGGCTTGACCTCATCGGCCACGACCAGGATCCCGCGCGCGGCCCCGTCCCAGCCGACCGCGACGGCGGTTCTGCCCTGGGCCTCGGCCTCCCGCTTAATCCCGGCCAGGTGGCCATCGAGGTGCTGGGACCACTCCTGTAGCAGCGATTCGCGGCCGACCAGGACCGCGTGGCCCTCGATGACCCCTTGCACACCCAGGCCTTCGACGTTCTCAAAAGACTCCGGGACCGGCAGGTCACCGGCCTCGGCGGTGGCGCCCTTGGCGATGGCCTGGGCGATCGGGTGCTCGGAGGCGTCCTCGAGCGCGCCGGCCAGGCGCAGCAGCTCCTTCCGGTCGACCCCTGCTGCCGGGACGGCGTCGAGCAGCGTCATCTTGCCGGTGGTGACGGTGCCGGTCTTGTCCAGCACGATCGTGTCGATCCGCCGGGTGGACTCCAACACCTCAGGGCCCTTGATGAGCACGCCCATCTGCGCGCCGCGGCCGGTGCCGACCAGCAGCGCTGTCGGGGTAGCAAGCCCGAGGGCGCATGGGCAGGCGATGATCAGCACCGCCACCGCAGCGGTGAAACCGGCACTGAGCGGGAAGCCCGCACCGATCCACGCCCCGAGCGTGGCAACGGCGATCGCGATCGCGATCGGCACGAAGACCCCGGACACCCGATCGGCCAGGCGTTGAATCTCGGCCTTTCCCGACTGTGCCTCCTCGACCAGGGTGGCCATCTGGGCCAGTTGGGTGTCCGAGCCGATCCGGGTCGCTTCGACGACCAGTCGCCCGCCGGCGTTAACCGTCGCACCGGTCACCGCGTCACCCTCTGCGACCTCAACCGGCACCGACTCGCCGGTCAGCATGGAGGCGTCGATCGCGCTGGTGCCAGAGACGATGATCCCGTCGGTCGCGATCTTCTCACCGGGGCGCACCACGAACTCGTCCCCGACACTCAACTCCTCGACCGGGATGCGCTGCTCCCGCCCATCACGCAAGACCGCGACCTCCTTGGCGCCGAGCTCGAGCAGGGCGCGCAAGGCGGCCCCGGCGCGGCGCTTGGAGCGCTTCTCAAAGTACCGACCCAGCAGCACGAACGTGATGACCCCGGCCGCGACCTCCAGATAGATATTGCCCAGGCCCTCAGACCGGGAGACGGTCAGCTCGAACGGGTGGACCACGCCGGGCTGGCCGGCGGTACCGAAGAACAGCGCCACGACCGACCATGCCAGGGCAGCGGTCGTGCCCACCGAGATGAGCGTGTCCATCGTCGCCGCGCCGTGCCTGAAGTTGACCCAGGCGGCCTTGTGGAACGGCCAGCCGGCCCACACGACCACCGGGGCAGCGAGCACGAGCGAGGCGAACCCCCAGTAGTCGAACTGCAGGGCAGGGATCATCGCCATCGCGATCACCGGCACCGCCAGGACCGCGGCGCCAATGACGCGGTGACGCAGGCCACGCAACTCGGCATCCTCGGCCGAGCCACCCTCCCCGACCATCTCTCCCGAGGCCTTCTTGGGTGGGGCCGGTAGGGCAGCGGTGTACCCGGTCTTCTCCACCACAGCGATCAGCTCGCGGGGGTCGTAGCCCTCAGGTGCGGTGACCCGCGCCTTCTCGGTGGCGTAGTTGACGCTCGCGGTCACGCCATCGACCTTGTTCAGCTTCTTCTCGACCCGCATCGCGCACGAGGCGCACGTCATGCCACCAATCTGCAGCTCGATAGTGCTCGACGTGGTGGGTTCACCCGTCGTGATCATGATCGTCTCCGTCCTCGTGTCTGGTGCCATCCTCCGGGTCCGTGTCAGTGGCGGTGGGCGCTTCGCCGGTGGTGGGGCCCTCATCGCCGGACCCGGCGTTGTGATTAGTCATCGTGTCCAGGACGAACGGGGCGGTGCGCACTTCTCCGGCGACCTGGAAGTCCAGGTAGAGCAGGTACCGGCCCGGTGTCGGGGCGCTCACCTCGAAAGCCACCTCCGGGCCTGACGTCTGACCAGGCTGGGGCTCCTCGCCGCGCGGGTGCACGTGCAGGTACGCCAGGTCCCCCTCGCGCAGCGCGACCAGGTGACCGTAGGCACCCAGGTAGGGCTCCAGCGTGGTCACCGGCTCGCCATCGCGGGTGACCCGGACCGTCAGCGTGGAAGACTCACCGGCGGCCAGGTCTCCCTCGATCTCGACCTCGTATCCGTCGGTGCGGGCCGTCCTGGCGGGTTCGTCCGCCTGCTGAGGGGAGAAGTCCCCGCCGACCTGCACCACGGTCGAGAGGGTGATGTCCTCACCGGTCGCGGTGGGCACGAACTCGGCATACACGCGGTGACTGCCCGCCTGAGGCCACTGCCACGGGATGGACCACTGGCCCTGGGCGTCGCGTTGCGGGTGCACATGACGGAATCCGGCACCGTCAGTGCGGACCACGATCAGGTGCAACTCCTTCTCGTGGGACAAGTCAAAGTCGCTCACCGGTTGACTGTCCGGACCTTCGATCGTGAGGGCGAGCTCCTGCTCCTCCCCCACCGTCGATGGTGCGGTGACACCGGTCAGCCGGTAGCCGTCCGCAGCCAGAGACAGTCCGGTGTCAGTGGTCGCGCTGCCTGGGTGAGGGGTCCCCATGTCGTTACCTCCTGCGTCACTGCCTCCTGCGTGGTCCCCCGCGTGATCGCCGGTCTGCTCCGACCAGGACTCCACGACCCCATCCGGGACGACCGCGCCCGCCGTGGCGAACGCCACGGCGAACACGGTCACCAAGGTCAGCCCGTAGAGGCCGAGTCTGGCTGGGGCACGCATGGTCAGTTCCGCGCTGCCTGGTACCCGGCCTCATCCACCGCTGCGATCACCGCAGCGTCGTCAACAGGGCCGTCTGCGGTAATCGCAAGCGTCCCGGTCGAGGCGCTGACGTCGATCTGCTCGATGCCAGGGATCTGGGAGATCTCCTCGCGCACGGCGGACTCGCAGTGCCCGCAAGTCATCCCGGTCACGGCATAGGTCTGGGTGTTACTCATCTTTGATGTCCTTTCCGTTCTTCATCAGTCCAGACACCTTATACCCGTATAGGGTATGACGCAAAGGCTGGATTTTCCTACCTCCGTTGCGCGTGGGTTGGTGACCCTGTGCGCGGCCGGTGGGGACGAGGGGATGCATGGGTGCGTCTTTGGCGCGGCCCCCATGAGGGACAAAAGCCATCGCGTGCATGGGCGCGATGACCATGTCAACGTGTCTGCTAGGCCCACGAACAATGTGGTGGGGGGCCGGTCAGACGACCGTGGAAAGCGGAGCGGGTGCTGGTTGAAGGCCGCGCCGCTTGCACGACGTCCGAGCCACCAGGCTCAGATCAGAGGATGGTTCTCGATCGGCGGACTTAGGTCAGCGGATGGTGGCAAGCAGTTCGTCACAGGCTTGCTCGCAGGCCCGGCATGCCTCTGCACAGATGCGGCAGTGCTCGTGCATCTCCGCATGGCGGGCACACTCATCCCCACAGGACTTGCACGCCTGGGCGCAGGCCTGCACCTGGGCTCGGGTGAGGTTCGCGTCATAGCCGGTGTGTCGGGATAGGACGCGGGCAGTTGTGTCGCAGATGTCAGCGCAGTCCAAGTCGGACCTGATGCACTTACCCAGGTCAGCGACCATGTCCTCACTCAGGCAAGCGTCCGCGCAGGCGGTGCACGCTTGAGAACAGGCCATCACTGTGTCTACGACTCTGGCGAGCAGCTCCCGGTCGAGGTTGATCTGTGCAGGATATGCATTCATCATCTCGGCGGTTCTCATCTCTTCCTCCATCCTGCTCGGCGTTGGCCATCAGCACCGAGGCTTTCCAATTCTTCACGCTACGGCGGACGGGGGGCGCCTGCACCCGCACAGGGGATACCTGACGATGAAGATTTCATGAAGGCACTGTCGTGAGGACGCCGATGGTGCTGTCCCACCACTGCGCGGCGTGAGTCTTCAGGTGGCAACCCCAGAGTAAGAGTGCAGGCCGGTGATGAGCAGGTTGACGACGGTGTAGTTGAAGACGACGCACAGCATGCCCAGGAGTGCCACATAGGTTGCCTGTCGCTTGGTCCAGCCGCTGGTGGCGCGGGAGTGCAGGTAGGCGGCGTAGACGACCCAGATGATGAACGTCCAGATCTCTTTGGGGTCCCAGCCCCAGTAGCGGCCCCAGGCCACCTCCGCCCAGATCGCACCGGTGATGAGAGTGAACGTCCACAGCGGGAAGGCGAAGATGTGGATCCCGTAGGTCATCGCCTCCAATTTGTCTGCATCGGGTAGACCGGCCAGCCAGCCTCGGACTCGGTTCTTTTTATCGGCCGAGTCGCGCAGCAAGAAGGCGACGCCGAGGGCGGCCCCGATGACGAACAGGGCCACGGACAGCGTGGCCAGTGTGACGTGGATGGACAGCCACATGGTGTTATCCAGGGCGGGCATGAGCTGGGAGGCCTCGGTGTACCAGATCTTCCCGGCGATGAGGACAACCATGACCGGGAGCACCACGAACGGCCCCAGCCACATCCGGTCACGCTTCAGACTCCACGTGGAGAAGACGATCAGGGCGAAGGATGCGGCGACGATCGCGAACTCATACATGTTGCCCAGTGGCCAACGCTGCACCGACAGGCCACGCAGTGTCGTGCCGCCGACGACACCGAAGGTCGCCAGCCAGGTCAGCTGCACTCCGATGACGCCCCAACGGCGGGTGACCTCGGTGGGGTGACTAAGGGTGGGTGGCTCGACCGCCACGCCGGTCGGCCCGGTTGGCTCCGTAGCGTCAATATCGTGGGCATCTATGGATGCCGTCTGAGGATCGGTGTCGGCCCCTACGCGGACCTTCTGTGCGAATTTGACGGTGGCGGGGCGCTCCCTGGCAGCCCCAGTGACCGCCAGGTGTGCCGAGAAGGAGATGAGGGCCAGCGCGAGCACGGCCAGGCTGGCCCAGATGGCGATGTCGCTGGCCAGGGCCAGGTGCGGGTCAGTCATACGGTGTCCTCATCTGCACGGTGAAGTTCAGTGGTGGTCCGGTTACTGGTGGCGGTGGCGATCCGGTTCAAGACGTCGTCGACGGCGACCTGGAGTCCTGGATCGCTGCCCTTGGGCTGGCCAGCGACGCTCACTACCGTCCGCACCGGAGCAGTGGTGGGGTGTTCGCGGTCGATCCGGACGTAGATCCGTCGCCGTTTGATGCCGAGCATCAGTGCCAGCCCGATTGTGGCGGCGATCGCGAAGCCCAGGGCTGGCATCCGGCCGGGGTCGTGACGCACCAGCAGCCCGGCCCAGCGAATGACACTCTCAAACTCCACCGTGGTGCCGTCGGACAGCTCGAAGTACTCTCCCGGTCGGATCAGCATCGCGACGGGGTCCCCGTTTTCTTTGGTGAGCTGGGTCATCTGGTCGGTGTCGATGCTGAAGACCGACTGCGCGCGCCCGTCGGGAAACAGGTCCCCCTCGAAAACCGTCAGGGCCAGCGCTGGGTCGACCAGGCCCGGGAAGGAGGACGTCATCCCGACCTCGGGATCAACCTGCAGGGTGGGTAGGAAGCCGCCGACCAGACCGAGCCCAGGCTCTCGGCCGGTGACCTTGATGGCACCTTCGCTGGCGTAGTTGTTGTCCTGGGGCAGGAAGGTCACAGCCTCGGAGTAGAGGATCGCCCCGTCGGGGTCGCGAACGGTCACGATGGGGGCGTAGCCGTTGCCGAGCAGGAAGATCGAATCCCCCGCGACCGAGATCGGGTGGTTTACTGCGAACTCCTGCTGCTCCGGCTCCTGGCCGGGGGCCTCGACGGTCACCAAGCCGTCGAACTTGCGTGGTTGCCCGAACTGGGCGCCCTCGCTCTGACTCTCGAAGGCCACGTCGAGTTCGTTGAGCTGCACCGTGAATGTGGGAATGTCACTCTCATCGGCCAGTGGGCTGAAGTTGAGTGTGTCAAAGGCACCGGGATGGGCCGTCCACGACTGCTCCTCCTTGAGGATGATCTCCCCCCGCCAGCCGAACAGGTGACCGCCGGCGAAGGCGACGATCACCCCCAGCAGGGCTACGTGGAAGAGCAGATTGCCTGTCTCCTTCAGGTAGCCCTTCTCACCGGTGACCCATAGGTCCTCCTCGTCGGCGCGCACCCGGTAGCCCTTGGCTGCCAGCGCGGCACGCGCGGCGCTCAAGACCTCGTGTGGGTCGGCCGCGACGGTGCCGCCAGCCTTGGCCAACAGCCGGTTCAGGCGACGGGGTGCCCGTGGTGGCTGGGCTCGAACTGACTTCCAGTGCTGGCCCATCCGCGGAATGATGCAGCCGATCAGGCTGATCATCAGCAGCAGATAGATGGAGGCGAACCACGGCGAGGAGAAGACATCGAAGAGGAACAACCGGTCCAGCCATGGCGCCAGATCGGGGTTGCTCTCGAAGAAGGTGCGCACCTGCACCGGGTCGACCGAGCGCTGCGGGAAGATCGAGCCGGGGAAGGACGCGGCAGCTAGCAGCAGAAGCAGGTAGATGGCGGTGCGCATACTGGTGAGCTGTCGCCAGGCCCAACGTGCCCAGCCCAGTGGGCCGAGCCGGGGACCGCCCAAAGTCGTGCGGTCTTTGGGGTAGCCGGACTCGAGCCGTTCCGGTGCCTGCATGCTGGCCATATCAGATGACCGTCGTAAAGTTGCTGGTCAAGCGGGTTTGGACCCACGCCATCGCCTCGGCCCAGACACCGAGCACCATCAGCGCCCCGAGGAGGGCGAACAACCCGCCACCGACCCGCTGCACCACTAGGTGGTGGTCTCGAAGCCACCGGGACCAGCGACTCACCCATCCCATCCCCGCAGCGACCAGGACGAACGGCAGTCCCAATCCAACGCAGTAGGCAACCCCGAGCACCACCGCCCGGGTGACCGCACCGTCTGCGGGCAAGATCGAGGTTCCCAACGTCTGGATCGCGGCCAGGGCCGGACCGGTGCATGCGGAGAAGCCGAGCCCGAAGACCACTCCGAGCAGCGGGGCACCGCTCAGCCCAGCAGCCGGGCGCCAACGCACCGAGACCCCTCCGCTGGGCTGCCACAGCATCACCACTCCGAGGGCCAGCACAATCACGCCACCAACACGCAGCAACAAACCCTGATGCTGCACCAGCACCAGTCCGAGGGAGGAGATGACCACACTCATCGTGAGGAAGACGACTGAGAAGCCCGCCACGAACAGGACCGCCCCCACCACGAGACGCCACCGTGCACGCACGGACACGGCGGACTCGTGCGAGGTCATTCCGGACAGGTACCCGAGATAGCCCGGGACCAGCGGCAGCACGCAGGGGGAGGCGAAAGAGACCAGCCCGGCCAGCGCCGCGATGCTGGCCGCTAGTACCAACGGTCCGGTGAAGACGATCTCACTCATCGGGCCGGCTCGCTCCGAAGGACGTCCTCAACCAAGCCGTGCAGGGTCGCGTCGTCGATTGGACCGCTCACCCGAGCGGCCACCCTGCCTTGCCCATCCAGCAGGATGGTCGACGGGGTCGCGACCGCTAGGGCACCGAGCTGGGCACGCGTGCGGCCGCCGTCGTCCTGCAGCGAGGGGTAGGGGACGTCGTAGGCCTCCTGAAAGGCCAGGGCGCTGGCGCTCGAGTCGCGACTATTGACACCGATGAACTGCACCGACGCACCGGCCTCGTCCAGCTCGGCGGCCACCTGCACCAGATCGGGCGCTTCCTCAATGCATGGCCCGCACCACGAACCCCACACATTGATCACCACGACTTCACCGAGGTGCTTGGCCGAGGACCATGTCTCATCCTCCAACGTGGTCCCCTCCAACGTGATCACGGTCTCGCGCTGCTCGGGCGTCAACGCCTGGATCGTGCCGTCACCAGCGATGTAGCCCTTCTGGTCCCCCTGGCGCGCCTGGTCGCTGATGCCAGACCCGTCGCTACAACCGGCAAGCACCAGGGCCGCGAGGAAGGTGCCGACCACAGCGGCTCTGAAGCGGGCAGAACTCACGGAGAAGTCACCGCCAGGTCATCCCGGTTGCTGCGCAAAATCTGGCTCTTGGTTCATCAGTATCGGAATACTCCCTCTCTACCTGCCTACCCTTACCCGGATAGGGTATTCAGCAGCGTACGCCATCCTTCGTGATGCCCTTCGCCAGGGTAGGTAATCACTGGAGAACCCAGGGCTTTCCGTGGCCAGGGGCATGGGCTCGTCAAGAACGCTCCGTCGCAGCCCGCAGCCCGCAGCCCGCAGCACGGTGGGCAAACAAGAGAGCCCAGCGGCTAGGGGATGTCAGGAACCTGCGAGGAGCTGCTCCATCTCAGAGATTTCGGCCTGCTGGTCCTCGATGATCTGCTCGGCGAGCTCGAGCGCCTGCGGGTTCTCGCCATTCTCCAACTCAGCCTCGGCCATCTCTACCGCGCCCAGGTGGTGCTCGATCATCAACTCCAGGAACCGCTGGTCGAACTCGGCGCCTGATAGCGACCCAAGCTCGGTCATGGCCTCCTCCTGGCTCATCCCGTCCATCTCCATGCCGTCCATCTGCATGCCACCGTGTTCCGGGGCGGTGTCCTCGCCCCAGGCCTGGAGCCAGGAGGTCATCTCCTCGATCTCTGGTCCCTGGGCGGCGGAGATGTCCTCCGCCAGGGTGCGCACCTGCTCGGCGGCCGCGTTCTCGATCGCGAGGTCGGCCATGTCGATGGCCCCTTCGTGGTGGACGATCATCATCTGGGCGAACTCGGTGTCGGCCTGATTGTGTGTCTGGTCCACGGCGGCATCGGGTCCGGTCGTCGTGGCCCCAGCAGTAGAGGTGGGAGCCGGGGATGCGGCTTCATCCTCGGCGCTCTCGCCGCATGCGGTGAGGCCAAGGGTGAGGAGGCCAGCGACTGCGGCGGTGCTCACGCGGCGTGCAAACTTCACGGGGATCCTTCTTCATCGGCGGTTGGGGTCACTCCCGAGTCAACAGGGCGAAACAGGCACCGACCGCACTGACGTCCAGACCTTCACCAACTCTTCATGGAACGGGTGAGTGGTCGACCGGCGGCGTGGGTTAGCGTGTTGATGGCCGTTCCGCCCGGGCCGTGACAGGCCCCGTAGTCCGGTGAAGATCGGACCGACCGCCCGGCCCCACCCCTCGGGCCACATGGGATCGGTCCGCGTTCCTAGGAGAAGGTGTTCTGTTGCCCCGCTTGCGCGTTCTCGCAGTTGTTGTTGTTGGTTTGATGGTCGTTGCCGGCTGTTCCTCGCAGACCCCCGATGCGGACAACGAGATCCTGAGTTCGCACAACCTGGTGGGGATGGAAGCGACCGAGATCATCGAGCACCTGGATCGGCTGGACGTCCAGGATCGTCCAGCCGGCCTGATGGCATCAGTCCGCGTCGATGAACTGCAGCTCTCGACCGGGACCGAAGAACTGAGCCTCGACCTTCCCGAAGACCGCTTCTACCTCTCGTTCGCTCCCTACATGAACCAGACCCACGAGTGCTACTACCACAGCCTCACCACCTGTCTGGGCGAGTTGAGCAATGAGGACGTCCAAGTCACCGTCACCAACGAGGTCGGCGATGTGGTGGTCGATGAGGAACTGACCACGTTCGATAACGGATTCGTGGGCCTGTGGTTGCCCCGTGATCTCCAGGGAACGCTGCGCGTCTCAGCAGAAGGAGGCACTGGGCAGGTTCCGGTCTCGACCGGAACTGACGATCCCACGTGCCTCACCACGATTCAACTTACCTGAGGGCGGACCTGAGGCGCCCCTCGGCGGGCACGTCCTGACTTCGTGCTTGATGGCGGCGCCGGGGCCCAATGTGTGACTCAGGCATCTCCGGGCGGCGCGTAGGCCCCCAGGAGAGTTGCTCGCAGCATCGGTCCCGCGTCATCTGGTTCGAGTCGTCCGGCAGCAATCTCGTTGGCCGCGCCGTGCATCAGCGCGTGCATCGTGGCCAACAACCAGTCGACGGGCAGGTCCGCGCGAAACAACCCCTCCTGCTGGCCACGTTCTAACAACCGTCGGACCCGTCCTTCGAGGTCCCCGTGAAGGTCACGGATGCGACCCTCGGGCAGTTCCCGCTGTGCAGCGGCCAGGAGACTGCGGGACTCATCCACGAGTTTCCAGCTCGATACGACGAGCCGTCCCAACGCCTCACGCGGATCCCCGTCGAGGTCGAGCTGTTCCAGCACCCCGTTGCCACGATGCAGGACATCGGCCAGTGCGGCATCAATGAGCTCTGCCCGGTTTGAGAAGTGACCGTACAGCGTGACCCGGCCCACGCCGGCCGCGTGAGCGATCTGGGCCATCGTCGCGTCCGGGTTGGCGCTCAACGTGCCGCGGGTAGCCGTCAGGATCGCGGCCTGATTCCGCACAGCGTCGGCGCGACGGCGTCCTGTCTGCCCCGCGGTGACCGCCCCACCTTCTCCCGGGCTCCCGGCGCGCCTGCTTGCTGAGACCGCTCCATTCGTCACGCGCACCAACCTTTACTCGAACAGGAATGTATGAGTTAGTGTACCCGTTACATAACCCGTACACGACTGTTCACTTTCAACTCCTCATGGGAAGGAGGGGTCATGACGACCTCCACCAGCCAGACCTCCGGACCGACTCCCGGCGCCCCGGGTCCCAACATCCCCTACCCTCGACGCTGGCAGGCGCTCACCATCCTGGCGATCGCCCAGTTCATGCTGATCCTTGATGTCACCGTGGTCGCGATCGCGCTGCCCCAGATGGGAGCCGACCTCGACCTGGGCCGGCAGACCCTGACCTGGGTCGTCAGCGCCTACACGCTCACCTTCGGCGGATTGATGCTCCTCGGCGGAAGACTC
Organism: Ornithinimicrobium murale; assembly: GCF_003352835.1. Classification (GTDB taxonomy): domain Bacteria; phylum Actinomycetota; class Actinomycetes; order Actinomycetales; family Dermatophilaceae; genus Ornithinicoccus; species Ornithinicoccus muralis. The sequence goes on along the minus strand of NZ_QLVD01000032.1, from coordinate 40,839 downwards.
GCCGACCTGATTGGTCCACGCCGCCTGATCTTCACCGGCATGGTGGTCTTCACCATCGCCTCCCTCGCCACCGGCGCAGCACAGGACGGCTTCACCGTCCTGGCCGGACGCGTCGGCCAGGGCCTGGGGGCCGCGATGCTGTCCCCGGCCGCCCTGTCAGTAGTGGTTCGTCTGTTCGAGGGCGATGAGCGCAACCGTGCGCTCGGGATCTGGTCGGCCCTCGGCGGTGGTGGCGCAGCCGTCGGCGTCCTGGTCGGCGGACTATTGTCGGCCGGTCCCGGGTGGCCGTGGGTGTTCTGGGTCAACGTCCCGGTCGGGATCATCGTCGTGGCCGTGCTGACCAAGGTGCTCCCCGCCCTGCCGCCGGTCGACACCGGTACCCGTGATCGCGCCGACGTACTCGGCGCCCTGCTAGTCACGGCAGCTACCGGCACCGCCATCTATGCCATGATCGACGCCGGGGAGTCCGGCTGGCTTCAGCCGCGCACCCTCGCCCTGTTCGGGGCCGCGATCGTCGGCTACCTGCTGTTCGTGCTGCGTCAGCGCACTGTCGCCTCACCGCTCATGGACCTGAGGTTGCTGTTGCGTCGACCGGTATCTGCCGGGGTGTTCGTGATTGGCATCGCAACTGCCCTTATGGTCGCAGTGTTCTTCCTCGGTACCTTCTACCTCCAGGACCTCGCGGACCTCGGACCGCTCATGACCGGGCTGTTGTTCCTCCCGGTGGCCCTGTTCACCATGGCCGGAGCGAACGCCGGCGGCCGGATCATCGGCCGTACCGGCGGCCGCAGCCTCGGCGTCATCGGCCTCACGGTCGCCGCGATCGGGCTCGCCGTCCCCGCCGTCTGGACCAGCACCCTCGGGGTCGTGGTCGGGATCAGTCTCGGCGCAGCCGGCATCGGCACCCTGTTCGTCGTCGCTTCGGCCACCGCCCTGGGAAACGTGGCACCGCACGAGGCCGGCATCGCCTCCGGGGTGCTGTCCACCTTCCACGAGTTCGGAGCCTCACTCGGCGCAGCGGTGGTCTCCAGCGTCGCGGCCGCCAGCCTCGCCGCACAGACCACCACCGGCTACGCCTCAGCATTCACAGTGGCAGCCATCGCGGCTCTCATCTCAGCCCTAGTAGCAGGCTTCGCCATCCCCGGCCGGGCCAAGGACTAGAACTGCTTCGCGTGGGCGACGTCCTCGAATGCTGCGCCGGCCGCCTCGGTGAGCTCGGCCTCGCTGGAAATGCGCGCCGCTCGATAGTGCCCTTGTGTCGTAGGTGGAGTCAGCGACCGCCAGGGGCTGGCTGGTGCCCTCCAGCGAGTAGCGCACGACGCTGTCGTTGCGGTAAACGCACAGCAGGACCCCGACGGTGGCGGCGTGGCGGTCGCGGGCGCGGAGGTTGCCATCGACCTAGGAGACGTTGAAGTCGAGCTTGCCAGCGTACTCAGGCTGAAAACCGGACCACCTTGCGTTCGATTACGACGTAACGGCCCTGTGGAATGTGGAAGAACAGCAGGTCGATGTAACATTCATGCCCTCCGATCTCGAAACGCAACTGGCGCCCGACGAACGCGAAGCCGTGTCCCAGTTCGAGCAGGAAAACCTGCAGGCGGCGCGGTGACGTCGATGAAGTCGAGCCCGGACCCATGGGATAGATCGGTGCCCTTGGTGGAGTGCTCACGCGGCAGCCGCCGGTGTTCTCGGCGCTGCCGCGTTGCCAGGGCGGGCGTGGGGCGCAGAGGACCACCCTCCGATCAGCGCGGCACCGATGGCCCCAGCTCTCGCCCCATTGCCGGTAAAGTTCGTTCCGTAGCACTTCGCCCCAGGGATTGGCTCACACCCTTAGCCAGAATGGCCCCACCGGCGGAGGGAAGACCTGGTGTCCGGGCACCGGCCGCGGCAGAGAGCGCGACCATCGAGTGCTGTGCCAGGAGGTCGGCAGACTGGACCATCGGGGTACGCAGAACCGAGGGGACCATCACGTCACGTCCCAAGGTCAGGTCCCGCACCGAGAGCCCGTAGGTCAGCGGATCCCTTCTCGTTCCTGGTTGCAGTTGGGCGTTGAACTCCTTGAGTTTACGGTTCACCACCGCTGCCGGGCCATTGATTTGGTGGCTGCCGGTGGCCACGTCCCGGGCCATCAGGGCAAGGTCGGTTCCGGCCCCGATACTCTGCCGTGCTAGCCCCGCTGCCTGCACCACGTCCACGCGGGCAGCGATCGTAGCCGCACTGGCCGTTGCGCCACGATCGAGCACCACGTCACGCATGGCCGCCCGCAGGCTCTGACTGGACTTAACCAGCTCGACTGGCGGCAGCGTGCGAGCAGTGGTGAACTCCGAGAGGTGCCCCCGCAAGGCTGACCACTGGTGGGCAGTCTCCCGCAGTGCCGGTCCAAGCCGGTCCTGATAGGCATCCCGCGATAGATGCCCTGCTTCCATCGCGGCACCGATCAGGGTGTCACTAGTTCTGGTCGCCAGCGCCTGAGTGAGCGCAATCGCCTCCAGTGTGGCGCCCGTGGGCGAGCCCGCCAGGACACGGTGCGCCTTGATGTCCCATTCTGCGAACGCTGCGGACAGCCGCGACATCGCCGGCTCTGGAGTGCTCCACTGGTGTGGCCTGCCGTTCACGGCCGCGCTGGCGACATGTTCGATCGTCGATACCCGGTCCCGCAGCGCCTGGACCCCCGCGGCCCGTTGTCTCTCGCCGCGGCTGATCTGCGTGCGCACTTCCTCACGCAGCGAGACCTCCACGAAGTGGCTGGCCACGTACACCGTGTGCAGCATGCGTGCTCTGACGCGTTGGGCGGCGCCGGCTGATAGCTGTTCCGGCTGGGCACATGCGGCCTGGCGCAGCAGGTTTGCAGCCTGATCGAGTTGCCGCGGCGCGGGCACGTGGGGATGCTTCTGGGTCGGCGCCGGCCAAGGGAGATCGACCACGGCTCTGGTCATTTCCGCGAGCCTGGCGATCGCCATGCTGTGGTCGATCCCCTGTGAGGGGTGGGCCATTCGGGCCGAGAGGTCGGTTGCCGCGTCGACGAGCGCGCTGAAACTGTGCAGCACGTCGTCGGCGTTGGTCGTGAGCTCAAGCAGGGATTGCCGACTGGCAAGTTCAGCTCGGAGCACCGGGTCCTCCACACCGCCGAGTGCTGCGCTGTTCACGCTGCGGCCTCGCGGACGAGGTCGCGCACGTCGGCAACCACCTTCGAGAGACCGACCAGCTGATCATCGACAGGGACCTGGCGCAGCAGCAGTTCCGCGGCCCGCAACAGCAGTGCCGGATCGCTCTCCCCCGGCTCGGTGCCCTCGACGTCGTAGCCCTCTGGCAGCAGTTGACACACGCCGCAGAAGGCCAGATAGGCGCCAAGCGCGAGGTCCTCGGCGACCAGCGCCTCGGCTTCTGCGACCGGTCGCTGCCCAGCCAGCCTCGAAGCTCGGCGAAGTAGCCGGGCAACGCCGGCCAGAAGGTGGGCGCCCTCCTGCTCATCATTCATCTCTGATTGCCTCCTTCCGGTCTTCGGTGCGAAGACCCCTTGTCCACTCATGAATCCACATCGGCCGCCGGCACAGCAGTCGTCTCGGGGGCCCTGTGGATAACTTCCTGCGGGGTGTCCGCGGTGTCGGTCACACTGGGTCACACACCTAAGGCAGTGAGAGCGGCATCCAGAGTTGGAGACTCCCGAAACCACTTCAATTGCACTAGTGCAGTTCACCCAGAAAAGGGGAGTGAGGATGATGCAGCGGCGCACGCTCGCACGCCGGAAGGCCCTGGCGGTGACACCGGGACTGGTCGCCAGCACGGTGTTCACCTGGATGATCGGGCTGGTCCTGCCGGGGTGGCTGGCGCTGCCCCTGTTTGTCGTTGGCCCTCTCGTGCTGCTGATCCTGGTGTTCGGGGGGTTGGAAGGTCGCGCGGTCCGAGTGCTGCGCGGTGGCAGGGCAGTGACCCCGGATGAGGCGGCCGCTGTGGCGCCGGCGGTCGAGCTGCTGCATGACTTGGGAGTTCTTCCACCGGACTGCCGCCTCTACGTCATCCCCGGCAGCACGGGGTGGGACACGTGGGGTAGCGGGCGCCGCTCCATCCTGATGACGGAGGACCTGCTGTGGGCCACCTCCCGTGGCGCCCTCGACGATCGGGCTGTGGCGGCGTTCCTCGCTCACTCCGCCGGGCGCGTGCGTCACGGCTTGACCCGTAGTGACCCGGCGATCGAGTTCTGGTCGCTGCCCTGGACGGTGATCCGAGGAGTTCTAGACACGATGTTGAGCAGCACGGTTACCCAGCCGTTGGTCGCCTTCTCTTGGCACGCACGGTTCATCGTCGGCTCGGTAGCCGTCGCACAAACAGCGCTCAGCGGGCACTATCCGATGGCGGTGACGATCGCCGCCATCGTGCTCGTGAGTTACCTCGCCCCGTGGTGGCGCCGCCGATGGTGCGCCATCAGTGAGCGCCTCGCCGACCAGTACGTGCGCGCGACAGGCCTGGGAAGCGACCTAGGGAGAGCACTGACACTGCTATCGAGGACACCGGAGACCTTGCGACGCGTCCAACGCCTCACCCACGACCCGACGGTTTCCACGCGCCACCGGTGGATGGGGAAGCCGTGATCTGCGAGAAGTGCCGTGTCCCGCACGACAGACTGGATTGTGAGGACGCCGCCCGCCCTGCGCGTGTCTACCGCTCGTGCCCCTGCCAGCACAACTCGACGCAACCACCGGCTGGTGAACCGGCCGAAACCGAGGAGGGTCGGCCATGAGTCTCACCATCGCTATCGAGGTCGTGGCTGCCCTGATTTGCGGTCCGGCGCTGCTGGGTACCGCGCTGCTGCCGCTTCGGCAGGCGTGGGCCGATCGAAGCGCAGCCCGGGTCGTACCCCGAGCCCAGCCGCCATGTCCCCACAGGGCAGCACCTCCGCAGGCACCACCAGAAGGGACCTGATCATGGACTTGCAGATCACCGGCGAGGCCAGCGGCCTCGGCTTGGCCTTCCTCATCGCGGCCGTCCATGGCGACCATCGTGGCGAGGTGAAGTGGCGATACCCCTGCTGCACCACCTCGCGGACCTGAGCTTCTGCCTGCTCCGTCGTGATGTCCGGATCCATCGCTGGCCTCCTGTCTCAACCCGTAAGGCAGCGAACCACCCGTTCACTCACCCCACCGTGGGACTCACCGCTTCACCGCTCCAGACCACGACCCTGCGACTTGCCATCCTGGCTGCCCGCGCCTGGCTCGAGCATGTGCTGACCACGTCTCAGTCGGCCGGCTCCATCGGTGGCGCAGAAGCCGTAGGGCACGCCACCTTGTCCGCCGTCCAAGCGTGGCTGCTCCCAGCCCCGCGCCTCCACGACCGAGTGCCAGTGGTAGCTCGGTGCGGACGGCCCGAGCTCACGCTTTTGGATCTGCATCTGCTCAGCCAGCCACATCAGGTCCCGCTCCTCAGGAGCCGGCTCCGGCAGGTGCGCGCTCACGAAGTGCTCTGGACGTAGGTCCGCCAGGGGGACCGTGAAAAACTCCTCACCGCTGTGGAAACGGTCTTCTGGGACGAGGAGCTCCCGTGGCAGTCGCACCTCCACGATCGCTTCTCCGTAGCCGGCCATTCCGGCCGCGTTTCCGTCTGGCCACGTGGAGAAGTGCGCCCACGGCCGGTTCACCGGTGCGTTAGACATCATCTTTCGACCCTGCAGAATCTGCACTGCAGCCTGGGGCGAGGTGTGGTGATACAAGGTCACGAAGTTCTCGTCGCTCATGTGCCCCTAAGCCGGTCGACCTGAGCTCCACGACCACGCCGACCGGCACGAGGGACTCACCAAAGCACCACACGCGGCCCGCGGCTGTTAGTCAGTAGCCTCCTGCCATGGCTTATCCCGGGCGTGGCTACCCCCAGACGCTTCCGCAGTTCCGCGGTACCGGCACAGTGCACCAGACCCCTGCCCAGCGCCAAGTCTTCATCCAGTTCGTGGCGGCGGAGTATCAGGCTGGTCGGTCGCTGCGTGAAGTGGCCGCGCTGACGGACCGAACTCAGATGGCCGTGCGACGTGCCTTAACTGAGGCCGACGTGCCACTTCGTAGACCCGGTGCTCCACGGATCAGGCGGGCTAAAGGGACGGGGTCTCTCGCTTAGCCCCGCCCCAAACCCGCTCAACCTCGGGCGGCGTTGACGATCCGACTGACGAGGCCCCGGCTGATCTCGGCGGCAGCTGCCACCTGGCCACCGTGGGCCCCCGCGCCCACCGCGGCTCGAACGGCCTGGTCGCGGATCTCGCGGGCGTGCTGAACCTGAGCTTCAGCACACCTGAGTTCTCCGGCGGCAGCTTCTACCCGGTCGAGCAGTGCACGTTTATGGCGGGCCGTAGCGCCGATCTCGTCCATAGAGGTCGAGGGTAGCGACGAGTTGTGCAGGTAGGTTCCTAGGTCATGGCGCCGGACGATTCGACTACTGCCGTCGACACCCGACCGGCTGGACCTGGTGGACGAACCTGCTCGGTGCCACAGGTCCTGGCTGACCGAGGCGAGCGTGCGGTACGCCTGACCCGTCAGCGCCCCGGTTCCCGATGAGGCGGCGTCTTTGGTGGGGTGACCTGCCGGCCCTGTTCGAACGTTCCGCGCGAAAGCCCGGGGGCACTCCTTTCCGATGGGGACTGTTCCCTGACCTGATTCGCCCGCATCTGGTCCAGACTCAGGATCGGGGTATCTGACTGGGCTCGGGACTCCTCGTAGCGCGCCAGTGCGTAGGGCACGAGCAGGGGCATTGCCATCCGGACTTGCCCGCGGCCGGGAGCGTAGATGTCTCCCTGGTCCAGGAGCCGCTGGCGGACCATGCTCAGATTCGGGGCGGTTCTGCCCAGTGTCGTCGCCAACTGCTTGGTGGTGGCCTCTCCCCCGTGCAGCGCGAGGGCGGCCATGTACTCCATGGAGCGGTCTGCTAGGCCGTTCCAACGAGGGGAGAGGGTTCGCCTGTTCACCTCCTGGACTGCGGAGGTGATACCCGTCTTGGCGTCATCGAGAGTGATCCGGTGGGGGCCGGGGGCAACCCGCCAGATCGCGTCGGCGAAGAGTTGCACGTGCGCTGGGTACCCGTTGGTGGCGTTGGTGATGGCTTGGAGTGCGTCGGGGTGCCAGCTGACGCCGCGGCGGCCCGCGGGAACAGCAACCGCCAACTCGACCTGCTCCGGAGTGAGAGTGAGCGGGACATCGTCCTGGAAGAACAGCCGATCCGGGTGGGTCACACCGGCGTCGGTGAGGACCTGCGGGGTATGCGGTAAGCCGCTGGCGGCGAATGTGACCGTCGCTGTGGGGTGGTCCACGTTCAGGCGGTGGAGTGCCGCGGCGATCAGGGTGAGATCACTGGGGTGTGCGGCCTGCAGTTCGTCCACCGTGATCAACAACCCTCCGCTGCCCCGGTCCTCGCGGATGGCGTCGGAGAGAGTGGCCAACGCCGCAGCGATCGCACCGGGGTCGTTGACGCGGCTGGCTGCGGCCGTGCTGTCGTCTCGGGTGCTAATCCCGACGCTGAGACCAGCCACGCCTACATTGAGTCCACTGAGCCGCTCCACCGCGTTGCGGGCCTTGACCCAGGCACCCGCTCCGTCCTCCAGTTTGGTGCGTGCTTTGGTGATTAGCGCGTCAACGACAGACTCGTGGTGCCGGATCGCCTGCACGTTGACCACATCGAAACCCTGCTCTGACGCGGCGCGCCCATACGCGGTGAGCATCGTGGTTTTACCCACACCGCGAGGGCCGGTCAGCAGCATGTCCCTGGCCGCGACACGTCCCTGGGCGGCCACGCTATTGAGGGTTCGATGCCACTCCTGGATCAGCGCGTCCCGACCGACGAGCTCAGGCGGACTGTGCCCCGCCCCGGGTGTGTACAGGCTTCCCTCCACGACGCTTATACCACTTTATAGAAGGCTGGTTGTATAAAGTTATCTAAAGCCTCGTCGGCGTGCGTTGCGGTCACCACTCCTGACCTGCGTTCAGCTGCTCGCGCAGGCGCTCTCGCCTTGCGTTGGCGAGGTCGTACCGGACTCGCGCTTTGAGCCCACGATCCATGACCCACACCAATGTGATCATCCCCAGCAGTGCGGGGACCAAGGCCACCCACCTGGCGGTCTCGTTGTCGGTGGTGAAGTTGACGATCATGGCGCCACCCAGAAAGACCAGCGTGACCAGTCCGTACCGCACGTTCGCTCGCCGGTTCTGCTCGACAGCATTCCCGGCCTCCTGCCGAGCCTGAGTCACGTGACTCAGGCTCGCTGTCTCCTGTTGCGCGTAGACCAGCACGCGCTGGTGATAGCGGACACCGTCGAGCCGTCTCATAGTGGTCAGGTAGAGGATGCCGGCAACCAATAAGGTCAGGACGCTGACCATCATGAGGATCCATGTCGCCCACGCTGCGACACCGGAGTAACTGCTGCCCCACAGGAAGCTGGCGGTGACGACAGCCGCGCAGACTCCAATGGCGATCGCGCCAACCCAGAGCCAGTAACGCTTCCGGCTGCGGAGCTCGCCAGCGGAGTCCTGCAGCAGGCGCGCCTCGTCCTCTTGCTTCATTGATCCGGTCACCCCTTCCATTCCCGTCTCGTGGGCTCTTGTCGACCCCCACGAGTTCAGCCACTGCCCTTGGCTCCATGCGATCGCCGGACAGGACGGTTAGGCAGGCGCTCCGGAGCCGGCGGCAAGTTGGCCCCAGCAGCGAGTCTGGCCTGCGCTTGCCCGGCAGCGGCGATCACGGCCTCCCGGAGGAAGCCAGAGCGGCTCAGCATCCGCCGGGTTATCTGGCGGTCTTGGATGATGGCCTCCTCGAGGGCATCGATCGTGCTCGCGTGCAGCGGGTAGGTCCTGCTCAGTCCCGCCGGCTCCCCCTGCTGGTGACGCCGTGCGGGCGGAATCTGTAGGGCGGCGCGCCCTTCCGGTCCTCGCTGGACGTGTTGGTCCAGGGCTCGGTGGAGCCAACCTACGAACGCGTCTGGGGAATCGGGGTCGGTGTCCAGGTCTGCGACGTAGGCCGATCTGGCCAGGTCCCAGGTCTCCCGGTCCCAGTACGTTCCAGTAGGAATGACCTCATCGGCCGCGGCTGAAGGGGTCACGAGCGATCACCGTCCTGGGTGCACACGCACTGGACGCTAGTCACCGGCTCTGACACCGGATCGACGTCGGCCATGGCTCCACCGTTTCCAATCTGTTGTTCCTATTCTCAGTGCGGAGCCTACTGAAAATCTTCGACCATAGGGCAGCATCCCCGTGCATCTTGTGGATAAGCCCTAGCGCAGCGACAGGGCGGGCGAGGTACTCAAAACCGCCGGGCGTCAGAGTTCGGGGTTTTAGGTGAGTTGGCGCGGTCTGGCGCTCGGTCGGCGCGGGCGAGGCGCTGGCTGTTCCGGGTGACCCGCTCGGTGTTCCTGCACATCCGCCCACGCGGTGCGCCCGCTTCCCCACCCGTTGACTTGGACGGTGACGCTTTTGGCATTCACGCGGATTACCGTCCGCCAGTAGCCACGGATCCGCACCTGATCGCCGGGCATGACCGTGCCCGGGCCGTGTGTCGTCTCCTGGCTCGTCTGCTGCCAGTAGGCCAGCTGCCCTCGGTCGAGTTCCAGTTGATCATGCACCTGGCACCACTTGTCAGTGCCTCGCTCGTCCGCGCGCTCGAGCGCGTCCAGGGTTCGCTGCCCAGCCGCGACGTCGCGCTGCAGATGGGCGATCCGACCTCGGATGGCGCTTGGGCTCCTGCGACTGTTGAGCTGCTCGGTGATGCGGCCCGCGCGCGCTCTTGTTTCGGCCGCGGCTTGGCTCTCGCTCCAACGCAGTTCGGTGCTCTGATTGTCGCTGTTGGCTGCGGATTCGTGCCGGTCGGCGCGGGCGATCAATGCTTCGCGCGCGTCCTGGAGCCGCTCGATGTAGCGGCCTTCGGCCGCGGCGTAGCCGGCTGAGGGAGCGACCACCACGCTCGCCTCAACGGCGTGCCCGACCTGGCCGAGCTGCTCGATGGCCTGAGTGAGCCGCCCTCGGTCTGGGGCATGCTCTCGACTCGAGGGCAGGTACCAGGCCCGCAAGCCCCTCCCCCAGCGCCACCCGAGTGGCTTGAGCACCTCGCCCGCCCCGTCGCTGCGCTGGGTGCCGCGCACCAACGCGCCGTCCTCAAACGTGTGGGTCACCGCCAGATTCGACATGACACCTCCAGGAGCTCAGGAAATCCTCTCCACCCCTAAGTCTTTTCCGACACCCTCGGGACTGCTCAGGCGCCTAACACCAACCCTGCATTCCCGGTCTTTGTGCGTTCATCCCCTCTTGTTTCTACCCCACTTTGGCCCAGACGGAGGTGCCGCGCCGCCCGCGTCCGCCGCCGTTCCCGACCATGAGAGTTGTCCACATCTTCCCAGGTCAGCCCCCGTATGGGTGCGAATCTTGACAGACTCTGTTCTATCCATTCCACACCCATGAGAGGGAGTTGAACAACATGTCTGATGTTGAGTTGATTGAGGTGGACCCCGCGACGTTGACCGTCGGCGCGAACGTCCGCACCGACACCCACCCCGACGCCCGCGAGTTCGCCGCGTCCATCAAGGCACGCGGAGTCCTGGAGGTCATCACCGTCTACCGCGACGAGGACGGCCACCTGGTGGTGCTCCGTGGGCAGCGCCGCACCGTAGTCGCGACCGAGGTCGGCACCCCTTCGGGCACCGTCCCGGTCAGGGTGCTGCCCCACCCCGACGAGGCCGACCGGATCACCGACCAAATCAGCGAGAACGTGCACCGGGAGGCGATGAATCAGCGCGAGGTATGTGACGGGTTGGAGCAACTCGCCTTGCTCGGGGTCAGCGCTGCACAGATCGCCAAGCGCACCGGCATCGCCCGCCCCACGGTGAAGGCCGCCCTGACTGTGGCCGGGAGCGAGTCGGCCAAGGAGGCCATGACCCAGGAGGCGCTGACCTTGGATCAGGCCGCGATCCTGGCCGAGTTCGACGGCGACGACGACGCCGTCGCGCGGCTGACACGCGCCCTACAGTTCGGCTGGTCCCTCGAGCACGAAGCCCAGCGGCTGCGGGACGATGCCGAGGACGCCGCCGCCCTGGCCCAGGAAATCGAGCGGCTACGTGCCGAAGGCCTGCCAGTGCTCGACCCGCAGGAAGCACCCGACCTGCACCAGGTGGGCATGCGCCACCTGCGGGACAGCGAGGGCAAGCCGATCCCCGAAGAGGACTGGCCCCAGGTCACCGGCGCCGCCGTGGTGCTACAGCAGGGTTGGGACTACCCCGAACCCGAGGACCAGGACGACGAGGGAGCCGCCGACCAGGACGACGAGGTGGCCGAGCCCGAGGCCGTGCGGGTCTACCGACAGGTGTGGGTGTGCACCGACCCCGAGGCCGCCGGACTGATCCACGCCCAGCAGCTGCGGGAGAGTTCAGGCACCAATGAGCCGGACGAGGAGCAGGCCGAGGCCGCCGCCGAGGCGAAGCGGGCCGAGCGTCGCCAGGTCGTGGAGAACAACAAGGCGTGGCGATCGGCGCAGACCGTGCGCCGTGAGTGGCTGGCAACGTTCCTGACCCGCAAGAACCCGCCCAAAGGAGCCGAGGCGCTGATCTGTGAGGCAGTGCTGACCGCTCCGCACTGGCTCAACCAGGCGATGAGCACCAACCACCCGATGCTGCAGGAACTGCGCGGCGTCGAGGTGGGCGGGTACTACGGCCACAGTCAGGAATGCGACCGGCTGGCCCACGAACCCGCCACCCCGAAGGCAGCCACCATGCGCGCCCTGGCCGCGATCCTGGCCGCCTGGGAGAAGGCCAGCGACGTCCACACCTGGCGCAACCCCGGCCCCTGGGACCGGCGCATCCTGTCGGCCATGACCGAATGGGGCTACGGCTCCAGTGAGATCGAGGCGCAGACAGCCCAAGAGCCGACCAGGGAGGCCAGCGACACCGAGGCCGAGCCGCAAGACCAGGGCGAGGTCACCGAAGGCCAGGAGCACGAGACGTCACCACGGCCGGACGCGACGGCTGCCGACGAGGCAGCGGCCTGACCCTCCCCCACTGATGCCCGGAGTTCTCCCCCTTGTGGATAACTCCGGGCATCAGTAGAACAGAAAGAATAGACTCAGCAATAGTTGATCCGCTCAACCGGAACGGACCAACACAAAGGGAAGGAAACCCGCGAGATGTCACACGAGATTGAGACCTACAAGGGCCAGGCCGCCGCGATCTACGCACGCCAGGACGCCTGGCACCGGCTGGGCACGACCGTCCGAGACCGCGCGTTCACCGCCGAGGAGGCCATGACCCTGGGGCACCTGGGCGGCTGGGACGTGCGCAAGGTGCCACTGACCGCGAACGAGGTCACCGAGGACGGCGTGAGCAGCATCCCCGCCCCCGGCTTCGCGACCGTGCGAACGAACCCATTCACCGCCGCCGCCGAGGCCCTGGGCGTGGTCGGTGCCGGATACACCCCGCTGCAGAACGAGGAGCACGCCGAGTTCCTGAACACCCTTGCCGAGGAGTCCGGCGCGGTGTTTGAGACGGCCGGTTCGCTGCGCGGTGGCCGTCAGGTGTTCCTGACGATGCGTCTCCCGGGGTCGATCATGGTCGGCGGCACCGACCGGATCGACCTGAACATCGCGGCGCTGAACAGCCACGACGGGTCAAGCGCGTTCCGGCTGCTCCTCACCCCGGTCCGCGTCGTCTGCGCGAACACCCAGGCCGCCGCGCTGCGGGACAACGTCGCGCACGTGTCGATCCGGCACACCCGCAACGCCAAAGCCGCTGTGCAGCAGGCCCGTGAGGCCCTCGGGCTGACGTTCGCCTACGTCGAGGAGTTCGAGCGCGAGGCCGAGGCGCTGGTGAACACCACCACGACCGAGGCGCAGTTTCAGGCGATCATCGGCCAGGTGTTCGGCGCGACGGACCGAGACGCGTCGAAGCGGGCCAAGAACGCCGAGCGCGACCGTCAGGCGACTCTGTCGGCGCTATGGCACGACGCCAACACACAGGAAGGGATCCGCAGCACCGCGTGGGCCGCTTACCAAGTGGTGACCGAGTACGTCGACCACCACGCCCCAGTGCGTGACAAGGCCGACGCGGCCACCGCCCGCGCTACTCGGCTGCTCACCAGCGAGGGACCGACCCGGATCAAGCAGACCGCCTGGCGCGCTGCTGCCGCCCTGGTCTGACCCCCACAGACAGGCCTGGGCGGGGTCGCTTCCCCTCCGACCCCGCCCGGGCCACCCCCGCACCACCAGAAGGAGGCACCCGTCATGACCACCCCTCAACATCTCGCCCTCCAGGTCGCCCAGGACGTCACCCGGCACCTGACCGAGGCTGGATGCACCCTCGTCCCCTACGCGCCCGGTCCCGGTGGTGCCGACCATCTGCGCGTGCACACACCCGGCTGTGGCTGGGCGCTGATCGGCCCCATGAGCGCGCTCACCACGCCGGCGCATCGTCCACACCGACCCGACCCCCTACGGCGTGGAGGAAGCGTTACCGCCGTGGTCCCCGCGCACCCCACGATGCGCCACCATGACGCAGGACACCCCAGACCCCGCAGCCTGGACACTCGCGGCGCTAGTCACCTTGCGCGGAGGTGCGCGTCTTGAGTGAGGACTTTGACGGTCTAGACGTCGGGTTCTGTCCCCGGTGCGGCGCCCGGATGGACGACCAACCGCCCGCTGCCCTCGTGTGCGACAGGTGCGCCGACGAAGACGACTAAAGCCACCGTTGCCCGACCCAGCGACCCTTCCCCGGCCGGGTCCGGCAACGGTTCACCACAACGCCAGTTGCTCCCCCGAGATGCGGCGCAGCTGCTCCAGGTCCACCGCGACCCGCGCCGGGTCGCGGCGCGCCAGGTCCCGCAGCTGCACCGCCCGTTTCCGCGCCCCCCGTGGATCAGTCAACGGATTGCCCAGCAGGTGGCGACGGCTGGCCCACTCCCGCCGATTCTGTAGCGGCGAGGAGACCACGACATGCCCCGGCCCGATCCGCTGACACAGCGGGTTGTCACAGCGATGACCAAGCACGCGCTCCTGCCCGAGCGCAGCCACCCCGTGCGCTACCGCGAACGCGAACCGGTGCGCCAGGATCACCCGGTCATGCCCCAGCCAGAACCGGCCATGCCCCCGCCCGCTGACTGCACCCGTCCGCCACAGACAGGAACTACCGGGCACCTGCACGATCTTCCCCGTGTAACGCGCCAGGCTCGCCGCATCACCCACCGACCCCGCGAGGACCGACAGCCCCTCAGCGCTCAGCCGTGGGGCCGGCATCTACTCTCACCGGCTCATCCGCCGCCGACGACGAGCCGGCTGCACCGTCGCCTGCTCCGTCCGTCTCCTCAGCCGCCGCGTCTCGCGCCACCGCCCGCAGCCGCGAGGCCTCCCGCGCGCTCACCTGACCATCACACCAGTCGACCGCCTCCCGGGCACTCAGCCCCTCAGCCTCAACCAGCGCCGCTAGCGCGACCCCGGCACGCCGCTCAGCATCAGCGCGCTCCCCCAGCGCCACCAGCACATCAACCACCAGGCCCTCTAGACGCTTCTCACGCTCCGCCCGCTCACGCTGACGCCGCGACCTCACATCAAGCGCCGCCCGACGAGCCGCCTGCCTCACCGACTGACCCATGACCTGACCACCTACCTCCCGAACGCGACCAGCACGCCTGATATCCACCAGTTCTGACACTCCCCTATGTCAGAACACGCCACCTTCACGACCACACAGACCGACACCAGAACACGGCGCCACACGCCGACAACCAGCCGAACACGCAGCCAGACCCGTTCCCCCACCAAAACCGACCAACCCCATGTTCCACACACCTCTTGCATTCCCGGAATAAGCGAGCATTATCGCGTCAGAAGTCACACGCGAAGGGTGGTCTGCGGATTCGTAGTCCGGTCTCGCGTCACTGGTTGATGCGCCGACCAGGGGACGCCATCCATGGTGTAACGTCAGAGGCAACAATATTACTTCTGCGGCAACGGCGGATGGCGGTCCTGATGGTCGATGTGCCGGGCTCGGCAGGACTGCTCCTCGTCGCGGGGATCGCTCTTCTGAACGAGGAGAGTGCCGTCTTCGAGGCCATGCTGACAGGGTGGGGACGACAGCAGCAGTCCCGACTTCTGGGGAGCAAGACGGTCACCGACCGAGCGCGACTGGTGCGCCGGTTCAGCGAGTTCGCCGACTCCTACCCATGGGCGTGGGGACCGGGTGACGTAGAAGACTTCACTGTGTCCCTGGCCAGCGGACCCGGTGCCCGAGCACCCCCCACGATCCGCGGATACCACCTGGCCTTGCGGATGTTCTGCGACTACGTCACCGACGCTCGTTACGGTTGGCTGAAGGAGTGCCGCGACCGGTTCGCCGCCGTGCCCTCCCAGGTTTGTCACGAGTGGAACACGGTGGCACACCTGAACGAGTACGAGGGCCGCCCGGCACGGCGCCCGCTGACCTACGCAGAGTTGCAGGATCTCTTCGACCACCTGGACGCCCAGGTCGAACGGGCCGCGTCCTCGGGCCGCAAGGGGGCGCTCAGCGCCTTGCGGGACGCGCAGGTCTTCAAGACGGCCTACGCGTTCGGGCTGCGCCGCAACGAGCTGTGCCGCCTGGACGTGGCCGACCTACGACCCAACCCGCACGTGCCCAGGTGGGGCACTTACGGCTCGGTCCACGTCCGCTACGGCAAGGCCGTCCGCGGTGGCGTTCCGCGCCGTCGCACGGTCCTGGCGGTGCCGGAGTTCGACTGGGCCATCGAGGGCATGCGGCAATGGGTCGAGCAGGCACGGCCGCTGTTCAAGGCACCCGGCCAGCCAGCCCTGTGGGTGACCGAGCGGCTCTCCCGGGTCTCGCTGCGCCACTTCGACGCCCGCTTCGCCGACGTGCGCGAGCAGGTAGGCCTGGACCAGGCGCTGTCGCTGCACTGCCTGCGGCACTCCTACGTGACCCACCTGATCGAGTTCGGCTACCCCGAACGATTCGTCCAGGAACAGGTCGGCCACGCCTACGCCTCGACCACCGCGATCTACGCCTCGGTCAGCAACGACTTCAAGGACAAGACGCTCAAGGCTGCGCTGACCCGCGTCTACGCACCCACCGATCAGGAGGACCTGTCATGACCGTCCGCACCGCCATGGGATGGCACCTGCGCCAGGTGATGGCCAGCCACGGCATGTACCAGACCTCCGACCTCGTCCCGCTGCTGGCCGAACGGGGCGTGCACCTGTCCCGCGAGCACGTCTACCGGCTCGTGGCCCGCACCCCGCAACGGCTGAACATGGACGTCCTGGCCGCCCTGTGCGACATCCTCGACTGCGAACCCAACGACCTGCTGGTTCCCACCGTCCTCGAGGACCAGACCGCCAAGACAGGCACCGGGGACAGCGGTCCGGGGATCGGTGACCTGCGCCCGATCCGGGCCCGGGTCCGCCGCCCGCCCGAGGACGGATGAGCCCACGGCCGCGACTGCCACGCCAGGACTGCGCACACTGTGGCCGACACGAACGCTGCACCCGGATCGTCCTGGAACAACCGGTCTGCCAACGCTGCACCCTCCGCTTCGCCCGGACCGCCCAACCCTGCGCCGGCTGCGCGAACATCAGGGTGCTGGCCTTCTACGACGCCGACCGCCGGCCGTCGTGCGCGACCTGCACCGGCAACGAGGCCGTCTACGCCTGCACCGCCTGCGGGCGGGAAGACTCCCCGTGGGGCCGGCTGTGCGGACACTGCGCCCTGGAGGAGAAGGCCACCACGCTGCTGTCCAGCCCCGACGGTGGCATCCGCCCCCAGCTCCGGCCGGTGCACGAGGCCCTGGTCTGCGGACCACGGCCACAGACCACCCTGTACTGGCTCACCCGCTCCACCGGCCCATCCGTCCTGGCCGCGATGGCCCGCGGCGACATCGAGATCTCCCACGCCGCCTTCGAGGCCATGCCCACGAACAAGACCAACAACTACCTGCGCGACCTCCTCGCCGCCCTCGGGGTCCTACCGCCCTTCCACGCCGAACTCGAGCGCGTCACCCCATGGCTCAACCAGCTCCTGAGCACGCTTCCGGACGAACACGCAGAAGTGCTCAACCGATTCGCCCGCTGGCAGGTCCTGCGGCGACTGCGCCGCAAGGAACAGCGCGGGACCTTGACCCACGGAGCCATCTCCGCGGCCCGTGCCACCATCGTCGTCACCGCCCGATTCCTAGGGTGGCTGACCGAGCACCACATCGGCCTGGCTGACCTCACCCAGGACGACCTGGACCGGTACGCCCACCAACACCGCTCCCGCGCCACCGCGCTGAGACCGTTCCTGACCTGGTGCGAGGCCACCGACCTAGGCCAGGAACTGTCCCCACCCAAGCGGCCCGACCTGCAACCGGCCGTCACCCTCGCCGACGAGGACAGATGGACGCACGTCCAACTGCTCCTGCACGATGACACGATCCGCCTCTACACCCGCATCGCCGGCCTCTTCGTGCTGCTCTACGCCCAACCCCTGGCCCGCGTGTGCCGCATGCGCGCCGACCAGATCACCGTCACCACCGACGGCATCACCCGGGCCACGTTCGACACCTACCCCATCGAGCTGCCCGACCCCCTGGACCATCTAGTGCGCACCCACCTCACCCATCGCGGGCAAGCCTCCTATGCCAGCCGGCCCGACAAGTGGCTCTTCCCCGGCGGTATCCCGGGCAAGCACCTGGCCACCGAGAACGTCCGCAGCCAGCTCGTCGAACGCGGCATCCAACCGCTGGCCGCCCGCAACGCCGCCATGTTCCAGCTCGCCGCGAGCATGCCCACCCCGATCCTGGCAGAGGTGCTCGGCCTGGCCCCCAACACCGCCACCCGGTGGGCCGCCCTGCCTCACGAGACTGGAGCGCCTACACCGCCCAACGCGACGCCCACCTCCGACGCTGAAGCTGATGTGACTTCCCGTTGCACCGACCTCACGGACGGTTCAGCACAAACTGTATAGTTCAGCCCGTGCTGACTACTTCCTCCAGGCTGGACGCGATGCATCGGATCGGCCGGGCCCTGGCAGATCCGACGCGGGCTCGGATCCTGCTGTCGCTGCTCGAACGGCCTGCCTATCCCGCTAGCCTTGCCCAGGACCTCGGCCTGACGCGGCCCAACGTGTCCAACCACCTGACCTGTCTGCGTGACTGCGGCATCGTCGTGGCCGAACCGCAGGGACGTCAGACCCTCTACGCGATCGCCGACCCGCACCTCACCAACGCGCTGCTCGCCCTGGTCGAGGTGACTCTCGCCGTGAACGAGGACGCCCCGTGCCTGGATCCCCAGTGCCCGATCGCCAGCTGTGAGGTCAACCGGTGATCCTCACCACGGTCCTGCAGGCGATCGGGCTGTTCATGGCCACCAACATCGATGACATCATCATTCTTTCCCTGTTCTTCGCCCGAGGCGCCGGCCAAAGGGGCACCACCGCCAGGATCGCGCTGGGGCAGTACCTGGGGTTCGCAGGCATCCTCGCTGCTGCGTTGCTGGTCGCCTGGGGAGCCGGGCTCGTCCTGCCCTCAAGCGCCATTCCGTACTTCGGACTCATTCCCCTGGCGCTCGGTATCTGGGCGGCCTGGCAGGCATGGCGAGGCGACGGTGACGACGACGACGAAAAGGTCGAGGGCAAGAAGGTCGGCATCCTGACTGTCGCCGCCGTCACCTTCGCCAACGGTGGAGACAACATCGGCGTCTACGTCCCGGTGTTCCTGAACGTCAGCACGGCAACCGTGGTCCTCTTCTGCGTCGTGTTCCTGCTGCTCGTCGGCGTGCTGGTCCTGCTCGCCAGGTATGTCGCGACCCGTAGGCCTATCGCCGAGGTGCTCGAGCGGTGGGAACACGTGCTCTTCCCGATCGTCCTGATCGGCCTCGGCATAGCCATCCTCGTCAGCGGCGGCGCATTCGGACTCTGAACAACCGCCCCACAGCCGGAAGCCTGACCTGCCGCCTGCAACTTCGAACCGGCTATAAGGACTGGTTCTAATAGGGCTGTCCACCAGTACTATTCTTTCTATTCTACTCTTTTCCTCACGCGAGGTGACGGCCCTCGCGAGTGACTTAGGGGGTGTGACGATGAGCATCCACAAGCTCACTGCCGGGTCGGGATATGACTACCTGACCCGGCAGGTCGCCGCGCAGGATGTCACGGAGAAAGGCCACTCCGGTCTGGCGACCTACTACACCGAGCGCGGCGAGACCCCCGGGCAGTGGATCGGATCCGGCATGGCTGGCATCGACGGGCTGGACGCCGGCGACGTGGTCACTGCCGAGCAGATGCAGGCCCTGTTCGGATCCGGTCACCACCCTCTTGCCGAGCAGCGCCGAGCAGCGCTCGAGGAGCGGGGGGCCAGCAACCGGGAGATACAAGACGTCACCCGGCTGGGCACCCCGTTCAAGGTGTTTACCGGTGACGTCGATGAGTTCCGGCGTCGGGTCGCCGGCGCGGTCCAGGCCTACAACACGCAGCATGCCCAACCGGTCGATGCGCCCATTCCCGACGAGGAGCGCGCACGGATCCGCACCGAGGTCGGAGGAGAACTGTTCCGGGACGAGTTCGGCCGTGAGCCGCGTGATGCCCGCGAGTTGTCCGGGCAGATCGCCAAATACTCCCGGCCCCGGACCACTGCGGTCGCCGGTTTCGACCTCACCTTCTCCCCGGTCAAGAGCATCTCAGCATTGTGGGCGGTCGCCGACGAACCCACCGCAGCAGCCATCGAGCTCGCCCACCAAGGAGCAGTGCAGGACGCGCTGTCTTTCCTCGAGAACCACGGCCTGTACACCCGGACCGGCACCAACGGTGTCCGTCAGGTCGACACCCGGGGCCTGGTCGCGGCCGCGTTCACCCACCGTGACTCCCGCGCCGGTGACCCGGATCTGCACACTCATGTGGCCGTGGCCAATAAGGTGCAGACAGCCGAGGACGGACGGTGGCTGAGCGTCGACGCCCGGATCCTGTACAAGGCCACCGTCACAGCCTCGGAGACCTACAACACCTCCATCGAGCGGCGGCTCCGCGCGACGATGGGGCTGCGGTTCACCGAGCGTGCCGACCTATCCCCTGGCAAGCGTCCGATCCGTGAGATCGACGGTGTTGACGTCGCACTGAATCAGCGGTGGTCTTCCCGGCGGGTCAGCATCCAGGAGCGCACCGGGGAGCTGGCCGCCGGCTTCCAGGCCGACCACGGGCGGCCACCCACGGCGATCGAGTCGGTGCAACTGGCCCAGCAAGCCACCTTGGAGACCAGGGAAGCCAAGCACGAACCCCGGACCCTGGCGCAGCAGCGAGAGGCCTGGCACGCCGAGGCACTGGACGTCCTGGGGGAGGAAGGCCTGTCCCGCATGCTCACCCACGTCCGCCACCAGGCGCCGGGCCCTGGCCAGGTCGCCGACACCGCCTGGGTCTACCAGACGGCTGACACGGTGCTGGAGGCGATGCAGTCACGTCGCTCGACCTGGCAGGTGTGGCACGTCCGCGCCGAGGCCCAGCGCCAGGTGCGATCGGCCAACATCGTCCCGGAGCAGGCAGAGAAGGCCGTTGACCTGATCGTCTCTGAGGTCCTCCAGGGCCGCTGCGTCGCCCTGACAGCCTCCCGTGACGGCATCACCGAGCCGGACCAATTGCGCCGCGCCGACGGCGCCAGCGTCTACTCCGTCGCCGGTGCGGACCTGTTCACCTCACAGACCGTGCTCGACGCCGAACATCGGATTGTGGCGATGGCCGGTCGCTTTGACGGCTTCACCGCACCCCAGTCCGCGGTCGACGTGACTCTGCTGGAAAGCACCGCCAACGGCATCACCCTGAACGCAGGACAGTCGCTCCTGGTCTCTCAAATGGCCACCAGCCCCGCACGTCTGGCCCTGGCGATCGCCCCGGCTGGGTCAGGCAAAACCACCGCCATGCAAGCCCTCTCCAAGGCGTGGACAGAGGGGGGTGGCACCGTGGTCGGGCTGGCACCATCCGCGGGAGCCGCCGCGGTGCTGCGCGAACAGATCGGCGCCAGCACCGACACCCTGGCCAAACTCACATGGGGCCTGTCCGGCAAGAACGACCTGCCCGACTGGGCCGAAACCATCGGCCCCAAGACCCTCGTGGTGATCGACGAAGCCGGGATGGCCGACACCATTTCCCTGGACGCCGCGATCGGGTTCGTCACTGATCGTGGCGGCAGCGTCCGCCTCGTGGGAGATGACCAGCAGTTGGCTGCGATCGGCGCCGGTGGTGTGCTCCGCGACATCCAAGCCACCCACGGTGCCTCGCACCTGTCCGAGCTGATGCGCTTCACCGATCCCGCGGAGGCAGGTGCGACCCTGGCTCTGCGGGACGGCCGAGGCGAAGCCCTCGGGTTCTACCTGGACAACGGCAGGGTCCACGTCGGAGACCTGGCCATGCTCACCGACGACGTCTTCACCGCCTGGCACGCCGACCGGGCGGCAGGCAAGGACACGATCATGCTGGCCCCGACCCGCGAACTCGCCAGTGAACTGAACCAACGCGCCCGTGCTCACCGGCTGCAGAACACCGAGCAGGTCGATGGGCCGGTCGTTCCCCTCGCTGACGGCAACCGGGCCAGCGTCGGAGACCTGGTCATCACCCGCCAGAACCAACGCTCCCTGCGGCTCACACCCACCGACTTCGTCAAGAACGGCGACCGGTGGACGGTGAAGGAAACCCACCACGGCGGCGCCTTGACCGTCCAACACACCCGCAACGGCAGACACATCACCCTGCCGGCCGCCTACGTACGCGATCACACCGAACTGGGCTACGCCTCCACCATCCACGCCGCCCAGGGCATCAGCACAGACACCGTCCACGGTCTAGCGACCAGCGACCTGACCCGCCAGCAGCTGTACACCATGTTGAGCCGCGGTGGGCAGGGCAACCACCTGTACCTGCCGACTACCTCCGATGGTGACCCGCACAACGTGATCCGGGCCGAGGCGGTGCACCCACCGACCGCAACAGATCTGCTTGAGGACATCCTGGCCCGGGACGGCTCCTCGGTCTCCGCCAGCACCATGCTGCGCCGCCAGGACGACCCGTCCGAACGGCTACCGGATGCCACCGAACGGTACGTCGACGCCCTCTACTACGCCGCCGAGGACACCGCCCCAGCCGGGATGGTGAAGGCCCTCGAAGACAACGCCGAACAGGTTGTCCCCGGCCTCACCGACGAGGCCGCCTGGCCGGCACTACGCGCCCACCTGTTGCTGCACAGCGCCCACGGCGTCGACCCGCTGGCCGCCCTCAAAGCAGCAGCTGGCAACCGGGAACTCGACACTGCCGCTGACCGTGCGGCCGTCCTGGACTGGCGTCTGGATGACACCGGCCACCGTGGGGCCGGGACCGGTCCCCTCCCCTGGGCGCCGGCGATCCCCAACGCACTCAGCCAGCATCACACCTGGGGTCCGTACCTGAATGCCCGTGCCCACCAGGTCAGCGACCTGGCCGAGCAGGTCCACGGCGCAGCCGCCGACTCCACGAGAACACCGGTGTGGGCCCGCCACGGCCGCCCGTCCGACCGTCTCGTCGGCGATATCGCCGTGTGGCGTGCCGCCACCAGGGTGCCAGCCCAGGACCTCCGCCCCACCGGCCGGCCGCAGCTGCAGAAGGCCGCGTCCCGGTGGCAGGGCAAGCTGAGCATCCGTCTGGGTGAGCAGGTCAGCCCCGAACTCACCGCCTGGGTCCAAGCCATCACCGCGCACGTGCCGTTGGCCCACAAGGACTCATTCACTGCGCTGCTGGCCGAGCACCTGCAAATGATCGACCAGGCAGGGCTGCCCGCGGACGCGATGCTGGACCGAGCCGCTGCTGAAGGACCGCTGCCCGATGACCACCCCGTCTCAGCGCTGTGGTGGCGGATCAGCGAGCACGTCACCGGGGTCGACCTGGGCGACGCGACCGAGGGGCGCCACCCGCTGCATCCAGCCTGGGCCGACCGGCTAGGAGACCTGTTGGGGCAGGACCTGGCCCAACAGGTGCACGGCAGCCACTGGTGGCCACAGCTCATCACCGCGGTCGAGCGCGGGATGCGCGAGCGGTACTCCCTGGAAGACCTGGTGAACATCCCGTCCGACTACGACTACGCCACCAGCGGCAGCGATGACCTGTGCCAGGTCCTGGTTTGGCGGGCCGCCACCCTGCTTCACCCCGAACCGGGCGACGACCCCCCACCGCCAGACCCCGAGGACGACGCTGAGCCGTCGGAGGATCTCTGGCAGAGCCCGACTGACCAGGAACCGGTTCCGTTTCACCAGCAGCCACCGGACCCCGAGTACGACGCCGCTACCCCCGAAGGCAGCGACCTGCTCGAGGAGAACGCTGTGGCATCCCTCGGACTCGCTGCCCTCGTCCGGCAGACCATGGGTCCCGTGCTCGAACCGGACGCAGCAATCGAACGGCAGGTCGTCCGGGCCACGGCCTGGGATGAGTCTCCCGTCTCGCGGGAGCGGATGGTGCAGATCAACCAGTGGTCACTGGAGTTCTATGAGTCCCAGCTCCCCGGCTCCTGGGGCCAGCAGCATCTTGTTGACCGGCTGGGGCAGGACATCACCGGCGACGCCCGGTTCCGCCCCGGGCAGGCACCCGCTGGGTGGACCCACCTGGTCGACCACCTGCGCGGCCGCGGAATCAGCGATGAAGAAATGGTCACCACCGGGGTGGCCACCACCGCCCGCAACGGCAACGTCATCGACCGGTTCCGCGACCGAGTCGTATTCCCCATCGTGCACGAAGGTGACGTGCTCGCCTTCGTGGGCCGGCGCCACCCCGACGCCACCGATGCAGACAAGTCTGGCCCCAAATACCTCAACACCCCGGCTACACCCTTGTTCGACAAGTCCGCCCAACTGTACGGACCCGCCGTCGCCGACGAGTGGGCGATCCCAGTCCTCGTTGAGGGTCCAATCGACGCCATCGCAGTCACCCTGGCCAGCAACGGCACGCACGTCGGCTACGCACCCTTGGGCACCTCCCTCACCGAGGACCAAGCCATCCAGATCGCCCGCGGGCAGATGAACCCCATCGTCGCTACCGATGCCGACCAGGCAGGCGCCGCCGCGGCCGAACGTGCCTACTGGTTGCTCACTCCCCACGGGCTCGACCCCACCCAGGCCCCGCTACCGCAAGGCGCTGACCCGGCCAGCATCCTCACCGAGCACGGGCCCGCCCGGCTGCACGATGTACTGCTCCAGGCGCGCCCACTGGGTCAAACGTTGCTCGATGAGCGGCTAACCAACCTGCCTGCCCACCAAGCGCAACGACATGCGGCCCAGGTTCTGGCCGCCCGGCCAGGCACCGCGTGGGCCACGGGCATCCAGCAGGTCAGCAACCGGCTGCGCCGCTCCACAGAACAGGTCACCCGCTCGGTGGCGGCTGTGGTCCAGGTCTGGAACACCGACCCGCTTAAGGCAGCCAGCAAGCCACTCCAAGAGGTCAACACGGTCCGGCAGAGGCTGTCTGCCGCCGATCCTCAGGAGCAGACCACCCGGTGGGCGGGCCTCGCCGCCGACCTCGATCCACGGTTGCCGCACGCACCAGACTGGCCCGCGTTGGCGGCCGTCATGCAATCAGCGCAAGAGCAAGGGCACGACGTGGCCAAGGCCGCCCGCGCACTCGTGTCCCGCGACCCCCTTGGGCCGGAGCCCGCCCTCGAAATGCGCCACCGGCTGCAAACACACCTACCACTGGGTCAGCCTGCGCAACCGCTGCTGCGCACCTCGCCCGCTGGCCGGTCGGCGCGAGAACAGCGCCGGTCCGTTCCTAGTCAGACCCGCAGGCGGTCCCCAAGCAGGGGCCGGTGACTCCCTCGGCGGTCTCCACAGGGGCTCGAAAGCAACGACTAGAGCCAAAGGGTTGCGCCGACCAAGCGGCCAACGATGCAGACGACCAGCACCGAGTCAGGCCCCCTGCAGGGGCCGCTCCCCCGTGAACTTTCGGCACGCGCTCCGGTCGTCCCTCCCTGCGCCTATTTCGCGCCGAAACTGCACTCCTCCAGTCCCTACGGGTTGACACGGCGCCGCCCGCCCTGGCGGGGCTCCGCTATTGGTTCGGACGCCACCACCTGCTCTCACAGGTTGTCACACCAATAGACCTGGGAGCACACCATGAACAACAGCATCCTGAGGACCGACCGAGACCAACTCACGGTCGAAGACGTCGCGCACTACCTGCGCGTCGACGCGCACACCGTCACCAGATGGCTCGATAACGCAGACCTCCCCGGCTACCGGCTACCCACCCGCTGGCTCATCATGAGCGACGACTAGAGACGTTCCTTGCTGCCAGGAGTAACTCGAAGGGGCCCCTCAAGGGTGAACGACCAGCCCTGGGGGAATGCGTCGCCCACCCGGTCAGCGGTTGCCCTTAGAGCGGTTGTGCGGAACGCAGAGCATCTCGCAGTTCTGCAGGGTGGACTCCCCACCCTTAGACCATGCGGCCACGTGGTCGGCCTCCATCTCGTTCGACTTGTAGATCCGGTCCTTGTTGGCGTTTAAGCCGTGCGCGCACAGCGGGCAGTTCGAGGTGCCGTCGGCATTGGCCTTTGTGGTCTGCGCTGCGTAGGCCTTCTTCTTGGTCGGGGCGTCGAACAGGCGGACGTTGAGCATCCGTGTGTCCTGCTTGCCGTCGAGGAGGTACTCGTAGATGCCCTTGCGGTCGCCGACAGCGGGGTCATCGAGCAGGTCCTGGAGGTCTGCGTCGATCGTGGCAGTGTTGTAGGACTTGTGGTGGTACTTCTCGTAGAGTCGGCCCCAGTCGATCCCGCGCATGGTCTTGTCCGGCGAGGCGGTGAACACGCTGTCGATCCAGTCGATGACGGTCGTGAAGTAGACCTTCAGCTCGTTGATGGTGGTGTCGGTGCGGTGGGCAGCCATGTAGCCGTCGATCGTCTGACCCTTGGATGATGCGACCCAGTCGAGGGCCTCTTCGAGGACCTCCTGCCGCTTGGGGTCACCCTTGACGAAGTGGGACCACTTCTGCTGGAGGGCGTTCTGCGAGTTCGAGAACTCGGCCTTGGCCGCAGTGACAAAGGGCCCGGAGTAGAGGGCGTTGTTAATCTCCTGCTTGTTGAGCGGCACCCCGGCGATGTTGATGGTCTCGAACCAGTCCCTGATCTCGACCTCGGTGCCGCTGCACACATAGACCAGCAGCTCGCTGTTCTCGATGCGCTCACGGTCCTCCTTGGGCAGCGAAGAGAAGGTCTGCTCCTTGCCGTCGCGGATGATGGCGAACTTGCCGGTCACGAATCGCCCGACGCTGGTGATGCGCTGCTGGCCATCGAGGACCTCCAGGTGCGGGCCGGAGGGGTCCTTGGTGTCGACGAAGTAGATGAGCCCGAGCGGGTAGCCCTTAAGCAGAGAGTCGATGACGGCGACGTCCTTCTTGCCGTCGCCGTAGATGTAGTTGCGCTGGTACTCCGGCTGGATCGTGAGCGTGCCACCGAGCCCGTAGAGGCCCTTGCCTTCGAGTTCGTTGTAGACGAAGCCCTCAGTGACCTGGGCCACCGTGTATTGCTTGAGATCGGTCTTCATGAAGACGGGGTATCCCTTCTCCGGATCAGGACTCGCATATAGGGGACAACAGGTCGCCCAGCGTTGCTGTAGTAGCAGAGGTCAGGGTGACCCTCGCTGATCTGTCCGGTCTGCCCAGACGCGTAGTACGCATCGACGAACTCCTTCGACATGCCCTGCGTCTTCGCATAACGACTGAGGTCGACGATCTCGAACTGGTCGGGATTGAACTTGTCCAGGAACGTGATCGGAACACCCATCACGCCGTCGAAGTCGCTGGGAATCGCATCGGTGTACGGGACCTCGATCGCATCGAAGTTGTCGTACCTCTGGTACCCGTCACCGCCGTCGAGACCCTTGATGAGCTTCTTGTTGAACCTGAGGTTGTCAGCCATGGTCATCAACTGCAGCGGTTCATGTCGGCGGCCGTGCTCGATGTTGGTGAACCAGCATGAATTGCCGAGTCTCGTGAAGTCGTACTCGGCCGTCGACGGGTAGCCCATGCGTTCGGCCTTCGCGCGATCGGCGTCCTTGAGTGGGAAGCCCTTCGGAACCCCGAAGACCATGTCGGTGGTGTTGGCTGTCGCGCCCTTCCACACCCGGTTCTCCTTGATCAGCGGGAAAATCTGGCTGTACGTGATGGCATTGCTGTTGCCGATCACAGAGAACCGCACGTCGCCAGCGCCAAGCCATGCCATGAAGGTGCGGAAGAGGCTGAACGGCGGGTTCGTGATAACCATGTCGGCCTCATCGCGCATGGCGGTGACCTCGGCGGAGCGGAAGTCGCCGTCACCGTCGAGGTATTCCCACTTCAGGTCGTCGATGTCCACGCGCCCGTCACCGGAGACATCCTCGGGGGTGAGGGTGAAGACGCGACCGCGTTCAAGCGACTTGCCCTCGTCGTACGCCGGGTCGTCGGTCTCGAACAGGGTCGGGGTGTAAAAGGCCGCTCCGGCGTTGCTGTTGGGCGCGTAGGAGGTCGAGATCAGCTTCTTCAGGCCGAAGTCGGCGAAGTGCAGGGCGAGGAACTTGGTGAAGTTGGACCACTCAGGGTCGTCGCATGGCAGGAGGATCGTCTTGCCACGGAAGACGTTTGCGTCATACTCCAGGTAGGCGTTCATCTCGCGCTCGATGTCGGCCCACTGGGTGTAGAACTCGTCCTGCTTGGCCTTCTTGGCAGCTCCCAGGTCCTTGTTCGCCATGCTCCCTCGCATCTCCTCGTGTGCCGAACGCATGGCAAGACTAGCCGTGAGCGCCCCGGCGGAGTCACCCGGCTCTCACTTGCGCCCGCCGTGGAGCCCGAAGTGTTCGCGTCCGGTGTTGTGCACCCGGCGGTAGTCAACCGGACCCGAACCTGCAGTTTTTGTCAATGTCCGAAGTCGGCTGCACGATTGTCCGAAGTCCTCTGCACAGCGATGAGCGCTCGGTGCAGGGTCGATCTGTCGACGCCGAGCCGGCGTGCCATTTGGGCCTTGGGCACCCCGGTTGCGATCAGCTCGCGCGCCTCGGTCAGTTGCGCGGCCGTCAGCTTGCGGGCTCTGCCGGTGTAGACGCCGCGGGCCTTCGCGACGCGGATGCCCTCGGCTTGCCGTTCCTTGGCGATGGCGCGTTCGAACTGGGCGGAGGAGGCCATGATGTTGAGCTGGAACTCGGCGAAGGCGTCGGTGGCGCCGGGGCGGAAGGCGACCCGCTCGGTGATGAACTCGACGACCACGCCCTTGGCGACCAGCTCTCCCACGGTCTGGTTCAGGTCCACGACTGAGCGTGCGAGCCGGTCCATCGAGGAGACGACCACGGTGTCCCCTTGCGGGCGTAGGCGATCATTTCGGCCAGCGAGGTACGGCCGTCGCGCCGGGAGCCGGACTGCTTCTCCTCGAACAACCGGTGCACCGCGTCGAGCGTGGCGATCTGCCGAGCGAGGTTCTGGTCGGTGCTCGACACCCGCGCGTATCCGATCCGCTGCCCACTGTGTTGCGCCATGTCTAGGCCCTTGCACGCATGTGTTGCAAAAGCCGGGAAGTAGACTTGGCGCACCAGGGAAAACGTCTCATCGCTGACTGTTGCGTTGGGGTGTACCCCAACGCCTCAGGTGTTGTCGGCAGTTCGGGAACCACGCCGAATGATCACAGTCCTGTGCCCGTCGCCCTCAGATCCTTCGTTCCGAGGAATGTGAGAAGCGGCGACCATCAGCGCCCCCTGGATCCAGGGCGCGGGATGGGAGCCACAATGAGCGCGACGTCGCCGTCAATTGGTGGTGCGCCGGGCGGAGGAAGCACTTCCACCTGCAAGCCACCGACACTCTGGGTCTGGCCGACGACCACGCTGGGCGAGGTACTGCCGTTTGGAGTAACGATCCACGGGGTGTACATCTCTGGAATCAGGCTGCCGTAGACCTGGACCGATAACCCTTCAATGGCCGGTCGGTACTGCACACGCAGCCCAGCGGAATCGCCGCGGATGACGCCTTCGACGAGCATGACGTCTGGCCCTACGGTCGGCTCCTGCGATGCGGTATAGCGGCCTGCGAGGACTGCGGCATCGTTTATCAACACATTGGGTTCACGCAGGAGGCGCTGGAACTCGTTCTGGAAGAAGTACCGTCCCGATCCGATGGTCCACGTCGAAGTGCGATTCGAGTAGCGGACCTTCTCGGTTGACAACTCGCGCAACGATGCGTTGCCATGCGTGATCTGCAGGTCCCACATAAACGGAATGCTGAGTTGTCGGCGCCGGTGGAAGCCGGAGATCCCAAGTTGCACGAACCAACCGGGGATCCGTGCGGTGCGGGACGTGAGGTGTTCCGTGATGCGCTTCCTGATCTTTCCAAGCGACATGTATCGAGGGTCAGGGTTCGGTGGGCGACCGACGAATGATGCCTTGTCCCACACGTCAGTCCCAAGGATGGCCTCGACGATCGCAACATCGATGGGTGTTTCTCCGATGTAGGCGTGGCCCGTGGACCCAATCGTGAAGAGTGCATCATCCGCCAGCACCGCGACGACTTTGTTCGCTAAGTCGTCCATTCGCCGCTTGGATCGACTGTCAGTGAGCCACCGGTCACTGGCATGCAAGAACTGACTGTCGGGACTCAGCGCGAAAAGATGGACCGTCATACTCAAACGCTAGTCCTACCTACGACTTCTGAGGACTTGACTTTGGCTCGGAGTCGCACTTCCCGATACCACTCGCAGCAAGGCACGGCCCGCAGGTGACTCGGCCCAAAACACCGGTTGTTTCGGCAAACCCAGGGTAACTGAATACTAGTTTTTTCGAACAGTTCACAACCTTCACCTGGGTCAACAACACCGATCGGGTGGTCTTCGGTACGCTGCGCACCTTAGGGCCGGCCACGCCAACCACGGTGAGAAGTACACCAGCATCCCTGCTGACCTGGGTTAGCGGTCGGTGACCTCCCCGGTGGTCAGGTCGACCACTCCCAGGCGTGGGCGGGAGGACGGTTCGCTGCGTATCTCTGTGGTTGCCGTTACGTCAGCTTCGTAGAGGCGAGTTCGCTCGACGGTGCTGGCTTCGTTGGCGTGTCGGTTGTAGCGGCCTCTGGAGGGCCAGGGTTGATGGCCTTCTTCGCAGTGGGACTTCAGGCGGGTCCGCATCCGGTCGGTGAACGCCGGCAGGCAGTACCGGTGCCACTCCTCCAGTGCGTCGCTGTCCACGTGTAGGCCTGCCCGGCGCCGCTGATCGGCGATGACACCGATCTCGTGCACAAGGTGCGGGTGTCGTGGCCAGCACGCGGGGATGCTGGTGGCGACGTCCCAGACGAACTCGTGGTTCAGCCAGTTCACGACTTGTTCCAGCCACTGCCAGACCTCCCTGCGCAGGTGCGGCATCGTGCACGTGGTCACGTCCCAGGGCCTGGGTAGCCGGGATGGGTCGCCGAGCGCCTTTTGCTGTTCCTTCGTTCCTTCCAGGCCCCCGGCGATGTTCAGGTCCTGGTAGGCCACCAGCATCGCTGGCCCGATCTGCGGGAACGGAGCCACCAGGGGTTGAGCCAGGTGGGTGGTTTGGGTGCTCACCGGTAGGACTTTTCTTCGTGACGGGCCAGACCGAGGCGCCTGGCTTCGACGAGTGCGGCTGTTTGGCGCGCCTGCGGGCTGATGGTGTGGTGGCGTCGGGTCTCCAGGTGCATACGCATCTGTTGCTGCTCCGTGAGCAACACCTTGCCGGTCTTGCCGTCGATGCAGCGGTGCACCTTGGCGATCACCGGTCCCGCGTTCTCTGGGACGACGAGGGCTTGCCGTTCGGGTAGGCGCCGCACCTCGGCGGCGCTCACGATGGGGATGTCCTCTCCGGAGGTGGTGCGACCGCCCCGCTTGCCGGTCTGCCAGCTGTTCCTGGCTACCCGCACGGGTCCGAGGAGGTCGGATATTTCCTGGTTGAACTGGACGTCTTTGGATCCGCCGAAGAGGACGGTGACGTTGGTCAGCCCGAACACTGCCCGGGCTTCCTGTTCGCCGAAGATCGAGTTCAGTTGGGCTCGGGTCTGCGCGGCCCAGATGAATGAGATGCCCAGCGCGCGTTCGTTGGCCATACGGGTCCGTAGCGTGGGCAATGGTGCCGTCGATGGCAGTTCATCCAGGCAGGCCAGCATGGGTGGGCATAGTTTGCCCCACCGGGAGGCGTTGCCCAGTTTCAGTGCGGTGTCGAGGACTTGTTCGGCGACCGCTGTCATCAGCGGTGACGCGGAAGCGTAGGGGTCTTCCCGGCCGAGCAGGTAGATGGTCCCGTTCTGGGCGATGACGTCTTCCAGGTTGGTCGCCGGGCGGCCGGGGCCGGGGACGCACCGGCCGCGGATGTCTGCCTGGAAGAACAGGGCCATGGATTGCTGCATGGTGGTGATCGTGTTGCCGGCGGTCCTGTCATCTCCGCGCAGGGCGCCCTCGAGCAAGCCGTACCAGAACGGTGCGCTATGTGGGTGCTCACGCAGGATCTCTCCGGGGTCGCTTGCTGCTAGCGGATTGGCTACCCAGGTGAGCACCTGTTCTAGGTGCTGGCCGGTGAGGGCCGCGGCGTGGAAATAGGCTTGGATCACCTTGGATGCTTCAGCTGCGTAGAACCGGGCGGCGTCGTCTCCGGTCCCGCCGTGCACTGCCCCTTTCACGGTGCCTGCGGTGAAGGCTTTGGCTCGGCGTTCGGCCACCATCGGGTCGACGCATCCGGCGATCGGGTCCCACACCAACTCCGGTACCCCAGGGGCCAGACCGAAGGGGTCGAGCACTGCAATGGGACGTTCGTCGGCCGAACGTGCCGTCAACGTCAACAGGAGGTCTTCAACCTTTGTGAGAGTGACGAGGGCGGCACCGGGTGCCTGCAGCAGCGCTGGAGTCAGGAGATCCAGGGTCTTACCGGAGCCCTGCGGGCCGATCACCCCGGTGGTGCGGTCCCATGGCACCCACAGGCTCCCCCCGCGAGGCTGGTAGGAAGTCCCTAGCTGCCACCCGACGTCTGTCGGTTCGAATCGGTTGTGTCGCCTCATTCCCGTTCCTTTCCATACAGGTCGGGACGCACCACGGCTTTGATCCTGCGGAGGCGGCCCACCCCCAGGGTCTGCTGGGTCTCAGGCTTGGTCGCCACCCCGTGGACTCGTCCAGGCCCCCACCTCCCCAGTCCGTACCAGGTCGCCACGCCCAGCAGCACCACGATGACCAGTTCGGTGACGATGACCCAGACGCGCACCCACCCGGCCCCGGGTCCGCCTGCCGTTGTCTCAGCGAGACCAGCGTGTGCATCGCCTCCGAGCACTGCCGGCAGGGTGGTGATCAGGTCCAGTTGTCCCGGCCAGGCCCACCCGTGGCCGGAGAGCAGCCATGCCAGCCCGCGTCCCACGTGCACCCCCAGGATCAGCAGGAGGGCGGCGGCGATGATCGCGCCCACGGGGATTTCCCAGGTCCACGGGTAGGGGTCAGCGCGGCGGTCCCGTTGCAGTGGTCTGTTGGTGGACATCAGGTCACGCCCTCAGGGTCGTCGGCGATATTGCCCACTCGCCAGATCTCGAAGATGTTCTTGTCGATCCCGGCGGTGTAGTCGCCGTGACTGACCCGGGGGATCTTCGCCTCGATGGTCGACATGTTTGCCGGGTCCCAGACGATCATCACGTGACCGATCTCGTTCGGTCCCCGGTAGGAGTCCCAGAACACCAGGTCTCCGGGCCGTTCCTTGCCCAGCGGCACCCGGAAGCCGTTACCCGAGGCCAGCCAGTCACGTTGTGCCCTCGCGGTGCGTGGCATCGTGATCCCAATCTCGGCGAAGGCCATCCGGGAAAAACTGGAGCAGTCCCAGGCGTTGGGTCCCTCGGCTCCCAGGACGTACGGGTCACCAAGTTCCAGTTGGGCTCGGGCAAACATCCTCTCGATGCGCTCGTTCGTCAGCGGTGGCAGTTCGGGGTTTCCGGGGTTGACCGGGTCATCACAGATGATCGGGTCACCGATGACGATCCCGCCGCCGTACTCGTGCGCATAGAAGAGGACGTCGTTGACGTACCAGTCGGCCTGGTTGTAGGCATATAGGGCTTCGCGCACCCCGTCAGGGCCGTTCTGCACACCCGAGATCGTCAGGTAGTTCGCGGCAGAGAAGATCGAGTCCGCGTCGTTGCGGATGTCCGCGATCCCATCGCCGTCTCCGTCGACCCCGAATGCTGCGAACGTCTCCGGCATGAACTGCATCAGCCCCAGTGCCCCGACCGGCGATTCGGCCGTGTTGCGGCCATGGGCAGTCTCGGTCATCCCGATCCCCGCCAGCAGCGTGCCCGGGATCCCGTAGTCCTCCCCCGCCTGCTCGTACAGTACTTCGATGTCGGCTGGCACGCTCAGTGCCGGGTTGGTCAGCGAGTCCTTGCGTGGCTCGCCGGGCTCGGGGAGCTCGAACCCGACGCCTCCCTCTAGGACCTTGTCGCCGACGTCCAGGGCGATCCACTGGTCCGCGGCAGCACCGTTCAGCGGTGTTCCCCGTTCCCGCATGAACTGCACCGGGTCTGTCAGGACGTCCTCGACGAGCACTTGGAAGTGGAGCAGGGTCCCCGCGGTGGTGCCGGTGCCGCCCTCGGTACCCAGCGGCTGCCCGATGCTCACCTTGGAACCGTCGGTGAGGCCCTCCTTGATCTGGCCAAGGTGCACGTAGCGGGTGGTGATGCCGTGTGCGTGGTCAATCTCGATTGCCTTCGCGCCGCTGTCCTGCGTCGCGGTGGAGGTGACCACTCCGCGCGCGGCCGCGACGACCTCGCCGGGCTGTTGCGCCGAGAGAAGGTCCACTCCCTCCAGGGGCGGTCCGCCAGTCTGGCGGCTCTGCCCGAACTCGGTCGCGATCGTGTACTCCTGCTCAAACGGGGCACGCCAGTGCTGCGACAGGGGGTTGCCCTCACACGGTTTGGCCCTGATGACCTCACCGGCCGCCGGGGTACCGACCGCCATCAACCCGACGGCGGTGAGCACGGGGGCTCCGACCAACACGGCCATCACGGCTAGCACGATCAGCCCTACGGTCTTCACGTTCCCCTCACCCGGCCTTTTCGAGTGCCTGGTTGGTGTTCGTCAGGGCAACCTCCAACGGGTGGCGCACCATCTGGACCTTGAACGCTTGTTCTCCGACCATCCAGACCGCCCGGCCCGGTCCGCGCCTGGCCCACCCGGTCACCAGGTCGCGCACGATCGGCCCCAGCTCCAGGATCTGTTCCAGCTCGTTGGCGATCTTCGGGTCCTGCCCGTGCAGGATCTTGATGTCAGCCAGGTTGATGAGGTCCTTGGCGATGTTCCATGCCTGCGACCCGGCGTCGCCGGCCGAGAGCGGGTCCGATGGTTTGTGCATCACAGCCCACTGCAACTCGCCATCGGTGCGGGACAGCCTCAGGTCCGCGTCGAACGACTTCACCGCCGCAGGTCCCAGCCGCATCTGCATCCACGACTCATCGCGCACCACGATCCGCAGGTCGCCGGGGATGGCCAGCTCTCGCATCCCACGTCCCCAGGAGTTCACGCACAGCAGGGCGACCCCGACAGCTTCCTCTCCCAACTGCCTCAACCTGGACAGGCTCAGGCTCTGGATCGGCGCGGCCCAGTCGACGTCGATCGTGGTGTGGTTATCGAAGAGCCCCGCCAGAGCGCCCCGCACCAGCCCACTCAACGAGTCCCGCAACAGCCGGGTGTCGTTGAAGAAGTGCGCCTCCGACTCATACCGGCAGGCTTCAATCAGCGCCTTGGGCGGGTTATCGATCAGGTCCCACAACTGCGGGATCGTCGTCTCGGTGAGGGTGCTCTGCGCTGAGGCGTACCCGGTCAGTTCGCGCAGCGCCGCCTCCACGACCCGCTCCTCGGTCGGCCCGAACGGCACCCGCCGGTCACCCACCTGCTGGCTGCCGACCAACCCCCCGACCAGGGTCAGCCAGCGAGAGAACACGATCTGGGACCGCCGCTCGATCTCCTGCCGGTCCAGTCGTTCCCACCCTTGCCGCAAGGGCCCGAAATCCAGAGGGTTGATCCGCGCCGGCAGTCCGATGCCGACCTCGAATGGTTCTTGGCCCAGTGCCCGGCACACATCGACGTACTCGTCCTTGATGTCCCCCAGGATCAGCAACCGGTACCCGTACTCCATCATCCGCAGTGCCGAGCACTTCACCGTGGTCGACTTCTGGGTACCCGGCTTGCCCATTTGGATCACGTTCGGGTTGGTGACCTGCACCGACTCATCCAGCACCCACCCGTGCGGGTCGAAGTTGAACGCACCACCGGAGAGCTGGTTGATACCCACCTGCGCACCCGTGGGTGGTAGTCCCGGTGGGGCGATGAACGGCCAGAGCACCGGCGCCTGGTCGGTCGTCATCCGCCAGGGGGACACCGGCGCAACCGCCGGCGCCCAACCCGCACCGTTTCGCCGCGCCCCGCGCCGCTGCGCGTACCGGAACACCCGTGGCGCCGTGGCTGGCTTCTCGACCCGGGCCACCCGGGGCAGTTCGTGCCCGAAGTCACTCAGTAGCCGCCCCATGTCCCGACCGGAGCCTCCTCGCCGCACCATCACCGCTCACCCCTGCGGCTCAAGCACGACCCCAACGGAATCGTCGACGCCGCGAACGCGGCACCATGGGCGATGTCCAGCCGCATCGGAGCGAACCCGGCTCGACGCACCGAGGCATCCAGTCGCCGCCCCGCCTCGGGCGCCGACAGCGTCTTGGGCACGGTGACCGTTGCCACCGCATACGGCACGATCATCGCGTTTCCCCGAGCCAACTTGGCGTCCATCTGCTCTGCCTTGGCCTCCGCGTTACGCTGCCGTGCCCTGGTGTGGATCCCCGCCCGCGCGCGCAAGCCGGCCCCGATGCCGGAGGCGAACTCGGAGTTCTGGGTCTGCCGGTCGGCCTTGCGCTGGTCCACCAGCGGGTAGGCCACCACCAAGGACCGCCGCTCCCCCACCTCCGAGGGGGTCAGCACCGGCGCGAGGGCACCGATCACCGCTCCTCGCTCGGGCAGTCGCACGGTGACCGACACCGAGTTCCACGCGTCGTGGCTGTAGTGCCGCATCCCCTGATCACTGCCGGAGGGACCGGCCATCGCCCACGGGATGTCGGCCTCGACGTCAGGGTTGGTCTCCCGCTCGGCCACGGCCGCGATGACGCTGGCCCGGTCTCCCGGCGCGAAGCCCGTGCGACAGGCCAACGCCAGTTCTGGCGAGGTCAGCCAGTTCACCGTTCCCATGTCCAGGCCGCCGCTCAGGTGTGACTCCACCTCGGCCATCAGCTCGTACAGCACGCGGGCGCGGCCAATGACCCCTCCACCGTGCTCCCGTGCTTCACGTCCGAGCCGGGACTCCGGGACGCAGATCGTGAAGAACTCCTCGGTTCGCACCGACGCCCTGGTCAACCACTCCCCCATCTCGGCATTGATCTGCCGGGACAACGCCGGCGCGCTCGGGCTGGCGTGCGTGCGCACATACTCGGCCCGCTCGGCGCCGTCGTCTGGCACTGTGCGCACCATAATCAGGACCTCATCGATCAGTTCGGTCCGCGCGCACGCATCGAGCAGCTCGGTCAGCGCCAAGCCCTGATCGTGCCGTTCTCGACCGTCCATCATCCCCACGCCCGGGTGCACCACCGCCGCGGTCACCGACCAGGTCCGTGTGCCGTGGTCCTGGATCACCGCGACTCGGTCCTGGGTCGGGGCATGCGGTGGCCCGTCGTGAATCTCGACGCCCTGCAGGACCCCCGGCAGATCGACCCGCCCCAGGTCTTCCACGGCTCCCTTGCTGGCCTTGCTGCGGAACCGCGTCCACCCGCGTAGGCCCCCGACCGCGAACGCTGTGCTCGCGGTCAGCCACCCGGTAGCGGACCGGCCTTTCACCGGGACCACCACCAGCAGGAACACAGCCGCCCAGACCAGGGCGAAGATCCCGACCGCGCTCCATGCCTCCCGGCTCACGCTCCAAAAGACCGGCAGGCTGCCCAGGGCCAGCGCGCTGAACTGCCACCCGGAGAGCCCGAAGAACCACCCGACGCGATCACGCTGGTAATCGTCATACACCGTCATGCCTTAACCTCCATCACTTGCCGCCACCGGCGGGCGGCCCGCCGGGACCACCACGTCCAGGACCGCCGGCACCGCCGCCCTTGCCGCCACCACCAGCCGCCCCGGCACCCGGTCCGTTGCTTCCACCACCGGGAACCGGTGGGCTGGGCACCTGCCGCGGCGAGGTCGGCAACGTCCCTGGATCCACACCTGTCTCACTCGAGCCGTCCTGCCGCCGGGCGTCGGCCTCCCCCTGATCTGGCTGCCGCCGGGGGTGGTTCCGTCGCCTCTGCTCACCACTACCGATGTCCGGGTAGTAGGAACCGTGACCCATGCCCGCCTGGTTGGTCACGTCGGCGCCGATCGAGGCGCCCTTGACTCCCACTGACTTCATGCCGCCATACAGGGCCGCCAGTCCACCAACCACCCCGCCGACCACTCCGCCCGCGACACCCGCAGCTCCCGCCGCGCGGCCACCTGCCGCAGCACCACCACCGGCAGAGGCACCACTTCCAGCTCCGCTGCCACCGGCCCCGCCGGTCGACTGGCCGCTACCGGCCTGGCTGAACCGGCCGGTGGTGGCGCTCTCGGCGCCGCTCTCCCCCTGCGCTTGGCCCAGCTGGTTGCTTTGGCT
The DNA here is from genome assembly GCF_003352835.1 of Ornithinimicrobium murale. GTDB lineage: Bacteria > Actinomycetota > Actinomycetes > Actinomycetales > Dermatophilaceae > Ornithinicoccus > Ornithinicoccus muralis. The sequence continues at coordinate 3,222 of NZ_QLVD01000032.1, read as the reverse complement.
CGCCTGCCCCGAGGAGGATTCCGCCCCTTGACGGCGGAAGAGGTTCTTGACCCCGCCCTGCTGCTGCACTCCGGCCCGCACAGCGGCGCCGGAGGAGGTGCTGGGGTCAATGAACGCCAGCAGTTTGAACAGTGCCAGCGGTGAGAAGCAGGCGATCAGGATGAGGATGACCCCGATCAGCGCCATTCCCACCTCTGTGGGTAGGCCGGTCTCGCTCGGCGTGGCCTCGTTCACTACGCCAGCGGTCAGCTGGACCCCGATTCCGATCACGAGAACGATCAGGACCGGGGTGAGCGCCCCGGCGTGGAACCAGCGGGCGCTCTTCCAGAACCAGGTCCTGCCGATGTCGGAGACCAGTCCCCCTGCTGCGATCGGTGCCGTGGCTGCGAGGACGACCAGCGCTCCGCTTCGGGCCAGCATGATGATCAAGAATCCGAGGCCGCTGATCCACAGGACCAGGCCCATGAATCCGAGGACTGTCGCCAACGTCCCGTCCGTGATGTCCTCGGTACTGAAGCCACCCCACGGGTTCCATGCCGACCACATGTCGACACCGAGCAGAGCCTTCATCAGGCCCTTGGTGAGGCCGCTGGCCGCGAGCACCACCGCGGCGCACCAGGTGATGACTGCGACCCACACCATCATGAACTGGCCGACCCCAACCAGTGCTTGCCCGAGCAGTCGGCCGTCCCGGCGGAACGCGGCCAGCCCCAGCTGTGTCATCAGCATGAGGAGCACGAGCGCACCTGCCATCCAGAAGGTGGTCTGGTAGATCAGCCCCGCCGGGCCGTCCATGCTCAGGTCGGGGGTCAGGAAGCCGTCGACCCACCCCATCACCGTCCGCAGCAGCCACAGCCCGGCGTTCCACAGGCCCAACATGGCAGCGGTCCACCCGTCTGCGACGACCTTTCCTGCGGCGTCCCCCAGGTACTTGAACGGGTTGATGTAGTCCCACCACGAAGTGCGGATCATCGATCCCACGCCTCCACCCATGTCTGCCAGCCGGCGTTGACCGCCGCCGCGCTACCTGGCCACGTCGAAGGTGCCTGCACGGGAGGCTCGCCCGGCGCGATCATCCACCGGCCCTGAGTGGCCTCCCACTGCATCCGTTCACAGTGGCCGTACCCGATCTGGGCGTCCTGTTTCACCGTGGCCCGCACCTCGAGCAGGACACAGACCACCACCCATTCAGAACCGTCTACACCCTTGATCTGTGCTGCCGCTGGTTTTGCCACCACCGTCGTTGTCGCCGGCTTGGCCGCGCTGTTGCTCGTCGCCCCGAGGAAAGCCACCACGTTTTCGGTCATCACCCACTGACCGGCGCCGACACCCCCGGGAAGAGCCCACGCGTCATAGACCTCGCCTGCTTGCCTGACGTCCATGGCGTGCAGCACCGCCACATCGATCGCCGCCAGCTGTCCAACCGCGCCCTCGGGGGTGGCCGGGAATCCTGTCGGGATGTCTGCCGGCCCGGTTTCCGTTGCCGCGGGCACCTCGATCGTGTCGGCCACGACAGTGGCGGGTTCGGTGGGCCGGATGTCTGAGGGGTGGGCTGTGGCCATCGGCGCGGAAGCCACCTTGTCGCGATGGTCTTCGCCGCGCACCGTGCCCAGGTCACCTGCGGGGGTCGTCGGCACTGGTGCTTGTGCAGGTGCTTCGCTCGCGCTCTGGTCAGCCTCTGATGGCTGCACGGCGTAGTAGACCGCCAACCCGATGCCCAGCACCACCACGAGACCACCGGCCACGAGCACACCCAGGAGTATGAGGAGTTTTCCCCGGTTCCAGGGGTCGACTTCCTGACGCTCCCGCCGATGGACTGGAGACCACCTCATCGCACAGACCCCAACTACTCAGATGCTCAGTGACGTCGAGAGCTGTTCGATGAGCAGCGGCGCGGACACAACGCACCCGTCACCCATCATGGCGTCGAGGATGGAGGGGGCCACGAAGTAGGCGATGACCGCGATGAACACCAGCACCACGCTGAGCACCCCTGCCGTCGAGGCGTGCCGCATCCCGAAGAACCGACCTCCGACAAACGCCGCGATCCCCAGGATGATCCCGACAATGAAACAGATCCCGACCCCCCACAGCACATACCCGAGGATGGTGTCGACATGTGCCTGGGCTCCTGGTGGAGCTACCGGGCACACTCTGGCGGGCAGAACCATCGCCTCGTTCACCACGGTGCTCGCGGTTCCTCCGAACGTGATCATGCTGTGTCTCCTTCGTGTGTTGCTCTTTCGCCAACTGAGATGTGAGTCAGTGCCTGTGCGGTTCGCAGCACCCCGCTCGGTAGCTGTTTCTCCGGGTTCAGCCCGGTCGCTGCCAGGTGCCGGTCCACTGGCACCGTGACCAGGCCCCCTGCTTTCAGCAGAGAACTGACCTTCGGCCCGACGCTGTGCGTCACCGCCTGGGGCCACTTCTTCACGCGCGGCCCGAGGACTGCCCCCTGGACCGTGCCGCCGGGGATCATGTGCAGCACGGTCTCCAGGCGTCGTATCCCGGGCACCGTGGCCCTGGCCACCAGCACCACGGGAACTCCGGAGAGGACCAGGTGACTCATCCACCCTTGGGTGCTGAGTACGGTCGCCGCGGGCCATCCCGGGTCGACGACAGTCAGCGGGACCTGGCGGTCTGGTTCGGCCGGCAGGGGGGTCTGTCCCGGGTGGATGAGCGCCTCGGCCACCCGCTCGATGACCACCTGCTCACGGGTGCCCCGCCGCCACGACCCGGCTATCCCAAGTTCCGCGGTACACGCTTCGGCCAGCCCGGAGGTTGCCGCCGAGCACCCCTCTATGACCCGCGCTGTCCCTTCGGTGGCCATGGCCACAGCCACCGCCAGGGTACTGGCACCGCAGGACCCCTCACATCCCAGGACCACCATCGCCTGCTCTCCGGGACCGGCTTCCCAAGCTTGCCCCTCCGAGACGTCGGCCACGTGGCCAGTCGTGGGTCGGGCAACCCTCCCGGGTCCGCTCCTGCGGAACTGGCCCTCGCAAACTGCGTGCCACGCCAGCTTCAATTCATCGACCGAGACCACCGGGCGGGTTGCGGTGCCCGTCATGCCAGGTCACCCCGCAGCTGCTGGCGGCGGGACTCTAAGCCTGGATCCACCGATCGGGTGAGCCGGTGAAGCGGCGTGGGAAAGCGAGAAATGCCCTTCTGACCTGGGAAGATACGACTTGTCTAGAGCACGTATCACCCAAACCGGAAGGGCAT
>NZ_QLVD01000015.1 GCF_003352835.1 Ornithinimicrobium murale | reverse complement strand
TTGGGCCAGGGTGGCGGGGCGTAGGCAGCCGGGGGCGCGGCAGAAGACGTCGGCGGCGATGATGTGGGCTCGCATGGTCGTGTCGAACCGGTAGGCGGTGGTGGAGCGTTCGATCAGGACCCCGGTGGCCGGGTCAGTCAGCAGTCGGTACATCGTCGAGCCCGGTGTCAACGCCAACGTCCGGACCTCATCAGCAGCCAGGAACAGCGAATGTTTACCGATGACCTCACCGACCCCCACCTCACCACCCGGACCGGGACAGTCCAGCCCTGGCAGCGGACGGCCTTCTCCCGGTGGCAGGCGGTCTTCACCTGCCCGGCCGAGGTCGCAGCGGTCTTGTCCCGTCGTGCCGGGGCCAGGACGGTCGTCTCCTGGGGGCAGGCGGTCTTGTCCTGCCCGAGCTCCGGGAGCAGCACCGGGCGCTCTGGCCGAGTTGGTGGCGTCGCAGGTGCAGGCACACCTGCACGAGGCCTCGGTCCCTGCCGTCTCTGCTGTCCCAATTGTGCCGGCCGTGCCGGCCGTGCCGGTCGTGGCGTCCTCGGTCCCGGGCTGGGGAGCGAAGGCGGTGGGGATGGGTCTGCCCTCGGCATCGAGACCCACACCGGTGCCCAGGTTTCCGGTGCCACGGTTTTCGGGGGTGGTGGTCAGGCCGGTGGGGGTGGTGCCTAGGAGGGTGGTGAGGGGGATGATGACGTTGAGTTCGGCGGTGGGCAGGGCGTGCAGGATCTTGGTGAGTTGCCCGGTCTGTTCGGTGGTGATCAGGTCGGGGTCCTGGGGGAGGTCGGTGAGGTCGGCGGTGCCGTGGAGCAGCAGGGTCAGGGCGGTCGCGACGCGGAGTTCGCGCAGGGTCCTGGGGTCGCCGGCGGCGCGGGCGGTGCGTGCGGCGTGTTCGATGCGGTCGGTGATCGCGGCGCCCTGGGTGGCGGTGCATCCGATCATCAGGGCCCCGGTGCCGTGTTCGTCCAGGTTCAACCGGAGGTCGTTGGCGGCGAGGTTGGCTTCTCGGGTGCGTTTGGTGGTCTCGGGGTCGCGGTCGGTGATTTTGCGGACTTCGCGGTCTAGTGCCCGGTAGAACTCTTGGTGGTACCAGGGGCCGCTGGTCCAGTCCCCGGCCGAGTCGAGGCGTTCGGTCACGGCCAGGGTTGGGTCGTCACCGAAGAGCCCGGTTGCGAGGGCCGCGGCGTCTTGGGTGGTCAGGGGGCCGGCTTGGCGGTGGTAGCGGCGGGCTAGCCGCCAGGTGCTTTCCCCGCGGGCCAGGGAGCCCAGCACCGGGGACAACACGGCCGTGGGGGTGTTGGCCAGGGCCACCAAGTCGCTGATCTCGCCGGGGACCCACCCGATCGCGGCGGCGAGTTCGGCGCGGGTCACCCGTTTCGCGCGGGCCCGCCACTTCTCCCGTTGACCACGCGTGAGGTCTTCCGGGCAGGCCGCGCCCTTATCGGCCAGGAGGAGGTGGCCGTGGGTCGCGGTCAGCTCCCGGGCCGCGACCAGGACCAACCCCTCCAACTGGGCTGTGGCCGTGGTGAGGGTCTCAATCGACCCGAGGAGGGCCTGGCCCTGGGCCACGACCGAGGGCGCGGCCAACCCACCACCAGAAGCGGTGCCCACCGTCGCGCACGCCTGCACCAGGTCGGTGAGGTTCTCCACCATGGCCTCGCACACCCCGAACTCGTCCAACACCGACCGCAACCGATCCACCGCAGGCACCAGCGCCGGATCCTGGCTCGGGTCCTGGTGTGCCCGCTGGCCCTGGCTGTCGGGGCTGGCCTGGCCAGCGAGCCAGGTGTCGGCGGTGGCAACGTGCGCGTCGGTGCTGGCGTCATCGTCGGCGGTGCCGTCATCGTTGGCGATGGCCGCGTCCACGTAGACCGAGACCCGCGGCAGGTAGCCCTCGATCGGGAGGTCCTCGAACAGCGACGGGTCCAGCTCGAACCACGGCTCCACCCCCGCAGCCAGACTCACATTGCGATCCATCGCCGAGCGATCCGCAGAATCGCGACCCGCCGAGCGATCAGATGCGTGGCGGCCCAGCGTGCCCTCCAGGGCCTGCTTGGCCAGCTCCCGCCCCAGCAGATCCTCCAGGTGGTCCCCCAGCACCTCACGTCCTCGCACCACCAACACCCCCTCTGCGCCTACCCCATCGTGGTTCGCTTCGTACACACAGGCTAGCACATATGTGCTAAGGCTGCAAGAGTCGACTCAGCCTGTGGAGAACTATCTGCAGGGAGTTACGAGCGGACGCGGCGCAATCTGCGCGCTTCCACCTCATAGCGTGACACGCGGCCCTGACTCCCTGCATAGAACCGGCGGTGCAGACTGCCCTCGATGTCGGCATAGTCATCAATCGACAGCCGCAGGGCGGCGGCACGGGTCCGCGCGCTCCAGCAGGCCACCTCAATCGCGTCGACCTGAGTGCGGGGAGATGGCTGGCCCGGATCTGCCGGGCCTCCTCCTCGCTGTCGTGTGCCGCGTCTGGCGGCGCGGGGCACGACGAGCCGAAACAAGACGATCTCATCGCCGCTGGGGAGGACACGGGCTTCGGGTCCCCAACTGACCCGCCCGAGGAGGTGAATTGAGTTCACCGTCTCGACGGTGGCGTCTTGCGCACTGGTGCTCGGTTGGCTCATCACTCGACCCTCGCGATACTCCCTGCCCGGCACCAGATCAGGTGCCGGGCCTGTGGAGGCAACGACTCGGCATACCAGGGCTGTGGATGTCTCAGCGCTCCAGCACCAGGGCATCAATGGCGGCGATGATCTCCGAGTAGTCCGCCACCGGATCCATCCCGAGGACACCCGCCCAGAGGGGGACCATCTCGTCCGTGTACTCGTGGCCGTGGCCGGGCGCCACGTCCACGGACAGCGGCATGTCGCTCGCGATCTGCCAGAAGGTGACCCACCGCTCCCAGCTCAGGTCGGGGGAGACGTCGCGGCCGACCTGCTCACGGAGCCAGTCCGGCTCCTGCCAGAGCAGATCCCAGGACCACCACACGACCGGGTCCGAGGCGTGCTGGCCGTAGACGATCCGCGGCTCCTCCCAGTTCACGAAGGGCGCGCCATACAAGTCCTCGGTCAGCTCGAGCGGACGCGTGGCGAACCGGATGTGCCGACCGTTGTCGATCACCGGAGCGATCTCGGGGCTGCCCTCCCGGCGGCTCTCGGTGAGTGAACTCCACAGGGGAGTGAACCGCGGAGTCCCGGTCCACATGGCTCCGTCGACCCGGGACAGCATGTCCTGGGCGTTCTCGAACGCACCTTGCCCACCGAACGACCCCAGTGACTCTCCGCTGGCGAACAGGCGCGGTCGCTGGGCCTCGGGCAGCGCCTGGATCTCGGCCTCGACCGCCTCGAACAGTGCACGACCCGCCCGCGGCGGAGTGTCGCGGTCGGAGATGTAGGCCAGGCCGCTGGGAAAGTAGCTGTACTGCATGGAGACCGTGGCCACGTCGCCTCCGGTGAGGAACTCCAGCGCCTGCACCGACCACTCCTGAACGAAGCCGGTGCCTGTCGTCGTGGAGACGTTGACGATGGACCGATCCAGGCCGCCGGCACGCACGAGCTCGGCCGCCGCGGCCCGCGCCGCATCTTCCACCACGTCGTGCTCTGCTTTGCCCGCATAGACCCGGATCGGCTCCATGGCCGACTCGCCGGTCACCGCCTCGATGTCAGAGGCTCGCGGGCCGTCTGAGACGAACATCTGACCCTCTCGCCCCAAGGACTCCCAGGTCTCGTATGACGCTGGGCTGCCTGAGCGTTGCGGTTCCGGTGGAGCGGTGCGTCCCTCGGGGGAGGTCTGGCTGAGTTGGGTGGCGTTGCCCAGTGCCCAGTTGAGGGCACGTTGGTAGACGACCGTCTCGCTGACGAACAGTAGGACGACCAGCAGGATGACGGTGGCCACGAGGCCTTCCAGTGGAGCAGGCAGCACAGGCTCGACCAGGCGCTTCACGTGTCGCCACAGCCGGCGCAGGCCGCGGCCCATCAGCACCAGCAGCCAGAGGAGCGCGACGCCGGCGAGGACGCCGATGAACTGGTTGAAGGCGCCACCCCGGTTCACGCCCACCACCAGGGAGATCTGCTCCTGCTGGTGCAGGCTCCGGATCCATACGATGCCGCTGACGATGACCAGGATGGCCAGCCATGCTGTGCGCAGGCCCCAGTCCGAGCGGGCATTCACCTCGACCCGCAGGTCGGTCCGCCGAGCGAGCCAGGACACGAAGTGCCCAAGCAGACTCCCGACGACATAGCCGTAGGCGATGCTGACCCCGACGTTGACGGCTGTCATCCACCAGGCCCTGGGCAGCAGGCTGGGGGAGAGTGCCACCCAGAGCGTGACGAGACCCACCGTCATCCCTGGGGTGGAAAGGTGCCGCAGGATCCCGTCGGAACGGTCGCCGGCCGGCGGTGGGTAGCAGGAGTGTGGTGTCCCGGGCCGTGGCATGCGCAAGGGGTTGTGCACCGACGGAGGGCCGAGGCGGGCGCTCCAGGAGCGGTGCCCGGTGGCGGTCGCACCCCGGCGGGGAGCCACGCTGGTTGCCTCAGGTGTGTCTGTCGTTGTCGCTTGCCCAGCCGTCAGGACGGCATGCTCCTCGGGAGTCTGCGGATCCTCCACGGGCTCAGCCTATTCCGTCGTGGGCATCAACTGGCGTGGGACGCTCACAGTCGCGGATGACCGCACGCCGCTGGCGACGTCAACGGGCCACCGTTCTGTCACAGTTGTCACATGACCGACCCGCGCGTGCACGAAGATCTCGTCGCCACCCTGGAGGAGGCGCGGGAGTTTGGTTGGGGGGAACCGGCTGACTACCTCCGTGATGTCCAACGCAGGGATCACGACGCCCTGGCGGCAGCTGTGTGCACCACCGACGGCGAGGTCGTCGGAGCAGGTCAGCACGACCGCACGTTCGCGCTTCAGTCGGTCTCCAAGGCGTTCACCTACGCCGTGGCCCTGCAGGAGTGCGGTCTGGATCGGGTGCTGGCCTTCATCGGTGTCGAGCCGTCCGGTGAAGCCTTCAATGAGCTGTCCCAGCTCGATGACGGGAGGCCGTTCAACCCGCTCATCAACGCCGGCGCCATCATGGCCCAGGGGCTGGTGCCGGGCGACACGCTCGAGGAGCGGGAGCAACTGCTGCTGGAGCGTTACTCCGCACTGGCAGGTGACGACCTGCAGGTGAGTGAGGAGGTGCTCCGTGCTGAGCAGGTCCGTGCTGACCGCAACTTCGCCCTGGCCCACATGCTCGCCTCTTCCGGGATGCTGACCTATGACCCGCACGAGGTCGTCCAGGGCTATCTGCGGCAGTGCTCGGTGGAGGTGACCACGGGCCAGCTAGCCGTCATGGGGGCCACCTTCGCCTCCGGCGGACGCAACCCGGTGACGGGGGAGCGGGTGTTTGAGGAGCGCGTGGTCCAGCAGACGCTGTCGGTGATGCTGACGTGCGGTATGTATGACGCCAGCGGGAGCTGGGTGACGCAGGTGGGCCTGCCTGCCAAGAGCGGGGTCTCTGGCGCGATGCTCGGCGTGGTCCCCGGGTCCCTGGGCCTGGCCACCTGGTCGCCCCGCCTGGACAGTCACGGCAACTCAATCCGCGGGGTCGAGCTGTTCCGAAGGCTCAGTGACCGGTGGGATCTACACGTCCTACGACACCGTGAGCCGTTGAGTCAGGCCGGGGACGATGGGGCCACGACTCACTGAGCCAGCCCGGACAGGACGCCAGAATGAATGCGCGTGCTCGCCCGTCGACGGCATGGAAAGCACTGTCGGACAGGATGACTGAGACCACCGGCGACGCAGATCCGGAGCCACTGCGCGTGCGGCACGACCTCAGCCGGAGCGAGTCCTTGACACCGATGCCCGGGAGCTGCTGCATACGGATGTAGCCGTCCTCGGCGGGTAGGTTTCGGACCCGGGGGAGTGTGATCACGCTCATAGTCGGAGGGTGGCGCAAAGGTTGGTAGTTAGGTTAGCCTCACCTCATGGCCCGTAGTTTTCCGGCAGCTCTTCCAGCCGCGCTGAGCGGTGCGAACCTGCACCTGTCCTATGGCACACATGAGGTCGTGCACGGTGTCGACCTCGACCTGACGCGTGGCTGCGTGACCGCCCTCATCGGCCCGAACGGTTCGGGCAAGTCGACGGTGCTCCGTTCGCTGGCCAGGCTGCACCGGGCCGAGACCGGCGCTGTGTCGCTGGAGGACGTCGAGGACGTGATGACGCTGCACCCCAAGGCGTTCGCCAGGCGGGTCACCATGCTCTCCCAGAGCAGGCCCACACCCGGTGGCGTGACGGTGCGTGACGTCGTCGGCTTCGGGCGGCACCCCTACCGGGGCCGCTTCCGGACCTCGGACCCCGATGGGCCACGCGCTATCGAGCACGCCCTGGACATCACCGGCGTCAGCGAGATGGCTGGGCGAGGCGTCGACGAGCTCTCCGGTGGTGAACTGCAGCGGGTGTGGCTGGCCACCTGCCTGGCCCAGGACACCGAGGTGCTGCTTCTGGACGAGCCGACCAACCACCTCGACCTGCGCTATCAGATGGATCTGCTGGACCTGGTCCGCGACCTGGCCACGGAGCACAGGGTGGCCATCGGTGTCGTGCTGCACGACCTGAACCATGCGGCGACCGTTGCCGACCGGGTGGTTCTCCTGCAGCACGGGGGCGTCCGGGCTGTGGGCACACCGGGGGAGGTCTTGACCACGGAGTTGCTCTCCGAGGTCTACGGCATCCACGTCGACGTGCACGCCCACCCCGTGTCACAGCGCCCGGTCTGCGAACCGCGCAGCCGCCACGCAGCTGCTCGCCAGCCTGCACCGCTCGTCCCGCATCACGCCCAGCTCGGCCGCATCCCGGCGGAGCATGCACAGCCAGCCGCCGTCTAGCGGTGCCCCGCACGTTCTGACAGAAGCCGACTAGCGCCGCACAGCACGTTCTGACAGAACCCGACCACCCCCCATGGGGGACGATCCCGCCCGCCCAGCGGACGGCATACGACAAGGAATCTGACATGCCCCTGCCCCGTCACGCCCTGATCACGAGCACCCTGCTCGTCTCGGCACTGGCCCTCACGGCCTGTGGGACCACCGAGGAGCCGGACCCTGGCGGAGATCCCCAGACCAGTGAGGCCTCCGCGGACGCGCCAGCAGGCGGCCAGAGCGAAGACAGCGCAGACACGGGCGGGTCCGCCACCGAGGCCCCCGGAGCTGGCAGCGCGACCGATGACGACGCTGCCGGTGCGAGCGAGGGACCGGTCACCTACACCGACGAGCGCGGCGAGCACACCCTTGAGGAGCCGGCGGACGAAGTGGTCTCGCTGGAGTGGGGCTTGACCGAGAACCTGCTGGCGTTGGGCATCGAGCCCGTGGGCCAGGCCGACATCGAGGGCTACAACACGTGGGACACCGTCGCCCCGCTCGACCCGGAGGGCATTGTCGACGTCGGGACCCGCGGGGAGCCCAGCCTCTCCGACATCACCGCCCTGGAACCCGACCTGATCGTCACCACGACGGACCTACCGGACAACGTGATCGGTCAGCTCGAGGACATCGCCCCCGTCCTGACCGTGCGGGGATCGGACAGTGCGGACCCGCTGGCCTACATGCGTTCGACGGTCGAACTGCTGGGGACGGCCACGGGGACCGAGGACAAGGCCGAGCAGGCCCTGGCGCAGTTCGATGAGACGGTGGCCGAGGGGCAGGCGGCGATCGAGGACGCCGGCCTGGCCGGTGAGGAGTTCGTGATGGCCGACGGCTGGCTCAACAACGGGGTCGTGTCGGTCCGGATGTTCACGCCGGGGTCCTATTTCGGTGCCCTTGGTGAGGAGCTGGGGCTGGTGAACGCCTGGACCGAGGGCGGCGATCCTGACTACGGATTGGCCCAGACCGACGTCGAAGGGCTCACCGCGCTGGATGAGCTGCACTTCATCTACGCGGCCAACGACTCGGAGGCGGACCCCTTCGCCGACGGCTTGGCGGACAATCCGATCTGGCAGCAGCTGCCCTTCGTGACCGCAGACCAGGTGCACCGGATCCCGGACGGCATCTGGATGTTCGGCGGTCCCCTGTCCGGTGAGGCGTTCATCGACGCCACCGTGGATGCCCTGACGTCCGAGGGGTGAGCACGACCAACATCACGCCGCAGACCGACCGCGCACCTGAGCGTGGTCGGTCCGCTGCGGGTGCCCCGGGGGGTCCGGCCGATCCGGGGGCGCCGGGCGCGCAGGGGGCGTCCGGCGCGGGCCCGGGGCGCCAGCGCATTTCGGTCGGCGGCATCACCACCGCCTTCCTGGCGATGGCAGCCCTGGGTCTGCTGGTCGCGGGGGTGCACCTGACGCAGGGCACCGCGGCGGTCGGTGCGGGTGACCTCTGGCAGTGGGCGACCGGGGGAGAGGCACTGGATGAGACCGCGTCCGTGCTGCTCGCCTCGCGGCTGCCGCGGCTCCTCGCCGGTCTCCTGGTGGGGGTGGCCCTCGGCGTCTCGGGCGCGCTGCTGCAGTCGGTGGCGCGCAACCCGCTGGCCTCGCCCGACACCCTGGCGGTGAACGCGGGTGCCTATCTCGCCGTGGTCACGGTGGCGGTGCTGGGTCTGGCGGTGCCCTTCTATCTGCAGGGAACCCTCGCCTTTGCCGGTGGGCTGGCCGCGGCGATGCTCGTCATGGGATTGTCCCGGGGCGGCGCCGACGGCCCGACCAGGCTCATCCTGGCCGGCTCCGCGATCACCCTCGCGCTGCACTCGCTGGTGACGATGCTGTTGGTCCTGTTCGAGCAGGAGACGATGGGGCTGTTCGCCTGGGGGAGTGGGTCCATCGTCCAGTCGGGCACGCGCACCCTCACCCTGGCGCTGCCGGTCCTGGTCGTGGGCGTGGTCTGCGCCCTCGCGCTGGCCCGGCGGATGGACCTGCTGGCCCTCGGCGACGACGCCGCCTCCGTGCTCGGGATCTCGGTTCGCCGGGCCCGCGTCGCCTCGATTCTGGTCGCCGTGCTGCTCGCGGCCCTCTCGGTGACGGTCGCCGGACCGATCGGCTTCGTTGGCCTCTCAGCACCGCTGATCGCCCGCATGGTCGCTCGTCGGGTCCCGGGCCTGGGCCGGCACCTCGTCCTGCTGCCGTTTGCTGCGCTGGTCGGCATCGTGGTGGTGCTGGGGGCCGATGTGGCGCTGCGGCTCGTGGTGCCGAGTGCGATGACGACCGCGGTCCCGACCGGTGTGGTGACCAGCGTGGTCGGCGCGGCCCTGTTGGTGTGGTTCGCCCGGCGGTTGCCCGACCGGGGGATCGGTCTGGACTCCTCGGGGCAACCGGGGCGGCCGGGGCGACCGCGCACGACCCGGACGTATGCCGTGGTGTCGGCCTCCCTGTGCCTCGCCCTGGTCGGTGCCGGCCTGGCAGCCGTGCTGCTGGGGGACCGGTTGATCCTGCTGGGCGATGTCGCCAACTGGCTGGACGGGATCTCCGGCCGGGAGGTCACTCTCGAAATGGGGCGCCGGGTGCCGCGCGTGCTGGCGGCTCTGCTCGCTGGTGCTGCCCTGGCCCTGGCCGGCACGATCGTGCAGGCGGTGTGCCGCAACCCGCTCGCCGAGCCGGGACTGCTCGGCGTCACCTCGGGAGCGGGACTCGGGGCCGTCGGGGCGATCCTGCTGGTGCCGGGCATCGGTCTGTGGCCCATGTCCGCCTCGGCGGTCGTCGGGGCCCTGGTGGTCACCTCCATCGTGTTCGCCCTGGCGCACCGTGGTGGCCTGAGCTCCACGAGGTTGGTGCTCATCGGGGTGGGCATGCAGGCCGGGGTGATGGCCCTGATCGCGCTGCTCATCGTGGTCACCCGCCCCTGGGAGGTGAACCTCGCACTGACCTGGCTGGCCGGGTCGACCTATGGGCGCACGATGGAGCAGCTGGTCCCGGTTGCCGTCGCTCTCGTGGTCATCATCCCGGTCGCCGTGCTGCTGCGCCGCGAGCTGGACGTGGTGGCGCTCGACGAGGACACCCCGCGGCTGCTCGGCGTGGCCCTCGACCGGATGCGGCTGTTGCTGCTGGGGACCGCGGCCGTGCTGACCGCTGCCGCGGTCGTCGCCACGGGCGTCGTGGCCTTCGTCGGCCTGGTCGCGCCCCATGCCGCACGGGCCCTCGTCGGCGCCCGACACTCCCGGGTGATCCCGGTCGCCATCCTGCTCGGGGCCATCCTCGTCTCCGGTGCGGACACCCTGGGGCGGTGTGTCCTGGCGCCCATTCAGGTCCCGGCGGGCGTGGGCACGGCACTGCTCGGGACGCCTTACTTCATCTACCTGCTGTGGCGCAGCCGCGGCCGCGACACCTGATCGAGAGGAACCCCCATGACCCAGACCACCGCCACAGCGGCCCTCACCTGGCGGCACTTCGACGTCACCGTCGCCCGCTTGGAGCGGCTCTCGCCGAGCTTCCTGCGGGTGACCTTCACGGGGGAGGACCTGGGGGAGTACGCCGACCTCGGCTTCGACGCCCGGACCAAGTTGCTGTTCCCGGTGACCGGTGGCTTTGAGCACCTCCCGCGTGGTGAGGACTGGTTCCTGCGCTGGCGCGAACTGCCTGAGGCCCAACGCAATCCGCTACGGACCTACACCGCTAGAGCCGTTCGACCCGAGGAGCGCGAGGTAGATGTTGACGTCGTCCTCCACGGCGATTCCGGTCCCGCCTCCCGGTGGGCCAACCGCGTGCAGATTGGCGATCCACTGGTCCTGATGGGACCCAACGCCCTGGCCGACGGGCCGCACGGCGGCGTGGAGTTCAGAGTGCCCGAGCGCGGCCGACCGGTGCTGCTCGCTGGTGACGAGACCGCCGTGCCAGCCATCGCCACGATCCTGAGCCAGCTGCCGGCATACGTCACCGGAGCAGCGTTCCTGGAGGTGCCGGAGGTTGGGGACCGGTGGGACCTGTCGGCTCCCGAGGGGGTCGCCGTGACCTGGCTGGGGCGGGAGGGCAGGCGGCACGGCGAGCTGCTGGTGCCGGCGGTGCAGGAGGCCGCGGGCGCCATGGCACGCACCAGGAGTGACGGGGGAGCCGACCTGGAGGACGTCGACGTCGACGCCGACCTGCTGTGGGAGCTGGCCGCGCCGGGAGCCGGCTGTGAGGGTGAGCTGTCGGCGTGGCTTGCGGGGGAGGCCGGCGTGATCAAGACGCTTCGCCGGCACCTGGTCCGCGACCTCGGCATCGACCGGCGCTCGGTGTCCTTCATGGGCTACTGGCGGGCCGGACGCGCCGAGAACTGAGCGTCCTGCAGCGCCACCATGATCGCGGGCGCACTCACGACGACTCGAGCGACGTGGAGTCGGCTCAGTCGTGGATCGTCCGTGTGACCAGGTAGTCCTTGTCGCGGGCCAGGATGTCGGTTGGTCCCAGGTGCTTGAGCCGAGGCAGATAGGGCAGGTGCGCATTGAAGACCATCAGCAGCTCGCCACCGGAAAGCAGCACCCGTCCAGCATCGTGAATCATGTCCAACGTGGGTGTGGAGTCCTTGGTCGTGCCCACGTGGAAGGGCGGGTTGCTGACGACCGTGGCGATCGACGCGTCGGCACACTCGCTCAGTCCGTCGACGCGGCGCACGTCGACGCGACCGGCGGTGGTCAGTCGCGCCGAGGCGACAGCCGCGGCCGACACGTCGATCGCCGTCACGTGGGCGAACCTGCGGGCGAGGAGTGCGGCCAGGATGCCCGTGCCGCAGCCGAGGTCGACGACCGTCCCGTCGGTGTCCGTGAGTTGGTGCAGTTGGCTGATCAGGAGCGCCGTCCCGGCATCCACACGGGTTCCGGCGAAGACAGCGCCGTGAGCGTGCACGGTCAGGCCCAGGTCATCGTGATGTCTTTGCCGTGGCCACTCCTGCTTCACCTTCTTGGCCACCCCGGCATGCAACACGCGCGACTTCTGTCGACCGAGGCTGGCTCGCACCTTCTCGAAGCTCGCGGCGAGCACCGCATTCATCGACGGGGTCATGTGCTTGGTTCGCCCACCGGCGACCAGGCGCACATCCTCCGCGCCGAGCTGTGCCGCAGTCCGGGCCATCTCATCCAATGCGTCCAGCGACTTGGGCAGCCGGAGCACCACCAGTTGGGCGCCGACCAGAGCCGACGCGAGGTCGGGGACAACCTCCACGGCCGGGTCGGTCAGCCGGCGTTCGCTGACAAGGCTGTCACTGTGGGCCACCACGGCCGAGGTTGTCCGGTCTGCCAGAGCCGCAGCCAAGCCGCCGTGGGCGTCGTCGAGCACGGCGATCCGTCCCGGAGGAAGGTCCCCGAGTTCATCGAGCAACAGGAGGTCCACGGGATCAAGAGGGTTCGGTGCGGGCGCGTGGGCGTCGATTCGGCCGGCAGGGGTCACCGTGCCATTCTGTCTGATCGCTGGCACGTCAGCTGTTGTGCCGCAGCGATCGACTCGACGATCAGGATGCGGCGGGTGTGGTGGGGCAGTGGCTGGGGCCGCCAGAGAACTCATCTGAGCAGCACTCCGAACGTTACTTGACATAATGTGCCTTATCGGCGCTATGTGAGTGGGGCTGTGTGAGAGCGGGTGTGCCCGGGTGGCCGAGTCGCTTGCGGCCCAGCGTGAGGTGCTCGATGCTGGAGTGAACCGATGCTGGAGTGAACCATGGAGGTCACAGATGAGCACTTCACCATTCGAGTCTGACGCTGGCGGCGAGGGTGACCGCGTGGATCAGCGCCTCGAGGTTGACGGCGTCCAGGACGACGTGCCGGCCAGCCCCACCTCAGATGACGTTCCCGCAGACCAGGCTGACCGCCTCGACCAGGCGACACCCGTGGCCGAGGATGAGGACGACTACCCCCGGGAGCCGGACGAGTAGTTTCTCCGGCCCTGGGAACAGTTTCTACGGGTGGCGCTAGAGAGCCGTCGGCGGTGCGGGCTGGCCGTAGCGGCCCCAACTGCTGATCTCCTCGAGCGGCTTGCGCCCGGACAGCTGAGGTGCGGCCTGAGCCTGTGACACGTCGGTGTAGCCGAGGCCGATGGCCGACCAGGGATCCAGCTTCTCGGGCAGCCCGAGCAGGTCTCGGACACGCTGACGAGACTCGCCGGTGCTGAACCAGGCGGTGCCACTGCCGATACCCAGGGAGGCCGCCGCGAGCATGACGCGCTCCTGCAACCGCCCGTCGTCGTAGGCCACGGCCCGGCTCTCCCCCTCGACTGCCACCACGATCGAGGCGGTGACGCCCTCGAGGAAGCCGGCGAAGTCCCCGCAACCTGCCAGGGCGCGGTTGGTCTCCGGATCGGTCACCACGACCAGGTGCCACGGTTGGGTGTTCTTGGCACTGCCGGTCCAGCGAGCCACTTCCAGCAGTTGCTGCAGGTCCTTGTCGTCGACAGGCGTCGAGAGGAACCGGCGCGACTGGCGCAGGCTCCGGAGGGCAGCGAGCACGTCTGGCGTAGGTGTCGTCATCGTTCCATCATCCATGAGCCCGGCCCGCAGGCTCACGGCAGGTCTCGGACGACCTGCTCTGCGAGCCGTGCCGGCGCCTGGAGGCAGTATGACTCGATCAGCATCTCCCCCAACTCCTCCCAGTCCGTGGCCTCATCCAGCACGATGCCCACAACATTGTCTCCCCAGCCAGCCTTGAAGAAGGGCGGTCCGGAGTGCTCGAAGGCCATCACCTCGGACAGGTCGGCGCGGAAGACAACCCGGAAGAGCTGGTCCTCGCCACCGAAGACGTGCGCGACGGTGGCCTGTCCGACCCGCCAGCGGGTGCCGACCCAGGCGCGCTCCTGATAGGCCTCGGGAAGCGTGCGGAAGAGCCGCTCCAGCCGTCGGATCCAGTCCGGTGGAACCTCGGGACGATCAGTCATCCGTCCACTCACTCCGGTCGGTCGAAGTCGGGACCGTCACCGACGGCGAAGACGACCAGCTCGACGCGAGTGGTGTTCGCCGGGTTCTGAGCAGGCAGGTCGCCGATCTGGACCTCGAGAAGGCCCCACCCGACCTCCGCCACCGTGGCCGGAGCGGTGGCCGCGGCCGCGTCGAGGTGCCGCCAGATCACAGCCACCCGCTCACCATCGTGGTCGACGACGAACTGGCCCATGCAGTCGTTGAAGGCGTCCCATCCGGCGCCGTACCACTCCGGGAAACCGAACGCCTCTCCGATGTGCCGGTGCGCCGCGGGTCGCGAGGTCATCCGGCGTCCATCGAGCTCGACCCGGGTGTAGTCCCACCGGTCCAGGTGGGCGTCCAGCAGGGGCCACGCGTCCACATGGACGTGGGACAACGGTCCGGACCGCAGAAAGGGCAGATCGCGGCGGGCGTTCGGGCGATCCGGCGGTCTCACGTGCTGCTCCTCCGTGTGCGGGTGACCCGGTGCCTGGCCGGCGCTCAGGGTGGGTCGCGTCCTCTGGCCTCGGCCGCAGTTCCTGCCCTCGCCAGCGTTCATACCTCGGTCACCGGCTGCCGCAGGATGGTGCGTCGCTTGTCCGGGACAACCCTGCGGGCGTCGCTGAGATAGATCTCGTGGTGGGTGCCCGTCATGGTGAGCCCCTGGGCGGGGATGAACTCGTGGTGCATCCGCTCCAGGACGGCTGCCTTGTCGTCGAACGCGCCGACATGCAGCGTCTGCACGCACCGCCGTTCGGTCAGTGTCCCCAGCCGGACCTCGTCGAGCCGGGCTGGTCGCGTCGTCTTGGCACCGACCTGCTGGACGGCAGGCGCGACCAGTTCGGCGGGGACCCAGTCGGGCACCAGCAACATCATCGTCCAGTCCCACCGTGACTTGTCCCGGGCCGCAGTGAAGGCGTCCATGTCCTCCGCCCACCACAGCCCCTCCAACGGCGGCACGACATAGTCCTGTCCCAGCTCGCGACGGCTTGCGAACTTCGCGGCATAGGCCACCGGATAGAGGGACTCAAGAGCCGCGGTGAAGGACGGGGCGGTGTTGGGGTCGCCGTGGCCGTCGACCATGAGATAGCGCAGTGGCGGCATGTCCAGGACCCGGAACTCGCCACTGCGTGCCCGGTAGCTGTCCAGCTCCTTCTTGACGTCGATCTTCCCGGTCATCTCATTCGTCCTTCTCGCGGAGGATCATGGCAGCGTCGCCGGTCGCGGACAGGGCGAGCGCAGTGAAGCCGTATCTGCCACACAGACTCCCGGTCAGGCCCGGACTGTTCGCCAGATCCACGATGGCGGTCCTGCCCCGGGAGCGACAGAACCGGATCGACTCCCGCAGCAGGAACCGGCGGATCCCCTCCTCCCCCGCTCCTCCCGGGCGCACGAGCAGGCGCGTGAGGACCAGCAGGTGGTTCGCCGCGAGCCCGGTGGCGGCCACCAGCTGTGCCTGCGCCTCCCCCGGTGCCACGATCTGGAGGTGACCGATGACGTTGCCAGTGGGAGCCACGGTGACCGGCGCCGCGTCGAAGACCCACGCGCGTTCGGCACGCAGCTCCTGCAGCCAGACGAGCCGGTCAGCGTCGGTGCGGACGCCGGGCGGCCACCCGAGCTCGGCCAGCACGTGACACAGCGGCGCATAGTCCTCGGGTCGACGCTCGCGAATCACGGTGCCTAAGTTAGGGGACGCCGCTGACAGCGGGCGTACAGTGACCGGCTGTGACAGCACCCCGTCCCGCCGAGCAGGGCAGCCCCTGGCCCGCGCTGTGGGCCCTGGTGATCGGGTTCTTCATGATCCTGGTCGACTCCACCATCGTGTCGGTGGCCACCCCGACGCTGATGGAGGCATTCGACACCGATGTGAACGGGGTCCTGTGGGTCAGTTCGGCCTACCTCCTGGCGTATGCCGTCCCGCTCCTGGTCACCGGACGACTGGGTGACCGCTTCGGTCCCCGTCCCGTCTATCTGACGGGTCTGGCGGTCTTTACCCTCGCCTCCCTCTGGTGCGGCCTGTCCGGCGAGCTGGACCTGGGCCTGACCGGCCTGGTCGCGGCCCGCGTGGTCCAGGGCCTCGGTGCCTCACTGATGACCCCGCAGACGATGACGGTGATCACCCGGACGTTCCCGGCTGAGCGGCGCGGCACGGCGATGGCGTTGTGGGGCGCGACCGCGGGCGTGGCGACCCTGGCGGGTCCGTTGCTGGGTGGGCTCCTGCTGGACTCCCTGGGCTGGGAGTGGATCTTCTTCGTCAACCTGCCGGTCGGGGTGATCGGGTGGGTGCTCGCCTGGCGTCTGGTCCCCCGGCTCCAGACCCACTCGCACCGGTTCGACCTGCTCGGTGTCGTGCTCAGCGCCGTCGGCCTGTTCTGCGCCGTGTTCGGCATCCAGGAAGGACAGACCTACGACTGGGGCACCATCTGGGCGTGGGTCTCGGTGCCATTGCTCATTGCGGTCGGGGTGGTCATGCTGGCCCTCTTCATCGGGTGGCAGGCGCACAACCGACGCGAGCCGCTGGTCCCGCTCGGGCTCTTCGGCGACCGAAACTTCTCCCTTGCCAATGTCGCCATCACCACGATGGGCTTCACCATCACCGCGATGATCTTCCCGTTCTACATCTGGGCGCAGTCGGTGCGTGGCCTGTCCCCCACCGAGGCCGCCCTGGTGATGGCACCCTCGTCGGTGCTCTCCTTCCTGCTGGCGCGGTATGCCGGTCAGCTCACCGACCGGGTCCACCCGAGGATCCTCGTCGGCTGCGGCACCACCCTCTTGGCAATGGGGCTGTGGCTGATGACGCAGGCCATGACACCGACCGCGCCCCTGTGGCACGCACTGGTGGCCGCGGGCGTCCTGGGCGTGGCCAACCCCCTGATCTGGGGGCCGCTGTCCACCACCGCGACCCGCAACCTGCCGATGGCCCAGGCGGGGGCCGGGGCGGGCGTCTACAACACCACCCGTCAACTGGGGGCCGTCCTGGGCAGTGCCGCGATCGCGGTGCTGATGCAGGCACGAATCACCGCCCGCCTCGGGGCAGATGGCCCGGCAGGCCCAGCGGCAGGTGCAGCGTCCTCTGCCGAACTGCCGCCCGTGGTAGCCGACGGGTTGTCGCGCGCGCTCGCCGAGTCCCTCTACCTCCCGATGGGCGTCATCCTGCTCGGAGCCGTGGCCGCGCTGTTCTTCGAGCGTCCTCGTCACCTGGTCCGCCGCTGAACGCACGACCCGACTACCGTATGCGGAGTGTCCGGCCTCTCCTCCAACGTCACCGACACCGCCCTCCTCTTGGAGGGTGGGGGTATGCGCGCGAGCTACACCTCCGGTCTCGTGGTCGCGCTGTTGGAGGCGGGGATCCACCTGGACTGGGTCGGCGGCATCTCCGCCGGGTCCAGCAACACCGCCAACTACCTGTCCCGAGATGCTGACCGGGCCCGACGCTCCTTCACCGACTTCGCCGCGGACCCGAAGTTCGGCAACGTGCGGACGTTCGTGCGCGGCGAGGGACTGTTCAACGCCCGTTACATCTACCAGGAGGCCGGGCTGCCCGGTCAGGCGCTGGCCTTCGACTGGGGCACCTATGCGGCCAACCCTGCCCGGTTCCGGATCGGCGGCTTCAACGCCACCACCGGTCAGCAGGTGCATTGGGGGCGCGAGGACGTCACCGATATCCACGATCTGATGATCCGGGTGCAGGCGTCCTCGACGATGCCGATCCTGATGCCTCCGGTCACCATCGACGGCCAGGTCTACGTCGACGGAGCACTCGGCCCGGCCGGGGGCATTCCGCTGGACGCCGCCCGCGCCGACGGCTACGGCAGGTTCCTCGCGGTGCTCACTCGCGAGCGGAGCTACGTCAAGCCGCCGCAGGCTGCGGAGTGGTTCTTCCGGCGCCACTTCCGTCGCTACCCCGCCGTCGCGGAGGCCCTCATGCATCGCCCCGAGCGCTACAACGCGACCCGTGCCGAGCTGTTCGAGCTGGAACGTCAGGGTGCCGCCTACCTCTTTGTCCCGGAACAGATGCCGGTCGGCAACGGCGAGCGCCATGTCGGCAAGCTCGCGGCGAGCCACCGCGCCGGCCTGGCTCAGGCCCGACGCGAGATCCCGGCGATCCGGGACTTCCTCGGCCTGGCCACCAGATGACCAGCGTCGGTTCACCTCGCGCGCGGCGCGCGGGGCTGGTCATCACCGCGGTCCTGGCCTCCCTGGCCATGATCGGGCCCTTCACGATCGACACGGTCTTCCCGGGGTTCGCGTCCATGGGACAGGACTTCGAGGTCGGTGCCCCGGCGATGCAGCAGGTGACCAGCATCTATCTGCTCTCCTTTGCGGTGATGAGCATCCTGCACGGACCCATCTCCGACACCCTGGGGCGCAAGCCCGTCATGCTCACCGGACTGGCTCTGTATGTGCTGGCCACCATCGGGTGTGCCCTGTCCCCCTCGCTGCCGGTGCTCCTGGTCTTCCGCGCCCTCCAGGGTGCCTGTGCGGGAGCGGCCACCATCGTCAGTCGCGCGGTCATCCGCGACCTCTTCAGCGGTCCCGAGGCCCACCGGCTGATGAGTCAGGTGATGATGATCTTCAGCATCGCCCCGGCAGTCGCCCCCGTTGCAGGCGGGCTGTTGCTGGCCTGGGGCCCCTGGCCGATCATCTTCTGGGCGATGGCCGGCTATGGCATCGCGATCGCCCTGGCCACCGCCTTCGTTCTCCCCGAGACGCTCCCCCGGGAGGACCGACACCCGCTGCGGGTGGGGCCGATCGTCTCCAGCCTGCTCGAGGTGGCTCGGCACCCGGCCTTTGTCCGGCTCGCCCTGGCCACCACCTTCATCTTCGCTGGACAGTTCGTCTACATCGTCTCGGCCCCGATCATGGTCGTGGACCTGCTGGGCAAGGGTGAGCAGGACTTCTGGATGCTGTTCGTGCCCCTGATCTCGGGCATGGTGATCGGTGCCTGGCTGTCGGGTCGACTGGCGGGACGGGTGGACAGCTCGGTCCTGGTGGACCGGGCGGTCGTGGCCGCTCTGGCGGCAGCAGGCCTCAACCTCACCTTGATGTTGACCCTTCCCGCGCTGCCGTGGGCCGTCCTGGGGCCCGCCCTGCTGGCCCTGTCCGTGGCCATCGCCTTTCCCGTCCTGCAGCTGGCCATGCTGGACCTGTTCCCACACCACCGTGGCGCAGCGGCCTCGCTGGCGAGCTTCGCCAGCCTGGTCTTCAACGCCCTGCTGGCCGGGGCCATCTCGCCCCTGGTGACCGGCTCACTGAGCATCCTCGCGCTGTCGAGCACCGTGTTCGTGATGGTGGGCGCCGGGTTCTGGTGGGTGCACCGGCACCTCGAGCGGCGGGTGATGCTCGACTGACCCTGCTGCTCCTCCGATGGTCGACGTCGCAGATGGTCGACGTCGCAGAGCCGTCGCGCGGTGGGTCCGCCCGGCGGCGGCCGACCTGCGTGACCCATGTCATCATGACCGGAATGGCTCACGAGTCCGCAGACGATCGGAGCCCAGCGGCTGATGTCGATGCCTCCCTGGCCGCATGGGTGGCACAGCACGCGGTCGCCTTCCCCGTCGATGACGCGACGCAGCCACCTCCGCGTGTGCTCAGCGAAGCAACGGTGGTGGGGTTGGCGTCGGCGGTGCGATCGGCACGGGAGCTGGTGTTGGCGACCCACGCGCTCCTGCGGGCTCTGGTGCAAGACACCGACGGAGGTGCGCCAGGTGTGCGCGCCGTCTCGATCGAGGGAACCGACGCACCGTTCAACACGGCGGCGGACCTCGATCGGTGGACGGTGAGCGGAGAAGGGGACCTGCGCACCCTCCTGCACGCCAGCCAGGGATTCCTCCACAACCACGAGGCGGAGGCGGTCTTCCGGTGGCTGCGCCACTACGCCGTCACACACCCAGACGACCCCGTCCGCATCGTCCATGACCGAGCGCCTGTCGGCGCCGATCCAGATGACCTCGCGGAGATCGAGCTCGACCTTGCGCGCCGCAACCTCGACTGGCAGCACCGCACCGGGCAGCGCATCGCTCACTGGGGAGGCACCGCACACACCGTCGCAGCGGACGAACGACACCTCCCAGCAATGCCCGAGCAGACTCATCGCAACGCCGGTGGCCACCTACGCGCGGCGTTGGGCACCGACTATGCGGCAGCTGTGCTCACCATGGGGACCGGCTCTGTACCCTTCTTCGTTCCTCCCACGCCGCCGGACCTCACCGAAGCAGTGCTCCGGTACAGCGACGTGCCGGTCCTGCTCGCACTCGAGAGCGACGCCGCGCAGAGCGCCATCGTGCGGTCATGGCTCCGCAGGCCGTTGCGGACCAGGGCGATCGGACCGAGCTATGACCCCGCACGTGACGCGGACGCGGTCGTTGAGAACGGACCGGTGGGTGAGTCGATCAACGCCATCGTCTACGTCCCGACGGCAACTGCCGTGTCGCCGTTGCCCGGATAGTTCGTGGCAGGATCGGCGGCATGCCGACCCTCGCCGCTCCCTCTGCCCCTCCGTGGCGACGGACGCCTGACGGTGCACCACAGAAGGGGCCTGGCTGATGGGCCGCTGGGGGTGGACGCTCGTGATCGGCGCCATCGTCCTGCTGCTGGCCTGGTGGGGCCTGCAGCTGATCTGGTGGCGGATGAACTATCTGGTGCCAGCCTTCGGGCTGGGCCTGATCGCCGGTGTCGTCCTCACGCTCTGGCTGGTGCGACCCCGGCGCTGAAGGAGGCATACAGCACCAGCGCAGCGGCCAGGACCGCAGCGACCTGGCCACCCAGCAGGGTGAGTCCGGTCAACAGGATGCCCAGGACCAGGGCGGCTCCGGCCACCAGCAACAGTCGGGGCTTCTGCCGGACCGAGGCGATGGTGATCAGGACGAGCGCCCCGACGAGGAAGACCCGGGCCACCGTCTCGTTGCCGCTCAGCCCGGCGGATCCGGTGGTGAACCCCGGTGAGGCATAGGAGCCGGAGCACCAGATGGTGCCGTCATTGAAGTTCGGGATGCACGTGGAGGCCACATACCACCCTCCGGTGGTGACTTCGGTCGACGCCGTCCACGGGAGCCCCAGGGCCAGGACGGTCAGCAGACCGGCGGCCAGGACTGCGACCCGGTGCCGGGTCAGAGTGACCACGGGTCCACGGGTCGTGCCGAGCACGGGGTCAGAGCTTCCGGTCGGGACTGAGTAGGACCGCGGCTGTCGCGCACGCCGTGCCGAGGGTCACCAGGAAGGCCATGTTGGTGCTGATCAACGGCAGCATGAGCAGGGTCCAGAAGAGCAGCAGTCCGCCCGCGCCGACAGCACCGGTCGTCCAGCCGGCACCGGAGAGCACGGTCCGGGGCAGCAGCGCGGCACCCTGCGCCAGGGCCATCAGTGTCGCAAAGCCGGCCCAGGTCCAGGTGTCGCTCCACAGCACGGAGTCACGGTCATCCAGATCGGCCGACAGGCCCAGGGCCACCAACAGCAGAGCGAGGACGTGCAGCACAAGCCGGACGACCTCGCCGGTGGACATGCCACTGCTCCCCGAGACGGGCGGTGCGGTCGATCCGGGACCGAACTGCTGGCTCTGGTGACCCGGCCCGGCCGGTCCGTGACCGAACTGCTGGCTCTGGTGACCCGGCCCGGCCGGCTGCCCATAGCCCGGATGCGGTGGCACGCCCGGTGCTGACCCGCTCTGCTGATCGCCCAACGGTGTCTGGCCACCGTGTGACGGCTGGCCGCCCGGCGGGTGGCCCGGTTGGGGACGAGCCTGCGGTTCTAGCTGGTCCGGTGCGCCCGGCGGGCCTGCCTGTGGTCCTACCTGCTGGTCACCGGGCTGTCCCTGCGGCGCCCACGGATGGCCCTGGCCCGGCTGCGGTCCGGTCTGCTCGTTCACGGTGTCCCCTCGACGTCGTGCCCCACTCCTGCCGCAGCCTACCTGTCGGCCGATCCCGCAACGGGACCGGCACACCGGGCGAGACGCTAGGTTGGCGCTCATGTATCCCACGCTCGGCGACCTGCTGGGGATCGACCTCCCGGTGGGCACCCATGAGCTCTTCGTCGGTCTCGGTGTGGCCGTGGGTCTGCTGGTGGTGGGCATCCGTCTCGTGCAGACCCGGGCGGGTCGCGACGAACGGATGCTCTACATCATCGCCGGTGCCCTCGTGGGCGGGGCGGTGTTCATGCGGCTGGGCACCTGGCTGCAGGACGTCGACCTGCGGGCCAACGCCTCCCTGGTCGAGCAGTGGCTCTACGGAAACCGCAGCATCCTGGGCGGTCTGGTGGGAGCCTGGCTCGGGGTCCATGTCGCCAAGCGCCTCACCGGCTACCCGGCACGCACCGGTGATCTCTTCGCCCCCGCGGTCGCCCTCGGCATGGCGGTGGGCCGGTGGGGCTGTCACCTCACCGAGCTGCCCGGCACGCCCAACCCGCTGGGCTTCGGTCCGGTCCTGGACCAGGCGACTGCCGACCGGCTCGGTGGCGTGGCCGGCGTCCCGCTGCATCCCAGCCTGCTCTACGAGGCGGCCTTCCACACCGTGGCCTTCGCGGTCATCTGGTGGAGCCTGTCGCGGCGCCGGCTCCCCCAGGGGGAGACCTTCGTCCTCTACATCGCCTCGTATGCCGTGTTCCGGCTGCTCGTGGAGTTCACGAGGGGCAACGAGGTGGTCTGGATGGGACTGAGCAGGCCCCAGCTGTTCCTCCTCGCGGCGGTTCCCCTCGTGCTGGCCCGGATCGCGTGGCAGGCTCGGCGCGGGGTGTACTCACGACAGGAGACGGACAACGTGACTCAGCAGCGACCGGGCGGAGCAGGCCTGCAGGTGGGCGCCGGCACGTCGGAGAGGTCCGACTGATGGGCGCGCCGGTCGGCCCGGGCGCCGCGCTGCGCGACTTCCGGGTGCACCGCTATGTCAACGCCTTCTGCCCGCACTGCCACGAGGAGGACCCGGACCGGCCGCTGGAGCACGTCCGTCGCCTGTCCGGCTGGCTCGCCGAACGCAACGGCGCGGTCTACCTGGAGCGCGGCTGTCCGGACCACGGGTTCGTGCGCACGCTCTACGACGAGTCCGCCCAGATCCTGCGCTACCTCGAGGAGTGGACCGCCCCCACCAAGGAACACACCGCCGACCTGGCGGGCAACTTCAAACCGGTCCCCTCCGCATACGCCGATGGCCTGCCCCAGATGCAGACCCAGCACACCTGCATCCTCCTCGAGGACATCACCGACCACTGCAACCTGAAGTGCCCGACGTGCTTCGCCGAGTCGGCCCCCCAGCTCGCGGCGACCGCACCGCTGGAGCAGATCCTCGCCTCCATCGACACCCGGCTCTCCCGGGAGAACAACCGCCTCGATGTGCTCATGATCTCCGGTGGCGAGCCGACCTTGCACCCGCAGTTCGAGGAGCTCCTCGAGGCCGCGGTGGCCCGCCCCATCGTGCGGATCCTGGTCAACAGCAACGGGTTGCGGATCGCCCGGGACGACGCGCTGCTGGCCCTGCTGCGCAAGCACCGGGAGCGGGTCGAGATCTACCTGCAGTTCGACGGGCTGACCGCCGACGCCTCACGGCACCACCGTGGCGCGGACCTGCGACGGTTTAAGGAGCAGGCGATCGCCCGGCTCTCCGAGAACGGCATCTTCACCACGCTGACCATGACCGCAGCGCTCGGCGTCAACGATGAGGAGATCGGCGCCGTGCTTGATCTGGGGCTGGCCACGCCCTACGTCGGAGGCGTCACCATCCAGCCGGTCTTCGGTTCCGGACGCTCGGCCGGGGTCGACCCGATGGAGCGCCTCACCCACACCGGCGTGCTGAGCCGTCTCGCGGGCCAGACCGATGGCCGCGTCACCTGGCGTGACCTGACCGCCCTGCCGTGCTCACACCCGCACTGTTGCTCGGTGGGCTACCTGCTGCGCGACGACTCCGGCACATGGCAATCGCTGGTCCAGCTGATCGGGCCGGACCGGCTCAAGGAGTTCCTCGACCTGGAACCCGACGTCCTGGCCAACCGGATCGCCGACCAGGAGCTGCCCGCGCAGCTGCGCCGGGTGGTCAAGGACAGTCTGCTGGACCTGCTCAGCGAGCAGTCCTCGCTGTCGCATCCCAACATCGGCTCGATCTGGCGGGACATCTGCACCAACTGTGACATCGGGATCGGGACGCTCAGCCGCCTGGCCACCGCTCAGCTGCCCGGTGGCCAGGCCCGCCTGCGCGCGATGCTCGGTGAGCGGGTGCTTCGGGTGACCGTCAAGCCGTTCATGGACATCAACACGATGATCGAGGAGCGGCTCACCCAGTGCTGCGTGCACGTCGCGACGGTCAACGAGCAGGACGCCTCGCACCAGTGCGCTCCGTTCTGCGCGGTGCAGGCCTGGGCGCCGTTGTCCCGGACCCGGCTCTCGACCGCCACCGGTGGTCGACGGAACCTGCTGGAGGCCTCCACGTGAGTGACCCGTCCCACCCCGTCGCGCTGCCCGGCACCCCCGGGACGCCCCCGACTCCCCCGCCCCCTGCGGAGGCGCCCCTCGACCCGCTGCGCCTGTGCATCTTTGCGACGGTCGCGCTGCTGGGCTGGCTGGCTGGGCCGTTCGCGCTGCTCGTCTTCGCAGGTCTCGGTTTCGCAGGCTACTGGCGCGCTCGGCGCGCCGGCCTGACCCGTTCCAAGTGCCTGTTGCGCGACACCCGACTCGTCCTGGCCTACCTCGCGCTGCTTGTCGTAGCGGCAGGCGTGGGCATCTGGTGGGAGGTCTTCCGTGGTTGACGACCAGTCCCCCGACGAACCGTTCGACCCCTACGCGCCTCCCCCGCCGGGCCAGCAGGGTCCGCCCTACGGTCAGGCACCACAGGGTCCGCCCTACGGTCAGGCACCACAGGGTCCGCCCTACGGTCAGGCACCACAGGGTCCGCCCTACGGTCAGGCACCACCGGGGCACGGCTACTACTACCCGCAGGGCTACCACGTGCCCTATGGGGCACCGCCCAAGAAGTCCACCAAGCCGTTGTGGCTCGGAGCAGTGCTCGGCCTCCTGCTGGTCGGCGGCGCGGTCTATGCCGGCGTGGCCCTCGAGTCCGACCTGTTCCCGTGGGCGGTGATGGGCCTGCTCGTGGTGGTGATCGTGCTGGTCGTGGTCCCGGTGACGCGTCGCTGGGGCCTGGGCCTGCTGATCGGGGTCTTCCTGAGTATCCCCGTGGGTCTGATCGTCTTCGCGGGCGTCTGCATCGTTCTCATTGCCAATCTCTCCCAGACAGGACCGTGATGGAGCCCCGCACCTACCGCACACCCTCCGGCCAGGTCATCGCCTATGACCAGGGCGCGCAGGTCGCCGAGTGGCGCATCGGTGACACTCCGGTGATCTGGGCGAGCCGCCAGTCGGACTATGCCGAGGGGCAGCCGATCCGGGGTGGTGTCCCGGTCTGCTGGCCATGGTTCGGGCCGGGGCGCTCCGGTGACCTGCAGCCGAACCACGGGTTCGCACGGGTGGCGCCGTGGCGCCTGGTCGGGGATGAGTCCGTCGACGGCGAGTCCGTCCGCCTGATGTGGGAGCTGACCGACCTGGATGTCCGGTCCCGGGGCGGTGTCGACCACTTTCCGCACCGCTTCACGGCACACCTCGAGGTCGTGGTGACGGGGAGCGCCACGCTCTCGCTCACCGTGCGCAACGACGACTCCCACCCTTTCGACTACGAGGCCGCGCTGCACACCTACCTGCACGTCGGGGACATCCGACAGATCCGGCTCAGTGGCCTGGACGGAGCCAGCTACTGGGACAAGGTGCTGCTGTCCCAGGCGACCCAGCACGGCGAGCTGGTCTTCACCGGCGAGACGGATCGCGTGCACACCAGCGCCGGCAGCGTCGTCGTCCACGACCCGGTGCTCCAGCGCGCGATCACCATTGACAAGGCCGGGTCACCCACCACTGTGGTCTGGAACCCCTGGGCAGAGAAGGCTGCCGCGATGGATGACTTCGGTGACCAGGAGTGGACCGAGATGGTCTGCGTCGAGGCCGCCGCCGTGGGTGATGACGCGGTAACCCTGGAGCCCGGTGCTGAGCACACGCTGTCCACAATGGTCACAGTGATCTCAACGAATGCGTCATGATGGCTGCCGACAGCACCGCACCATCGGGAGGCGCACGTGAGGGATGACGGGTCCGGGACCACCGATGAGGCATCGGGCCGTTATGGCGCGACTCCACCGGAGGGCAATGTCGGCATAGACCGCGGCAAGATCGTGGGGGACGCGATGGCGGTGACCGCTAAGTGGTCCCTGCGCTTCATCGTCATCTGTGCTGCTGCCGCGCTCCTGCTCTGGTTGCTGTCCAAGCTGTGGGTCGGGATCTTCCCGGTCATGCTCGCTCTCATCGTCTCGACGGTGTTGTCCGGCCCCGTGGGCTGGATGCGACGCCGAGGTGTTCCCGCAGCACTGGCCGCTGCGGTGACGCTCATCGTCTCTCTGCTGCTGGTCCTCGGGACACTCGCAGCCATCGCGCCCTCGATCGTCGCGCAGACCGGCGACGTGGTGGATCGGGCCAGTCAGGGCATCGTCACGGTGCGGGAGTGGCTGGGCGGTCCTCCGATCAACCTTGACAATGAGCAGCTGGACGATGCCATCAAGGAGGCCACCGGCTGGCTACAGGAGCGCGCCAGTGATATCGCCTCCGGCGTCTTCACCGGGGTCTCTGCCGTCACCTCGGCCTTCGTGACCCTGGCCCTGGTCCTGGTGCTGACCTTCTTCTTCATCAAGGACGGACCAAGTTTCCTGCCGTGGCTGCGGCGCACCGCGGGCCGCACGGCGGGTGAGCACCTGACCGAGATGCTCACCAGGGTCTGGGTGACGCTCGGTGGCTTCATCCGCACCCAGGCCATCGTGAGTGCCGTCGATGCCTTCTTCATCGGTCTCGGACTGATCGTGCTCTCGGTCCCACTAGCCCCTGCCCTGGCGATCCTGACCTTCATGGCTGGCTTCATCCCCATCGTCGGCGCCTTCGTGGCCGGGGCACTCGCGGTGCTCGTGGCCCTGGTGTCCAACGGGTGGGTCACCGCCCTATGGGTGCTCGGCATCGTGCTGCTCGTCCAGCAGGTCGAGGGCAACGTGCTCCAACCGCTCCTGCAGAGCCGCAGCATGAAGATGCACCCGGTGATCATCCTGCTCTCCGTCGCGGCCGGAGGCACCCTGTTCGGCATTCCCGGGGCCTTCCTGGCGGTGCCGGTCGCCGCCTCGGTGGTGGTGGCGCTTCGCTATCTGTCCGAGCAGATCGACCTGCGCACCGGAGACCTGCACCCCGAGGAGATCAAGCTGGCCACGCCCGAGGGAGCCATCACTGCCCGTCACGGGGTGGAGGCGGGACAGCGCACCCGCGACGAACTGGAACGCTCGGGCGCTGAGGAGTTCGTCGTGGGTGAGGACCCCGACGCTGAGCCGGCAACCCGGCGCATCGCTGGTTCCCCGCTGCTCGGCAGACTCCACCGCCGCAGACGGCGCCGCTGAGGACGGCACTGTCAGGCCAGGCACGGTGTCGGACGGGACAGCGAGGCAGGACGTGCCAGGGCCGCACCGTAAAACCGGTGCGGCCCTGGTCTGTTCCTGCGGGAGAGAACTCAGTCCCTGGTGGCGTCCTTCCAGGCGTCCTTGGCGTGCTCACCCGCCTGCTTGGTGTTGGCCTTGGCCTGGTCGACCTGACCCTCAGCCTCAAGTGAGTGGTCGTC
Organism: Ornithinimicrobium murale; assembly: GCF_003352835.1. Classification (GTDB taxonomy): domain Bacteria; phylum Actinomycetota; class Actinomycetes; order Actinomycetales; family Dermatophilaceae; genus Ornithinicoccus; species Ornithinicoccus muralis. Next base: position 174,400 of record NZ_QLVD01000015.1, on the reverse strand, counting down.
CGTCGCGTCGCCCATGACCTCCTTGCCCTTGCCCTTGGCTTCCTCGGCCGCGTTCTTGATCTTGTCGCCGATACCCATGCGCAACCTCCTGGTCGATGAACTGCGTGGTCTCCCACACTCGCGCGAAGCCTCACGGGCCGCAACTCGTAGGCCCTCCCCTAGCCGTCACCCCCACCGAGCGCGTGGTGGGGCGCTCCTGCTGCCGACCGAGCGCATGGTGGGGCGCTCCTGCTGCCGACCGAGCGCATGGTGGGGCGCTCCTGCTGCCGACCGAGCGCATGGTGAGGCGCTCCTGGCGTCCACTGAGCGCATCGGAGCCCGTTCCTGGGGCCCACCGAGCGCGTGGTGACGTGATGGGACAGCCGGCCCGCGGCATACCGAAATGGCCGTTGACCTGCGGATTGGCGCTGTGACCCTCGCGTTCGCTAGCATATAGGGCTATCCCCACTGAAGGTGTCTCCGCGAGGCCGGACTGACCGGACCGCGCCACGTTTCCGCGCGTTCAACCGGCACCTGCGGTTGGGAACACTGCGCTCGTCCAGAGCGTTGACACCTACAGTCCGCCAGCAGGTATGACCGTGTTTACCAACACGATGGGAGTTCGACATGGCCGAGAGGTCCCTACGAGGCACCAACCTTTCCTGGTTGTCCTTCGAGAGTGATGAGGGCGTCACCTTCTCCGAGCGACAGATGGTCGCCTACACGTGCCCCGAGGGGCACGTGACCGAGCTGCCCTTCTCCGTCGAGGCCGAGATCCCACCGATCTGGGAGTGCCGCTGCGGCAAGGACGGCAAGCTCAACGACGGCCCCGAGCCCGAGCTCAAGGCGACCAAGGCTCCGCGCACCCACTGGGACATGCTCCTGGAGCGTCGTTCCATCCCCGAGCTCGAGGAGCTCCTGGAGGAGCGCCTGGCGCTGCTGCGCGAGAAGCGTGGCGAGAAGCCGCGCCGTCAGCGCACTGCCTGACGAACGCACCACACAAAAGGCCCACCCGGCCCTGAGCGGGTGGGCTTTTTGTGTGCCTGAAAGAGTCCCCCGACAGCGGAGTCCTCGCGCCGTGCAGACCTGATGGTGGCCGAGCCCGGCTGACGAACGAGTCGCCCCGACCCTCGCGTCGCAGCGACCGGATGGGCGCTGAGTCGGTCGGTTGCGGCCGCCCTGAGCGGGAACGGCGCGACCGTCCCGGTGCTCTGGCGCACGACACGCCGCAACGATGATGGCACCGTGCACGACACGCCGACGGTGGCGCGCGGTGCTTCCGTGGCAGGAGCAGTGGGTTGCCGCTGGGGTTCAGCGCCCGGGCGGCGGGTCCTCGTCGATGATCTCGCCCTCGATGATGTCGTCATAGCCACGCGAGCGGCCCGGACCTCCAGTCCCCCCCGGCCCGCTCGAACTGCCTGGACCGCCCGGAGCGCCCCGACCACCGGACGTGCCTGGACCGCCGGGGGCGCCCCGACCACCGAAGGTGCCCGGACTGCCGGATGGGCCGGAAGAACCTGGGGCTGGCCTGGGACGATATCCGCCGGGGCCCGCGCCCGGGAAGCCGGTCACCGTCATCGGTGGCATGCGGCTCCCGATCAGCACGGCGAGCAACCGCCGGCTCAGGGTCCGGGTGAACGGCAGGATCAGGAAGATTCCCACGACGTCGCTGATGAAGCCGGGGATGACCAGAAACACTCCACCGAGCAGCACGAGGCTGGCATCAGCGAGCTCCCGGCCGGGCATTCTGCCGGTGTCGACCGCCTGGCGCAGAGCCTTCCAGGCGCGACCGCTCTCCCGGCGAACCAGGTAGAGCCCGGCCACCACGAACAGGAGCAGCAGACCCAGCGTCCACCACCCGCCGATGGCATTGCCGACGGCGACCAGCACGACGATCTCCAGCAGAAGGAGCAGCAAGAACCCGGCGAAGATGAACCGAAGCCGACGGGGTGCCCGACGGCTCCCTGGTGGCCTGCCGGGGTCACGTCCACCGCGCCCACGCTGACCGGGGCCACCCGTGCCTCCGCGACCGGGACCACCCGCGTCGCCTGACCCGTTGCTGCTGCCCGACCCGTGACCGGGCCGGACGGGGCCGCTCAGTCCGTCAGTTCGTGCCACGTCGCTCCTGACGTCATCCGCCGGCCGAAGCCCTTGGCGGCTGAGACGACCTGCTCGCCGCGCCGCTGCAGCCCCCAGAGCGTCACACGTCCCAGGGCCTCACGGACGATGCTGCCATCCATCTTGGATGTGCCCTCCGTGCGCTCGACAAAGTCGATCGGCACCTCGACGATCCGCAGGCCACGGTCGGCGGCCCGGAGGGTCAGGTCGACCTGGAAGCAGTAGCCGGCTGAGGCCACCCCCTCCAGGTCCATCGCTCGTAGGGCACTGGTGCGATAGAGCCGGTAGCCCGCCGTCGCGTCGCGCACGGCGAGGCCGAGAGCCGCACGGGTGTAGACGTTGGCGCCCCGACTGAGCATGTTGCGACGGTGCGGCCAGTTGTGGGTCGCTCCCCCGGGCACCCAACGCGACCCGATGACCACGTCGGCTCCCTGCGCCGCCGCCAGCAGCCGGTCGAGCTGTTCGGGCTGGTGGGAGCCGTCGGCGTCCATCTCCACGACCGCGTCATAGCCCTGCTCCATGGCCTGCTCGAAGCCTGCCAGGTAGGCCCGTCCCAGGCCCTGTTTGCCCTCCCTGTGCAGCACCCGCACCTGGGGGTCGTCCGCCGCCAGAGCATCAGCCACCGCGCCGGTCCCGTCGGGGCTGTTGTCGTCCAGGACCAGGATGTCGACCGAGGGCACGGCCGCACGCAGTCGCGCGATGACTCCGGGCAGGGAGTCCTTCTCGTTGTAGGTCGGGATCAGAACGAGGACCCTCCCGAGAGTGCTGCTCATGGTGACTTTGGCCCTGCCTTGCCGGTCGATAGGTGAGCGACGCCGCAGCGTCTGGGTCTCCAGCCTACCGGGTGCGCCCCCTCAGAACCGCGCCCGCGAGCAGCACCAGCAGCCCGACCAGAGCCACCCGCTCCGGCCACGGACCGAGTCGCACGGCCAGGGTCAGGTCGGTGCGGCGCGGCACAGCGCCGCTGATGATGTCCTGGGTGAACAGCTCGGTGCGCTCGACCACCGATCCGTCGGGCAGCACCAGACCGCTGACCCCCACGTTGCTCAGATGGACCACCGGGCGGGCCAGCTCGACCGCCTTGACCCGGGAGGCGGCCAGCTGCTGCTCGGACTCGTCGGTGAAGCCGAAGGTCGCGTTGTTGGTGGGCACGAAGAGCACCTCCGCACCCTGCTTGACGTTGTCCCGCATCAGGTCGTCAACGACCACCTCGAAGCAGATCGCGATGCCCAGCATCACCTCCCCGCCGGTGATCGGCACGGACATCGCCCCCGACTCGTGACCGGCCACGAAGTCGCGCGAGACCAGGTCGACCTTGTCGCTGAACATCCGGAAGAAGTCGCGATAGGGGATGTACTCGGCGAACGGCACGGGCCGTTGCTTGACATAACGATCGACCATCCCCTCCCCCGGGAGGTAGAGCAGGCTGGCGTTGGTGGCGTGGTCCTCCGGCTCGCGCAGCACGGCGCCCACGATGAGGGGCACCCCGACGGCCTCCAGCGCCTCGTTGACCACGGTGGCGGCGTCGGCATTGCGCAACGGGTCGATGTCCGAGGAGTTCTCCGGCCAGAGCACCAGATCTGGCTCCGGGAGCTCCCCTGCCTGCACCAGCTCGGCCGCGTGCTTGGTCGTGGCGACGTGCTTGTCGAGGACAGCGCGGCGCTGCGCGTTGAACTCCAGCGTCATCTCCGGCACGTTGCCCTGGATCCCGATGACCTGCAGCGGCTCGCCGTCCGTAGGACGCGGGATGGCCAGGGGGGTGAAGAGCAGGGCCAGGGCGGCCCCGGCGGCGACGGGGGCCTGCCAACCAGCTCGTATGCCGTGTGCCGGCTGCTGCTTCGTGTCCACAGAGCGGGGGCGCCAGGTGAGCAGGTGCTGGACGACGAGGGCGAGCAGTGCGCCGACCAGGGCCGCGACGAAGGTGACCCCGGGGGTGCCCAGCAGGGACGCGACCGCGAGCAGGGGGGCGTCTGCCTGGCTGAAGGAGACCCGGCCCCACGGGAACCCACCGAAGGGCGTGGTGGAGCGGGCCAGCTCGCTGACCACCCAGGCGATCGCCACCGTGAGCGGGCGCACTCGGCTGCGCTGCAGGAACCCACAGACCGCCCCGATGCCGGCGATGTAGAGGGCCTCGAGGACCGAGAGCGCGAGCCAGGGCAGGGACCCGACGAAGATCCCCGTCCACGACAGCAGAGGCACGAAGTAGGCCACTCCGGTCACGAACCCCAGGAGGAGCCCGCGCCACGGGCCCACGCCGACCGTCGCCAGGGCGAGCGCAGCGATGCCCAGGTAGGCCATCCACCACAGGTCGTAGGCGGGGAAGGCGAGCCAGAGGGAGAGCCCCGCGGCAAGCGACAGGACCAGGCGGAGCAGCACCAGGTCAGCCTAGGCGACCGGACCCCGGATCACGTCGTGGCCCCCGAGCGGCGCTGGCGCACGGCATGGGCCAGGTCAGCGAGCACCTCAGCGGTGGTCTCCCACGCCATGCAGGCGTCCGTGACGGACTGGCCGTAGGTCAGGTCGACGGGGGCTGGCTCCTGCTTGCCGGCGACCAGGAAGCTCTCCAGCATGACCCCCACAACCGTGTCGTCACCACCGGCGACCTGGGCACCGATCTCGCGGGCCACCTGGGCCTGGCGCACGTGGTCCTTGCGGCTGTTGCCGTGACTGGCGTCGATGACCAGTCGGGGCTCCAGCCCTGCGTTCTCCAGGAGTGCGCGGGCACCGGCCACAGACCCGGCGTCGCTGTTGGGGGCCGCACGGCCACCGCGGAGGATGACGTGGCCGTCCGGGTTGCCCTGGGTCTCCACGAGGGCGGCGCGGCCCTCCTTGTCGACGCCGAGGAAGGTCTGCGGGGCTGCCGAGGCGACGCAGGCGTCGACCGCGACCTGCACGCTCCCGTCGGAGCCGTTCTTCAGCCCGACCGGCATGGAGAGCCCCGAGACGAGCTGCCGGTGCACCTGCGACTCAACGGTCCGGGCACCGATCGCCCCATAGCTCACGGTGTCGGCGATGTACTGCGGCGTCGTGGTCTCCAGGTACTCACATCCAGCCGGCAGCCCGGTCCCGAGGACGTCGAGCAGCACCTGACGGGCCAGGCGCAGGCCGCGCGGGATGTTGTAGCTGCCGTCCAGGTCGGGGTCGTTGATCAGACCCTTCCAGCCGGTGGTGGTGCGCGGCTTCTCAAAGTAGACGCGCATCACCACGACGAGGTCGTCGGCCAGTGCGTCGGCCACGACCTTGAGGCGTCGGGCATAGTCCACTGCGGCCGCCGGGTCGTGCACCGAGCACGGCCCGACCACGACGAGCAGGCGGTCGTCGTCGCCGTGCAGGACGGCCTGGATCTCGCCCCGCGACCGGTCGACGAGATCGGCCAGGTCATCGGGCAGCGGCTGCTCTTCCAACACCTGCGTCGGCGTCGGCAGGGGCTCCATGCGCCGGACGCGCAGGTCGTTGGTGCTGGTGCGCCCGGTCGCTGCGCTGGGGGTGGCGCTCATGGGTTTCCTCCTGGTCTGGAGGCGGTCCGCCCCGCAGTCCCGGAGCGCCCGCCTGAAATAGCGGAGGGCGCGGACCTCGTGGTCCACGCCCTGGTCGGCTCCGGTTGCGCGTCAGATGGTCTTCGCGCCGGCCGGAGCCGACCCAAAGAACCAATACTGCGCAGCGGTGATCATGCCAAGAGAATACATGCCGTGTCCGGGAATGAGTCAGGGGTGTCCGGGCATGAGTCAGGGCCCGTGCGCCGTTGGTGCCGATCCCACCGCAGCAGGGTGCTGCTGGTGGTCCCGTTGTCTACTGAGCGCGCGGGCCCTGACTTGTCCAGCATCTTGCTCAAACGACCGTCCATGAGCACAGTCCAGGCGTTGGCACACGCTCCGAGGAGCGGACGCCCGACTGCGGTCTGGGGCGGCCGCGCGGCCCCGGGGGCACCGGAACCAGTTGCGGACCTGAGGGCTAACTTAGCCCTCTGACACGGACTGTCAAACGTGGCCTGACCTGCAGCTTCGCGCATACTCGCAGGTCATCGGCCCGAGCTGTGGGACAACTTTTTCGACGAACGGCACAACTTCCCCGGCGTGTCGCCGACGACACGCCGGAAAGTCCTCGTCATCCGGTCGTCACCGGCGCGTCATCCGCTCGCCACCGGCGCGGCGTGGTCCATCAGCTCTCCGCCCGCGGGACAACGACCACACCCCGGGCGGTCGTGGCAACAACGGGCGGGTCCAGCACGTCGGCGGCGGACTCGCCCCGCTCGGCGTTGCCCCGGGCCGTGACGCGGACCGCGAACTCTATCTCGCGGCTGCGCGACCCCACCCGCACCAGGGTCGCCTTGACCTCCAGGCAGTCGCCGGCGCGCACCGGCGCGAGGAACTGCACGTCGGAGTAGGACGCGAACAGGCCCTCGTGGCCGTCGGTGCGGATGCACAGCTCGGTGGCCACGTCGCCGAACAGGCCGAGGCTGTAGGCGCCGTCGACCAGGTCTCCGGCGTAGTGGGCGTGGCTGTAGGGGACGTAGCGGGCGTGGATGACGCTGGTGCCTTCTGAGGCGGTCACTGCTGCTCCTTCGCGGGCTGCTGGCGGGTTGCTGCACCGTGGCGCTGGGCCACGGCGTGGATGAGATAGGACGCGACCTCGGAGGGCGTGGTGCCCTTGCCGAAGATCCGGTCGACGCCGAGCGCCTTGGCCGAGCCCTCCTCGAAGCGTGGGCCGCCGGCGATCAGGATGGGCACGGCCCCGGCGGGGTAGGCCTCGCGGAAGGCCGCGGACATCGCCGTGGTGTTGTGGATGTGCGCGTCGCGCTGGGTGACGACCTGGCTCACCAGCACGGCGTCGGCCTGCTCCTCGCGGGCCCGCTCGACGAGCTCGGGCACCAGGACCTGGGCCCCGAGGTTCACGACCTGCACCTCGGAGTAGTACTCCAGGCCCTTCTCCCCCGCGAACCCCTTGATGTTGAGGATGGCGTCGATGCCCACCGTGTGGGCGTCGGTGCCGATGCAGGCTCCGACCACGACGAGCGGGCGGCGCAGGGTCTTCTTGATCGTGGTGTTGATCTCCTTGGCGGACAGGAGCGGGAAGTCCCGCTCGAGCACCTCGACCTTGTCCAGCTCGACCAGGTGGGTGACGCTGCCGTAGACCACGAAGAAGGTGTGCTCGGGGCCCATCGCCTTGGCATGGACCAGTAGGGCCGGGGACATTCCCATCTTGCCGGCCAGCTGCAGAGCCGCCCCCTCGGCCCGCTTGTCGTGCGGCACCGGGAGGGTGAAGGAGACCTGGATCATGCCGTCACCGGTCATGTCGCCGTAGGGCCGGACGACCGACCCCTGGGTGCCGGACCGCTCGCCCGGGGTGGGGGTGCTGCTCACGTGCCCTCCTCCGGCAGTGTTGCTCATCTGCCCTCCTCCAGCAGTGTGGTGGCCGGGTTGTCGTAGTCGTCGGCCTTCCGGGCCACGCCCTCCAGTCCCTTGCCCTGGTCAGCGGGCCGCTTCATGTGCCCGAAGGTGCCATCGGCAATGGCCTCCAGCAGCGGCGACCACCCACGGGTCGGCGTCCGGGCCGACATCTCGTCCATCAGCGTGATGGCCTCGTCCAGCACGTGCCGTGCCCGCGTCTGGATGAAGCCGTCCCGTGGCGGGTGGAAGTCCTCGACCAGTCCCCCGGCCGAGTTCAGGACATAGCGCACGTTCTGCAGGGCCAGGTCGCGATCGGACAGGAAGGGGGTGACCACGGCCTCGGTCATCATCCCGACGAGCAGGATGGACTGGCCGGTCATCGCGCCCGCGAGGTTGAAGAACCCGTCGAGCAGATGGCCCTTGAAGATGTCGCCGGTCATGTGCTTGGTCGGCGGCATCCACTTCAGCGGTGCGTCCGGGAATAGGTGCCGCGCCAGGAGCGCGTGCGCGAGCTCCAGCCGGAAGCTCTCCGGCAGGTCGGGGTTGATCTCGAAGGCGTGCCCCAGTCCGAGCTGCCAGTCCTCCAGACCGGCTTCCTTGCCGAAGTACTCGTTCATCAGTTGCGACACCGTGACCGTGTGGGCGGCCTCGACGGCGTCGGCGGTGGTGAGGTAGTTGTCCTCGCCGGTGTTGATGATGATCCCGGCGCGGGCGTGGACCTGGCGGGAGAAGCGCTGGTCGACGAACGTGCGGATCGGGTTGATGTCGCGGAACAGGATGCCGTACATCGAGTCGTTCAGCATCATGTCGAGCCGCTCGAGGCCGGCCAGGGCCGCGATCTCTGGCATGCACAGCCCGGAGGCGTAGTTGACCAGCCGGATGTAGCGGCCCAGCTCCTTGCCGACCTCGTCCAGGGCGGCGCGCATCAGGCGGAAGTTCTCCTGCGTGGCGTAGGTGCCGGCGAAGCCCTCCCGGGTGGCCCCCTCGGGGACGTAGTCCAGCAGGGACTGACCGGTCGAGCGGATCACGGCGATGATGTCGGCGCCCTCGCGGGCGGCTGCCTGGGCCTGTGGGATGTCCTCGAAGATGTCTCCGGTAGCCACGATCAGGTAGATCCAGGGCCGCTGCTTCGGGTCACCCAACCGGGCGATCTGCCGGTCACGGGCGGCCCGCTGCCGGTCGATCCTCCGTATGCCGGGGCGCACCGCTGCCATCGCGGCACGACGGGCGCGGGTCGCCTCGCCCCGCTGCTCGGGGATCCGGAAGTTCACCGACCCGGACGAGGCCTTCTGCGCCAGGGTGAGCAGGTCGGGCGCCTCGTCGCGGCGCAGTGCGTCCCAGATCGGTGTGGTGACGCCGTGCTCGATGCCGACCTGGTCCCGCACCGCGTCGACCAGGTGGTTGACCCAGGGCACCCGCTCATGGTCGGCTCCGGAGAGCCCGGCCAGGCGGAGGGTCGCCCGCTCGACCGACACCGTGGTGTGTGAGGTGGCCAGCTCCACGACCGGCTTGCCCAGCCGGGCGGCGTGCGAGCGGGCGCGGCGGACGGTTGCGCGGTCCAGCTCCAGGACCTTGGGGGTGCTCACTCAGTCTCCTTCTCGGTCAAAGGTCACGTGTCCGTCGACGACGGTCAGGCGCGCCACGGGCAGCGGCAGGTCGGGGGCCGCGGCCAGGTCCGGGAGCCCCGCCTCACCCACGGGCAGGTCACCGTCCGGGGCGTCCCAGACGACGTAGGACGCCGGGCCGCCCACCGCGAGCGTCCCGCCCGGCCGGCCAGCCAGCTCATAGCCGCCCACCGTGTGGGCGTGCACCGCCTCGGCCACGGTCAGCCGCTGGTCCGGGTTGTGGTGCCACACGGCATACTGCACGGCCTGCCAGGGATGCATCCGGGTGACCGGGCTGTCCGAGCCCAGGGCGAGGCGCACGCCTGCGTCCCGCATGCTGCGCAGCGGCACCGTGGCGAGCGCGCGCTCCTCCCCCAGCCGCGCGGCATACATGTTCTCGATGCCGCCCCACAGGCCGTCGAAGGCCGGCTGCATGCTGGCCCAGATCCCGAGGTCAGCCATGGTCGCGAGCACCTCGGCGTCGGGGAGCTCGACGTGCTCCCAGCGGTGGCGGGTGGCGATCATCGCCTCGCGCCCGACGACCTCGGCCGCCCGGCGGAAGCCCTCGGCCATGGTGTGCAGGGCGGCGTCACCGATCACGTGCATGCCGGCCTGCAGGCCCGCGCGGGTGCAGGCGATGACGTGCTGGGAGATCTCCTCGGCACTCAGATAGCCAAAGCCGTGTCCCGGGCCGTCCAGATATGGCTCGAGCAGGTGGGCGGTCCGTGACCCGAAGGAGCCGTCCGCACAGAGGTCTCCGGCCAGGCCGGCCACGCCGAGGAACTGACCCAGTTCCGCGGCCTCTGCCTCGTCGGCGACCAGCTGACCCCAGTAGGCCACGGTGGCGGTGCGTGCCGGTCGCCGCCCGGCCTCCAGGACGTGGCGCACGTCTGCGAACGGCGTGAGGTGGGCGGCGCCGGTCTCGTGCACCAGGCCGATGCCGCGCTCGGCCGCGGCGCGCAGTGCCAGGTCGAGGTAGTGCTCGCGGTCCGCGTCGGTCATCGCGGACGTGAAGGCGTTGGTGACGGCCGCGAAGGCGTCGCGGGTGGCGATGCCGGCCGGGTCCCACCCGTCCAGCCCGTGCACGCGGGCAGCCGCCGCCATGGCGGATGACACGCTGGCGGAGTGCGCGTCGACGCGGGGCATGTAGACCACGCCGCCGTAGGTCGCCCGGTCCAGTTCCTGGGCGGTGACGGGACGGCCCTCGACCCACTTCGTCTCGTCCCAGGAGTGGGCATAGACGGGGCGTCCGCGCAGGGTCCGGGCGGCAGACTCGATCAGGCGCAGGGCCTCGCCCACCGAACCGGTCTCGGACAGGTCGATGCCGTCCAGTCCCTGGCCGCTCATCGTCAGGTGCACGTGCGCGTCGCAGAACGCGGCGGTCACCAGGGCGCCGTCCAGGTCGACGACCCGGTCAGCGGTGTCGGCGTGGGCCTCGGCGGCGGTGTCGTCGCCGACCCAGGCGATCGTGCCGCCGCGGGACAGCAGGGCCTGGGCGCCGTCGTGGCCGTGCAGACGGCCGCCGCGCAGCAGGATGGTGGGGACGCGGGTGTCCTCGGAGGATGACTGTGTGCTCACGAGGCCCCAGTCTGCTCCCCCGCGAGGCGGGACTCGAACAGCGCCCGCACGCCGGGCGTGGTCCGCAGCAGATCCAGGGCGAGGTCGGCGTGTCCGGGCACGTAGCCGTTGCCGACGAGCATCCGCACGTCCGCGGCCAGTCCCTCGGCGCCCAGGGCCGCGGCCGCGAAGTTGGTGGCCATCGAGAAGAAGATCACGGTGCCGCCCTGGGCGGTGGCCAGGATCGCGGGCTGCTCGCACCCCGGGACGTCGACGCACACCACCGTGACGTCGGCCGGTCCCCCTGCCCGCTCCACTGCCGCGTGCAGGCCCAGCGGTGAGCGGGCGTCGGCGATGGCCACCTCGTCGGCCAGGCCACTGCCCTCGAGCAGGTCGGCTTCGCGCTGGACGGGCACCACGGCGATGCGCCGCGCGGCCCCCGCAGCTCCCGCGGCCGCCAGGGACAGCGAGCCGGACTTGCCCGCCCCGCCCAGGACGGCGACCACCGGCGCGACTCCGGCGCGGTCCCGGTGCTCGGTCACCACGCGGGAGACCAGGGCTGGCGCACCACAGACGTCCATCACCATCAGCGCCAGCTGGGGGTCCAGGTCCTCGGGGAGCCGGGCGGCGATGGAGCGCCCGAACAGGATCGCGTGCCCCCGGGCGGGGACCCGCTCCCCCAGCCCGTCCCAGTCGCGGAGCCCGTCGGTCACCTGCAACGGCGTCAGGGAGAGGGAGACCAGCGTGGCGACGTGGTCCCCGACCGCCAGCCCCAGCGGGCTGTCCGGCCCGACCTTCGCGACACGCCCGATCAGCATGCCGCCGGAGCCGGTCACCGGGTTCTGCATCTTGCCCCGCTCGGTGATGATCTCCAGCACCTCGGCGCGGACCGCTGCGCCGTCGACGTGCCCCCGGGTCGTGTGCTTCTCGGCGAGCTGCCGGTAGGACGCGGCGTCCAGGTTGAGCACCTCGACGTCGATCCGGACCTCATCGGCACCGATCTCCGGCCGGGCGTCCAAGCGGCGCGCGGCCTGCGGCAGGCTCACCGAGGCGCCGGTCGGCTCCAGGACCCGGTGTAGCCCAACGGGGCTGGTGGCAGTCATTCATCCTCCGTAATGCGACATTTGCGGGAGATCATCCCGTGGTTACTCGCTTTCACCGCAAGATATCCGTAGCATGCCATGTATGAGCAGCCTGATCGAGCAGCCTTACCACTACCAGCAACGTGAGCTGGTCGAGCCGGACTGGACGCGCTTCCCCGGGTGGCGCGAGGTCACCGCGGCGGAGTGGGCCAGTGTGCAGTGGCAGCGAGTCCACTGCATCAAGAACATCAAGCAGTTGCGTGAGCTGATGGGCGACCTGCTCACCGACGCGTTCTACGCCGACCTGGAGCGCGACCAGGCCGAGCGGGCCACCATGTCCATGTTGCTCCCACCGCAGATGATCAACACGATGGTCTCGGAGATGACCTGGGCCGAGGGGCGGATGCCCGCGGCCGGCGAGGAGTTCACAGCGGCCTTCTACGCCGACCCGGTGCGCAACTACATGCTGCCGGTGTTCTCGGACCGCCGCGCGGACTGGCCCTCGCACCCCAACTCCCAGCGCGACTCGCTGCACGAGCACGACATGTGGGTGGCCGAGGGACTGACGCACCGCTACCCCACCAAGGTGCTCGCCGAGCTGCTCCCGACCTGCCCGCAGTACTGCGGCCACTGCACCCGCATGGATCTGGTGGGCAACTCCACGCCGCAGGTCACCAAGCTCAAGCTGGCGGGCAAGCCGATGGACCGGCACGAGGCGATCATCGACTACCTCAAGCGCACCCCCACGGTCCGGGACGTCGTCGTCTCCGGTGGGGACGTGGCCAACATGCCGTGGAAGAACCTCGAGTCCTTCATCGACCGGGTCCTGGACGTCGACAACATCCGGGACATCCGGCTGGCCAGCAAGGCCCTGATGGGGCTGCCGCAGCACTGGTTGGCCGACGACACCGTCGAGGGTGTGGCGCGGGTCTCGGCCAAGGCCCGCAGCCGAGGTGTCGGCCTGGCGATCCACACCCACGTCAACGCCGCCCAGTCGGTCACGCCGCTGGTCGCGGACGCGACGAAGGCGATGCTGGACGCAGGGATCCGCGACGTCCGCAACCAGGGCGTGCTGATGCGCGGGGTCAACGCCACCAGCGAGGACCTGCTCGACCTGTGCTTCGCGCTGGCCGACGGCGCCTCGATCACGCCCTACTACTTCTACATGTGCGACATGATCCCGTTCGCTGAGCACTGGCGGACCTCGCTGGCCGAGGCCCAGCACCTGCAGCACTCGATCATGGGATACCTGCCAGGTTTCGCGACCCCCCGCATCGTGTGCGACGTGCCGTTCGTGGGTAAGCGCTGGGTGCACCAGGTGGACACCTACGACACCGAGCGCGGCATCTCCTACTGGCGCAAGAACTACCGCACTTCCATCGAGACCGAGGACGTCGACGTCACCAGCGCGGAGTACGTCTACTACGACCCGATCTACACCCTCTCGACCGAGGGCCAGGCGTGGTGGCGTCAGCACAGCGACGCGGCAGGGACGCACGAGGCGGCCACGGCCGCGGCCCAGGCCTCCCGGGAGACCTCGGTGGCGCAGCTCGACTGAGTTCCAGCTGGGCTAACCTCAGCGCCATGGCAAGGAATCGGGCCACGACGGGCGGCACGCCGGCGACCGTTGCACTGGAGCGTGCCGGGGTCGCCTTTACACCTCACGCCTACGAGCACGACCCAGCAGCCGAGTCCTTTGGCCTGGAGGCCGCGCACGCGCTCGGTGTGGACCCTGCCCGCGTCTTCAAGACCCTGCTCGTCTCGGTCGAGACCGGTCTCGCCGTCGGCATCGTGCCGGTGCACCGCCAGCTGGACCTGAAGGCGTTGGCTGCCGCGCTCGGCGCGAAGAACGCCGTGATGGCCGACCCCGCGGTCGCCGAGCGGACGACGGGATACGTCGTCGGCGGCATCAGCCCCCTCGGCCAGAAGAAGTCCCTGCCAACCGTGCTCGACGTCACTGCATCAGGGTTCGAGGCGATCCTGGTCTCGGGTGGCAAACGCGGCCTCGACGTCGAGTTGACCCCCGATGACCTGGCGCGGCTCACAAGCGCCAGGCTGGCCGCGATCGCCCGCTGACGGTCGGCCGCTGAGTCAGGGCGATGTCACGGCGGTGCCGTTGATCCACACCTCGCCGTGTGGCCAGTGCGCCGCCAGTGCTGTAGCGGCGGGTCCTGTCGGTTCCCGGTCCAGGCCCACCTCCAGGTGACCCGCGTCCTGCACTGTGATCCCCACGAACGAGTGCTCGGCAGGGAGCGAGGCGACCAGTGCCTCCAGGTCCTGCAGCTTCTCCAGCCGGTTGCTGCCGGAGAGCTCCAGAGAGGTCCGCAGCGGTCCGTCGCAGCCGCTGGCCAGATAGACCAGGACGGGGGCCTCGGCGTTGGCCCACCCCAGTTCGGTGAGAACCGCACCTGCCTCGCCCACCGTGTCGGTGAAGAAGCCGAGCGGCTCCGTGCCTGGCCCGCAGAGACGCTCGGTGTCCACGTCACGCGTGAGCGCCACCCGACCCGTGTCCAGGGAGAAACTGAGCGCTGTCCGGTTGCTGTCGGCCAGCTCGAGAGCCTGGGACAGCTCGGGCCACTGATCAGCAGCGCTGCCCGTGATCGTCACCGGACTGGTGCCCCACCTGCCTTCGACGCTGATCTCCAGGGACCAGCGGGAGTCCGCGTGCTCGACGGTGACCTCCCGCAGCGTCTCCAGCAGCTCGGAGACCTCGGGCTCGGTCAGCTCGCCGCCGCGCTGGTGGATGTCAACGCGCACCTCGGCGAAACTGGGGTCCGCGGCGGTCTCCGTGACGAACTGGGGATGATCCGTGCCGAGCTCGCTCTCGAGCTGCTCCCCCAGTGCCCTGCCCTGGTCAGCGTCGGGGAAGGTCTGGCTCAGCCGGAAGAGGCCGACCGCGATGACGACGGCCAGCACCAGACCCACCGCCAACGCGGCCCAGAGGACCACGCGCAGAGCGCCGTTCATGGGCTATGCCTCGGTCGGCAGCTGGACGGGCCTGCCCTCCCAGGGCGTGGAGAGCACGACGGTGGTGCTGCTGGCACAGTTGGCCGCCACGCGGATGTCGGCCAGCAGCTGCTCCAGGTCGGAGGGCTTGGCGAGGCGCACCTGGATCACATAGTTCTCCCGACCGGCCACCGACCAGCAGGAGTCGATCTGTGGGAGGTGCTCGAGGCGCTCCGGTATGTCATCCGGGGCTGCCGGGTCGAACGGTGACAGGGCGATCAGGGCGGTGAGCGGGAGGCCGACCTTCTCGAAGTCGATCTCGGCGCGGTAGCCGGTGATCACGCCCCGTTCCTCGAGCCGCTTGACGCGCTGGTGCACTGCGGAGGTGGACAGGCCCACGGCTCGCCCGAGCTCGGCGAAGCTCATCCGCCCATCGGCAGCGAGGTGCGCGGCGATCTGGCGGTCAACGGCTTCCATGAGGACATAGCCTAGTGATCCATGAGCGCACAGATGAGTCCAGGCCAGCGTCTTCTGTTGCTGGACACCGCCAGCCTCTATTTCCGGGCCTTCTTCGGGGTCAAGGACACCTCCCCCGCCCCGGACGGCACACCGACCAACGCGGTGCGGGGGCTGCTCGACATGACGGCGACCCTGCTCAACCGGTTTGAGCCGACTCACCTGGTCGCCTGTTGGGACGACGACTGGCGACCTGCCTTCCGGACCGCGGCCATCCCGTCCTACAAGGCGCACCGACTGGTCGAGGGGTCGGCCGACCAGGAGGAGGTGCCCGACGACCTGCAGGTGCAGGTCCCCGTCATCCGCGCCGCGCTCGAGGCCTTCGGCATCCCGGTGCTGGGGTCTCCCGGCTTCGAGGCCGACGACGTCATCGGGACGCTGGTGCATCGGCATACGGGAGTGATGCCGGTGACCGTCGTGACCGGTGACCGGGACCTGTTCCAGCTCGTCGATGACGAGCACCAGATCACCGTGGCCTACACGGCGAGGGCCGGGGTCCGGGACGCAGAGGTGATCGACCAGGCGGGACTGCAGGAGCGGTATGCCGTGGCCTCCGGGGCGGCGTATGCCGACATGTCGATCATGCGCGGGGACACCAGCGACGGCCTGCCGGGAGTGGTCGGCATCGGGGAGAAGACCGCGGCGGCCCTGATCGCGAGCTACGGCTCGCTCGCCGGGGTCCGCCAGGCCCTCGCGGACGGCGACCCCGCCATCAAGGGGGCCCGCCGCAGGAACCTGGAGGCGGCTTCCGACTATCTTGACGTGGCGCCGGGCGTGGTGCTGGTGGCCCGGGACGCAGCCCTGGAGGACCGGCCGCTCTCCCTGCCCCGGGAGCTCGCCGATCCAGGCACGCTGCAGCAGATCGTGGAGACCTACGGCATCTCCGGACCGATCACCCGGCTGATGCAGGCGCTGAAGCTGCACTGAGACGTGGGCGTTCCTGGAACGTGGCCGTCAGCTGCGTTCCTGGGACCGAGCCTTCAGTTGCGTCCGCGGGAGCGCGGAGGCTCGTTCGGGGGCCACTCCCCGTCGTCCGATCCGTCGTCCCGGGAGTAGAGCAGGTTCTGCAGCTGCACGTGCACGGCCTCGACCCTGGGCACGTCGTGCAGGTCCATGCCGGCCTTGTCAGTGGCATCGGAGACCGTGAGGGTCCCGCATCCCAGCACCCGGTCGAGCAGCCCCTTCTCCAGGCCGATGTCGTTGACCCGGTGCAACGGGATGTCCCGGCCAATCTTGGTGAGGATGCCGGTGCGGTGGCTGATCCGCCGGGTCGTGATGGTGTAGCGCTCCGTGGACCAGCGCAGGATCGGGATGACCACGAAGAACAGCGCTATGACGGCGGCAAGCACAGCCAGGGCCAGCGTGATCCACATGCCGTAGGACAGGTCGCGGGTGAACCACCAACCGCCCCACACCACAGCCACCAGGAAGATCGCCAGGGCCACCGGCTCGGCCAGTGCCTTCCAGTGCGTCCGGATGCTGAGAACGACCTCTTCGCCGTGGGCGAGCTGACTGTCCTTGAGTCCCATGGGATGAATCTTGCCACCTGGCGACCGATTCTGTCCGGGACGCACGAAACCCCGCGCAGTTCTGCGCGGGGCTTCGTGGTGAGTCGGTTGAGCTCAGCTCAGAGGGGGCGGACCTTCTCGGCCTGCGGACCCTTGGGACCCTGGGTGACGTCGAACTCCACCTTCTGTGCCTCCTGGAGCTCGCGGTAACCCGAGCTCTCGATGGCGGAGTAGTGCACGAAGACGTCAGCGCCGCCGCCGTCCTGCTCGATGAAACCGAAGCCCTTCTCGGAGTTGAACCACTTCACGGTGCCTGTAGCCACTGGTGTTGCCTCATTCTTGTTCGTTGGCGGGGCCCACGTGTGCGGACCCTCCGAGCTGCCGATCCACCTTTGAGGCAACACTCCGAGTCCACCCGGGCGCGAAACCTCGTTGGACACGGGTACGGCAAGTCATCTCAAACGCTAGCACGTGTCGGGCCTCAGGGACACCCGCCGCGGTGAGTGTTCCGCATCAGACCCCTGAGACGGCGGTCTCGACGGCCCGTTCCGGTGGGGCTGGTGCGTCCGTCTGACCCCGCCCCTCGGGGCCGCCACCGGACCGGTCTGACCCGCGCCACGGCATACCGGCCAGGATCTCGCCCGGCCTGGCGAGCGTCCAGAACACCAGGACCGCCAGGAGCCCGCAGCCGACCATCACGCCGGCCATCGGGACGGCAGAGTTGGTGTCGAAGGCTCCGGTGACCGGCGCGATCAGGGCTCCGAAGAGGAAGTTGCCGGCTCCGAGGAGGGCCGCGGCCGACCCGGCCCGCTCGGCGTGGTCGTGCAGGGCGATGACCGGGGCGTTGGGCATCACGAAGCCCGTGGCGCCCAGGACGAGCACGACACCCGCGACGATGGCGACCACCCCCAGATCCAGCAGCGCCGCCACCAGGAGCAGGCCGGAGATGAGCACCGTCGTGGGCAGGACGACCCGCAGGATACGGACCGGGTGGACACGTTGGACCAGGAAACCGTTGGCCTGGCTGGCGATCGTCAGTGACCCGGCGCCGGCGGCGAAGACCAGCGCGTACCCCTGGGTGGACATGCCGTACAGGTCCTGGAAGATGAATGTTGCCGAGCTGATGTAGGCGAAGAGCGCGCCCATCGCGGCTCCGGCGGTCAACATCAGGCCGACGAAGCGGCGACTGGAGAGCAGGACGCCGTAGGACTGCAGGGCAGGTAGCACTCCCCCGCGGCGCCGGCGCTCCTGCGGCAGGGTCTCCGGCGCCAGGAAGAGAGCGACCGACACCAGGATCAGGCCGAACACGGCCAGCGCCCAGAAGATCGTCCGCCAGGTGCCAAAGTGCAGGAACTGGGCGCCGAGAGTGGGCGCCAGGATGGGAGCGACACCGACGATGAGGAAGAGCCGGGAGATGAAGGTGGCCATCTGGGCGCCGTCATAGAGGTCACGCACCATCGCGTTGGCCAGCACCATGCCCGAGGCAGCGGTCAGACCCTGCAGGAACCGGAGGACCAGGAGCGCCTCCAGGGAGGAGGACAGGGCGATCACGACCGAGACGACCACGTAGGCGCCCAGGGCGACCAGCAGCGGACGCCGACGCCCGATCACATCGGCGACGGCACCGATCAGCAGCTGACCGAGCGCCAGACCGATCAGGGTGGCCGTGAGCGTCAGCTGGACCGCTGCGTCGGTGGTCTCCAGGTCCTGGACGATGGTCGGGAACGCCGCCAGGTAGATGTCGATCGTCAGCGGCCCGATCGCGACCAGGGCGCCGAACATCAACAGTCGGGTCAGCCTCGAGGGCTCGTGGGTGATGGGCACGGGGAAGTCAAGGCCGAGCAACGTCGACGTATTCCGGATCGCCCCGGCGGGCGGCTGGCGTCACAGGTCCGCCCGCACGGCCCGTGTCACGGGTCTGTGGGCTCTCGACATCTAGTCGAGGCGGTCGGCGGCCACCACCCCGCGCAGCATGGCCTCGGAGGCCCGCCGGGCGTTGCCCGCCACCGGCTCGTCGGCGGCGTGGGCGATCTGACCGAGCAGGTCGATCACCTGCTTGGACCGGCGCACGAAGTCACCGGCGGACAGCTCGCTGTCGCGCAGGACCTCCTCCAGGGAGCGCCCGGAGGCCCACCGGTGCACCATCCACGCGATGCCGGCGTCGAGCTCACCGGTCAGTGGCAGCGTGTGCCTGGCCTCGCGGTCGGTCAGCTCGGACCAGATCGCCACCATCTCGCGGTAGGCCTCGTCGACCTCGACGTTCGGCCAGCGTGGTTGCAGCGTCTCCTCACTGCCCCGCGGCTCGTGGATGAGTGTGGAGACGACCGCGGCCAGCGAGGGCGCGTCCAGCCGCCTCCAGGTGCCCTGGGTGATCGACTGCGCGGCCACCAGGTCCTTCTCGGTATAGATCCGCCGCAGACTCTCCCCGGACGAGGTGACCTCGGTGCCATCCTCGGTCAGGTAGCCCAGCTCGGCCAGCAGCGTGCAGATCCGGTCGAAGGTCCGGGCCACCGTGTTGGTGCGCCCGCTGACCCGCCGTTGCAGGTCATCGGTCTCCCGCCGCAGCTTCCACCAGCGCTCGGCCCACCGGGCGTGGTCCTCCCGGTCGGGGCACTGGTGGCACGGGTGGGCGCGCAGTTGGCGGCGCAGCTCGTCGGGGTCGGTATGCCGAGTCGCCCCCCGGCCAGGTCGCTCACCGCGGTCAGGGGTCGGCTGCGCCTCCTCGGCGGCGTGCCGGGTCGGGCGCTGGGAGGGCGGCGGCTCGAAGGGCACCTGGGCGCGGAGCGTGGCCGCGAGGTCCTTTCGGGAGCGCACGTTGCGCGGGTTGAAGCCGCGGGGGATCGTGAGCCGCGCGACCGGCTCGACCGGCTCGCGCAGGTCGGTCGGGGTCAGGCGCCGCAGTTGCCCGTCGGAGGTGAGCACCCCCGGCTCCGGTGTGCGCCCGGCCTTGGTCGGCACGGTGAGGACCACCGCCATGCCCTTGCGGCGCCCCTCGGGCAGACTCACCACGTCCCCCGGCGTGAGCTCCTCGAGGCTGACGGCGATCTCGGCGCGGCGGGAGGCGCTGCGGCGGCGGGCCTCGTCCTTCTCGGAGTCGTTGAGCTGGCGCCGGAGCTTGGCATACTCCCGGAAGTCGCCCAGGTCACAGTGCATCGACTCGGCATAGCCCTCGAGGGCCTCCTCGTTGCGCCGCACCTGGCTGGCCAGGCCGACCACGACGCGGTCGGCCTGGAACTGGGCGAAGGAGGACTGCAGCAGCTCATGCGCCACGGTGCGGCCGAACTGGGCCACCAGGTTGACGGCCATGTTGTAGGTCGGTCGGAAGGAGGATTTCAGGGGATAGGTGCGGGTCGAGGCCAGGCCTGCGACGTCGACCGGGTCCAGGCCACGGCGGTGCAGCACGACGGCGTGGCCCTCGACGTCGATGCCGCGTCGACCGGCCCGCCCGGTGAGCTGGGTGTACTCCGCGGGCGTGACTGGCGCGTGCTCCTCGCCGTTGAACTTGACCAGCTTCTCCAGCACCACGGTGCGAGCTGGCATGTTGATGCCCAGGGCGAGGGTCTCGGTGGCGAAGACTGCCTTGGTCCGGCCAGCGGTGAACAGCTCCTCGACGATCTCGCGGAACAGCGGCAGCATCCCCGCGTGGTGGGCCGCGAACCCCCGCGAGAGCCCCTCCACGAAGTCGTGGTAGCCGAGGACGGGCAGGTCTCGCTCGTCGACCTCGGCGACCCGTTCCTCGACCAGCCGGCGAATCCGGGCGCCCTCCTCCGGTGGCACGAGGCGGGTGCCCTTGGCCAGCAGCTGGGTGACCGCCCCCTCGCACCCGGCCCGGCTGAAGATGAAGGTGATCGCCGGCAGCAGGCCCTCACGGTCCAGGCGGTCGATCACCTCGGCACGGCTGGCAGTGCCACCGGGCAGACTGCCTGGCCCGCTCCCCCGGCCCACGCCCTGGACAGCGTCCCGGTCACGTCCGCGATCGGCATACGGTCGTCCCCTGCTGCCGCGTCCGCGGTCGTCCCGCCCGTGCGGTCTCCCCCGCCGCCCACGCGGGCCCCCGGCGTCGTCGCGGCGCCACCGTGAGTCGCGCTCATAGCTGCCGATCCGCTCGAGCAGCTCGGGGTTGATGCGCGCCTGCTGGCCCTGGGTCGAGGGGTCGGCGACCAGGCCGTCACCGGTGTGCACGAATAGGTCGAGCAGGTCCTTGCCGACCATCAGGTGCTGCCACAGCGGCACCGGCCGGATCTCGGAGACGATGACCTCGGTGTTGCCGCGCACGGTCCGCAGCCAGTCACCGAACTCCTCGGCGTTGCTGACCGTGGCCGACAGCGAGATGACCTGCACGGACTCCGGCAGGTGGATGATGACCTCCTCCCACACCGCGCCCCGGAACCGGTCGGCCAGGTAGTGGACCTCGTCCATCACCACGAAGCCCAGGCCCTCCAGGGTGCGGGAGGAGGCATACATCATGTTGCGCAGGACCTCGGTGGTCATCACGACCACGGGAGCCTCGCCGTTGATCGAGCTGTCCCCGGTCAGCAGCCCGACCTGGTCGGCGCCGTGTCGGGCGACGAGGTCGTGGTACTTCTGGTTGCTGAGGGCCTTGATGGGCGTGGTGTAGAACGCCTTGCGTCCGGTCTCCAGAGCGAGTGCGACCGCGAACTCCCCCACGATCGTCTTGCCCGCGCCGGTGGGGGCGGCGACCAGGACGCCCTGACCTGCGTCGACGGCCCCGATGGCCTCCAGCTGGAAGTCGTCGAGGGGGAAGTCGAAGCCGGCTGTGAACCGGCCCACGGCCCCGCCCTGTTGCCGGGTCCGCTTGCGGGCAGCGGCGTACCGCTCGGCGGGAGTGGACATGTCCTCAGGTTACGCGCTCCCCCCACCAATTTTTGGGGAGGTTCGGACCGCCCCGTCACCCTTTGTGGGGAGGTTCGGACCGCTCAGCGCACCGGGACCATGATCTCGATGGCCGCGGGAGCAACCGTGCACTCCACCGGCAGCGGGCCCAGTGGGTCGCCGTCTCCGTGCGCGATCAGCTGTGGCCCAGCGACGCTGACGCGGCGGGCTCGCTCGAACCGGACGGCGGGGTGGTTGCTGTGCCTTCCGGAGAAGACGCCGCGCAACAGGCGCAGGGCCGAGGCGGCGCCGACCGGCTCGATGATGATGACGTCCAGCAGCCCGTCCGCGGGGTCGGCGTCGGGCGCGATGCGCATCCCGCCGCCGTAGATCGGCATGTTGCAGACCGCAACGACCAGCCCCGTGAGCTCCAGGACCCGGTCGTCGACCTCGAGGCGGTAGTCCATCGGTCGCAGGCGGATGATCTCTGGCAGGGTGGCGATGGTGTAGCTCTGGGCCCCCAGCCACCGGGGCAGCGTGGCGGCACGGGAGGCGATGAGAGCATCCAGCCCGCAGGGCACCGAGCCGACCACGTGGAGGTCGTAGGGGTCGACGTGGATGAGGTCGATGGACCGGCGCCTCCCGGTGAGCAGGGTCTGCATCGCCCGGTCGGTGGATAGCGGGATCCCGAGGGAGCGGGCGTTGTCGTTGCCGGTGCCCGCGGGCACGATGCCCAGCGCGGTGCTGCTCCCGACCAGGGTGTTGGCGGCGGCCTGCACGACGCCGTCGCCTCCGACCGCGACGAGGATGTCGACCCCATCGGCCACCGCACCCCGGCTCGCCTCCTGGGCGCCCTCGCGGGTGGCGGCCTCCAGCTCGGTGACCTGCTGGCCGGCGGCGCGCAGCTGCCGGACCACCTCCTCCCCCACGGCCCCGGCACCGCGGCGACCTGAGCGCGGCCCGTGCACCACGGCATACCGAGTCATGGGGCGATTGTGCCCCAGGTGGCGCCGTGAACCGGAGCGCACCTCATAGGGGACTCGCCTCGTCGGGCGACAGGTCCTTCCACGCCGCTCTGGGGTCCTTCTTCTTGCGGCGGCGTTCCAGGATCGCCGAGACGCCGATGGCGCCCCAGTAGAGGATGTAGACCGGGATCGACAGCGCGATCATCGTCCAGGCACTCGGGTCGGGGGTGACGAAGGCAGCGAAGACCAGGATGATCATGAGCGCGACCCGCCAGCCCTTGACCATCACCCGCACGGGCAGGACGCCTACCTGGTTGAGGGCGACCAGCGCGACGGGCATCAGGAAGGCCAGCCCGAAGGCGAGGATGAAGTAGAGGACGAAGTTGAGGTAGGTCATCGCGTCCTGCAGGTTCGCCGCGTCGTCCGGGGTGAAGGACAACAGGATCGCGACGGTGCGCGGGATGGCCCACGCTGCGAGGGCGGCGCCGGCCAGGAACAGCGGGACCCCGGCGAAGAAGTAGGCCAGCGCGATGCGCCGCTCCCGCTTCTTCAGCCCGGGCATCAGGAAGGCCCAGATCTGCCAGATCCACAACGGGCTGGACAGGACGATGCCGACGAAGACCGAGACCTTGAGCTGCACCGAGAACGGCTGCGTGATGCTCGCGCCGAAGTTGATGTTGACGATCTCGCGGCCCTCGGAGTCGCGCACGTTGCGCAGTGGCTCGATCAGCCAGTTGATCAGGTGCTCATAGAAGATCCAGCCCACGACGGCACAGGCGATGACCCCGAGGATCGCGAGGAACAGGCGGTTGCGCAGCTCGCGGAGGTGCTGGGCCAGGGGCATACGCCCCTCGGGGTCACGACGTGCCACGAAGCGGGGGTGGGCTGGTCAGGCGCGCGGGTCGTCGCGGTGGGTCGCGTCCGCGGAGTCCTCGCCTGCCAGGCCGTCGCGGAACTCGTCGCGCACGCTGGCGCCCTTGTCCTTCACGCCCTCGGCGGTGTCCCGGGCCCGGTCACCGAGGCCGGTGGCCTTCGGGTCGCCGTTCGTGGAGGTGTCGCGCTCGGCCTGCTCGCCACGGACCGTGTCCTTGCTGGCTGCGCTGGGCTCCTTCATCTGGTCGACCTCGGACTTGAAGATCCGCATCGACTGACCCAGGCTGCGCGCCATGTTGGGCAGGTGCTTCCAGCCGAACAGCAGGACCAGGGCAATGACTAGGACGACAATGTGCCAGGGCTGCGGCCTCATGCGAACTCTCTCTCGATGCAGATTGGGGCCACTGGCTCACGTGGCCCCCGCGTATGCGGTCAGTCTACGCGGTAGGACTCGAGCGCCTGAGCCGCTCCGGACCGGACCTCCTCGGCCAGTTCGTGAGGGGCCAGCACGGTGGCGGCCCCACCCAACCGCCACACCAGACGACGCACCCAGGCCACGTCCGTGGCCAGCAGGGTGACCCGCAGCGACCCGTCCTCGCGGCGCTCGACCGACTCCATCGGGAAGTTCTCCGCGACCCAGGCCGCAGACGGCGCAAGCTCGAGCTCCACGAGCACGTCCCCGGGGCCGGACTGGAAAGCGCTGCCACCACGCTCCCGGGGCCGGGCCTGTGGCGGTGGGGTGCCGTCCTGGTCCAGGAGGTCGAGCTCCTCGATGCGGTCCAGCCGGAACAGCCGCACATCCTCGACGCGGTGGCACCAGCCCTCGAGATACCAGCGGCCCTCCAGCGAGAGCACCCGCATCGGGTCGACGTCCCGCTCAGTGGTCTCATCACGCGTCGGGTTGTAGTGCCGCAGGTGGAGTCGTCGGGGTCCGGCCAGAGCCTCGCGGATCTGTTCCAGGCGCTGGTGCTCGACCTCGCCGACCTCCAGGCTCACGCTCACCTGGGCCGCGGCGGCGCTGCCGGCCTCGCCAGCCGCCTTCTCGAGCTTCGCCAGCGCGCGTTCGATGGCGTCCTGCGCGCCGACCCCCGGCGTCGTAGTCAGCGCCCGCAGCGCCACGATCAGGGCCAGTGCCTCGTCGCGGCCCAGGCGCAGCGGGCGGGCAATCTCCTCGGCGTTGCCGATGTGGACGCGGCCGCCCTCCCAGCTGGCCTCGATCAGGTCGTCGGGATAGTGCCCGGGCGTGCCGCAGACAAAGAGCAGCTGCAGGTCATCGACGATCTGCTCCTGGCTGACGCCGAGTTCGCGGGCGGCCTCGACGATGTCGACGCCCTGCCGGTTCATCAGCCAGGGCACCATCGTGAGCAGCCGGGACAGGCGCTGTGTGGCCGTCTCCTGCACCATCACGCACCCTCCATTTTTGGGGAGGTTCGGACCGGTGTCTGCGCCTTTTTGGGGAGGTTCGGACCGCGCCGTCCGGTCAGCACGGCCTCCAAGGACTGGCGCACGCCGGTGACCAGTTCGGGGGGCGTGAGGGCGATCGCGTCGGGGCCGAGGCCGGAGACCTCCTCGATGACCGGCCAGAGTGACCCGGCCCGCAGCTCGATGACGTCCCAGTTGTGGGGACCGCGCTCCTCGAGCAGCTGGCCACGGCGGCGGATCTGGTGACCGGTGCCGGGGCGCAGCGCGACCCGCGCGGTCGTGGCGCCCTCGCCGTCGCGAGTGGAAGAGGTGATCATCGCGCGGGGGTCATGGTCCGCGGGCACCTGGTAGGCACCCGACCGGCCGGAGGCGCGCACCGTGCTCTCGACCCGGTCCAGCCGGAACACCCGGGGGGCCTCGCGGTCCAGGTCGTGGCCGGTGAGATACCACCGTCCGTGCCAGGACGTCAGGGCCCACGGCTGCACATGTCGCTCGGTGACCTTGCCAGCGGCACCGCGGCGATAGTCGAAGGTGACCTCACGGCGGGCCAGCACGGCGTCGCGCGTGGCGTCGAAGGCCGGCTCCTTGGTGTGCAGCAGCGGCTCCACCCCGGCCACCGACTCACTGTCCCGGGCCAGGCCGGAGGCCTCGAGCTTGCGGAGGGCCTGGGCGGCGGGGCCCGCAAGGCTTGCCTGCGACCAGGCACGGGAGGCCACGCCCACCACCGCGAGCTCGTCGGGCTCAAAGGAGATCTCGGGGAGTGCATACTCGCGGCGGTCGATGCGATAGCCGGTCTCGTCGTCGAACAACGGGTCGATGACCTCGGTGCGCAGCGGGATGCCCAGGTCGCGCAACTCGTCCTTGTCGCGCTCAAACATCCGGTCGAAGGCCTCGTCGGAGCTCTCGGCATACTGCGGCACCGCCGTGCGGAGACGGCTCTTGCTCATCGGTTGCCGGGTGTAGAGCAGCGCGATCACCAGGTTGAGCAACCGCTCGGTCTTCAGCGCGGCAGAACTGGGACGGGCCATGCGGCCGACGCTACCCGACGAGCGGCCCGGGGCCGACCCGCACACCGGCGGCAGCGGCGGCGTGTCGCGACGCCTACAGCAGCGAAGCCGCGTGTCGGCCGGCGGCGGCAGCAGCGAGGAAGGCCGCAGGGTCCTCGCGCACACCTCGCCCCATCGTGGACAGCCGCACCGGGGTGGCGGCCAGCGCGGCGCCCATGCCGGCCAGGTCGATGTCGTGGCGCACCAGATGGGGCGCTGCGGCGAACAGCTCCTCCGCCTGCCGGGCCACCTGCTGCGCGAGTCCCGGGTCCATCCCGGGGTGGCCTCCCAGATCAGGCACCGGGACGTCGGCAGACCGGTTAAGCACCCGGCCGTATGCCGTGCGGCTGTGGTGGGAGATGCCGCGGTGGCGCTGCCTGGGGTCGGCTCCGGAGACGCGCAGTGTGGCGATGGCCCGTCCCTGGAGGAGGGCCGCGGCGTTGAGCGCCTCCCCGGCAGAGACACCGGAGAAGCCCCAGGTCGTTCCGGTGCCGAGGTTGCCGGGGCCCTGGGCGACCACGACCACATCGGCCCCTACGACGTGCCGCGCGGCGAGCAGTCCGGAGAAGGTGTTCACCGCTTCCAGGTCTCCGCCGTAGGCCTGCCCGCAGCTGATCACCGCCTCGAGCCAACCTGATTCGCGGAGTGCGGCGCAGGCACGCGAGAACGCGACGGGCAGCGCTCCCCCGTCGGTCATCAGATAGGCCACCCGGGCCTCTGGTGTGTCAACACGCAGTCCGGCCAGCACCGCTGGGAGGCTGGAGTGCAGATCTGCGGCGACGACCGGCATCCCCGCCAGGTCGTCGGCGTCGGTCAGGGTGCTGTGGTGCGGACTGTCCTGCTCGTCGACACCGAAGACCATCGTCTGCAGAGGGGTATACCGGGCCTTCACCAAGTGGCCGGTGCCCTCCGGGTGGGCAGCAGTGCTTTCGTCGTCGCTCGGCAGCCGGTCCGGCAGGGCCACGACCATCGCCACTCCCCCGGTGCCGAGCTCGTTGTCCAGAGCATTGGTGTTGAGCAGGACCCGGTCGCCGGCCGCAGGCACTCCGGTCACGGAGGCGTAGGCGAGAGCACGAACCACTTCACCCTCAGGTGCGACCCCCTGTGCCGCCCCCTGCGGCACGGGTGCTGCAGTGCTTCCCGCGCGCAGTCGCACCTGGACCTCGACGGCGTCGCCCCAGCGGGCCTGCTCGCCCACGACCACACCCTCGCGCCATCGAATCACGTCTTGACCCTAATGGTCGACGATGCGGATCTGGCCCGTACCGGCCCGGCGGCCCAAGCTTCGTTGACTCGAGTCAGAAGGGACGGCTCTCAATCAGGGCTGGATTCTCCGGATCGTGCTGCGCCTTGTGACGAGGGCTGGTGATCAGACCCGTCAGCCCGAGCCCGATGAGCGTTGCACCTAGTAGGTGCACGAGACCCACCGCGGTGGAAAGTGAGTGGAGCAGTCGCATCGGGATCTGCAGACTCAGCTGATAGAGGCCGTCGGAGGACAGGAGGAAATACTCGATGCCCGTCACCACCACCACAAGTCCAAGCCCGAGCCACAGCAAGTTCAGGAGGGCGTGCGGCACCGGAGCGTGGCCACCGAGCCCGATGAACAACGCCAGGGCAACCATCACGGCACCCACGGTGCTGCAGAGGATGCCGAACGTCGGCACAAAATAGAGAATGTCGTTGAAAAAGCCGTTGAGCGGTCCCGACTGATCCAGTCTCGGACTGCTCGGGAGCCACCAGATCTGCAGCAGCACCCCCACGACAGCGAGCACGGCCCCCACGATCGCCACTCTGCGTCCCATGGAAGGGACCGTACCGGTTATCGCGTCAGGCCGCGAGGCTCCGCCCTACGCGCTCGGTGACGTGGAAACCCAGGTCTCCACGCGCTCGGTGACGTGGAAACCCAGGTCTCCACGCGCTCGGTCGGGGGGAAACCCAGGTCTCCACGCGCTCGGTCGGGGGGAAACCCAGGTCTCCACGCGCTCGGTCGGGGGGAAACCCAGGTCTCCACGCGCTCGGTCGGGTGGCGGGTTAGCGCACGCCCTCGAGGTCGACCACGAAGATCAGGGTCTCGCCACCCTTGATGACACCGCCGGCGCCGCGGTCGCCGTAGCCCAGGTGCGGCGGGATGGTGATCTTGCGGCGGCCGCCGACCTTCATGCCCAGCAGGCCCTGGTCCCAGCCCTGGATGACCTGACCGATGCCGACCTGGAAGTCCAGGGGTGCGCCGCGGTTCCAGGAGGCGTCGAACTCCTCGCCGGTGGACCAGGCGACACCGACGTAGTGGGCCGAGACGGTGGATCCGGTGGTGGCCTCTGTGCCGTCACCGACCTCGATGTCCTCGATGACCAGGTCGGCCGGCGGGGTGTCGCCGGGGAACTCGACCTCGGGCTTGGTCTTGTCGCTCATCTGGTTCCTCTCACTCTGGTGAATCTGCGTGTTGCTGGCGGGAGTGGGTGTTGCTGGCGGGAATGGGTGTTGCTGGCGCAGAACTACTGCGCGGCCAGGATGTCGACGACGAAGACCAGGGTCTCCTCCTTGAGGTCTGCACTCGGGCTGCCCTCGGGTGCATCCCCATAGGCCATGTCCGGCGGGATCACCAGCAGCACGCGGCTCCCGATGGTCTGGCCGACCAGACCCTCGTCCCAGCCCTGGATGACCTGACCGGCGCCGATGACCGTCTCGAAGGCCTGGCGGCCCTCCTGCAACGAGGTGTCGAACTGTTCGCCGTCGGACCACTGGACGCCGGTGTACTGCATCCGGACGTTCTGACCCGACTGGACCTCCTTGCCCTCGCCCTTGATGAGCGGCTGGACGACCAGCTCGGTCGGGGGCTCTTCGCCCTCGGGGATGGTGATCTGCGCCGGGGAGGTGCCGTCGGCCTCGACGGTGGGCAGACCCTCCTCGGGCTCGACCTCCTCGCCCTCGGCCTGGGTCAGCGGCGTGGTGGCGCCGACGACCTCGACATAGAAGACGACGGTGTCGGACGGGCCGATGCCGAGTTGGGCGTTGCCCTGCTCCCCGAAACCGTCCGCCGGCGACATCGCAATGATCATCGACTGGCCGGGCTTGGCGCCCTCCAGCGTGTTGAGGAAGCCGGGCAACAGGTTGGGGTTGGCCAGGGACATGGAGACGGTCTCGTCCGTGGAGAACGTGGACAGGATCTCCTCGCCGGTGGTCCCGTTGACCGCGAGGTAGCGCAGCTCGACGTCCTGCTCGGCGGTGGCCCCCTCGCCCTCGCCGGCCTCGATCTCCTGCACGGAGGTCTCGGCCACTGACAGCGGCGTCTTGTCCAGCTCCAGTGCGGGCACCGTGGCGCCCTCCACCTCGGCCTCTGTCAGCGTGACGTCCTCGGCGGTGCCGTTGGGGGCGACCGAGGTCGCCGCAGCGTCGTCGGCACCGGTGCTCTCGCTGGCGTCGTCGGTGCCCGCACCGCCGTCGTCAGAACCGCAGGCGGACAGGAAGATCAGGGGGGCCACGGCAAGACCGAGCAGCCGGAACTTGGGAGAGCGCACGCGCCATCCTTGTCTGGGAGGAGTTGGTGGGACAGTCAAGGGTAACCCCCGGACCCTGGGTGACTGCTGAACCACCCCCGAATCGCCCCGCGAACGAGCCCGTCGGCGCTGCCGTGAGTGCCTACAGCACCTGTGCTCCGGCGACCCTCAGTGCCCCCGCTCCATCGAGGCGATCAGGTCATCGATTCGCGCGTCCTCACTGACGAACGGGTCCTTGCACAGCACCGTGCGCTGCGAGGAGTCGTTGAGTTTCAGGTGCACCCAGTCGACGCTGAAGTCCCGGTGGTGCTCCTGGGCCGCGCGGACGAAGTCACCACGCAGCTTGGCGCGTGTCGTCTGCGGTGGAGTGTGGCCGGCCTCGGCGATCGCCTCAGGTGTGACCACCGTCTCGGCGCCGTCGCGGCGGGTCACGATGTTGAACAGACCCCGGTCGGGGTGGATGTCGTGCCAGGCCAGGTCCAGCTGCTGCAGCCGGGGGTCGCTCATCGACAGACCGGACCGGTCGGCATACCGCTGCAGGGTGCGCCACTTGAGCACCCAGTCGATCTCCCGCTCCACGATGGACAGGTCCTGGGCCTCAAAGGCCTTCAGGGTCCGCTCCCAGAGCTCGAGAACCTGCCGGTAGGGCTCCTGCTGAGCCAGCCCGGTCCGCTCGGCGTGTTGGCGGGCACGCAGGAGGTACTCGCCCTGCATCTGGACCGCGGTCATTCGGCGGCCGTCGGTCAGCGCCACGGTGTGCCGCGCGGTCAGGTCACGGCTGACCTCGCGGATCGCGCTGATGGGGCTGACCAGGGTGAAGTCCGGGAAGGTGACCCCGCCCTCGATGGCCTTGAGCACCAGGTCGGTGGCCCCCACCTTGAGCAGCGTCGTGGTCTCGCTCATGGTCGAGTCACCCACGATGACGTGCAGCCGCCGGAACCGTTCGGCGTCCGCGTGCGGCTCGTCGCGGGTGTTGATGATCGGTCGGGACCGGGTCGTCGCCGAGCTCAGGCCGTCCCAGATGTGGTCGGCCCGCTGGCTGATCTGGTAGGTCGCCTGACCCGCGGAGACGTTGAGGCGTCCTGCGCCGCTGATCACCTGCCGGGTGATCAGGAACGGGATGAGCGTGTCGGTCACCCTGCTCAGCTCGCCACGGCGGGAGATCAGGTAGTTCTCGTGGCACCCGTAGGAGTTGCCGCGCGAGTCCACATTGTTCTTGAGCACATAGACCCGCGCCTCGATCCCCTCCTCCGCCATCCGGTGCTCGGCATCCAGGGCGAGGTCGTGCAGCACCGCCTCACCGGCCTTGTCGTGGGCCACGAGGTCGAGCAGGCTGTCGCACTCGGCGGTGGCGTACTCCGGGTGGGACCCCACGTCGAGGTAGAGCCGCGAGCCGTTGCGCAGGAAGACATTGCTCGAGCGACCCCAGCTGACCACCTTGCGGAACAGATAGCGGGCGACCTCGTCGGGCGCCAGGCGACGCTCTCCGGGGAAAGCACACGTCACCCCGAACTCGGTCTCGATCCCGAAGATCCGGCGCTCCATCTAGTCCTCGCGCTGCGTCTGAGGGTTGGAGTGCTCGTGCCGTGCGTCCCCGCCATCCGGTATGCCGTCAGTCGCCGACGGCGTCCCGTTGCCGTCGGTCCCGGGCTGGGTGAGGGTGTCGTGCAGTCCGGGCCGCGAGTCGTCCTGGGTCGGCACGTCGGCGGTGGTGCTGTCCGCGTCGAGCAGCGCCTCCAGCAACGGCCCGCCGAGCCGACGGAAGGTGCGGCGGGGACGGCGGCGGTCCAGCACCGCGACCTCCAGTTCGGTGGCCGACAGGTCTCGGTGCCCCTCACCGTCGGGGCCCTCCAGGAGCCCGACGGCCAGACGCAGCACCTGAGCCAGCGGCAGGTCAGGAGCCCAGTGCTCCCGCAGGGCGGTGGCGATCGGCTCGCTGGTGCCGCCCATCACCACGAAGCCACGCTCCTCGGTGACCGAGCCGTCGTAGGTCAGCCGGTAGATCTGGTCCTCGTCCTGGCTCGCCCCGACCTGCGCGACGGCGATCTCCACCTCGTAGGGCTTGGACTCCTGGGTGAAGATCGTCCCGAGCGTCTGGGTGTAGGCGTTGGCCAGGCCCCGGGCGGTCACGTCGGTGCGGTCGTAGGAGTAGCCGCGCAGGTCGGCGTAGCGGATGCCGGCGACGCGGAGGTTCTCGAACTCGTTGTACTTGCCCGCCCCCGCGAAGCCGATGCGGTCATAGAGCTCGGAGACCTTGTGCAGCGTGCGGGACGGGTTCTCCGCGACGAACGCGATGCCTGTGGCATAGCTGGCCACGATGACTGACCGCCCGCGGGCGATCCCCTTGCGTGCGAAGTCCGCCCGGTCCTTCATCAGCTGCTCGGGCGAGACATACATCGGCATCGTCATCGGGCACCTCCCGGGTTGCTCTGGCGGGCGGAGACGACGGCGCGCGCCAGCTCCTCCAACTGTGTGTCGTCCACCAGGCGCACGCCCGTCTCGGTGACGACCGCGCAGGTCGGCCAGATCGACCGACCCACGTCGGGACCACCCGTGGCCGAGTCGTCGTCGGCAGCGTCGTAGAGCGCCTCGATCGCCACGGACAGGGCCTGCGCCTCGGCCATGTCCTCGTGCCAGAGCTTCTTCAGGGCACCCCGGGCGAACAGGGAGCCGGAGCCCACGCTGTGGTGCCGTTGCTCCTCGTAGCACCCGCCCGCGACGTCATAGGAGAAAATTCGGCCGAGATCCTGCTCCAGGTCGTATCCGGCGAAGACCGGCAGCACGGAGAGCCCGCGCATGGCGTTGGCCAGGTTGCCGCGGATCATCGCCGCGAGCCGGTTGGCCTTGCCCTCCAGGGACAGCAGGGTGCCCTCGATCTTCTCGTAGTGCTCGAGCTCGACCTGGAAGAGCTTGACCATCTCGATCGCCGTCCCGGCCGTGCCGGCGATGCCCACCGCCGAGGAGTCGTCGGCGGCGAAGACCTTCTCCATGTCGCGGTTGGCGATGAAGGACCCCATGGTGGCCCGACGGTCACCGGCGATCAGCACCCCGCCGGCGAAGGTGAGCGCCACGATGGTGGTGCCGTGCGGTGCCTCCACCGTGCCCTCTCCCCCGCCCCGGGGCAGACCGCCGGGCAGCAGCTCGGGGGCCCGCTGGGACAGGAACTCGGTGAACGAACTGCTGCGTGGGGCCAGGAACTCCTGGGACAGGCCGCGCCCGTGCTCCGTGCTCACTGGCCACCCTTCTGCACGAAGCCGTGCACAAACTCCTCGGCGTTGGTCTCCAGCACGCCGTCGATCTCATCGAGCAGATCGTCCACCTCGGCACTGCGCTCGGTGTCCTGCTGCTGCACTGCCGGCGCCTCGGGCGCCGGCGTGTCCTCGTCCTCACGCCGCTGTGGGCGCTTCTGCTCCTGGCCGGCCATGGGTGCCTCCTGTGACGGTCGAGTGCTGCCTACCTACGACCCTAGTCCTCGCCGGCGACAAGATGGCCCAACAGGTCGTCCACATCGGTCACCGACTCCAGCAGCGGACCGATGTCCTCCATGGACCCCTTCAACGGTTCGGGCATCTGCACTCGTCGCAGTCCCTTGGTGCCGCGCGCCGGCTCGAAGACGACCGAGTCCCACGACGCAGCCCGCACCGATCCGGCAAACCGGCTGATGCACTCGCCACGGAACCAGGCCCGCGTCTCCTGGGGAGGCCGGATGACCGCTTCGGCGACCTCTTCGGGCGTGACCAGGCTGACCAACCGGCCCGAGGCGCGCATCCGGGCGGCCAGCCCGCGGCTCGGGTCCAGGTCGGACCACTGGATGTCGATCGCGGTCAGCCGCGGGTCACCCCACTCCATCCCGTCGCGTCGCCGATAGCCCTCCAGCAGGGCCTGCTTGGTGACCCAGTCGACGCGACCCACGCACCGCGACGGGTCGGTTGCCAGGTCTGCGGCGACCGAGTCCCAGTGCTCCAGGACCTCCCGGGTGTCCGCATCGACCGCCGGTCCGAGGTGATCCTGGATCGCCTCCCGGTAGACGGCCAGGATCTCCAGCGCAGTCAGCTGGCGGCCGTCCACCAGGTCAACCGTCGCGCGCAGCGTCGGGTCGTGGGAGATGGCGCGGATCGCGGCCACGGGGTCGGCGAGCTCGAGCCCGGGCGACCGTCCCGCCTCGATCAGGCCCAGCACGAGGCTGGTGGTCCCGAGCCGCAACAGCGTGCCGACGTCGCACAGCGTGGCATCGCCCACGATGATGTGCAGGCGACGGTATTTCGCGCCCGTGGCGTGCGGCTCGTCCCGGGTGTTGACGATCGGCCGCTTGAGTGTGGTCTCCAGCCCGATGTCGGTCTCGATGTAGTCGGCGCGCTGACTGATCTGGAACCCCGGCTGCTCCGAGAACTGCCCCAGTCCGACCCGCCCGGCGCCGACCAGCACCTGCCGCGCCACGAAGAAGGGCACCAGACCGGCCGCGATGGACAGGAAGGGCACCTCGCGCGGCACCAGGTAGTTCTCGTGGGTGCCGTAGGAGGCGCCCTTGCCGTCCACGTTGTTCTTGTAGAGGCGCAGCTGGTCCCCCTGTTCGGCGAGGTGGGCCAGCGCCCTGAGCATGACCTCATCCCCTGCACGGTCCCAGGTGACCGCGTCCCGCGGGCTGAGCACCTCCGGCGAGGAGTACTCCGGGTGGGCGTGGTCGACGTAGAGGCGGGCCCCGTTGGAGAGCACGGAATTGGCCGTGGTGGGGTCGTCCACGTCGGTGAGCTGACTCAGGTCGGCCAGCGCGCGGGCCATCTCGAACCCTCGGGCATCCCGCAGTGGCGTCTCGTCGGCGTAGTCCCAGCCGGAACCGGTCGGCAGGGCCCGGGTCGGCCCTTCCCCGGTGGCGTAGGCGCGCACCACCAGGCCCGAGAGGCCCACCGGATTGGCCCGGGGGTCCCCCGGGCGCGTGACGCCGTACTCCGTCTCGGTCCCGATCACGCGGCGCACAGTCATGCGTCGAGCCTAGGTTGCGGACACTCCGGTCGCCGCGGGGTGGTCCGCCATCCGGTCCAGGACCTGCTGCACGATGGCGCCGTACTCCCGGATGGCGGCCTCGTTGTCCGTCGTGGCCGGGTCCAGCAGGTGCATGGTCCTGGTGCCCGCGGCCAGGCCCAGCATGAGGCAGGCCAGCTGGTCGCTGTGCCGACGCACGTGTGCGGCGACCGCAGGGGCGGCCCCTGGCACGTCGAACCGGCTGAGGAAGCGCTCCCGGAACTCCCGCCGGGCTGCGACGGGGTCGGGGGCGTCCGCCAGCAGGTACAGCGCCCGCAGCCATGGTTCGGCGCCGGCCTGCTCGCGGCGGGTCAGCATGCGCCGGACGAGGAGCTCGCCGAGACCGGCCAGAGGCACGTCACCGGACAGCGGCTCGGGCTCGAGGGGGGTCGCCCGCGCGTGCAGCTGCTCCTTGCTGCCGCCGACCTTCATCACCATCGCCGGCGACACTCCTGCCGCCGCCGCGATCTCCCGGATCGTGACCGCGGAGTAGCCGCGCTCCCCGAAGAGTCGGCGGGCGGCCTGGAGGACCTCGGCGCCGGTGTCGCGGCCCGGGTCACGGCGCTCGCTCACCGGACCGGGGTCGCCTCGGTCGGGCGGGGACGGCTGCGCGGGATCCCGGTGACGATGTCGATGTCCAGGGTGCTCGAGGTCGACCCGATCTGGACCGCCCTCGAGCGGGTCCGGGCGGTGGCGTGGTCGACGACCGTGAGGACATAGCGCCCCGGGGGCGGCAGACCGATCTCGTAGCCGCCCTCGTCATCGGCGTGCTTGGTCGCGACGTACTCCCCCGAGTGGCGGATCAGCG
This sequence comes from Ornithinimicrobium murale, assembly GCF_003352835.1. Classification (GTDB taxonomy): domain Bacteria; phylum Actinomycetota; class Actinomycetes; order Actinomycetales; family Dermatophilaceae; genus Ornithinicoccus; species Ornithinicoccus muralis. Next base: position 139,243 of record NZ_QLVD01000015.1, on the reverse strand, counting down.
ACAGCATGACCCCGCCCAGCGGCTCACCGTCGTCAGTGATGTGACCGGTCAGCAGGAGCCGGCGGTTCATCCGGATCTGGTCCAGGTCGGCGTCCCCGAGGTCCTCCAGACCGGACATCGGCCCCCAGCCGTCCGCACTGACCACGACCAGGTAGCGGCCGGCCTGCGGCAGCGCCAGGGTGTAGCGGCCCGCGTTGTCGGTGCGCCCCCAGTCGACGTGTCGCCCGTCCGGCTGGAGCACGGTGACCACGGCCTGCTTGATCGGGCGGTCCTGCTCGTCGGTCACGACCCCACCGACGACGACCTCGTTCTCGGCCTCGGGGCCCTTCAGCTCGTGCCGCTCGGCCGCCAGGACCTGGCCCGGCACCTCAGGCTCGCGCGCCACGGCCACCGGGCGGACGATGAAGCCGGCGATCAGGGCCCCGAGCAGCGCGGCGGCCGCGCCGATCCAGAAGACCAGCTGGTAGGCCTCGAAGCGGGGCACGGTCGGCATCCCGTCCATCGCCATCGCGGCGAACAGGGCCGCGACCAGGGCGCTGGCGCTGGAGGTGCCGATGGCTCGCAACAAGGTGTTCAGACCGTTGGCCGATGCGGTCTCGGTGATCGGCACCGAGCGCATGATCAGGGTGGGCATCGCGGCGAAGGCCAGGGCGGTGCCCAACGAGCTGATGCCGGCCGCGATCATCACCTCCACGACGGAGCTGTGCAGGAACGCCCGCAGCACGAAGCCGACCGCGATGACGACGGCCCCACCGATGAGCATCGCCCGCGGGCCGTAGACCCGGATGAGCCAGGCCGCCACCGGGGACATCAGAACCATCAGGAGCCCCTGGGGCAGCAGCACCAGGCCGGTCTCGATCACCGACAGTCCGAAGCCGTAGCCGGTCTCCTCCGGCATCTGCACCTGCTGGGCGCTGGTCAGGAAGTTGGCGAACATGGCCAACCCGATCAGGATCGAGGCGGCGTTGGTCAACAGCACCGTCCGGCGCATCGAGGTGCGGATGTCCACCAGCGGCTGCCCCTGGCGCAGCTCCCAGGGCACCCAGGCAGCCAGGACCAGACCGGCGAGGATGACCAGGGAGATGGTCAGCCGGTCGAACCATCCCCACGAGCCGGCCTTGGAGACGGCGAGCAGGAAACTGGTCAGCGCGATCGAGAGCAGCACCGCGCCGACGTAGTCGAACCGTCCGCGGGTGCGCACGGTGGACTCCGGCACCACCAGGAGCACCAGGACGAACATCAGCACCGCGAACCCGCCCGAGACCAGGAACAGCATCTGCCAGTCGAAGTTCTGGTAGATCACCCCGGCGACCGGCATCCCGACGGCTCCGCCGATGCCGAGGGTCGCGCTCATCAGGGCGACACCCGAGCCCACCTTCTCGCTGGGCAGATGGTCCCGCATGATGCTGATGCCAACTGGCACCAGGCTCGTGCCGATGCCGGTGAGCCCGCGCGCGATGATCACCGGAGCGAGGGTCTCGCTCACCGCCCCCAGTGCCGAACCGAGGATCACCGCCCCGAGGCAGACCAGCAACATCAGCCGCTTGCCGAACATGTCCGCCAGGCGGGACACGATCGGCGTGCCGACGGCGCCGGTGAGCAGGGTGATGGTGATCAGCCAGGACGCATTGTCAGTGCTCGTGTCGAGGATCTGCGGGAAGTCTGGCAGCAGCGGCAGGACCAGGGTCTGCTGCAGGGACACCAGGGTGCCGCACAGGCCCAGCACCGTGATGATCAGGCCCGTGGCGACTCCCCGGGCCGCCTCGGGTGTGGCGTCGGGGCGAGTGGTGGTGGCAGACCTGGACACGCTGCTCCTGCGAAAGATGTGACGGACGGACGACGACGGTGACCAACCCCAGTGACGGCCACCCGGCGGTGCTCATGAACGATGCCGGCGAACAGGGAGGTGAACAACTGTTCACCTCCTCACCGAGTCTAGCGTGTCGCTATGACACCCTGGGCCGGTGCGCTATCTCCCGGACCTGCTCGTGGTCCTCGCCTTCGTCCTCATCGGACGCGTCACCCACCAGGAGGGCGTCCTGTCTGTGGGCACCCTGCACGCGCTCTGGCCGTTCCTGGCGGCCCTGGTCATCGGCTGGGCTGCGAACCACCTCCTCGGACTGCGCCACGCAGCCTTCCGGGCCGGCGGCCTGCTGTGGCTGGTCACCCTCTTCGGCGGGATCGGCCTGCGTGCACTCTCGGGCCAGGGCACCGCCCTGCCGTTCCTGGTCGTGGCGACCCTGGCGCTCGGCGCCGGGCTCCTGGGATGGCGACTGATCGGCATACTGCTGCGTCGTGCCGGGTCCTAGATCGAGTCTGGCTCTAGGCTGACCGGCCATGGACACCGCGCTGGCCGTCGGGATCGGGCTGCTCATCATCGCCGCCGGTGCCGCGTTGCTCACCTGGTTCGTCCGTTCGCGCCTGGTGCTGGGGACGACCGAGGACCAGGCAACCTACCGCGTCCTGCACATGAGCAGTCTGGCCACACCCGCCCTGCGCGCCGGGCTCGAGGCGGGAGCCGAGCGTGCCGCACGACACCTGCGGGACCTGCTGGGGGTGCCGGCCATCGCGCTCACCGACGGCACCACCCTGCTGGCCTGGGACGGGACGGGCTCCGACGCCCATGCCCACCACGCGGTGAGCCACGCCCGCGCGACGGTCCGGGACGGCTCCACGGGGGTGCTCGGCCCGACCCCCGTGGCCTGCGCGGACCCGGAGTGCCTGGTGCGGCACGCCGTCACCGCGGCGCTGACGACCGAGGACCACGTGGTCGGTGCGCTCACGGCCTACACGGGCAGCCGTCCTTCGGCGCGTCTGGTGCGCGCGGTCGAGGAGGTTGCGCGGTTCGTGTCCGGCCAGCTGGAGCTCGCGGAGCTGGACCGCTCCCGCGCCAAGCTGGCCGAGGCGGAGATCCGGGCACTGCGGGCGCAGATCTCCCCCCACTTCATCTACAACAGCCTGGGGGCGATCGCGTCCTACGTGCGCACCGACCCCGAGCACGCCCGGGAGCTCCTGCTGGACTTTGCCGACTTCACCCGCTACTCCTTCCGGCGGCACGGTGAGTTCACCACGCTGGCCGAGGAGCTGCGCTCCATCGAGCGCTACCTGACCCTGGAGCAGGCCCGCTTCGGTGGGCGACTCGAGGTGACCCTGCGCGTCTCCCCCGAGGTGCTGCCGGTCGCGGTGCCCTTCCTGTGCCTGCAGCCGCTGGTGGAGAACGCGGTGCGGCACGGCCTGGAGAGACGAGAGGGGACCGGCCGGATCACCATCGTGGCCGAGGACGCCGGCAACGAGGCGAGCATCAGCATCGAGGACGACGGCGTGGGCATGGAGCCCGAGCGGGTGCTGCAGAACCTGGTCGGCGAGAGCGGCGACCACGTCGGGCTGGGCAACGTCGACGAGCGCCTCCGCAGCGTCTTCGGCGACGAGCACGGGCTGGTCGTCGAGACCGCCCCGGGTGCCGGGACCAGGATCAGCCTGCGGGTGCCCAAGTACGCCCCCGGGGTGCACGCCAGCTGAGCCCGCCACCCGACGGTCAGGATGATTCCCGACGCGATCTTGACGAGCCGACTACCCTGCCTCGTATGCCGTGCGTCCTCGCCGTCGATGACGAACCGCCAGCCCTGCGCGAGATAGCGCACCTGCTGTCGGCCGACGACCGTGTCGACCGCGTCCTCACCGCCACCGAGGGCGCCGGCGCGCTGCGCCTCCTGGAGCAGGAGGACGTCGACATCGTCTTCCTCGACATCCGCATGCCTGGCCTGTCGGGGTTGGACCTGGCCCGCGTGCTCGCGCGCTTCCGCCGGCCCCCGGCCGTCGTCTTCGTGACGGCCTATGAGAACCACGCCGTGGACGCCTTCGACGTGCAGGCCGTCGACTATGTGATGAAGCCCTACCGTCCCGCGCGGCTGAGCGCGGCCCTGGGCCGGGCGCTGGAGCACATCGAGGGCGTGGCCTCCCCCGGCTCGGAGGACCCACCGGATGAGTCGATCCCCGTCGAGCTCGCCGGGGTCACCAGGTTCGTGCGTCGCAGCGAGATCCGCTATGTCACGGCGCAGGGTGACTATGCCCGGCTGCACACCTCCGACGGCAGCCACCTGCTGCGTGCCCCGCTGGCGGCCCTGGAGGAGCGCTGGGCCGACGCCGGGTTCGTCCGGATCCACCGCAGCCACCTGGTCTCGCTGCAGCACGTGGAGGAGATCCGGGTGGACGGTGGCCGCTACACCGTCGTCGTGGGCGGTCAGGGCCTGACGGTCAGCCGGCGCCACACCCGCGAGCTGCGGGACCTGCTGGTCAAGCGGGCGAGCCGATGAGGGAGCGGGTGACTGTCACCCACCCGAGCCGGCTGCGGCCCCGGATGCGCCCCGCCTCGCTGACCCACGAGATCGATGAGCAGACCGAGCTCGGTGAGGTCTACATCTCCTCGCTGATCCGCTCCCAGCTGCGCCTGGCCCTGGCGGTGCTCACGGTCGCGCTAGGGGTCCTGGCTGCCCTCCCACTTGTCTTCCGGGTGTTCCCTGAGATCACCGCCATCAGTGTCCTCGGGATCACCCTGCCGTGGCTGATCCTGGGCGTGGTGGTCTATCCCGCGTTCCTCGGCGCCGCGTGGTTCTATGCCAGCAACGCCGAGCGCATCGAGCGCGACTTCGCGGACATCCTCAACCGCCGATGAGCCCCACGATCGGGATGGCCGCCATCCTGGTCACCGCGGTGGCCACGATCCTGGTCGGCATCGTGGGGATCCGCGCCGCCCGAACCACCAGCGACTTCTACGTCGCCTCGCGGACTGTCACCCCGTTCTGGAACGCCTCGGCCATCGGTGGTGAGTACCTCTCGGCGGCCTCCTTCCTCGGTGTCGCCGGGCTGGTGCTGGCCTACGGGGCCGACATGCTCTGGTTCCCGGTGGGCTACACGGCCGGCTATCTGGTCCTGCTGGTCCTGGTCGCCGCCCCGCTGCGACGATCCGGGGCCTACACCCTGCCGGACTTCGCCGAGGCCCGTCTGGAGTCGCTGCCCGCCCGGCGGACGGCCAGCGTCCTGGTCGTCACCATCGGTTGGCTCTACCTGCTCCCCCAGTTCCAGGCCGCCGGACTCACCGTGCGCACCGTGACCGGTGCGCCCCAGTGGCTGGGGCCGGTCCTGGTCGCCGTGGTCGTCCTGGTGGGGGTGCTCTCCGGCGGTATGCGGAGCATCACCTTCGTGCAGGCGTTCCAGTACTGGTTGAAGCTGACTGCCCTGGCTCTGCCGGCGATCTTCATCGTGCTGGTCTGGCAGTCGCAGGGCACCCCGACGATCAACCAGGACGGCCCGCCGGTCTTTGCCGCGGACACCTCGGTCGAGATCGCCACGAGTGTGTCCGTGGCCGTCCAGGAGCCTCTCGAGGTGTGGGCGGAGGGGATCGTGAACGGGGAACCGGTGGACGGTGCTCTCCGGCTCGGTCCCGGCAGCCACACCCTGACCACCGGCACCGAGGTGACCTTCCCGGCCGGAGCGCTCATCCCGCACGCCGACTCCCTCACCCCCCTGGCAGGCGACGACTGGCTGCTCCCCCTCCGGGCGGCCAGCGAGCACCCGCTGTACTCGACCTACTCGCTGATCCTGGCCCTGTTCTTCGGCACGATGGGCCTGCCGCACGTGCTGGTGCGCTTCTACACCAACCCAGACGGGCGGGCTGCTCGGCGCACCACGGTGGCCGTGCTCGGGCTGCTCGGCCTGTTCTACCTGCTGCCGACGATCTACGGAGCCATCGGCCGGATCTACACCCCGGAGCTGCTGCTCACCGGACGCACCGATGCCGTCGTCCTGCTGCTGCCGGGACGGCTCATCGACGGGATGGCAGGTGATGCGCTGACCGCCCTGGTCACCGCCGGCGCCTTCGCCGCGTTTCTGTCCACCTCCTCCGGGCTCACGATCTCGGTGGCCGGTGTGCTCTCGCAGGACCTCATCGGACGGCGGGTGCGCAACCCGGTGCGGGCCTTCCGGCTCAGCGCTCTCCTGGCGCTGGTCGTCCCCATCACCCTGGCCCTGTCGAGCCCGTCCCTCGGGATCGCTGACGTGGTCGGTCTGGCTTTCGCGGTCGCCGCCTCCAGCTTCTGTCCGCTGCTGGTGCTCGGGATCTGGTGGCGACGGCTCACGGACGCGGGTGCCATCGCCGGGCTGGTCACCGGCGGTGGGCTCTCCACGCTGGCGGTGCTGGGGACGATCCTGTGGTCACCGCAGAGCGGCTGGTGGGGGCCACTGCTGGCCCAGCCCGCCGCGTGGACGATGCCCCTGGCCTTCCTGGCGATGGTGGGGGTGTCGCTGGCCACGCCGCGCCGGATCGCCGCCGGCGTCACCCGCACGATGATTCGCCTGCACACCCCCGAGAGCGTCGACCTGAACCGCGGCGACTGGGACCCCGAGGACCGCTGGAGGTCCCGGACCTAGGCCCCAGAGGCTTGGGCCTCAGGCGGACCCGCTCCGCCAACCATGCGGCATACCGAGGACCGTTTATCCCGCGTGATGGACCGTTCGTCGCGGTCGCCGTGGCCGACTATCGCCTGCTCCCGCCACTCGCCGCGCGGTCCCCGTGTCGCCCTCCCGAGGCCACCCCGTGAGCCCTAGCGTGACTGGAGTCACACCGTCGTGGCCTGCCGCGGCGTCCGTACCCAGCTGAGGAGACTTCGATGATCCCCGCTCCCCCGCCGCCGCCGTGGCCCGAGGTGACCCCATGGACATGAACCAGCGCCGGGAGTACTGGCGCGCCAATCTCCGCCTGATGACGGTCCTGCTCATCATCTGGGCCCTGGTGTCCTACGGCGCCGGCATCCTGTTCGCCGACGCCCTCAATGCGGTCTCCTTCATGGGGGTCCCACTCGGCTTCTGGTTCGCCCAGCAGGGCGCCATCCTCGTCTTCCTGATCCTGATCGCCATCTATGTCTGGCGGATGGACGCGCTCGACAAGAAGTTCGGCGTCGAAGAGTACGAGGAGGAGGTGCACCACTCGTGAGTGACATCCAGCTCTGGACCCTCGTCTTCGTCGGCCTGTCCTTCACGCTCTACATCTACATCGCCTATCGCAGCCGGGTCAGTGACACGGCCGGCTTCTACGTCGCCGGCGGCGGCATCCCGGCACCGGCCAACGGTGCGGCGATCGCCGCCGACTGGATGAGCGCCGCGTCGTTCATCTCGATGGCCGGGCTGATCGCCCTGTCCTACAACGGCTACTCCGGCTCGGCGTACCTGATGGGCTGGACCGGTGGCTACGTGCTGCTGGCCATGCTCCTGGCGCCCTACCTGCGCAAGTTCGGGAAGTACACCATCCCCGACTTCGTGGGTGACCGCTACAACGAGACCGCCCGGCTGATCGCGGTCATCTGCGCGATCGTGGTCTCGCTCACCTATGTCGTCGGTCAGATGGCCGGCGTCGGCGTGGTGTTCGGCCGCTTCCTCGGGGTCAACACCACGGTCGGCGTCATCATCGGCATGACGATCGTCTTCCTGTATGCCGTGCTCGGCGGGATGAAGGGCATCACCTGGACCCAGGTCGCCCAGTACTCCGTGCTGATCTGCGCCTACCTCATCCCGGCCTTTGCCATCTCCAACAAGATGACCGGCATCCCGGTGCCGCAGGTCGGGTTCACCCAGATCATGGCCGAGCTGGAGGCTCTCCAGGCCGAGCTCGGCTTCGGTTCCTACACTTCGGCGCTGACGGGCACCGATCAGCTGAACATGTTCCTGCTGACGGCCTCGCTGATGTTCGGCACCGCGGGGCTCCCGCACGTGATCGTGCGCTTCTACACCGCAAAGTCGGTTCGCGCGGCGCGCTACTCGGCACTGTGGGCCCTGTTCTTCATCGCACTGCTCTACACCACCGCGCCCACGGTGGCGGCCTTCGCGAAGGTGAACATCCTGGAGGACTTCAACAACACCGCGATGGACAGTCTGCCGAGCTGGGTCACCACGTGGACCGATGTCGGGCTGATCACCGGGCCAGACGGTGGCACGCCGGCCGACCTCAACGGTGACGGGTTGCTCAACTTCACCGGGGCGGCCGCGCAGACGGCCAACGAGGTGCTCATCAACAACGACATCCTGGTGCTGGCCTCCCCGGAGATCGGCGGTCTGCCGGCCCCGATCGTCGGCCTGGTGGCAGCGGGCGGTGTCGCTGCGGCGCTGTCGACCGCGTCCGGTCTGCTCCTGGTGATCTCCGCCTCGGTCGCGAACGACGTGTACCACAAGCGGATCAACCCCCAGGCGAGCGAGAAGCGACAGCTCCTGGTCGCCCGGATCTCGATGGCCGGGGCGATCGTCGTGGCCGGCTACCTCGGCATCAACCCTCCGGGCTTCGCGGGAGAAGTGGTCGCGTTGGCCTTCGGGTTGGCCTGTGCCAGCTTCTTCCCGACGCTGGTGCTCGGCATCTTCTGGAAGAAGTGCACCGCAGCCGGTGCTGCGACCGGCATGGCTGCTGGACTGGCCGTCACGCTGGCCTACATGTTCTGGACCGTGGAGATCTGGGGCAACGGCGATGGGATCCTGGACATCGCCGCGACCGGGTTCGGTGTGATCGGCATGGTGGTGAACCTGGTGATCACGATCATCGTGTCGCAGTTCACGACCAAGCCGTCCGAGACGGTGCAGCAGCTGATCGAGGACGTGCGCTACCCCGGCGCGACCGCGTTGGTGGCGGCGCACGCATCCGGCGAGCTCGACGCGGAGCCGTTGCACGAGGACGACCCGCCCACGCGCTGAGCACTATCCGGTCCGGGACTCGTACCACCCCGGTGCGGGACTCTCCCGCCCTCGCCCTGGCGCGGGCACGGATCCGATTCGTGCCCGCGTCAGGGCCCCGAACACTCTGACGACCGTTAGGCTGACACCGATGGCCACCCAGACCAGACCCGTGCGCACCCGGCGCCGCAAGCTGCCCGGCCAGTGGCGGCTGCTGGGAGCCAGCGCGATGATCCTGATCGGCGCCTTCCTGCCCTGGATCTATACGTCGTTGGGCAATCTGACCGGGATGGGCGGACCCGGCCGGTGGACCGCCACCGTGGGCATGCTGGCCCTGGCCGGAGCCCTCGTCCCGATCCGGTGGCTAGCCATCGCCCAGGCGGCGCTGACCGCCGCCGTGTGCGTGGCGATCCCGGTCTGGCAGTTCGTCCACCTCTTCGGCCTGGTCGGCATGACCGGGTGGACTCCCGGCCCTGGCCTGGTGCTCACGGCCGGTGGCGGTGTCCTCGCGGGCGTCGCGGCCTGGCAGCTCTGGAACCTGGAGCAGGTCAAGGCCTGACGGGCAGCTGCCCACCTCAGGGACTGGCTGCCCAGAGGGATTGCCCGGCCGCAGGGGTGGTGCACGGGCTCAGTGGTACTAGCCGGCCTCAGAGGTACTGGCCGGTGTTGCCGCGCTCCAGGCTGCGCCCCGGGGTCGTGCCGTCCTTGCCGGAGATGAGGGTCCGGATGTAGACGATCCGCTCGCCCTTCTTGCCAGAGATCCGCGCCCAGTCGTCCGGGTTGGTCGTGTTGGGCAGGTCCTCGTTCTCCTTGAACTCATCGACGCACGCCTGCAGCAGGTGGTCGACGCGGAGACCGTGCGACCCGGACACCAGGAGGTCCTTGATGGCCATCTTCTTGGCCCGGTCCACGATGTTGTGGATCATCGCCCCGGAGTTGAAGTCCTTGAAGTAGAGAACCTCCTTGTCCCCTCCGGCGTAGGTGACCTCGAGGAACTTGTTCTCATCGATCTGGGTGTACATCCGCTCCACCACGGCGGCGATCATGGCCTGCACGGTGGCCTCCCGGTCGCCGCCGTGCTCGCCCAGGTCGTCCGGGTGCAGTGGGATGCCGGAGGTCAGGTACTTGCTGAAGATGTCCATGGCACCCTCGGCATCCGGACGCTCGATCTTGATCTTCACGTCGAGCCGACCCGGGCGCAGGATCGCAGGGTCGATCATGTCCTCCCGGTTGGAGGCGCCGATCACCACGACGTTGTCGAGGCGCTCCACCCCGTCGATCTCCGCCAGCAGCTGCGGCACGATCGTGGTCTCCACGTCACTGGAGACACCGGACCCGCGGGTCCGGAAGAGTGACTCCATCTCGTCGAAGAAGACCACGACGGGGGTGCCCTCGCTGGACTTCTCCCGGGCACGCTGGAAGATCGTCCGGATGTGTCGCTCGGTCTCCCCGACATACTTGTTGAGCAGCTCGGGACCCTTGATGTTCAGGAAGTAGCTGCTGACGTCCTGCTGCCCGGTGCGCGCGGCAGACTGTCGGGCCAGGCTGGCCGCGACGGCCTTGGCGATCAGCGTCTTCCCGCAACCCGGCGGGCCATAGAGCAGCACGCCCTTGGGCGGCCGCAGCTCGTGCTCCTCGTAGAGCTCGGTGTGCAGGAAGGGCAGCTCGACGGAGTCCTTGATCATCTCGATCTGCTTGGTGAGGCCACCGATGTCCTCGTAGGAGATGTCGGGCACCTCCTCCAGGACCAGGTCACTGACCTCGGACATGGCGATCCGCTCGTAGACGAAGCTGGACCTGCCGTCCATGAGTAGCCCGTCCCCCACCCGGTAGGGCGGCTGCAGGGAGCCAGCCACACGGCATACCCGCTCCTCATCGCCCCGGACCAGGACGAGGATGCGTCCGTCCTCCAGGATCTCCTTGATGGTGACGACCTCGCCGATGCGCTCGTAGTCCGCGATCCCGATGATCGTCTGGGCCTCGTTGAGCAGCACCTCCCGACCGGGTTGGAGCTCCTCGACCGACACGTCGGAGACGGCGCGGACCTGGATCTTGCGGCCTGCGAACGACACCTCGACGTTGCCGTCCTGGAGTCGCTGCAGCACCGTCGCATAGCTCAGGGGCGGCTCACCCATCGAGTCCAGGTCCTCGCGGAGGCGGACGATCTGGGCACGCGCCTGTCGGAGGGTGTCGCTGAGCTTGTCGTTCTGGCCCGTGACGCTGCCGAGGCGCGTCTCCAGGTGCAGGATGCGCTGCTCGAGCAGACGGACACGGGCGTGCCCGGCGACGGCGGGACGGTCCTGGGACTCTTCGGACACTTCGGCTCCTCGCAGTGGTGTCATTCCAGCCTAGACGTCGTCGCCCCGATCGTCGTCCTCCTGTGCGGCACGGCTTGGTGACGGGGCGGCGGAGCCCGATGGACCGGGCGTCTGTTCCGCCGCGGTGACGCGCTCGACGTCCTGGGTGATGCCACGCAGGGTCCTGCGCACGCGCTTGTCGGAGATGACCCGTTCGCCGACGTCCTCGGGGGTCCACTCCTCCTCTGGCGGTGTGTAGTCCTCACCGTAGGCACCGTGGGCCGGGCGGGTGCGGCGCACCGGGGCCGTGGTGTCGGGTGCGAGCCGCCGGGTGGTGAGCAGGAAGCCGGTGTGCCCGTGCATCCGGTGCTCCGGACGCACCGAGAGGCCCTCCAGGTGCCACCCACGGACCATGGACTCCCAGGCCTGTGGCTCCGTCCAGCCGCCGTCGGCGCGGGCTGCCTCGGCCACACGGGACAGTTGGGTCGCGGTGGCGACATAGCAGATCAGCACCCCGCCCGGGGCCAGTGCCTCCCCGACCACGTCCAGGCAGTCCCAGGGCGCCAGCATGTCCAGCACCACCCGGTCGATGGTGCCCGGCTCGACGGTCTGGGGCAGTGCCTCGACCAGGTCCCCGACGGTGATCGTCCAGGCGGGGTGGTCGGCGCCGAAGAAGATCCGGGCGTTGCCGCGGGCGATCTCGGCGAAGTCCTCGCGGCGCTCGAAGCTGAACAGTTGACCTCCGTCGCCCACCGCCCGCAGCAGGGACAGGCTCAGGGCTCCGGAACCGACGCCGGCCTCAACCACCCGGGCACCCGGGAAGATGTCGGCCATCGTCACGATCTGGCCGGCATCCTTGGGATAGACGACCTGGGCTCCCCTGGGCATCGACAGCACATAGTCCGAGAGGAGCGGTCGGAGCGCGAGATACTCCGCGCCCGAGCTGTGCGGGATCACCGACCCGTCCGGCGACCCGATGAGGTCGTCGTGCTTGATGTGGCCGCGGTGGGTGTGGAACTGCTTGCCGGCCTCCAGCGCGATGGTGTGCATGCGACCGCGGGCGTCGGTCAGCTGCACCCGGTCACCCACCTGGAACGGACCGCGGCGCTGCTGGGCACCGGTCGGGTCGGCGGGTTGGGGGGCGGGCTGGGTGTCAGTCACAGGCGCCGAGTCTAGAGGTCGCTGGCCCGGATCACGCCGTGGACGTGACCGCTCGGGTCTCGGACCGCGACGAGGGGCAACCGGTCGCTCTGGATCGCGATCACCACCTCGGTCATGTCGTCATCCGGGGCACCGGCGACCACCCAGGCCGGCGGCAGGTGCTGCAGCACGGCGCTCACGGGCGTGGTCGGCCAGGCCTCGCGGGGCACGGTGCCGAGCGCGGCAGGATCCAGCACCCCGACGGGTTGGCCCGCTGGGTCGGTCCCCACGACCAGCTGGCCCACCGGCGGAGGCAACTGTGTCAGCGGCCCGTCGGCTGGGACGGTCACCACGGGTGTGAGGTAGTCGTGCACGCGCACCGACTCCAGGCGCTGCCTCGCCTGGCCCACCTTGATCGCGTCGCTGGCGCCGAACCAGAGGAAGCCACCCAGGATCGCCAGCCAGAGCACGCTGGTCAGCTGAAACTCCTGGCCGCTCATCCAGGGGCGACCGATGAGCCACCACGCGACCGCCACCACAACCAGCCGTCCGCTCCAGCCCGCCACGATCATGCCGAGCGCGCGGCTGCCGGTCAGTTTCCAGACCAACGAGTCGACCAGGAAGCCACCATCCAGCGGCAGGCCGGGCAACAGGTTGAACGCGGCCACGAAGGCGTTGGCCCAGGTGAAGCCGGCCGCCAGCATGAAGGCGATGGTCCCGGTGTGGGTCTGCTGCAACCACAGCCACCCCACCCCGGCCAGCGCGGCGTTGGCCAGGGGCCCGGAGATGGCGACCAGGGCGCTGCGCCCGGGGGTGCTGTCCCGGCTGTCGTATGCCGTGTGGCCGCCCCAGAAGTCGGCGACCACCCTGCTGACCTGGTATCCACAGGCCTGGCCCACCAGGGCGTGCGCGGCCTCGTGGACCAGGACGGAGACCAGGAGCAGGATCGCGAAGGCCCCCGCCACCACGTAGGCCGAGGCCCCGAGGTCGGGCAGGACGTTCCGGACCACCGGGCCGAACAGCACGATGATGACCCCAGCGACCAGGAACCAGCTGCGACCGATGTAGACGGGTGCGCCGGCGAGTCGGCCGATGCGCCACCCGGGCGCCTTGGTCGAGGGCGCTGTCATGCGGCAACACTATCTGCGACGGCGCCCCGCTCCGCACCGGTCCGCCGTGCCTGCTCCGGACCGGTGCGGAGTGGCGGACCCGACGACGTGCCAGTTGCCCAGTGCACACGACGTGGTCGAGCGGGAGGTTGTGGACGGCAGCAGGCACCTGTCAGAGGCATTGCCTAGGGTTCGTGACATGACGCCAGCACTGTCGCCCAGCCGGGCATCGGACTTCATGCAGTGCCCCCTGCTCTATCGCTTCCGCGTGGTGGACCGCCTGCCGGAGCCCCCGAGTGCCGCTGCTGCCCGGGGCACCCTGGTCCATGCCGCCCTGGAGCGGGTCTTCGACCTCCCCGCGGCGGAGCGCACCCCGGAGGCGACGATCGCGCTCCTGCCGGAGCAGTGGGCGCGCCTCGTCGAGGAGGAGCCCGAGTTGGCGTCCCTGGTCGCCGCGGGCGTGCCGGTCCCCGACGTCGCCGCGGGCGTGCCGGTCCCCGACGTCGCCGAGGGCGTGCCGGTCTCCGACGTCGCCGCGGGCGTGCCGGTCCCCGACCCGACGGCGCCCGCCCAGGGTGCCGACGCCGAGCCACCCCTCCCGGACGAGGCCGCCTGGTTCGCTGAGGCGGCTGGCTTTGTGCGCACCTGGTTCACCCTGGAGGACCCCACGCGGCTGGAGCCCGCCGAGCGCGAGCTCTATGTCGAGGCCGAGGTGGACGGCCTCACGATGCGCGGCTATGTCGACCGACTCGACGTGGCTCCGGACGGGCGGCTCCGCGTGGTCGACTACAAGACCGGTCGGTCGCCGTCCGAGCTGTGGGAGGGCAAGGCCCTCTTCCAGATGAAGTTCTACGCCCTGGTGCTGTGGCGCACCCGTGGGGTGATCCCGACCCTGCTCCAGCTGGTCTATCTGCGGGACGGCCAGATCCTGCGGTACTCCCCCGACGAGCAGGAGCTGCTGGCGACGGAGCGCAAGATCAGGGCGCTGTGGACGGCCATTGAGAGGGCCGCCGACACCGGCGACTGGCGCCCGAGGCGCAACCGGCTGTGCGACTGGTGCCACCACAAGCCGATCTGCCCAGCCTGGGGCGGCACACCACCGCCGTTGCCGGCCGATGCTGAGCAGCGTGCCGTGGACCCGCGAGCGACGGGTCAGGCAGACCCGGCCGATGATGCTGCAGAGTGACGCGACGGGCTGACCGGGGCCTGATCATCGGCAGGGGCTAGCCCTGCCGCCTATCCGGTGTGCTCGCGCAACGGCTGGGTCAGGGCGATCAGGTCCTCCAGCCGTCGCTGGTCCAGGCCCGGCACGGTCACCATGCCCGGCATCTCCGGGATGGGCACCACGTGCGGCACCGCGATGGTGGGAACTCCTGCAGCGGTCGCCGAACGCACCCCGGTCGGTGAGTCCTCCACGGCGATACAGTTCGCAGGGTCCACGCCCAGCAACTCGGCGGCCAGGAGGTAGGGATCGGGCGAGGGCTTGCCGTGCGTGACCTGGTCGCCGGTCACCACCGCCGCGAAGATCCCGCCGGGGAGGTTCTCCAGCAGCACATCCGCCAGTGGTGCCCACGACATCGTGACCAACGCATTGGGCACGCCCAGGCGAGCACACTCCTCGAGGAGCTCGCGCGCTCCCGGGCGCCACGGCATACTCTCCCGGGTCCTGGCGACCACCCCGCCGAGGAGGATCTCCACGATCTCCTCTGGTGAGCCGGTGACCGGGGTGCGGGCCAGGATGATCTCTGCTGACCGCAGCAGACTGTTGCCGACCAGATCCAGGGCGTCCTCGTGGGTCCAGGTGCCGCCTGCCCGCGCGATCAGCTCGCGCTCCTCGGCCATCCAGTACGGCTCGGTGTCGATGAGGGTGCCGTCCATATCCCAGAGCACGGCGGCGGGCAGGGTCGGCTCACTGGTCACGCGGGTCGACGGCTCACGGGTCACGCGCTCGATGCTAGTCATCTGGCCGGCCACGACCAGCCTCCGGGGTGGCGCCCATGCTCGGTGAGGACCACGTGCGCGGGTTTTCGGCCCGGGCCTCGTAGTCTGACTCAGACCTGTTGAAGCGGAGGCTGATCATGATCGATGTGCGCGACGTGCCGGAACTGAACGACCCAATCGTCATCGCGGCCTTTGAGGGCTGGAACGACGCCGGCGAGAGCGCCACGCAGGCGGTGGAGCACCTGGTGCGCGTCTGGGACGCCGAGGTGATGGCCGTCATGGATCCCGAGGACTACTACGACTTCCAGGTGAACCGCCCGCGCGTCAGCATGGTCGACGGTCGGCGCCAACTGACCTGGCCGACCACCCGGGTGTTTCTGGCGCGCGACACCCCGCTGGGTCGGGACGTGATCCTGGTGCTCGGCATCGAGCCGTCCATCCGCTGGCGCAGTTACGTCGCCGAGATCCTGTCGTTGGCCGTGGATCACGAGGTGACCCTGTTGATCACCCTCGGTGCCCTGCTCGCCGACGTCCCGCACAGCCGGCCGATCCCGGTCTCGGTCACCTCGGAGGACCCGGACCTGCGTGAGGCGCACGACGTCGAGCGCAGCACCTACGAGGGGCCGAGTGGCATTGTGGGCGTGCTGATGGACCAGGCTCGCCAGTCCGAGCTGCCTGGCCTGTCGGTGTGGGCGGCCGTCCCCCACTACGCGGGCGGCCCGCCCTCGCCCAAGGCCACCCTGGCCCTGGTCAGCCGGTTGGAGGAGCTCCTCGGGTGCGTGATCGACGAGGGTGACCTGACGGAGGAGTCCCGGGCCTGGGAACACGGCGTGGACGAGCTCGCGTCCTCTGATGAGGAGGTCGCAGAGTACGTCGAGTCCCTGGAGGAGGCGCAGGACACCGCAGACCTGCCCGAGGCCAGCGGGGACGCCATCGCGAGGGAGTTCGAGAAGTACCTGCGGCGCCGGGGCGGTCACGAAGCCGGCTGATCGGCCTCTCCGTCGAGCAGACTCCGCAGCCGGGCCCCCAGGAGGTCCCAGTTCCAGCTGGTCCGCACCCACTCGCGGCCCGCTGCACCCATCCGTGCTGCCAGGTCGCGGTCGGACAGGATCGTCACGACGGCCTCCACCAGCTCCCCGATCTGCCGGCCGTTGACCACCAGCCCGGTCTCGCCCTGGAGCACGGTCTCCGGGGCCCCGCCCGAGGTCCCCGCGATGACCGGGACGCCGGCGGCTGCGGCCTCCAGGTAGACCACGCCCAACCCCTCGACGTCGAGGCCACCGCCGCGTGTGCGGCACGGCATCGCGAACAGGTCGGGCATGGCGTAGTGCCCCGCGATCTCCTCCGGGGCGACCCGACCGGTGAACAGGACGTCATCGCCGACACCGTCCTGGTCCACGAGCGCCCGCAGCCGCTTCTCGTAGCGGCCCTCCCCGGCGATCACGAGGACAGCGCCCGGGACCTGCGCACGGATGGTGGGCATGGCCCGGATCAGGCTGTCCGCGCCCTTGCGCGGGACCAGCCGGGACAGACACAGCACCACCGGTCGCTCGCCCAGGCCATAGCGTGCCCGCAGCGCAGCCCGGGCGCTGGGGTCCGGTCGGAAGACATCACTCTCCACGCCTGACGGCAGCGGCGCAGTGGTGCCGGCACGGTTGAAGGCGCCCGCCAGACGGCCCCGGGTGTAGTCACTGACGTAGGTCATCACGTCGGCTCCGGCAGCGATCCGGCCCAGCAGCTGGCGCGTCCCGGGTGACATCCACCAGCCGACCTCGTGACCGTGCGTGGAGGCGATCACCCGCTGGGCGCCTGCCTGACGCAGCCTCGGGGCCATCAGCCCAAGGGGCGCGGCGGCTCCGAACCAGACGGTCTCGATCTGGTGCGTCCGCACGAGGTCGGCCGCCTCCCGGACCACGTCGGGGGTCGGCGTCATCATCGTGTGACGAGAACGGATCACCTCATAGGGCTGTTCGGCGTCGAAGGCGGCCGTGTCGGCCCGTGGGTAGCTGGACGTGAAGACCGTCAGGTCCTCCGGCGGCAAGGTCGCCGCGAAGTTGTGCAGATAGCTCTGGATGCCACCGTGGCGGGGGGGAAAGTCATTGGTCACTAACAGGGTGCGGCGCACGGCATCACAGACTGACGCCCAGCAGGGCATCGATCGCCGCGACGACCGTGGGCCGGTGGCCCGGCGCACCGCTGCGCACCCACTCGTCGACCGCACGGATCGCCGCCGGCGCATTCAGGTCCTGCGCCAGGGCGGCCCTGATCTCCGCCACGACGGAGGGCACCTCACCGGCGTCGCCGTCCGGTTGGTCCGCAGCCACGGCAGCACGCCAGGAAGCCAGCCGGTCCACAGCCTGCTCGAGGATCTGGTCGGTCCACTCCCACGGCTCGCGGTAGTGCTGACCGAGCAGGGCCAGACGGATCGCCATCGGGTCGACCCCGGAGCGACGCAGCGCCGAGACCAGCACCAGGTTGCCCTTGGACTTGCTCATCTTCTCGCCGTCCAGACCGACCATGGCCTGGTGGACATAGGTCCGGGCGAACGGCTGGCCGGTCAGTGCCTGCGACTGGACCGCGCTCATCTCGTGGTGCGGGAAGATCAGGTCGGTTCCGCCACCCTGCATGGTGAAGCTCTCGCCCAGGTAGCGCAGCGCGATCGTTGTGCACTCGATGTGCCAGCCCGGGCGTCCGTCCCCCAGTTCCGCTCCGTGCCAGTGGGGTTCACCCTCCCGGTGGGCGCGCCACAGCAGGGGGTCGAGAGGGTCGCGCTTGCCCTCCCGGTCGGGGTCTCCGCCGCGCTCGGCGAAGACCTCGAACATCTGGTCCCGGCTCCAGCCGGAGACGCTCCCGAAACTCGGCTGGGTGGCCAGGTCGAGGTACACGTCCTGCAGGTCCGCCTCCTCGTTCGAGACGGGCACCGTGTATGCCGTGTCAGTCGCCAGCAGCTGTCGGACGGCCGTGACGTCATCCGGAATGCCCTCGACGGCGCCGACATAGTGCTGCGGCGCAATGACGTGCAGCGCCTCCATGTCCTCACGGAAGAGGTCGATCTGCTCCTCGGCGAGGTCCTGCCAGGGGACCCCGTCACGCTCGGCACGCTCGAGCAGGGGTTCATCCACGTCGGTGACGTTCTGGACGTAGGTGACCTCCAGGCCGGCATCCCGCCACACCCGGACGACGAGGTCGAAGGTGACATAGGTCGCGGCGTGGCCCATGTGGGTCGCGTCGTAGGGGGTGATGCCGCAGACGTAGAGACCCGCTTCGCCGTTCTCGGGATGCACCACCTGCTTGGTGCCCGTCGCGGTGTCCTGGATCCGGAGCGGGCCTCCGTGGCCGGCGATATCTGGCACGGGGGCGCTGTTCCACGTCTTCACGTCTGGGAGCCTAATGCGTGACGGTGGCGTCACCTCATCAGAGGTGCGCTCACTGACGAGGAGCACCTCACCCGAGGTGTCCACCCCGCACGAAGAGCACCTCACCCGAGGTGTCCACCCCGCACGAAGAGCACCTCACCCGAGGTGTCCACCCCGCACGAAGAGCGCCTCACCCGAGTCCACCGCCTCACCACAAGGGCGAGGGCAGTGGGTAGCGGTCGACCGGCAGTTCCGGGAACACCAGTGTGGTCAGCAGGCTCTCCACCCGGTACTTCAGCGCGTCCAGCTCCTCGGGGCTGATCAACTCGCTGATCGTCGCCACCGACTGGTTGGCGTGCCCTCCCCCGAGCGCCTCACGCAGGTGCTGTAACCGCTCGACGTCAGCATCTGGCAGGGACGCGCCGGCCCATCCCCACAGGATGGTGCGCAACTTCTCGTCAGCGTGGAGCGTCAGCCCGTGGTCGAAACCCCACAGGTGCCCGTCAGCGTCGCGCACCAGATGCGCTCCCTTGCGGTCGGCATTGTTGAGGACCACGTCGAGCACGGCCATCGACGCCAGGTCAGGCGCATCCTGATGGGCGACCACCACCGGTTGGCCGTCGGTGTCCTCGCCGTGCACGACGGGCAACCAACCGGCAGGCACCTCGGTCGCTCGAAAGACCTCCAGCAGGCCATCCCCGGGCTGCCTGCCGGTGGCCTCCCAGTCGATCCAGCGCTGCACTGACCCGCGTCCAAACGGTCCTTCGCTCATGAATGTGTGGGGGATCAGGTCCCACCCGCCCACGACGCTGACCAGATAGGCGGCCACCTCGCGCCGCCCGAGCGTGCCGGCCGGGAAGTCCCGCAAGGGTGCCTCGCCCCGGATCGGCTTGTAGAGACCACGCGTGCCGGTGGGGTGTCCGTCAGGTGATCGAAAGATCACCCGCGCCGTCAGGTTGGAGGCGTCCGTGAGCACTCCCTCCACCTCGAACACTTCCGGGGATCCTGGCTCCGTGCTCAAGAGCGGTGCCCGCTAACGCCGGTAGCCATTCGCACGGGGGCAAATGTGTCCACCCGGGTCCAGTGGTTGTCCGCAGAAGGGACAGTTGGGCCGACCGCCCTCGACAGCCGTGGCACACCGTTGCGCGAACGCGCGGGCCATGGGTGGCGTGAGGACCACGCGGATGCTCGCCAGGAGCGCGACCTCGGCCTGGTCGCTGACCTCATCCTCGAGCTCCTCGGGGTCGGCCGCCTCGTGAGCCTCCACCACGACGCGCCGACGGGCAGGCTCCCAGGCCAGGCTGAGGCTCTGCACCCTGAAGTCGTCCTCGATGGGCGTGTCCAGCGGTGCGTTATCCGTCATGCCGGCCGCAGCCTCCGGGGCACCGTCGAACCCTGCCACCTGGTCGAGAAGGTCGGCCAACCGCTCCCCCAGAACCTTCACCTGCTCCTTCTCCAGCGAGACGGTCATCCGGCGACCTGAGCCGGAGACCTGCAGGAAGAAGGTTCGCTGGCCGGGGGGCCCGACCGACGCGGCGATGAACCGCTCCGGAGGATCGAACTCGTGCTGAGGCATGTCTTTGACCCTAATCGCTGCCGGCGCCACCACCGACAGCCGCGTCGCCGGATCCATTCTCCGGCCCGCTCGCGGCGTCGGTGAGTGCCTTGGACAGTCCCGTGAGGTCGACGGGGTCCGAGCCGGTGTCGTTGACCCGCAACACGAACGGGCGATCGGCGGCACGGTGCACGATGGTGACCGAGGCAGGGTCGATCACGATGCGCTGGAAACGATCCAGCGGGCTGGCGAAGGCGTCCGCAACGAGGCTCTTGATCACATCTCCGTGGCTCACCGCGACCCAGACGGCGCCCGGCCCGTGCTCCGCCTCGATGCGCGCATCCCGGGCCTCGATGGCCGCGACCGCACGCTGCTGCATGCCCACCATGGACTCTGACTCATAGTCGTCGTGCGGCGGGAAGGTCACCGTGCTCGGGTGATCCTGGATGTCCCGCCAGAGCGGCTCCTGCGCCAGCTCCTTGATGGGGCGACCGGTCCAGGCCCCGTAGCGGCACTCCCCCAACCCCTCGTCCGTGAGGAACGTTGAGCCGGCTGGGCTGTGCCGTTGGGCGCTGACGATGGCCTCAGCTGTTTGCTGGCAACGTTCCAGGGGGCTGGTGACCACGGTGGCCAGTGGTGTGGCAGCGAGTCGCTGCCCGACCCGGGCCACCTGCTCAGTTCCCCTGTCGTCCAACAGGATCCCGGGCATACGGCCAGCGAGAATGCCGTCGGCATTGGCCGTGGTGCGGCCGTGCCGCACCAGGATCACAATGGCCATCAGTCGAGGATGCCTGCCTGCTCGGCGGCGGCGACGCCGGTCTCCAGTGCCGAGATCCGTTCCTCCACAGTCTTGCCGCTCGGCGACAAGGTGACTGTCGACATACCGGCTTCCGCATAGCGAGTGAGGCGCTCGGCGATCCGGTCCTTGGGGCCCAGCAGGCTGGTGTCGTCGATGAACTGCTCGGGGACGGCCGCGGCCGCCTCGCGGTACTGACCGCCCAGGTAGAGGTCCTGGACGGTTCCGGCAGCCTCCTCGTAGCCCATCCGGATGGCCAGGGCGTTGTAGAAGTTCTGGTTGCGCGACCCCATCCCTCCGACATAGAGGGCCGCATAGGGACGCACGGTGTCTGCCGCGACCGAGACGTCCTCATGGACACTGAGTGGGACGGCCGCGTCCAGCGCGAAGTCCCGGTCGGGGTCAGTGGACCGGGCCAGGCCCGTGCGGATCGAGGCCACCTGTTCACCGGTGAACTCCGGACTGAGGAAGATGCCCAGCCAGCCGTCGGCAATCTCGCCGGCCAGCTCGAGGTTCTTGGGCCCCACGGCGGCCAGGTAGATCGGCACCGAGTGCTCTGAGGGGGCCGCCGTGCTGCGCAGTGGTTTGCCGGCACCTCCGGGCAGCGGGAGGTCGAAGTGGTCTCCGTGGAACTCAACCTTCTGGCGGTCGAGCGCCATCCGCACGATCTCGATGTACTCGCGGGTGCGCGCTAGGGGCTTGGCGAAGGGCACACCGTGCCACCCTTCGGAGACCTGCGGGCCGCTGACGCCGAGTCCGAGGTTGAACCGGCCACCAGACAGTGAACGGAGCCCTGCGGCGGTCATCGCAGTCATGGCCGGGGTTCGGCCGGGGATCTGCAGCACGCCGGCTCCGAGGCGAATCCGCGTGGTGCGTGCCCCGATCCAGGACAGGACGGTGACCGCATCGACGCCATAGGCCTCTGCTGCCCAGACGACATGCACACCGAGCTCCTCGGCTCGCTGCACCAGGGCAAGGTTCTCCTCGTCGCGGCCGGTCCCCCACCAACCAGCGCTGATTCCGAGTTTCACGCCTCAGGCCCGCCCATCTCCGCGGTCGTCTTCGTCAAAGTCGTCGCCATCTGCATCGTCCTCATCGTCGTCCGCGTCCCCGTCATCGTCGTCTACGTCGTACTCCTCGTCATCCAACCCCACGTAACCGCGAGGGGCGCCGGCAGGGTCGTCGAAGTCGTCATCCTCGTCAAGGACCGACTCATCGTCGAGGTCGTCGTCCTCGTCGGAGTAGACATCGAGCGGAGTGACCTCACCGTAGGCGTCCAGCAGGGCGTCGTCGTAGGCGACGAACGCGTCGGCAACCTTGTTGTAGGCGGTCACGACAGCAGGGTCGTTCTCACCCCGACGCACAGCAGACAGTTCCAGGTGGGTCTCCAGTGCAGCGACAAAGGTGGACAGCGCGGCCCGCGGGTCTGATGTCATGGCACGACGGTAGCGAACTTCGCGGTGCGCCGCCCTGGGATTCGGTGCATGTTCGCGCCCGATCCGTTCCGCCCGATGGGCTCGCCGCGCAAAGAGTTGATTTCTGCAGCCGTGCTGCGCAGTATCTGTCTCGATGGCTGAGTACGAGTACCAGATGCTGACCTTCGGTCGTGATGAGTCCCGCGCTGCTGTCCGGCAGGCCCTAGCCGACCAGGCTGAGTACGGCCACTGGGAGCTGTGGCGAGTCAGCCTCTACCTCGGTGGGGTCCGGAAGGCGATCCTGCGCCGCCGCATCATCCGCGTGCAGCGCACCGCCTGACAGCTCACGCCCTGCGGTACTCCTGCAGCGGGAAGCAGTCTCCTCTCCCGAGCGCTTTCGGGTGCCGTGGGCCGTATGCCGGATGGCTGGCTTGAGGAGTCGTCCCTAGAAGGGTGGTGGGGCGTCGGGGTCGTGGGTCCAGAGG
Source organism: Ornithinimicrobium murale (assembly GCF_003352835.1). Lineage (GTDB taxonomy): Bacteria > Actinomycetota > Actinomycetes > Actinomycetales > Dermatophilaceae > Ornithinicoccus > Ornithinicoccus muralis. Next base: position 116,440 of record NZ_QLVD01000015.1, on the reverse strand, counting down.
GTGGTGGGTCGGTCGTCGTCGTTGTCACCGTGGCTGGAGTTGTTGTTGCTGGTGTCGGCGTCGCTGGTGGTGTTGGTCGCTGGCTCGTCGGCCTCTTCGGCGGCGGTGTCGGTGCTGTGACGGATCCGGTCGGCTTCGGCGCGGGTGGTGTCGGGGTGGGGGTGGTAGGTGCGTCGGCCGGTTTCTGGGGTGTGGGTGAGGGTGACTTGGTCCCAGCCGGTGAAGGTGTCGTCCCAGTCGTGGTCGTCGTCGGTTTCCAGGGTCGCGGTGGGTGGCCGGTAGGACAGGGCCTGGTAGATCGCGGCGTCGATCGCCGCGCCCGGGTCGACACCGGCAGCGACCGCGTTGTTGATCTGGTCGGTGGCCGCGGTCAGCAGCCGGGTGTACTGGTTGTAGTCGTGGGTCTTGGTGGTGTAGATCCGCCCGAGCAGGGATGTCCAGGTGACGTCGCGGTTGGCGTGCAGGATCGCGTCCCAGTGTTTCTTGGTTTTCAGGTCGTGGTGCGGGGCGTCCAGGGGTTGGCCGTTGCGGATGCAGGTGTGTCCGCCGGGGGTGCCGTGTTCTTGGACGTGGTCGAGTTGGGCCAGGGTGGCGGGGCGTAGGCAGCCGGGGGCGCGGCAGAAGACGTCGGCGGCGATGATGTGGGCGCGCATGGTCGTGTCGAACCGGTAGGCGGTGGTGGAGCGTTCGATCAGGGCCCCGGTGGCCGGGTCGGTCAGCAGTCGGTACATCGTCGAGCCCGGTGTCAACGCCAACGTCCGGACCTCATCAGCAGCCAGGAACAGCGAATGTTTGCCGATGACCTCACCGACCCCCACCTCACCACCCGGACCGGGACAGTCCAGTCCTCGCGGCGGACGGTCTTCTCCCGGTGGCAGGCAGTCTTCACCTGCCCGGCCTGCGGGAGCAGGCCTGGTGGTGGCGCCGCAGGTGCAGGCGCACGTGCACGAGGCCTCACGGGTGGCGTCCTCGGTCGTGGGCTGGGGAGCGAAGGCGGCGGGGATGGGTTTGCCTTCGGCGTCGAGGGGTGTCAGGCCGGTGGGGGTGGTGCCTAGGAGGGTGGTGAGGGGGATGATGACGTTGAGTTCGGCGGTGGGCAGGGCGTGCAGGATCTTGGTGAGTTGCCCGGTCTGTTCGGTGGTGATCAGGGCGGGGTCCTGGGGCAGGTCGGTGAGGTCGGCGGTGCCGTGGAGCAGCAGGGTCAGGGCGGTGGCGACGCGGAGTTCGCGCAGGGTCCTGGGGTCGCCGGCGGCGCGGGCGGTGCGGGCGGCGTGTTCGATGCGGTCGGTGATCGCGGCGCCCTGGGTGGCGGTGCATCCGATCATCAGGGCCCCGGTGCCGTGTTCGTCCAGGGTCAACCGGAGGTCGTTGGCGGCGAGGTTGGCTTCTCTGGTGCGTTTGGTGGTCTCGGGGTCGCGGTCGGTGATTTTGCGGACTTCTCGGTCTAGTGCCCGGTAGAACTCCTGGTGGTACCAGGGGCCGCTGGTCCAGTCCCCGGTCGAGTCAACCCGCTCGGTCACGGCCAGGGTTGGGTCGTCACCGAAGAGCCCGGTTGCGAGGGCGGCGGCGTCCTGGGTGGTCAGGGGTCCGGCTTGGCGGTGGTAGCGGCGGGCTAGCCGCCAGGTGCTTTCCCCGCGGGCCAGGGAGCCCAGCACCGGGGACAACACGGCCGTGGGGGTGTTGGCCAGGGCCACCAGGTCGGCGATCTCGCCGGGGACCCACCCGATCGCGGCGGCGAGTTCGGCGCGGGTCACGCGCTTGGCGCGGGCCCGCCACTTCTCCCGTTGACCACGCGTGAGGTCTTCCGGGCAGGCCGCGCCCTTATCGGCCAGGAGGAGGTGGCCGTGGGTCGCGGTCAGCTCCCGGGCCGCGACCAGGACCAACCCTTCGAGCTGGGCCGTGGCCGTGGTGAGGGTCTCAATCGACCCGAGGAGGGCCTGGCCCTGGGCCACGACCGAGGGCGCGGCCAACCCACCACCAGAAGCGGTGCCCACCGTCGCGCACGCCTGCACCAGATCGGTGAGGTTCTCCACCATGCCCTCGCCCACCCCGAACTCGTCCAACACCGACCGCAACCGATCCACCGGAGCCTGGTCCTCGCGTTCGGCGTGGTCCCCGCTGCCGGGACTGGACTGGCCAGTGGCATTAGTGCCGTCGGCGGTGGTGTCGGCGGTCAGGCCACCCGCGTCGGTCCCGGCGCCCATTGCGGCGGCCTCACCCGCGAGGGAGTCGGAGTGGGCGAAGCCATGGTGATCACCGGCGGTGTCGAGGATGCTCTCGTCCAGGACCACCTCGTCGGCTGACTCCGGCGACCACCGGGCCGGCGACCCCTGTGCCGGCGACCACTTGGCCTGAGACCAGGAATCTGTCCGGGGCCGTGTCGTGGACGAGTCCATGTAGACCGAGACTCGCGGCAGGTAGCCATCGATCGGGAGATCCTCGAACAGCGACGGGTCCAGCTCGAACCACGGCTCCACCCCCGTGGCCAGACTCACATTGCAATCCATCGCCGAGCCATCCGCAGAATCGCGACCCGCCGAGCGGCGATCAGATGCGTGGCGGCCCAGGGTGCCCTCGAGGGCCTGCTTGGCCAGCTCCCGCCCCAGCAGATCCTCCAGGCGTGTCCCCAGCACCTCACGTCCTCGCACAACCAACACCCCCTCTGCGCCTACCCCATCGTGGATCGCTTCGTGACCTCACATTAGCACATATGTACGACATCCGCAAGAGTTATTGCTGGATGTGGATGAGCCAGCCGAGGAATTGGCGAACCAGTGCCGGGAGGCGACCATTCGGCATACCCCAAATCTGACACAGGGCACCGACACTGACCGTGGCCCGCGACGTGAGGCGCGCGGACCAGCAAGCCCTAGCAGTCCTCGATCAACCGCTGCAGCACGCGGGTGCCGAAGCTCAGTGCATCCACCGGCACGCGCTCGTCGATGCCGTGGAACATTCCCACGAAGTCCAGGTCCGGGGGCAGCATGAGCGGCGCGAAGCCATAGCCCTCGATCCCCAACCGGGAGAGGTGCTTGTTGTCCGTGCCGCCGGACAGGCAGTAGGGCAGGACGTGCGCACCAGGATCCTCCTTAAGCAGTGCGCGCTTCATCGACTCGACCAGCTCTCCGCTGGTGGATGCCTCGAGTGCGACATCCTTGTGCAGGATCTCCACCTCGACAAACTCTCCCGCCAACTCACGGATCGTGTCCATCAACTCGTCCTCGTGCCCTGGCAGGAAGCGGCAGTCCAGCGAGGCGGAGGCCGTCTGGGGGATCACGTTGTGCTTGTAGCCCGAGTCGAGCATGGTGAAGTTCGAGGTGTCTCGCAGCGTCCCCTCGACGAAGCCTCGCGCGCCACCGAGGCGGGCCAGGATCGACTCTGCGTCCTCCTCGTCCCAGGTGGCACCGGTGATGCCCGCGATCCCGTCGAAGAGCTCCCGGACGGAGGCGATATAGGTCCGGGGCCACGGGTGCGCACTGATCCGGTTGATGGCGCCGGCGAGGCGCACCAGAGCGTTCTCCTGGTTCGGCACCGACCCGTGCCCGGCGCGACCGTGCGCGTGGAGGCGCAGCCAGGCGATGCCCTTCTCTGCCGTCTGCAACATATAGGCGCGCTCGGGAGCCCCAGTCGCCTTGCCGTCCAGGGTGATAGAGAAGCCCCCGACCTCGGAGATCGCCTCGGTGCACCCCTCGTACCACTCCGGGTGCTGCTCGACGACGTGACCGGCACCCTTGACCCCACCAGCCTCCTCGTCAGCGAAGAAGGCCCACACGATGTCACGTGGCGGCTGCTGACCGGTGCGCGCCATGTGTCGAATGTTCGCGAGCAGCATCGCGTCCATGTCCTTCATGTCGACCGCACCGCGCCCCCAGATGCAGCCGTCCTTCTCCTCCGCGGCGAACGGGTCCACCTGCCAGTCCTCGGCCGCGGCCGGCACCACATCGGTGTGCCCGTGCAGGACCAGCCCGGGGCGGCTGGAGTCGCGCCCGGGGGTGCGCACCACCACGCTGGCCCGCCCCGGGTCGGACTCGGTGAGCTGAGGGTCGAGGCCGACCTCCGTCAGCTTCTCCATGATGTATTCAGCGGCCACTCGCTCTCCGGGGCCGCTCCCGTCGCCGTAGTTGCTGGTGTCGATCCGGATCAGGTCCTTGCACAGCTGGACGACCTCGTCCTGGGCCGACGGGACAGTGCTCGCGTCTGAGGTGGTCATGCACTGACGCTATCGCGCGGAGCGGGCGCTCGTCAGGCCGGCCGGGCCCGTCGTGGGCCCACCATCCCCCCGTATGCCGAGGTGCCAGTCCCCCTGGTCCGGCACCGCCGACTTGCAAAAGATTGCAGAACTGCATAAAGTGCAGGAGTGCAAACTTCACTCTCCCTACGAGAGCGCAAGCGCACCGACACCTTCCGCTCGATCCACGAGGCCGCCGCAGAGCTGGTGCTGGACCGAGGTCTGATGAACGTCACCGTGGACGAGATCGTCGAGCGTGCCGGTGTGTCCCAGCGCACCTTCTTCAACTACTTCCCCACCAAGGAAGACGCCGTCGTCGGCCTCCGCGCGCCGGAGCTCACCGACGAGATGTTGCAGTCCTTCCGCGCCCACGTGGGCAGCGACCTGCTCAGCAGCGCGGTCGAGCTGCTGGCAGCAGTCATCCGCACGGCGCTGGTCCCTGGGGACGACCCGGTGCGGCGCAAGGAGCTCACCGCTGAGTATCCCGAGCTGCGCAAGCGCTTCATGCTGCGCATCGCCGACGCCGAGCGACTCGCGCTGCAGGTCATCGAGGACCAGCCCGAGTCCCTCCCGAACACCGACGAGGCCGCCCGGGTGCTCATCGCGCTGGCCGGGGCCGTCATCCGCTTCAGCTACCAGTCCCAGCCGGGGTCGGTCACCGCAGACGACCAGGCGACGCTGCACCACGGCATCGAAACCTTCCGAGAGGTCCTACGTAACGCACTATGACGAACACTGAATCCCCCACCACGGTGAACCCCGGCCACGAGAAGCGCGACATCCAGCTGCTGTTCGCGGGCCTCATGGTGACCATGCTGCTGGCCTCGCTCAACCAGACGGTGCTCTCCACCGCGCTGCCCACCATCGTGGGCGAGCTGCACGGAGTCGACCAGATGCTCTGGGTCATCACCGGCTTCATCCTCGCCTCGACGATCATGATGCCGATCTACGGCAAGGTGAGCGACATCTTCGGTCGCAAGCCGTTGCTGCTCTTCGCCATCACCGTCTTCGTGGCCGGCTCCGTCCTGGGTGCGTTGGCAGGTGACATGACCGCCCTGATCGTGGCCCGTGTCGTCCAGGGTGTCGGAGGCGGTGGCCTGATGATCCTGTCCCAGGCCGCGATCGCCGATGTCATCCCCGCGCGGGAGCGTGGCAAGTACATGGGCATCATGGGCGGCGTCTTCGCCTTCTCCTCTGTCGCCGGCCCACTCCTGGGTGGTTGGTTCACCGAGGGCCCCGGCTGGCGCTGGGTCTTCTGGATCGCCGTCCCGCTCGGTGTCCTCGCCGCCGCGGCCACGATCGCGTTCCTGCCCGCCCGTCGCGCGACCGGCGAGAAGCGCCCTCGCATGGACTACCTCGGGATGGCCCTGATGGCCGTGGCCACCGCCTCCCTGGTCCTCGTCGGCACCTGGGGCGGCAGCGAGTACTCCTGGGACTCTCCGATGATCCTCGGCCTGGGCGCCACAGCGCTGGTCACCGGAAGCCTGTTCGTCCTGGCCGAGTCCCGGGCCGAGGCCCCGATCATCCCCCTGCACCTGTTCCGGGACCGCAACTTCAACCTGACGACGATCGCGGCGCTGTTCACGGGTGTGGCGATGTTCGGCGCGATCAGCTACCTGCCGACCTACCTGCAGATGTCCACGGGGCTGTCCGCCACCGTGGTGGGTCTGTTGATGGTGCCGATGATGGGGTCGATGCTGGTCAGCTCAACGGTCTCGGGCCAGTTGGTCACCCGCACGGGCCGCTACAAGCGCTACCCGATCATGGGATCCAGCCTGTTGGCGCTCGCCCTGCTCCTGCTCTCGACCCTGGAGTGGGACTCCCCCACGTGGCTGGTCTGCGTCTACATGGCGATCATGGGCATCGGCCTGGGGATGAGTATGCAGATCCTCACCCTGATCGTGCAGAACTCCTTCCCCGTGCGTCAGGTGGGCACCGCGACCGCATCGACCAACTACTTCCGTCAGGTGGGCGCCACCCTGGGCACGGCGCTCGTCGGCAGCATCTTCACGAGCCGGCTCGTCTCGCTGGTCGCCGACAAGGTGCCCACCGGCACGGGACCGCAGGACGGGGCGCACTCGCTGACCCCGGAGTTGGTCAACCAGATGCCCGATGCCCTGCGCGAGCTCATCATCCGGTCCTACAACGAGGCCCTGATCCCGATCTTCCTCTACATGACCCCGCTGGCGATCTGCGCCGCGATCGTCCTGATCTTCGTCAAGGAGAAGGCCCTGTCCACCAGTGTCGAGGATGACGTCCCGGCCGAGTCGCTCGCCGAGGGGCAGCTGGTCGTCTCCAGCAAGCGCTGAGCGGACAACGGCCACGCCCCGGACCGGGACCGCGCGGCGCAATGACAAAGCCCCTCGGGTCTGTGGTTCTCACACACCCGAGGGGCACTTGGTGTCCGGAGGGGGACTTGAACCCCCACGCCCGTTAAGGGCACTAGCACCTCAAGCTAGCGCGTCTGCCATTCCGCCACCCGGACGAGGGTGCACCGCACCGTTCTGCACGGTGGGCAACGACGCAAAAGATTAGCACGCATCGACCCCGATTCCTGCCTCGGGCAAGGCGCCGGGCACGGCCGCCCGCTTCGCCAGTCCTCGGACAGCTCAGGAGGCCGGGCGCCAGTCGGGCGGGTCGGCCGGAGCCAGGGCCGGGTCGTCCGCGGCGAAGGTCTTCACCGGGCCCGGGGAGGTCAGCGGGCCTTCGAACCGGATGGTCACCCGGCCGAGCCCGCTCCCCCACACCCAGCCCGGCCCGTGCTCCTCGTGGCGGACATCGGCGCCCGGTCGCCACTGCGGGCCGTGGGGGACTTCTGGGGTATGCCGAGTGCTCACCTCCTCCTGCACCTCACCCAGGCTGTCGGGCACCTCGAGCTGGCCGGGCGCGGGGCTGGCGAAGAGTCCCTCGCCCAGCTCGAGCTCCTCTTGGGCGTGGGTGGTCAGGCCCGACACGCCCACCCCCAGCAGCCGGATGCCAGAGGTGACATCGATTCCGGCCAACAGGCGCTTGGCCTGGCGGCCGATGACCGCCGGGTCCCCTGTCGCGTACGGCAGGGTGCCCGATCGGGTCAGCTGGCTGAAGTCGTGCTGGCGCACCTTCACCGTGGTGGTGCGGCCGAAGAAGGCCGACTTCCCCAACCGGCCGGCCAGACGGGCCACCATCAGGTCGAGCTCGCGCTCCAGCACCGCGGGATCGGCGATGTCGGTCTCGAAGGTCTCCTCGACCGAGACGCTCTTGGTCTCTCGCTGCGTCTCCACGGGCCGGTCGTCCTCGCCGCGTGCCAGCCGCACCAGACTGCCGCCGTGCGCCTGGCCGAAGATCGCGACCAGGTCGCCCTCGCTCACCCTCGCCAGATCGTGGACGGTCTCGACGCCGAAGGCGTGCAGGCGGGCCGCGGTCGCCGGCCCCACACCGGCGATGGCCCGCACCGACATCGGGCCGAGGACCTCCTGCTCGGTGCCGGCCTCGACGAGGGTCAGTCCGGCGGGCTTGTTCAGCTCGCTGCCGATCTTGGCCATCATCTTCGACGGCGCGATCCCGACCGAGGCGGTCAGGCCACCGGTGCCCTCCCGGATCCGCGCCAGCAGATCGTGCCCCAGGACGCGCAGGGCGTCAGGTGAGAGGTCCCGCCCCTCCCCGGCCGCGAGGTCGACATAGGCCTCGTCGACCGAGACCTGCTCGACCACCGGGGAGACCTCCCGCAGGAGACCCATCACCACACCCGAGGTCAGCCGGTAGGCGTCAAAGCGTCCGCCCAGAAAGGCCGTGCCCGAGGGGCAGCGGCGCCGCGCCTCGGAGGTCGGCATGGCCGAACGGGCCCCGAACTTGCGGGCCTCGTAGGACGCCGTGGACACCACCCCACGCGGGCCGATCCCACCGACGACCACCGGCTTGCCCCGCAACGAGGGCTTGTCCCGCTGCTCGACGGCGGCGAAGAATGCGTCCAGATCCAGGTGCAGGATGCTGGACTCGCGGCGGACGGCGGGCATGGCGCCCACTGTGACACAGGACCTGGGTAGGGTCGGCACGTGCTCGACCACGTCACCGCAGTTCGCTATGTCACCCCGCTCCGCGAGGGTGGCTCGATGCCTGGCATCGTCGAGGCCGACGACCTGGGGACCTATGTCGTGAAGTTCCACGGCGCAGGGCAGGGGGTGAAGGTCCTGGTCACCGAGATCATCGTCGGGGAGCTCGCCCGCCGGCTGGGGCTGCCCGTGCCGCGGATGGTGACCATCACTCTGCCACCGGCGATCGCCCGCTATGAGGCTGACGAGGAGGTGCAGGACCTGCTCAACGCCTCCCCCGGCACCAATCTGGGTGTGGATCTGCTGCCCGGGTCACTCGGCTACGACGGCTCCCGGCCCCCGGACGCCGAGCTGGCGTCCCGGATCCTGTGGCTGGACGCGTTCACCGCCAACATCGACCGCACCTGGTCCAACCCCAACCTGCTGACCTGGCACCGGCGCACCTGGCTGATCGACCACGGGGCCGCGCTCTACTTCCATCACTCCTGGCCCAGCAAGGAGCCCAACCCGCAGCGGTTTGCCGCCCAGCCGTTCCGCGCCGAGGAGCACGTGCTCGGCGCGCTGGCCACCGATCTGCCGGGGACCCATCAGGAGCTGTCCGATCAAGTCACCGCCGACCTGATCGGTGACGTGCTCGACCAGGTGCCCGAGGAGTGGCTGGAGACCACCACTCACCTGCCGGACGCACAGGCGGTGCACTCGGCATACCGCGATCATCTGTTGGCCCGGCTGGCGAGCCCACAGGTCTGGCTGCCGGGTGGTGCGGCATGAGCTACGACTACCAGTACGTCACGCTGCGGCTGGTGCCCCGGGTGGAGCGCGAGGAGTTCATCAACGTGGGTGTGGTGCTCTACAGCCAGGAGGCCGAGTTCCTCCAGGGTGCCCACGAGCTGCACGAGGACCGCGCCCGTGCCCTGGCACCCGACCTGGACCTGGAGGCTGTGCGAGCTGCACTGGAGGCCGTATGCCGGGTGGCCGCCGGTGAGCACTCGCCCACTACACCGCGGCTGGACCGGCTCGGGCCACGCTTCGGCTGGCTGAGTGCACCGCGCAGCACCATCGTGCAGCCCGGGCCGATCCACGGCGGCACGACGCAGGACCCGGCTGGCACGCTCCAGCACCTGGTGCGCATCCTGGTGTCATGACGCGCGCACTGACCTGGCACCCGTTCACCGACCGTCCCGACCTGGTGGCCGCCCCCGTGCGGGAAGCCCTGGAGGGCACGCCGCTGGCGGCCTCGGTCGAGGTCACCGAGATCGACCCCGACCTGGCGGACACGCAGGCGCTGGTCGACTCCACCGACGTGCTCCTCGAGGAGAGCGCCAACTGCATCGTGGTCCTGGGCCGGCGCGGTGAGGACGAGCGGGTCGCCGCCGGGCTGGTGCTGGCCACGACCCGCGCCGACGTCAACAGCACCGTGCGCAAGCGCCTGGACGTGCGCAAGGCCAGCTTCATGCCGATGGATCGAGCGGTGGCCGACACGGGGATGGAGTATGGCGGGATCACCCCCGTCGGGTTGCCGGACCAGTGGCCCGTGCTGGTCGACTCCCGGGTGATCGACTCCCCGCGGGTGGTGATCGGGTCCGGACTGCGCCGCTCCAAGCTGCGGCTGCCCGGTGCGCTCGTCGCGGACCTGCCGGGCGTCGAGGTCGTCGAGGGCCTGGCCCGCTGAGCTTGCCTCCCAACCATGCCCCCTGTCCGGCGGCGGGGAGTAACCTCGGCCGGGTGACGGCATACCACGCAGACTCCTCCGACCTGCCCGACAAGGAGGTCCTCACCTGGGACCTGTTCGGGAGGGCAAGTCGCGAGCTGGCCCAGGTCGTGGCCGACTCCGGCTTCGACCCCGAGATCATCATCGCGGTCGCCCGCGGCGGGCTGCTGCCCGGCGGAGCCCTTTCCTATGCCCTCGGGATCAAGCTGTCCGACGCGATCAACGTCGAGTTCTACACCGATGTGCACGAGACGCTCCCGGACCCCGTGCTGCTGGCGCCGCTGCTGGACACCGAGTCGATCCGGGACCGGCGCCTGCTCGTGGTGGACGACGTCGCCGACTCCGGGCGCACCCTGGCGCTCGTGCTGGACCTGTTGAGCTCACACGGTGCCGACACCCGCAGCGCCGTGCTCTATGCGAAGCCGAGCACCATCGTGCAGCCCGACTTCGTCTGGCGGCACACCGCTGAGTGGATCGTCTTCCCCTGGTCCGATCAGCCGCCGGTGACCCCGGCCGAAGCGGGCGGCTGACCCGGACGCAGGGCCCGCGCCGCCTCGACGACCGTGGCGGTCAGGCGGCTCAGGTGACGGGACTCCAGGTGCCACACCTGCCAGTGCAACGGCACGTTCTGATGCTGCAGCCCCGGCACCCGCACCAGCCGACCGGCGTCCAGGGACGCCCCGATCTGGTGCTCGGGCAGCATGCCCCAGCCGAGCCCGGCGCGCACCGCCCGGGCGAAGGCCTCCGAGGAGGGCACCTCGTGCCAGGGGGCTGCGCTGATCTGCTCGGGCGAGCGCACGGCGTCCTGGAGCATGTCCTTGGCATTGAACTGCACGACCGGCATCCGGGCCAGGTCCACGTGCCCGCCGTCCTGGTGGGCCGCCAGCAGGCCCGGCGCCACGACCGGGAGATAGCGCATCACCCCCAGCTGACGCACCGTGCACCCGACGACGGCACGACCCGCCGTCGTGACCGCCCCCAGCACCTCCCCCGCGGACAGCATGGCCTGGGTGTGCTCCTGGTCGTCGACGCGCAGCCGCAGCACGGCGTCGGACCACGCGGCCGCCTCCCGGAGCACCGCGGGGAACCAGGTGGCCAGGGAGTCGGCGTTGACCGCAACCCGCAGCTCGGTCCGGGCCAGCGTGTCCTGGACCTCGTGCTCCTCCGCGGTGCCGGCCGTGGCACCCGTCCCGAGGGCCTCGGCCGCCTCCCCCATGACCAGCTCCACCTGACGTGCTGAGCGGAGCACCAGAGCCCCGGCCTCGGTCGCGGCGCAGGGAGAGCCCCGTCGCACCAGGACCCGTCCGGTGCTCGACTCCAGGGCGCGGATCCGCTGGCTGACGGCGGACGGGCTGATGCGGAGCCTGCTCGCGGCGGCCTCGAAGGTGCCCTCGTCCACCACCGCCACCAGGGCGCGGAGCTGTTCCAACTGCATGAAGCAATGCTAAGGCACCTGAAGGCTGATGCGTTTTGCTTCAGCAGTGGCTCTTCCTAGGTTGAGACGCATGCTCCCCGTCATCCTTGCGGGCCTGGTGTCCGGCCTGGGCCTGATCATCGCCATCGGCGCCCAGAACGCCTTCGTGCTGCGCCAGGGCATCCGCCGCGAGCACATCGGCTCGGTCATCCTCATCTGTGCCGTGGCGGACATCCTGCTCATCTCCGTCGGCACCGCCGGGGTCGGCGCCCTCGTCAGCTCCCAGCCGACCGTGCTGACCGTGATTCGCTGGCTGGGCGCTGGTTACCTGCTGTGGTTCGCCTGGGGTTCCCTGCGCTCGGCCGCCCGTCCGGCCGGACTGGTGGCCAGTCGTCCCGCCTCTCGAGGCTCCGTGCTCACCACCGCCCTGGCCCTGACCTTCCTGAACCCGCACGTCTATCTCGACACGGTCCTGCTCCTCGGGACGCTCGCCGCCTCTCACGGCGAGGCCCGGTGGTGGTTCGCCCTGGGAGCGTGCGTCGGCAGCCTGGTGTGGTTCAGCGCCCTCGGACTCGGAGCACATGCCCTGTCCCGTCCGCTGTCCTCGCCCACGACCTGGCGGGTCGTCGACCTGCTCGTCGCGCTCGTGATGGTGGTGCTGGCCGTCCGGCTGCTGCTGGGGTGAGGGTCTCGCCGCACTGGTCGGCTGCCCGTGGGATGACGGTGGATCCCCGCTGAGGTTGCCCCGGCCGGAGCGTGCTGGGCTCAGGCGGTGGGCGGCTGCAGGGCCCAGAAGGCCACCGCGCTCGCGGCCGCGACGTTGAGCGAGTCGACCCCGCCCGACATCGGGATGCGGACAGCCACGTCGGCGTCGGCGATCGTCCGCGCACCAAGACCGTCACCCTCGGTGCCCAGGACGAGGGCCAGCCGTTCCGGCGGGTCGGCCGCCAGCTCACCGAGGTCCAGGCCGTCATCGCGCAGGGCGAAGGCGGCCACCGTGAAGCCCATCTCGCGCAGGGTGGTGATCGCACCCGGCCACGGGTCGACGCGCGTCCACGGGACCTGGAAGACCGTGCCCATCGAGACCCGCACCGACCGGCGGTAGAGGGGGTCGGCACAGCGTGGCGTGACCAGCACCGCGTCGACACCGAGAGCGGCCGCAGACCGGAAGACGGCTCCGACGTTGGTGTGGTCGACGATGTCCTCCAGCACGGCCACCCGGCGTGCGCCGTCGAGGATCTCGGCCACGGGAGGCAGGACGGGGCGGTGCATCGCGGCGAGCGCGCCCCGGTGCAGGTGGAAGCCGGTCATCGCCTCCGCCACGGTCGGGTCCATGACAAAGACCGGTGCCCCCTCGGACACCGCACGCTGCACCAGATCGGAGAGGTCGCTGAGCCAGCGCGGCGTGAGTAGGAGCGACCGGAACCGGTGGCCCGCACCCAGGGCCCGGTGGATGACCTTGGCCGACTCGGCGAGGTACAGCCCCTGCTCGGGCTCCAGGACCCGGCGCAGGGCCACGTCGGTCAGGCCGACATAGTCCCTGACCCGCTCATCAGCCGGGTCATCGATCCAGGTGACTCCGTCGGGCAACCCGGCACTCGTCATACGAGCAGCACCACGATCGCGACGACACCGATGATCACGATGGTGGCCCGCAACAGCCAGGGCGGCATGAGGCGCCCCACCCGCGCGCCGATCAGCCCGCCGAAGAAGGCACCGAGGGCGACCAAGCCGACGATGACCCAGTTCACCTGGGTCGGGTCGACGACCAGGAAGACCAGGGCGGCGGTGAAGTTCACGATCAGCCCGAGCACGTTCTTGGCCCCGTTGAGCTCCTGGAGCCCGTTGGGCAGCAGCACGCTCATCATGCCGATCAGCAGGACACCCTGCGCCGCGCCGAAGTATCCGCCATACATGCCGGCGACCAGGACGCCGACGAGGAGCACGACCAGGCGCCCACCGGTGAGCTGGTCCGCGTGGTGCCGGGCCGCCCAGGCGTTGATCCGCGGCCCGAGCACCACCAGCACCAGCGCCAGGGCGATCAGCGCGGGGACGATGGCCTCGAAGGCCGCCTCCGGCAGGACCAGCAGCAAGAGCGCGCCGATGATGGCCCCCAGGAACGACGCGGGCGCGAGCTTGACCAGCACCTGACGCAGCGGCGCGATCTCGCGACGATAGCCCCAGGCTCCGGTCACGCCCCCCGCCACCAGCCCGAGGCTGTTGGAGATGTTGGCCGAGACCGGCGGGTAGCCGAAGAAGAGCAACGTCGGGAAGGTGACCAGGGTGCCGGAGCCCACGACGGTGTTGATGGCACCGGCCCACATGCCGGCGAGGATGATCGCCGAGACCTCGAAGGCGCTCATGCGGCGCGGGCGGCCCAGCGCGCGCCGTGCTTCTCCACCACCAGCGGCAGTCCGAACGTCCGCGAGAGGTTCTCGTCGGTCAGCGTGGTCTCCAGGGGCCCCGCGGCCTCGACCCGGCCGTCCCGCAGCATCAGGATGTCGGTGAACCCCGGCGGGATCTCCTCCACGTGGTGGGTGACCAGCACCATCGCCGGCGACTCGAGGTCCTCGGCCAGCACCTGCAGGCGGCCGACAAGGTCCTCCCGGCCGCGCAGGTCCAGGCCCGCGGCCGGCTCGTCGAGCAGCATCAGCTCGGGGTCGGTCATCAGCGCTCGGGCGATCTGCACCCGCTTGCGCTCCCCCTCGCTCAGCGTGGAGAAGCGACGCGTGGCCAGGTGGTCGACGCCGAGGGCCACCAGGAGCTCATCGGCCCGGCCGGTGTCCATCGCGTCATACTCCTCGCGCCAGCGACCAGTCACGCCCCAGGAGGCGGTCACCACGACGTCGCGCACCATCTCCTCGGCCGGGATCCGGTCTGCGAGAGCAGCGCTGGCCAGCCCGATGCGTGGGCGCAGGTCAAAGACGTCGACGGTCCCCAGCACCTCACCGAGGATCCCGGCGACTCCCGTGGTCGGGTGGATGCGGGCCGCTGCGATCTGCAGGAGGGTGGTCTTGCCCGCGCCGTTGGGGCCGATGACGACCCAGCGCTCACCCTCCTCGACCGACCAGTCGATGTCGTCCAGCAGCGTGTTGCCGCCACGGCGCACGCCGACACCGGCAAATTCCAGGACGTCGCTCATGTCGAGTAAGGTTAGTTCGCCCGCCGATGCTTACCATCACCGCATGGCAGACCTGCCGGCAAGTGTGCGCGTCGCGCTGTGGTCCACGGCGGCGCTGGGTGGCCACCTCGACCTGAGCGAGGTGCCCCGGCGCGCCATGCCTGACCTCGATCACGTGGACGGCCTGGTCCCCCAGCTGGGCCTGTGGCGCGACCTGGGTGAGCGCGTGGTGCTGGTGGCCCTCCCCCGGGCCGGTGACCTGCGCAGTATGCCGAGGGGCCCGGCCGACCTGGTCGCTGCGGCCACCGAGGCGGAGGAGTTGGTCTACGTCACCGGGCTCGGTGGTGCCCTGGTCCCACGGATCGAGGCGTTCGGTCCCGAGGGCGACCAGGGCTGGGAGGCCCGGTGGGTCACCTTCGACTCCGACCCGGTGCCCCAGCACGTGGTGCAGCAGCTGTCCCTGCCGGACGTCGAGCTGGAGCTGCGTCGCGAAATCGCCACCCTGACCGAGCAGCTCGCCGGTGCCTCAGGCCAGCCACTCAGTGGCCACGGCCTGGAGTCGGTCGTGCGGGACAGCGTGGACGAGGCCTGGGGGTTGCCTGAAGGCCTCCCGCCCCGCGCCATCCGGGTCATCGAGCTGGCCGGGGCGATCACCGGCCTCGCTGCCGCGGGGCTCGACCATCGGTTGCACAGCGTGGACTCCAGCTCGACCCTGCAGCGAGAGCACATCCTGCGACAGCTGCACGATGTCGCGGCACGGTCCCTGGTGGCGGCCACCAACGTCGGTGTGCTGCACCTGGCCGGGTGGCGCTGACCGCCCGAGCCCCTGGACGCAGGCATCTCACCGGCTGATGCCGCTCAGACGGCCTGCACCGCACGGTAGACCTCGACGGTGCGCTCGGCGATCGTGGCCCAGCTGAAGTGCTCCACCGCCCGGCTCCGTCCGGCCTCGCCCATCCGACGAGCCCGGTCAGGGTCGGAGACCGCGTCGTTGATGGTCCTGGCCAGGTCGGCGACGAAGGCGTCAGGATCGGTCGGGGTGCCCGTGCCGTCGGTGACCTGTTCGATCGGGACCAGCCAGCCGGTCTCTCCGTCCACCACGACCTCCGGGATGCCGCCGGTCGCGGTGGCCACGACCGCCGCACCACACGCCATCGCCTCGAGGTTGACGATGCCCAGTGGCTCGTAGACCGACGGGCACAGGAAGACCGTGGCGTGAGACAGCACCGCGATGACCTGGTCGCGGGGCAGCATGTCCCCGATCCAGATCACGCTGTCGCCCTCGGACCGGCCCTGGCGCAGGACATCGACCAGCCCGATCACCTCGGCCTTGATCTCCTCGGTGTCCGGAGCGCCGGCGAGCAGCACGACCTGCACGTCCTCGGGCAGCTCAGCCAGGGCCCGCAGCAGGTAGGGCAGCCCCTTCTGGCGGGTGATCCGCCCGACGAACACCACCGCGGGACGGTCCGGGTCCATGCCCAGCGCACGCACGGCGGCCCTGGCCTCCTCGGACGTGTTCCGCTGCCACAGTTGGGAGTCGATGCCGTTGTGCACCACATGGACCCGGTGGGGGTCGATGTCCGGATAGCTGGCCAGGATGTCCGTGCGCATGCCGGCCGAGACGGCGATGACCCCCGCAGCAGCCTCGTAGGCGGTCTTCTCGGCCCAGGAGGACACCCGGTAGCCGCCGCCGAGCTGCTCGGCCTTCCACGGGCGCATCGGCTCCAGGCTGTGGGCCGAGATCACGTGCGGCATGCCGCCGAGCAGACTGGCCAGGTGGCCGCCCATGTTGGCGTACCAGGTGTGGGAGTGGACCACGTCCGCGCCGCTGGAGACCACGTCGGAGGCCATCGCCACATCGACCCCCAGGGTGCGCAGGGCGGCGTTGGCGGAGAGCAGGTTCGCCGGGGTCGGGTACCCCGTGGTGTCCGGCTCGTCCACGGGCTGGTCGAAGGCCCGCACCGACACGGTCAGATCGGAGAATCCCCGCAGGGCACGGCTCAGTTCGGCAACGTGGACGCCGGCGCCACCGTAGATATTCGGGGGGTACTCACGGGTCAGGATGTCGATGCGCACACCCGCACGCTATCCCCTGTCGACCAAACGCGCTCGGGGCAATAGGTTGGCCACATGGTTGCACGAATGGGAAGGCTGAAGGTCCTCGCGATCGTGCTCGCGGGAGGTGAGGGCAAGCGGCTCATGCCGTTGACTGCCGACCGTGCCAAGCCGGCCGTGCCGTTCGGCGGCAGCTACCGGCTGATCGACTTCGCCCTGTCCAACCTGGTGAACTCCGGGTGTCTGAAGATCGTCGTCCTCACCCAGTACAAGTCGCACAGCCTGGATGCCCACGTCACCCGGACCTGGCGCATGTCCACCCTCCTCGGCAACTACGTGGCTCCCGTCCCGGCGCAGCAGCGGATGGGCAAGCACTGGTTCTCCGGCAGTGCCGACGCCATCTACCAGAGCCTGAACCTGGTGCACGACGAAAAGCCGGACATCATCGTGGTGGTGGGTGCCGACCACGTGTACCGCATGGACTTCTCCCAGATGATCGACCAGCACGTCGAGACCGGTGCCGGGGTCACGGTGGCCGCGATCCGCCAGCCGCTCGGTCTGGCCGACCAGTTCGGAGTGATCGAGGTCGACGATGCTGACCCGCGGCGGATCGGTGACTTCCTGGAGAAGCCGCAGAACCCCAAACCGCTGCCCGACTCGCCCGACGAGGTGCTCGCCTCCATGGGCAACTATGTCTTCGATGCCGATGTCCTGGAGCAGGCCGTGCGCGACGACGCGGAACTCGAGGACTCCAAGCACGACATGGGCGGCGACATCGTGCCTGCCTTCGTCAACCGTGGCGAGGGCTACGTCTACGACTTCAAGGACAACGACATCCCCGGCGCGACCGAGCGGGATACGGCCTACTGGCGTGATGTGGGGAACCTGGACTCCTACTACGACGCGCACATGGACCTCGTCTCTGTGCACCCCGTCTTCAACCTCTACAACGACCGGTGGCCCATCTACACCAATCCGGGCAACCACCCGCCGGCGAAGTTCGTGCACGGCTCGCAGGATCGGGTGGGGCACGCGATGGGGTCGATGGTGTCGGCGGGCGTCGTCATCTCCGGCGCCACAGTCACCGACTCGGTGATCTCACCGAATGTGCACATGCACAGCTTCAGCAACGTCTCGCAGTCGGTGGTCCTGGACGGCGCGGAGATCGGACGCAGCGCCCAGATCCACCGCGCCATCATCGACAAGGCGGTCATCGTGCCGCCGGGTGTCAGCGTCGGGGTGGACCACGACCAGGACCGTGCTCGTGGGTTCACGGTGACCGAGAGCGGTCTCGTGGTCGTGGGCAAGGGCACGGTCATCGACGGGTGAGCCGACCAGGCGGTGAGTGCGATTAGGGTGCACCCATGCCGTCGGACATGACTCCCGTGACAGACTCGGCCGTCCCCTCCGGTGAGGAGGTGCAGCGCACCCTCCTGGTGATCGGGGGCGCCGAGGACAAGCGTCGGCGCGTGGTGGTGCTCAAGCGCTTCGTGCGTCTCGCCGGCGGCAAGGACGCGCGGGTCGTCGTCATCCCGACCGCGTCCTCGATGGCGGAGGAGGCCTTCGAGGTCTACCAGTCGGTCTTCGGTCGGCAGCACGTCAGCGATATCTCGCTGGTCAATCCGCAGAGCAGGCAGGAGGCCTCTGATCCCGACCTCATCGAGGCCATCGACAATGCGACCGGTGTTTTCGTGACCGGCGGCAACCAGCTCAAACTGGGCCAGCTGATCGTGGGCACGCCGGTGCACGAGGCGATCACCCGTGCCTACCACCGCGGGGCCGTCATCTCCGGCACGTCGGCGGGCGCTTCGGTCCTGAGCCAGTTCATGATCTCGATGGGTGAGGAGGGCGTGGTCCCCCGGCAGCGGGTCTCGCAGGTGAGCGCGGGCATGGGATTGCTCCCAGGAGTCATCCTGGATCAACACTTCGGCCAACGGACGCGCTATGCCCGGCTGCTGTCCCTGATCGCCGCCTCCCCCAGCCTGCTCGGTGTCGGCATCGACGAGGACACCGCGGCAGAGATCATCAACGAGCGGGCGATGTCGGTGGTGGGGTCGGGCGCCGTCTACGTGGTGGACGCCCGGGCCGCGGTCAGCGACGCCCACGAGGCACGCCGCGACGCGCCCCTGATGGTCTCCGGGGCCGTGGTCCACTCCCTGCCCTTCGGCGCGACCTTCGATCTGCAGGCCGCTCAACTCACCGACTTCGTCGAGATGCACTCGGAGGTGGCCGTGGTCACCTCGCCCGCCGACGTCCACGACACCGCCAACGCAGCAGCCGCGCTGCGCCGCTGACCGGACCCAGGAGGCCCTCATGACCCAGTCCCAGTCCCCCACCGCTCCGGTCGCACCCGACCTGCGGATCGTGGAGCAGCGGGTCTACCGCGGCCCGAACATCTGGAACTACGAGCAGGCCATCCACCTGGTGGTGGACCTCGGCGTGCTGGAGCAGTACCCCTCGAACCTGATCCCGGGCTTCACCGAGCAGCTTCTGGAGTGGCTACCGGGCCTGCACAACCACGTGTGCTCGCGCGGCAAGGCCGGCGGCTTCGTGGAGCGTCTGCACGAGGGCACCTGGGTGGGACACATCAGCGAGCACCTCGCCCTCCAGCTGCAGGGCGAGGCCGGTCACGACCTGCGACGCGGCAAGACTCGTGCGGTGAAGGGCCAACCCGGCCACTACAACGTCATCTACTCCTATATCGACGAGCGGGTCGGCCTGGCGGCCGGCGAGCTCGCGGTCCGCATGGTCAACGCCGCGGTGGCCCGCGATCCCGAGTTCGACTTCACCAGTGAGCTCGATGACTTCCTGCGTCTGGCCCAGCGCACCGCCTTCGGGCCGTCGACCAACGCGATCCTGGAAGAGGCCGTCGCGCGCGACATCCCGTTCATCCGGCTCAACACCGCCTCTCTGGTGCAGCTCGGCCAGGGAGTGCACCAGCAACGGATCCGGGCGACGATGACATCCAAGACCTCCGCCCTCGCGGTGGACATCGCCGGCGACAAGTCGTTGACCAACACGCTGCTGTCCTCGGCCGGGCTGCCGGTCCCGCTCAGTGACACGGTCCGCACCGAGGACGGAGCAGTGCAGGTGGCCCAGCGCATCGGCTACCCCGTTGTCGTCAAGCCCCTGGACGGCAACCACGGCCGCGGGGTCGGCATCAACCTGCGCAGCGAGGCGGAGGTGCGGGCCCACTTCCCGCTCGCCGCGGAGCAATCCCGGCGGGGGGTCATGGTGGTCGAGTCCTTCATCACCGGCAACGACTACCGCTGCCTGATCGTCGGCGGCAAGATGCAGGCCATCGCCGAACGGGTGCCGGCCCACGTGGTCGGCGACGGCACCCACACCATCAACGAGCTGGTCGAGATCACCAATGCCGACCCCCGGCGCGGTGTCGGTCACGAGAAGGTCCTGACCAGGATCACGATCACCGAGGGCGCGGAGGCGCTGGTCCGCAACCAGGGTTTTGAGATGGACGGCGTGCCTCCGGAGGGCACGATGGTCAAGCTTGCTCTGACCGGCAACATGTCGACCGGTGGCATCGCGGTGGACCGCACCTTCGATGCTCATCCCGAGAACGTGGAGATCGCCGAGGAGGCCGCCCGGCTGATCGGCCTGGACGTGGCGGGCATCGACTTCATCTGCCCGGACATCTCCGCCCCCGTGCGGGAGACGGGCGGAGCCATCTGCGAGGTCAATGCGGCACCCGGCTTCCGGATGCACACCCACCCGACGGTCGGCGAGCCGCAGTACATCGCCAAGCCTGTGGTCGACCTGCTCTTTCCTCCGGGCACCGCGGCCCGTGTGCCGATCGTGGCGGTGACCGGCACCAACGGCAAGACGACCACGTCCCGGATGATCGCCCACATCATGAAGGGGTTGGGCAAGCAGGTCGGCATGACCTCGACGGACGGCATCGTGATCGACGAGCGACTCGTCAAGCGCGCCGACGCCTCGGGACCCAAGTCGGCACGGATGGTGCTGCAGAACCCCAGGGTGGACTTCGCCGTCATGGAGGTCGCACGAGGCGGCATCCTGCGCGAGGGCCTGGGCTATGACCGCAACGACGTCGCGGTGGTCACCAACGTCTCGGCGGACCACCTCGGCCTGCGGGGCATCGACACGGTCGAGCAACTGGCCGCCGTCAAGCGGGTCGTCGTCGAGGCCGTGCCCCGCAACGGGTTCGCCGTGCTCAATGCAGACGACCCCAACGTCCGGGAGATGCGGCGCAGCTGCAGCGGCAGCATCGTCTACTTCTCGATGCAGCCGCCAGGCAGTCCCGAGCGTGAGTTCATCGAGACCCGCCTGCGTCGCGGCGGTCGCGCCGTGGTCCTGGAACCCACCGACCGCGGGGAGATGATCGTCATTCGGCACGGTCGTCGTTCCATGCAGCTCGCCTGGACCCACCTGTTGCCCAGCACCTTCGGTGGCGCCGCTCGCTTCAACGTCGCCAACGCGATGGCTGCCGCCGGTGCCGCCTTCGCCTGCGACGTGCCCCTCCACGACATCCGGCAGGGCCTGCGCACGTTCACCACCAGCTACTACCTGTCGCCGGGGCGCCTCAACATGCTCGACGTCAAGGGCGTCAGCGTCGTCGTCGACTACTGCCACAACCCCGCCGGCATGCGGGCCCTCGGCGAGTTTGTGGACAACCTGTCCGAGCAGAAGGAGGCCGCGCTCGACAACGCCCGGATCAGCCGGATCGGTGTCATCGGTGGCACCGGCGACCGGCGCGACGACGACCTGGCCGAGCTGGGGGCAGTCGCCGCCCGGCACTTCGACGTGCTGGTGGTCCGCGAGGACGACAACCCCCGTGGACGGGCCCCGGGTGAGAGCGCCCAGCACGTGGTGCGCGGCATCAACGAGAGCATCGAGGCGGGCGAGGCGAGGGTCCGCAAGGTCGACACGGTGCTGCCCGAGGTCGAGGCGGTGCGTCATGCCATGGTGCTCAGCAACCCTGGCGACCTCCTCGTGGCCTGTGTGGACAAGCACGCCCGCGTCCTGGCCGAGCTGGAGGACCTGAGCAACTCTGCCTACGCAGGATCGCGCACTGACGAGGAGCGGGTGGGCGACCCCGATCTGGACCCGGCCGAGCTGCATGAGGCGGCCGAGGCCTCCGGCGAGGAGGCCCGCAGCGACTACACCGAGCTGGACGTCGCCGACGCGGAGACCAGCGAGCGAGCCTGAGCAGCGAGGTCCGGAGGCTCTCCGGCCCCGCTGGAGGCCCGGTCACGGCTGGGTGGTGCTTGGCAGGTCCTCCACCCGGACGTTGACCCGGTGACGACTGGGTCGTGCTTGGCAGGTCCTCCACCCGGACGTTGACCCGGTGACGGCTGGGTGGCGCTTGACAGGTCCTCGGCCCGGGACGTTGACCCGGTTACGGCTGGGCGGTGCTTCGCAGGTCTTGCGCCAGCGCGAGCAGGTTCTCCCGCTGGGGCGCATCGTCGGTGCCGGTCGCGTGTGTCATCACGTAGTCGATGAGTCGGGCAACGCCGTCCCCTGCGCGGCCGGAGTCCACATCCAGGATCGACTGCAGAGCCACGAGCGCGGCGCTGTCACTGCGCTGCACCGCCACCTGGCCGAGCACGGCCGCCGCCTCCTCGGGCCGCGCCAACTGGCGCAGCGCCGACGCCATGGCCAGCTGCGCGCGGAACCGGTGCGGCTCACGCAGCCGGGCGTTCAGGGCCTCCCGGTAGCGGCTGATGGCCTGGGTCTGTTGTCCGGCCTCCTCAAGGGCTGCCGCTAGCTCAAAGACCAGCCGGGGGTCCTCAGGCGCCTGCTCGAGCAGGGTGCGCGCCGCCTCCAGGCGCTCTGTGGCCGGCTGGTCCTGGATGGCAGCCAGCACCGCCTCGAGCTCGTGCTCGCCGCGTGCAGCGACCACCTTCCGGCGGATCTGGCGCGCCGTGTCCTGGTGTGCTCCGTGCTCGGTGAGCCACTGGACGACCCCCGGACGGTCGCGGTGCACCATGAGGGCCGCGACATCACCGTCGGCGAGGTGTTCCGACAGAGCAGCCAGACCGGCGACCTCGTCCTCGGAGGAGCCGGAGGACACCGCGCCGACGTTGGCCAGGCCCTGGACGAACTGCGCCTCCAGATCCTCGGTGGTGCGGCCTCGCAGGTAGTGCCCCTTGTGCACGATGTGCACCCGGTCTGCGCGGCGCCCGGCGAGCTCCCCCAGCCCGATGAGGATCTCATCGGTCCGGTCCCCGACCCCACCGAGCCCGAGATGGACCCGGTCCCCAGGTGGCCGCAGCCCCTCGGCGACGTTGAGCAGAGCCTCGAGGCCGGCCTCGTTGTGCGCCAGGTCGATGATCATCGTCGCGGTGCCACCCGCGGGCAGTGGCAGAGTCCAGACGTTCATCCGGCCCGGGTTGTGCTCCAGGTCGGGCGCAAAGGTGCGCAGGCCCTCGATGACCGCCTCGCGCGGCAGCCCAAGCCCCAGGCCTCCCGCCGTCGCCGCCAGGGCGTTGGCGAGGTTGTGCTCGGACAGGCCCGACAGGGTCATCGGGACGTCCAGGATGCGGATGAGTCGGTCGGGGTCGGCGCCCCGACGCAGGATGACGATGTCGCCCTGAAGCACGGTCATGCCACGGCCCCCGCGCTCCACGGTCTCCCGGAGTGCCGGCGAGTCCGGGTCGAGGCTGAACATCCAGATCCGCCCGCTGGCCTCTGTCGCCATCGCCCGCACGCGGGGGTCGTCACCGTTGAGGACCACCCACCCCTCCTTGCGGGTGACCCGGGTGATGATCGACTTGACCTCCGCGAGCTGGTCGACGGTGTCGATCCCCTGCACCCCCAGGTGGTCCGCGGTGACATTGGTGACAATGCTCACGTCGTTGTGGGAGACCCCCATCCCCTTGAGCAGCAGCCCGCCACGGGCGGTTTCGAGCAGACCGAGCTGGACCGACCTGTCCTCCAGGACATTTCGGCCACCTGAGGGGCCGGAGTAGTCCCCGGCGACCTTGATCTCGCCCTGGATGAAGACGCCCTCTGTCGAGCTCCAGCCACAGCGCAGGCCGGCCGTCATGCCCATGTGCGCGAGCAGTCTCGTCGTCGAGGTCTTGCCGTTGGTGCCGGTGATGGAGGCGACCGGGATCCGGGGCCGGATCTGGTTCGGGCGGGAGGAGTCCTCGGCCGAGCGCACCCCGGCCGCAGCGTCGGCCAGGAGCTCCTCGGCCGAGCCACCCGCCAGGAGTCCCTGCAGGACGGGGCCCAGGGCCTCGCCCAGCGCGATGGCACGGCCCCGGTGTCGCCAGGGGAAGGCAACGACGACCGAGTTGAGGTCAGTGCCGACGCGGCCACGCACGCCCACCCGGCTGGGCACCGCGTCCGAGATCCGCCGCAGCACCGTGCCGGCCAGTCGGCTGAGGAAGCGCTGGCGCTGCTCCGTGCCGGGTTTGCCGGGCACCGCGCGGCGCAGGCCCACCACCGCTGCTATCGCGGTCGCACTCTCTGCGTCCAGGGCCTGATAGCCCTCCAGCGAGAGGCTCACCTTGACCGCCGGACGGGCGAAGTACAGGTTCGGCCCCTCGAGCAGGCGCACCTCGGTCACCTGGACCGTGGGGGCCTCAGTCATCGTCGTGGCTGGCCGGTCGGGAGGGCGTCATCGTGGTCAGAAGCCCATCGCGTGGAAGCCGCCGTCCACGTGCACGATCTCGCCGGTGGTCGCCGGGAACCAGTCGGACAGCAGCGCCACGCACGCCTTGGCCGCCGGCTCGGCGTCGCGCAGGTCCCACCCCAGCGGTGAGCGCTCACCCCACTTCTCGAACTGCTCGAACATCGGGATAGATCGCGCAGCGGTGGTGGCGATCGGACCGGCCGAGACCAGGTTGGACCGGATCCCCTTGGGCCCTAGATCACGGGCCAGATAGCGGTTGGTCGACTCGAATGCCGCCTTCGCCACCCCCATCCAGTCATAGACCGGCCACGCCTTGGTCGCATCGAGGGTCAGCCCGACCACGCTGCCCCCCTCGCCCATCAGCGGCAACGAGGCCACCGTCAGGGACTTCAGCGAGTAGGCCGACACCTGCACTGCTGTGGCCACGTCCTCCCAGTCTGCCTCCAGGAAGTTGAACGCGCCCGCCGGAGCGAACCCGATGGAGTGCACCACCCCGTCCAGGTGGTCGGTGTGCTCCCTCAACCGCTCGGCCAGGGTGTCCAGGTGCTCCTGGTCGGACACGTCCAGCTCGATGACCTCAGGGGTCGTAGGCAGCCGCTTGGCGATCGACTGGGTGATCCGGAAGGTGCGCCCGAAGGACGTGAGGATCACCTCGGCCCCCTGCTCCTGTGCCAGTCGAGCGACGTGGAAGGCGATGGATGAGTCCATGAGGACTCCGGTGACGAGGAGCTTCTTTCCTTCGAGCAGCATGGTGAGCAGACTAGCGTCCCGCAGGCGTCACGCCGACGAGCCCGACGACCGGTGTCGTGACCGCGACGCCTGGAGCCGGCTGATGCAGCCCGTCAGTGGCCCATACCCAGTCCGCCATCGACCGGGATCACGGCACCGCTGATATAGCCGGCGTCCGGACCGGCGAGAAAGCGAACGACTCCGGCGACCTCGTCCGGGGAAGCGAAGCGGCCAGCGGGGATGCCGGCGAGGTACTGCTTCTGCCGCTCCTCGGGCAGCTCGGCGGTCATCTCGGTCTCGATGAAGCCGGGCGCGACGACGTTGGCGGTGATCCCCCGCCCGCCCAGCTCGCGGGTGATGGACCGCGCCAGGCCCACCAGGGCTGACTTGGACGCGGCGTAGTTGGTCTGTCCCGGCGATCCGTAGAGCCCGACCACCGAGGAGACCAGGATGATGCGGCCGTGCCGCAGCCGCATCATGCCTTTGGATGCACGCCGGGCGCACCGGAAGGCACCCGTCAGGTTGGTCTCGACCACCGAGGTGAAGTCCTCATCGCTCATCCGCATCAGCAGGGTGTCCTTGGTGATGCCGGCGTTGGCGACCAGCACGTCGATGGGACGCCCCAGGAGCTCCTCCGCCTCGGTGAAGGCGCGGTCCACGCTGTCGGAGTCGGTGACGTCGCAGATCACGCCGCGTAGCCCCTCGGGTGGCGTGCCACTGCGATGTGTGATGAGCACGTCGTCGCCGGCTGCGGCGAAGGCCCGCGCGATGGCCAGGCCGATGCCGCGGTTGCCGCCGGTCACCAGGACGCTGCGGGGTGAGGGAGTGTCGGGCTGCTGGGTCTGGGTCACGGGGCAACGGTAGCCCGTGGGGTGTTCGTGCACGAGTGCGCCACCGGCCCGACACACTCAGCCGAGCGACGTATCGTGGAGGGGTGCGTAGGAAGAAGGTCACCCAGGGGGTGACGACGGTCGGCCGGTCACCCAAGGAGGACCGGGACCAGCGCATGCGCAGCTACCTGATCGCCATGGCGATCCGCACGCTCTCCTTCCCGCTGGCGGTCTGGGCACTGCTCAGCGGGTGGATCGTGGTCGGCGTGCTGCTCGCGCTCGCAGCCACCTTCCTCCCCCAGGTGGCGGTCATGATCGCCAATGCGGTCGATCACCGGACGGCTCCGGCAGGCAGCCTGACCTCCCCGACCCTGTCGCTCCCGCCCGCCGACCGCCCGGACCAAGAGTCCGGCCGTGATGCTGACCTGTAGCGCCAAGGGCTGCCGCGCCACGGCGACCCACGGAGTGGTCTGGAACAACCCCAAGGTCCACCAGCCGGAGCGCCGCAAGGTGTGGCTGGCCTGCCTCGATCACCGGGAGTCCCTGAGCGCCTTCCTCTCGGTGCGTGGGTTCCTCATCGAGGTCCTGCCCGTCGACCAGCTCGGCGAGCGGGACGGCTGACATTGCTGCGCAGCCTTCTCGCCCCCCGGTGGCTGGGATACCTCGCTCTGGGCGTGGTCTTCGCGGTCGTCACCGTGCTGCTCGGCAACTGGCAGTTCTCCCGGCACGAGGAAAAGGTGGCCGCCAGCGACCGGGTCGAGGCCCACTACGACGCCGAGCCGGTCCCCCTCGAGGACGTCCTCGCCGAGGACGGCACCCCTCTCCCGGAGCGCGCGGAGTGGACGCGGGTCCGGGTCAGCGGTGAGTATGCCGTGGACCAGCAGCTCTATGTCCGGAACCGCCCCCTGCACAAGACCTATGGCTACGAGATCGTGGTCCCGTTGGACACGCCGACCGGCACCTTGGCAGTGGACCGGGGCTGGGCGCCCAACGCGGAGAACGCTGCCACCCTCCCTGAGGTGCCACCTGCACCTGAGGGTGAGGTTGAGGTGCTGGGATGGTTGCGCCCCGGTGAGGTGGACCTCGAGCGGGACATGCCGCCGGAGCAACTGGCCTCGATCAACCTCGCGGCCGCCGAGCAGCGGTGGGAGCGTCGTGTGCTGGGCGCCTACCTGGTCCTGGAGGAGGAGCAGTATGCCGACGGGTCGGCCGAGCAGATCCCTCGCCCGACGCCGCTGGCTGAGCCGCGAACCGACCTCGGGTCACACTTCGCCTACTCCCTGCAGTGGTGGCTGACCTCTCCGGTGCTCCTGATCCTGGTTCTGGTGATGGCCCGCCGGGAGTGGCTCGAGGGCGAGGGTGGCGTCAGGAGGGCGGAGCAGGCGGCACGACAGGGGAAGCCGGCCACACCCGTCAAGCCCAAGAAGGTGCGCATCTGGGACGAGGAGGACTGGTAACTGGCTGGGACGAGGACGACTGGTAACTGGCTGGGACGACGAGGACTGGTAACTGGCTACCCATCGCTCCGTGCCACGATGAGCGCATGGATCTCGGACTGGCTGGACGCGGCTATATCGTCACCGGCGGCTCCCGGGGCCTGGGTCGGGCCACCGCTGAGCACCTGGTCGCGGACGGTGCCCAGGTGCTGGTCGTCGGGCGAGACGCGGCGCAGGCCGAGCGCACGGCCCAGGAGTTGAGCGACGGTGCGCTGGCCGGCGGTGAGCTGACCGAACGCCGCGAGGGCATGGCCTACGGCCTCTCGGCTGACCTGGCCGACGCCGGTGCCGCAGCAGCCATCCTCGAGGCGGCCCAGAGACACCTGGACAGCATCGACGGCGCCGTTCTGAGCGTCGGCGGGCCGCCCGCGGGTCCGCTCCGGGAGACGACCGACCAGGAGTGGCGCGCTGCCTTCGAGCAGGTCCACCTCGGCCCGTTGCGCCTGGCCAGGACCCTCCTGGAGTCGGCCACCCGGCCGTTGGCGATCACCTTCGTGCTCTCGACCTCGGTGCGCACACCGCTGCCCGACCTGGCCATCTCCAACGGGCTCCGTCCGGGGCTGGCCATGGCCGCCAAGACGATGGCGCAGGAGTACGGCGCCAGTGGCCACCGCATCAACTGTGTCCTGCCCGGACGGTTCGACACCGACCGCGTGCGGGAGCTGGAGAAGGCCACTGACGACCCCGCCGGACACCGGGCGGCGCACGCCAGGACGGTCCCGCTCGGGCGGCTCGGACAGCCCGAGGAGTTCGGGGCGGTGGCGGCTTTTGTGACCTCGCCGATCGCCTCTTTCATGACCGGCTCCCTCACGACCGTCGATGGCGGGCAGACCCAGGCCCTGTGACGTGGTGACGGATAAGGTCTGACCGGGCGCGGACCGCCCACCACTGTCGATCAGAGGAGCCGGCATGCCCGTCGCTGTTGCCCACAATGCTGATGCCGAGGGTCGCGCGGCCGTGGCCGCTGCCCTGGACTGGGCGCAGGTCCACGACACGACCCTGCTGGTCCTGCATGTGCAGGACACGGGACGCGACGGGGCCAGCGGCACACCGGCCGACGCAGCCGAGGTGACGGCTGTGGCCAAGGATGTCGAGGACGTGATCGGCGAGCGTGGCGGCCCGACTGCCCCGCAGTGGAAGGTGGTGTCCACCACGTCCGCGAGCGAGGTGCCGTCTGCCCTGCTGCGGCTGTGTGCCGAACACGACGCCGAGGTCCTGGTGATCGGGTCCCGCCGGCGCTCCGAGGTCGGCAAGTTCTTCCTGGGCGGCACGACCCAGCGGATCCTGCTGGACAGCCCGATCCCGGTGCTCGTCGTGAAGGGTCCTGAGGCCCTGTCGCGCCCTTTCGTCGTGGCCGCGCGAGCAACAGTTGATTGACAAGACGCTTGTCATTATGACAGGATCTTTGTCATGTCAGCCGATCGTGAGCTCTATGCCGTCCTCCAACGGATCCGCCCGGTCCACGAGCTGTCTGCTCGTGCCGTCGGCGCGGGGCTGGAGGGCAGCAGCCTGACCGTCCCCCTGCGCGCGGTGCTTGAGCGTCTGCACGTCGAGGGACCCCAGACGGTCCCGTCCATCGCCCGGAGCCTGTATGTCACTCGACAGGGAGTCCAGGCGCTGGTGGACCGGGCCAAGGAGCTGGGCCTGGCGCAGACCCGGCCGAACCCGGAGCACCGCCGTTCGCACCTGGTGGCGCTGACCACCGCCGGTGAGCGGGAGTTCACGGCTCTGCACGCCGCCGAGCTCGATCGCCTCGGTCCCCTGGCCGAGGGCCTGAACAGCGAGGACATCGCCGCGTGCGTCCGGGTCCTGGACCACGTGATCGGCGGTCTGACCCGCCTCACCGCGACCGAAAGGAACCACGCATGACCACCACCCAGAACCTCCAGCGGCTCGACCTGCCATCGGGTCACCTCAGTTATGCCCGGAAAGGCAGCGGCACGCCACCGGTCGTCCTCCTTCACGCAGGCTACGTCGACCACCGGATGTATGCCCGTGAGCTCGCCCACCTGGCGCAACGGACCACCACGGTGGTCCCCGACGCCCGCACGCACGGCTGGTCCTCCTCGGGCACCGCGCCGTTCCGCCAGTGCGACGACCTGGCGGCCCTGATCCGGCACCTGGACCTCGGGCCCGCCGTGCTGATCGGCACCAGCATGGGGGCCGGGACCGCCGTCGACACCGCACTGGAGCACCCCGACCTGGTGCTGGCGCTGGTGCTCAGCGGCGCGGGCACCAACGAGCCGACGTTCGCTGATCCGGTGGCCATCGAGCAGAACCGACGGGTGCAGGAAGCGGCCGCGGCGATGGACGCCCATGCCTGGTTGGCGGCAACCCTGGAGTGGGTCGCGGGACCGCAGCGCAGTCTCGAGGAGGTTGACCCGACCGTGCTGGAGCTGGTGAACCGCATGCACGAGCACTTCGTCAGCACCCACATCAGGCCGGACCTGGTGCCCCCGGAGCACGTCACCGGGTCCTGGGCGCGGCTCACCGAGATCACGGTGCCGGTCCTCGGGATCGTGGGCGAGCTGGACTATGTCGACCACCACCGGATGACAGAGCGCGCGGTCAGCTCAGTCGTGGACGGACGTGGCGTGGTCACGATCCCGGGAGCGGGGCACTACCCCAACCTGGAGCAACCAGCGCAGTGGGAGCGCACCGTTGACACCTTCCTGGACACGGTGCTCGGGCGCCGAGCTCAGCAGGGACGTCGGCTGACCTGAGGACCGTCGGCCCGGCGACACCCTCAGTCCGCGCCCGCGGCGCCGGGAGCAGCCGGGTGGCGGTCCGTGCGGAACTGCGTGTCGTGCAGGGTCCGGTAGAGCCCACCCCGGGCCAGCAGCTCCTCGTGCGTGCCGCGTTGGATGATCCGGCCCTGGTCCATCACCAGGATCTGGTCGGCCCCACGGATCGTGCTCAGCCGGTGCGCGATCACGATCGAGGTGCGCCCGGTCAGGGCCTCGTCCAGGGCCCGCTGCACGGCCACCTCGGACTCACTGTCGAGGTGAGCGGTCGCCTCGTCCAGCAGCACGACCGCCGGTGACTTCAGCAGGAGGCGGGCGATGGCCAGGCGCTGCTTCTCGCCACCGGAGAGGCGGTGCCCCCGGTCGCCCACCACAGTGTCGACTCCCTCGGGCAGCCGCTCGACCAGGTCCCACACCTGCGCTGAGCGCAGGGCCGCCTCCAGTTGGTCGGTCGTGGCACCGGGCGCGGCATAGAGCAGGTTGGCCCGGATGGTGTCGTTGAACATGTGGGCCTCCTGCGTCACCACCCCGATGGTGCGCGACAGGCTCGCGAAGGTGGTCTCGCGCAGATCCACTCCCCCGATGCGGACGCTGCCCTCGGTCGGGTCGTAGAGCCGCGACACCAGGGTCGTGAACGTCGACTTGCCCGCCCCGCTGGGACCCACCAGCGCCACCAGCTCCCCGGCTCTGATGTGGGTCGTGATGTCCTGCAGCACCCGGGCGCCGTCGCCGACCGCAGTGTCCGGGTCAGGAGTGTCCTGCTTCCCGGCCTCGCTCCTCGAAGGGTCCGGTCTCGGGGCCGCCGAACCCGTGCGGCTCTCCAGGGAGGCGATCGAGACCTCGGCTGCCCCGGGATAGGCGAAGCTGACCCCGTCGAGCTCGACGTCCACGGGACCGTCCGGCAGGGCGATCGCCGCCTCGTCCTCCTGCACGAGAGGCTCGAGGTCCAGGACCTCGAAGATCCGCTCGAAGGAGACCAGGGCCGTCATGATGTCGACGCGGACGTTGGACAGGGCGGTCAACGGCCCGTACATCCTGCCGAGCAGGGCGGCCATGGCGACCAGGGTGCCGACCGACAGGTCGCCGGCCACGGCCATCAGCCCGCCCAGCCCATAGACCAGGGCGGTGGCCAGCGCGGCCACCAGGCCGAGACCGGCCATGAAGATCACCCGGTTGACCGAGATCTGGACCCCGGCGTCGCGCACCCCCCGGGCGCGATCGGCATACTCGGCGTCCTCCTGGGCCGGCCGACCGAACAGCCGCACCAAGAGCGCTCCCCCGACGTTGAACCGCTCGGTCATCCGGGTGGCCAGGTCGGCGTTGAGAGTCATCTGCCGACGGGTCAGCTGTGAGAGGCGTTGGCCCATCCGGTGCGCCGGGATGAGGAAGATCGGCAGCAGCAGGAGCGCCAGGAGTGTGATCACCCAGGACATCGTGACCAGGGCACCGAGAATCAGGGCCAACGAGACCACGTTGCTGACCAGTCCCGACAGGATGCTGGTGAACGCCGTCTGGGCGCCGATGACGTCGGTGTTGAGTCGGTTGACCAGGGCACCGGTCTGGGCCCGGGTGAAGAAGGCGATCGGCTGTCGCAGCACGTGGGAGAAGACCTGCGTGCGCAGGTTGAGAATCAGGCCTTCACCGATGCGCGAACCATAGAACCGGGTGACGACGGTGAGCCCCGCCTCGACGACGGCCAGACCCGCGACAACCAACCCGAGGGTGATCACCACGCCGCGGTCCTGGGGAATGACGCCGTGATCGATGATCCGGCCGAGCAGGAGCGGCGTGGCCACCCCGAGGGCCGCGACGATGATGGTCAGGATCAGGAACAGGGTGATATCGGAACGGAACGGGCGACCGTAGCCCAGGACGCGCCGTCCCGTGCCTTCCTGCAGTCGTCGGTCGCGGACCGAGCGGTCCCGGGTGAAGCCGCGCATCGTGGCGCCGGGGCCGTTCCCCATGCCCATGCTCATCTCAGGTCACGCTCATGCCAGGGAGATGAGGTCCTGGTAGTCCTGGTTCCACAGGTCCTCCACCCCGTCGGGCAGCAGCAGCACCCGCTCCGGCTCCAGGGCCGCCACCGCGCCCTCGTCGTGGCTGACCAGGACGACCGCGCCCTCATAGGTGCGCAGCGCCGCGAGGACCTCCTCACGGGAGGCGGGGTCCAGGTTGTTGGTGGGCTCGTCCAGGAGCAGCACGTTGGCGGCGGAGACCACGAGCATGGCCAGGGCCAGCCGGGTCTTCTCACCACCGGAGAGCACGCCGGCCGGTTTGTCCACGTCGTCACCGCTGAACAGGAAGGACCCCAGCACCTTGCGCGTCTCGGTGTCGTCCAGGTCGGGGGCGGAGGTGCGCATGTTCTCCAGGACCGACCGGGACACATCGAGCGTCTCGTGCTCCTGGGCGTAGTAGCCGAGCTTCAGGCCGTGGCCCGGCTCCACCTGGCCGGTGTCCGGCTCGTCGAGCCCGGCGAGCAGCCGCAGCAGGGTCGTCTTGCCCGCGCCGTTGAGACCGAGCACGACCACCCGGGACCCGCGGTCGATGTTGAGGTCCACGTCGGTGAAGATCTCCAGGGACCCGTAGGATCGGGACAGACCGGTGGCCGACAACGGTGTCTTGCCGCACGGTGCCGGGCTGGGGAAGCGCAGCTTGGCGACCTTGTCGGTGGCCCGCTCCGCGTCGAGCCCGGCCAGCAGCTTCTGTGCGCGGCGTGCCATGTTCTGTGCCGCGACCGCCTTGGTGGCCTTGGCCCGCATCTTGTCTGCCTGGGCCATCAGGACCGCGGCCTTCTTCTCGGCGTTGGCCCGCTCCCGCTTGCGGCGACGCTCGTCGGTCTCCCGCTGCTGCAGATAGGTCTTCCAGCCCATGTTGTACTCGTCGATCTCACCGCGGTTGGCGTCCAGGTGGAAGACCCGGTTGACGACCTGCTCGATGAGTTCGACGTCGTGGGAGATCACCAGGAGTCCACCTGGGTAGTTCTTCAGGTAGTCCCGCAGCCACACGATCGAGTCGGCGTCGAGGTGGTTGGTCGGTTCGTCCAGCAGCAGGGTCGATGCCCCGCTGAACAGGATCCGGGCCAGTTCGATGCGGCGGCGCTGACCGCCGGAGAGCGTGGCCAGCGGCTGGTCGAGCACCCGTGTCGGTAGTCCCAGGCTGGTGGCAATGGACGCGGCCTCGGACTCGGCGGCGTAGCCGCCGCGCGCGGTGAACTCGGCGTCGAGGCGGGTATAGCGGCCCATGGCCCGCTCCTGCACCGCGGCGTCGTCGCTGGCCATGCCCTCCTCGGCCGTCCGCAGGTCCCGGATCACGGTGTCCAGGCCGCGAGCGGCCAGGATGCGGTCGCGCCCCAGCACGTGCAGGTCCCCGGTGCGGGGGTCCTGGGGAAGGTACCCCACATCGCCGCGGCGGGTCACGGCTCCGGCAGCGGGCTCGGCCTCGCCGGCCAGCACCTTGGTCAGGGTGGTCTTGCCAGCGCCGTTGCGCCCGACCAGACCGACCCGGTCCCCGGGAGCGACCTGGAAGGCGACCTCGTCCATCAGGAGCCGGGAGCCCGCACGCAACTCGACGCCCGAGACAGTGATCACGAACAGGACTCCTTGGGGACGGCATGCTTGCGCAAGAGGTGCTAAGTGGGCGTGCGGTGGCTAGTCTACGATCGCGGCGCACCGTCCCGCGAATGAGATAGAGCGGAGAGAGCATGACCTTCAAGGAGAACGCCCGGCTCGACACCAGCCAGGTCCGTAGCGGCGGTGGCGGAGGCGGTCGCCGGGGCGGCGGCGGCATGGTGGCCGGCGGAGGGGTCGGCGGCATCATCCTGCTCGTGCTCTACCTGATCTTCGGCGGTGGTCTGGGCGGCGCTGGCGGCGGCGCCGCAGGCGGTCAGAGCTGGAACTTCAGCGGCAACGAGGTGACCGCCGGAGGTGAGGGTGTCTCCGACGACTTCTCCCACTGCCAGACCGGCGCGGACGCCAACGAGCACCGGGACTGCCTGGTGATCGGCACCGTGAACAGCGTCCAGGCCTTCTGGACCAGCGCCTGGTCGGACTACCAGCCGGCCCAGACCGTGATCTTCTCCGGCGTGGTCGAGACCGGGTGCGGAACCGCCAACAGCCAGGTCGGGCCGTTCTACTGCCCGCTGGACCAGCAGGTCTATATCGACGTCAGCTTCTTCGACCAGTTGGAGCAGCTGGGCGGCGACGGCGGCTCCCTCTCCCAGATGTATGTCGTCGGGCACGAGTACGGTCACCACGTCCAGAACCTCAACGGCGTCCTCGGCCGGGCCCAGCAGGACCCGCAGGGCCCGGAGTCAGGAGCCGTCCGCGTGGAGCTGCAGGCCGACTGCTACGCGGGTGTCTGGGTGGCCCACGCGGACGGCACGCGCCTGGGACAGGAGGACCAGGCGATCCTGGAGCCGGTCACCCAGGGTCAGATCGACTCGGCCCTCTCTGCGGCGGAGGCGGTCGGGGACGACCGCATCCAGGAGCAGATGCAAGGGCGGGTCACCCCGGAGAACTGGACCCATGGCTCCTCCGAGCAGCGCCAGAAGTGGTTCATGACCGGCTATGAGTCCGGTGACCCCAACCAGTGCAACACCTTCAGCGGGGACCTGGGCTGATGACAGGCCGTTTCGGCTTCGTGCCGCAGCGGCCGTCATTATGAGCCACATCACAGAATGGATGGGGCAGTCGGGAATAGGGGTGGCCGCCACGGAGGTTCGATGATCGTGCGACACAACGTGTGGGGACTGACTCGACGCCTTGACGTCGATCTGTTGCGCCACACCACGTGCCGTTGTCGTCTCTCTCGCTCCTGAGGACGACCTTTCCACGAGGTTGCACCTCCCGCCGCACCACGCGGCCCCTGACTCTCGGTCGAGCACGACTCCCGAGGGTCTTTCCTCCATGCACCCCACCGGGGTGCACCCTGCCCGAAAGGCTCACTGCCCCATGCTCACTCGCCTGCGCCGCATCACCTTCGGCACCCAAGTCCTGATTGGCCTCGTCCTCGGCGTCGTCCTCGGACTGCTCGCCCGACAGCTGGGCGGCGGCGCCGATGACCCCAACTGGCTCACCGAGACGCTCACCATCATCGGCTCGGCCTTCGTCACCCTGCTGCGTGCCATCGTGCCGCCCTTGGTCTTCCTGGCCATCGTCAGCTCGATCGCCAACCTGCGCGAGGTGACGGGCGCTGCCCGGCTTGCCTGGCAGACCCTGTTCTGGTTTGCCGTGACAGCCCTGGCCTCGGTCGCCATCGGCATGGCCGTCGGCCTGGTCATCAACCCGGCTCGGGGCACCTCGGTGACCGGCGCGGACGCCATGGCGCCGGGCTCGAGCGGCTCCTGGCTAGACTTCCTGACCGGACTGATCCCCGCCAACATGCTCGGCCTGCAGGGCTCGGCCGGGGACGACGGCAGCGTCGGCCTGTCCTTCAACGTGCTCCAGATCCTGATCGTAGCGATCGCCTTCGGCATCGCCGCCCTCAAGGTCGGCCAGGCGGCCGAACCCTTCCTGGACATCACCCGATCGGCGCTGGCAGTGGTCCAGAAGGTGCTGTGGTGGGTCATCCTGCTCGCGCCCCTGGCCACCGTCGGACTGCTCGGCAAGGCCGTGGCCACCTACGGCTGGGACGCCCTGGGGTCCCTGGGCTGGTATGCCGTGGCCATCTACGTGGGTCTCGCCCTTGTGCTGACCGTGCTCTACCCCGTGATCCTGCGGGCGCACAACCTGTCGGTCAAGCAGTTCTTCACCGGCGCCTGGCCGGCGATCCAGCTCGCTTTCGTCTCCCGCTCCTCGATCGGCACGCTGCCGGTCACGCAGGCGGTCACGGAGAAGAACCTCGGGGTGCCGCGGGCCTACAGTTCCTTCGCCGTGCCGCTGGGCGCCACCACCAAGATGGACGGCTGCGCCGCGGTCTATCCGGCGATTTCCGCGATCTTCGTCGCCCAGTTCTTCGGAGTGAACCTGGGGATCACCGACTACCTGCTCATCGCGTTCGTCTCGGTCATCGGCTCCGCGGCCACCGCTGGCGTGACCGGGGCGATGGTCATGCTCACCCTCACGCTGTCCACCATCGGTCTGCCGCTGGAGGGTGTCGGCCTGCTGCTGGCGATCGACCCGATCCTGGACATGGGGCGCACTGCCACCAACGTCGCCGGACAGGCTCTGGTGCCCACGATCGTCGCGGCCCGCGAGGGCATCCTCGACAAGGATGCCTACAACGCGCCCCGGGCGGGACAGGCCTGGCGGGAGGAGGCGGAGACGACCCTCGCCACCGCCTGACCAGCTGAGCTGGTGCCCAACGGGCTGTCCACCCCACGGAGGGTGGGCAGCCCGTTGTCGTACCGGCCACGGTTCAGAGTGGCTCCGCGATCCGGATGCGGGTGGCCCGACCCCGGAGCAGGGTGTCGTGCAGGACCTTCAGCCGCGGGTCGGGCACGTTGTAGAACTCGCGGCGGGGCAGGTCGGTGAGTGGTGCCAGCAGCGGCGCCTCGAGCACCTGGCGCACCAGGGCCTTGTCGCCGCCCACCACGAGGGCGTCCACCAGCGGACCTTGGGGTGTCAGCAGCCGGTCGGCGGCCTGCTCGACCACCCGCTCCACGAGCGCGTCGGCCTGGTTGCCGCGGCGGCGGGCGTATCGTTGCTGGGACCAGCCACCGGCGGCCGTCCGGGACTGCACATAGCGGGTCCCGCAGTAGTGGTCGGTGAGCCGGTCCCCGTCGGCCAGCCCCACGGCATACCCACCCCTGCGCAGCAGGACCAGACCGAGCCGGGCCGGCAGGTCGACCGCCCCGGGTGCCCAGCTCAGCACCTGGGCCACTGCACCGTCGGGCGCAGTGAGCACGAACGGCACGGTCTCCGGGTCGTCCCCCACGGAACGCTCCGGCACACCGTGCCGCTGCGTGAAGCCCTCGATCCACCGGTCCAGGCGTGCGGGGTCGACCTCGACCACCCGCCCCGGGCCGGCGCTCACCGGCTCAGACGTTGAAGCCGAGGGCGCGCAACTGCTCGCGGCCCTCGGGGGTGATCTTGTCCGGGCCCCACGGCGGCATCCAGACCCAGTTGATGCGGTGGCTGGCGACCAGGCCCTCCAGGACGCTGCTGATCTGCTCCTCGATCACGTCGGTGAGCGGGCAGGCGGCGCTGGTCAGGGTCATGTCGATGACCACATGGGACTGGGCGTCCACGGTGAGGCCGTAGACCAGGCCCAGGTCGACGACGTTGATGCCCAGCTCAGGGTCGACGACGTCGTGCAGGGCCTCCTCGACGTCCGCGACGTTGGGTGGTGTGGTGGTCGTGCTCATCGGGTCCTCCTCGTTGGTGGTCTCAGGGTCTCACGTGCGGCTGGCAGCGGTCGAGGACACCACGGAGATGTCCTCACCGCTGCGCGCCAGTGCGTCGGTGAACGCGGTCCAGCCCAGCAGCGCGCACTTCACCCGGGCCGGGTAGCGGGACACCCCGGCGAAGGCCACGCCGTCGCCGATCTTCTCGGGATCTCCGGCGTCCTCGCCCTTGCTGGTCAGCATCCCACGCATCGCCAGGAAGGTCTCCAGCGCCTCGTCCACCGGGTGTCCGATCGTCTCCTCCGCCAGCACCGAGGTGCTCGCGATGGAGATCGAGCAGCCCTGCGCGTCGTAGGAGACGTCGGTGACCACGCCATCGGTGACCTGCACGCGCAGGGTCACCTCGTCGCCGCAGGTCGGGTTGATGTGGTGCACCTCGGCGCCGAACGGCTCGCGCAGCCCGACGTGCTGGGGATGCTTGGAGTGATCCAGGATCAGCTCGCCATACAGGTCCATCGTCCCTCCTCAGGCACTCAGTCCGAAGACGCCGGGCACGGTGTCCAGCGCCGTGACAAAGGCATCGATGTCGGCTCGGGTGGTGTAGACCGAGAAACTCGCCCGGGTGGTGGCCGGAAGGCCCAACCGCCGGTGCAGCGGCCACGCGCAGTGGTGACCCGTCCGCACCGCGATGCCCCGGTCGTCCAGGACCTGACCGACGTCGTGCGGGTGGATCCCCTCGACCGTGAAGGAGACGGCACCGACCCTGTGGGCCGGGTCGGTCGGGCCGATCACCCGCACCCAGGGTCGCTCGGCCAACTGCTCCAGGCAGTATGCCGACAGCTGGGTGTCGTGCTGGTGGACCCGGTCCATCCCGAGCTCGGTGAGGTAGTCGATGGCACTCTGCAGGCCGACGGCCTGCGCGGCCATCGGCACACCCGCCTCGAAGCGCTGGGGCGGTGGTGCGTAGGTCGAGCGCTCCATGTGGACCAGCTCGATCATCGAGCCGCCGGTGATGAACGGCGGCATCGCGGCCAGCAGCTCCGGACGGCCCCACAACACGCCGATGCCCGAGGGCCCGATGACCTTGTGACCGGTGAACGCCAGGAAGTCCACCCCGAGCGCGGTCACGTCGACCGGCAGGTGCGGCACGGACTGGCAGGCGTCCACCAGGGTCAGCGCGCCCACGGCACGGGCCGCGGCCACGAGCGGGGCGACGTCGTTGAGCGTGCCGAGCACGTTGGAGACCTGCGTGAAGGCGAGGACCTTGGTCCGCTCCCCCACCACGGTCGCCGGGTCCTCGAGCCGCCCGTCGTCGGTGACCCCGATCCAGCGCAGGGTCGCCCCCGTGCGCCGAGCCAGCTCCTGCCAGGGCACAAGGTTGGCGTGGTGCTCCATCTCGGTGACCACGATCTCGTCGCCCGGGCCGAGCTGCAGCCGCTCGGCCACCGCTGGGTCGGCACCGTCGATGGCGCCCGGTGCGCCGGCGTTGCTCATCGCGTAGGCGACCAGGTTGATCGCCTCGGTGCCGTTCTTGGTGAACACCACCTCGTCGGGCCCGGCGCCGATGAACCGGGCCACCGTGGCGCGCGCTCCCTCGAAGGCCTCGGTGGCCTCCTCGGCGAGCTGGTGCGCGCCACGGTGCACCGCGGCGTTGCGTGTCGAGTAGTACTCCTGCTCGGCCTCCAGGACGCACCAGGGCTTCTGCGCGGTCGCGCCGCTGTCCAGATAGACCAGGGGACGCCCGTCGCGCACCGTGCGGGAGAGCACGGGGAAGTCCGCCCGGATCCGGGCCAGCTCATCCTCCGTGAAAGCGGTCATCAGACTGCGGCAGCCTGCACGTAACGGTCGTAGCCCTCGTCCTCGAGGCGGTTGGCCAGCTCGGGGCCACCGGACTCGGCGACCTTGCCGGCGACGAAGACGTGCACGTGGTCGGGCTGGATGTAGCGCAGGATCCGCGTGTAGTGCGTGATCAGCATGACGCCCAGACCGGTGTTCTCCTTGACCCGGTTGACGCCCTCGGCGACCACCTTGAGCGCGTCGACGTCCAGGCCGGAGTCGGTCTCGTCGAGCACCGCGATCTGCGGCTGGAGCAGCTCCATCTGCAGGATCTCGTGCCGCTTCTTCTCACCGCCGGAGAAGCCCTCGTTGACGTTGCGCTCGGCGAAGTGGCTGTCCATGCGCAGCGCCTCCATGGCGCCCTTCATGTCCTTGACCCAGGTGCGCAGCTTGGGGGCCTCGCCGTCGATGGAGGTCTTGGCCGTGCGCAGGAAGTTGGACACGGTGACGCCGGGGACCTCGACGGGGTACTGCATGGCCAGGAACAGGCCGGCCTTGGCGCGCTCGTCGACCGCCATCTCCAGGACGTCCTCGCCGTCCAGGGTGATGGTGCCGCCGGTGACGGTGTACTTCGGGTGGCCGGCGATCGCGTAGGCCAGGGTCGACTTGCCGGAGCCGTTGGGCCCCATGATGGCGTGGGTCTCGCCCGAGTTGATGGTCAGGTCGACGCCACGGAGGATCTCCTTGGCGCCGGTGTCGGTCTCGACGCTGACGTGCAGGTCGCGGATCTCAAGAGTGGTCATAACTTCTCCTTGCGAAGTCTTCAGGACGTGAGGGCGACGAGGACGTCCTCGCCCTCGATCTTCACGGTGTGTATGGCGATGGGCTGGGTTGCCGGGAGACCGGTGGGCTCCCCGGTGGTCATGTCGAAGCGCGAGCCGTGCAGCCAGCACTCGATGGTGCCGTCATCCAGGTCTCCCTCGGAGAGGGAGACGTTGGCGTGGGTGCACGTGTCGTCGAAGGCGTGCACCTCGCCGCCGGAGTCTCGGGCGATCGCGACCAGGCGTCCGTCAAAGTTGGCCTGGACCGCGCCCACCTCGGGCAGGTCGGCCAGCGTGCAGACCTTCACGAAGGACTGCTGTCCCGCGTGCTGGGTCTGGACGGGGTCGGTCATGCACTCGCTCCCATGTCGGCCGCGAGCTCCTCCTCGATGGCCGCCATCAGGGTGTCGACGACCTCGGGCACGCCGATCTTGGC
Source organism: Ornithinimicrobium murale (assembly GCF_003352835.1). Classification (GTDB taxonomy): domain Bacteria; phylum Actinomycetota; class Actinomycetes; order Actinomycetales; family Dermatophilaceae; genus Ornithinicoccus; species Ornithinicoccus muralis. The sequence continues at coordinate 76,151 of NZ_QLVD01000015.1, read as the reverse complement.
GATGATGTCGGCGAAGAAGCCGCGCACCACCAGTCGGCGGGCGTTGGTCTCGTCGATCCCGCGGGACATCAGGTAGAAGAGCTGCTCGTCATCGAACCGACCGGTGGAGCTGGCGTGGCCGGCCCCGGCGATCTCTCCGGTCTCGATCTCCAGGTTGGGGACCGAGTCCGCGCGTGCGCCGTCGGTCAGCACCAGGTTGCGGTTGAGCTCGTAGGTGTCGATGCCCTCGGCCTCCTTGCGGATCAGCACGTCGCCGACCCAGACCGTGTGCGCACCATCGCCCTGCAGCGCACCCTTGTAGGTGACCAGGGAGTTGGTGTGGGGCTCGTTGTGGTCCACGAAGGAGCGGTGCTCCAGGTGCTGACCGGCGTCGGCGAAGTAGACCCCGAGCAGGGTGGCGTCGCCACCCGGGCCCTGGTAGTTCACATTGGCGTTGACCCGCACGATCGAGCCGCCGAGGCTGACCGCGATGTGCTTGTAGGTCGCGTCGCGACCGACCTGGGCATCATGCTGGCCCAGGTGGACCGCGTCGTCGTCCCAGCGCTGCAGCGACACGACGGTCAGTTCGGCGCCGTCGCCGACGATGACCTCCAGGTTGCCCCGGTGGTCCGCCGAGCCGGTGTGGTCCAGGATCAGCAAGGCCTTGCTGTGGTGCCCGGCCTCCACCACGTAGTGGGCGCTGGACAGGCGTCCCGCTCCGTTGCCGTGGACGTTGACCCGGAGCGGCTCGGCATATTCCTTCTCCGCCTCGAGCTTGAGGTGGAGGGCCTCGGTGGTGTGCTTGGAGGCCACGACCGCGCCGCGGTCGCCGGGCACCAGGACGGTGCCGCGGGGAGCCTGGCCGGGGGCCAGTGCCGTCTGCGCGATGACGTCCATCACGCCGGAGACGTCGTAGTCGGCGGCGTAGTCGCCCTCACGGTCGTCGTCACCCTCGTCGGCGAAGACCCCGCCCAACCGGTCGACCGGGGTGAAGCGCCACTCCTCCTCGCGCCCGTTGGGCACCGGGAAGTCGCTGACCTCGAAGGAGGTGAGTCGCGCGGCCCGGGACTCCTCCGGTGCCGCCCCGACGGTGCTCTGCGGGTCGACGTGGTCTCTGGGCTTGTCGGTGAGCAGGGTCATCAGCCGACGGCTCCTTCCATCTGAAGCTCGATAAGGCGGTTGAGTTCGAGGGCGTACTCCATCGGGAGCTCGCGCGCGATGGGCTCGACGAAGCCGCGGACGATCATCGCCATGGCCTCGGTCTCGCTCATACCCCGGGACATCAGGTAGAACAGCTGGTCCTCCGAGACCTTCGAGACCGTGGCCTCGTGGGCCATCTGCACGTCGTCCTCGCGGATGTCGTTGTAGGGGTAGGTGTCCGAGCGGGAGATCTGGTCGACCAGCAGGGCGTCGCAGACGACGCTGGACCGGCTGTTCTTGGCGCCCTCGAGCACCTGGACCAGGCCGCGGTAGGACGTGCGGCCACCACCGCGGGCCACCGACTTGGAGACGATGGTCGAGGAGGTGTTCGGCGCAGCGTGCACCATCTTGGAGCCGGCATCCTGGTGCTGCCCCTCGCCGGCGAAGGCCACCGACAGGGTCTCGCCCTTGGAGTGCTCACCGAGCAGGAAGACGGCCGGGTACTTCATGGTGACCTTGGAGCCGATGTTGCCGTCGATCCACTCCATGGTGGCACCCTCGGCGCAGGTGGCGCGCTTGGTGACCAGGTTGTAGACGTTGTTCGACCAGTTCTGGATCGTCGTGTAACGCACGCGGGCGTTCTTCTTCACGATGATCTCCACGACGGCGCTGTGCAGGCTGTCGGTCTGGTAGATCGGAGCGGTGCAGCCCTCGACGTAGTGCACCGAGGAGCCCTCGTCGGCGATGATCAGGGTCCGCTCGAACTGGCCCATGTTCTCGGTGTTGATCCGGAAGTAGGCCTGCAGCGGGATGTCGACGTGCACGCCCGGGGGGACGTAGACGAAGGAGCCGCCGGACCAGACCGAGGTGTTGAGCGCGGCGAACTTGTTGTCACCGGAGGGGATGACCGAACCGAAGTACTCGCGGAACAGGTCCTCGTGCTCGCGCAGCGCGGTGTCGGTGTCCAGGAACAGGACGCCCTTCTCCTCCAGGTCCTCACGGATCTGGTGGTAGACCACCTCGGACTCGTACTGGGCGGCGACACCAGCGATGAGCCGCTGCTTCTCGGCCTCCGGGATCCCCAGGCGGTCGTAGGTGTTCTTGATGTCGTCCGGCAGCTCGTCCCAGGTGGTCGCCTGCTTCTCGGTGGAGCGGACGAAGTACTTGATGTTCTGGAAGTCGATGTCGGTGAGGTCGCTGCCCCACGTCGGCATGGGCTTCTTGTCGAACAGCTTCAGGGCCTTGACCCGCTGCTCGAGCATCCAGGCCGGCTCGCTCTTGCGCTCGGAGATGTCGCGGACGACGTCCTCGTTCAGTCCACGCTTGGCGGACGAGCCAGCCGCATCACTGTCCGCCCAGCCGTACTCGTAGGTGCCTAGGTCTTTCAGACCTGGGTTGAGCTCTTCGATGTTGGTGCTCATCGCGTAGACCTTCCTTCAGGGGACTCGACGACAACCGGACCCTCGGTCAGGGCCGCGGTGGGGATATAGGTGGTGCAGACGTGCTCGCCGCCGGCCAGGGTGGCCAGGCGCTGCACGTGGACGCCGAGGAGCCGCGAGAAGGCCTCGGTCTCGGCGTCACAGAACTGACGGAACTCAGTGGCCACGTTGCGCACCGGGCAATGACCTTGGCATAACTGGATCCCGGCCACTCCGGTGCCCTGCCCGACCGGGCGTGTCGTGGCGGCAAAACCCTCAGCGGACAGGGCGTCCGAGAGTGCCTCGATGCGGGCGACCAGGTCGTCCCCGGCGGCATCCACGGCAGTCCGCAGGCGCCGCTCCAACTCGTGGATCTGCTCCTCGGCGAACTCCTCGACGGCCGAGTCACCAGAGTGCTCGGCCAGGAACTTCAGGGCGGCGGTGGCCACATCGTCGTAGGTGTTGGACATCTGCGCCTGGCCGTGCTCGGTCAGCACGAAGCTGCGCGCTGGCCGGCCGCGGCCGCGGCGACCCGGTGCGGCCTCGTGCTCCGCGATCAGGTCGGCTTCCTCGAGGGCATCCAGGTGACGGCGCACGGCCGCGGGCGTCAGGCCCAGGATGCCGGCGAGGTCACGGGCCGAGATGGGGCCGCGCTCGCCGATGGCACGACGGACACGGTCCCGGGTCCGGGACTCCGCGGTGCCGTCAGCCATAAACACCATGCCAGTGTGACCTATATCCACACCAAGTCCAACGAAGGACCCCCTAACCTCATTCCCCACCCATTCTTGGGGAGGTTCGGACCACCCTCCACCCATTCTTGGGGAGGTTCGGACCGCCGGTCATCGGCCCCAGCCACGTCGCATAGGCTCTCCCGTCGTGATCCGCGTCCACCAGTTGACTCGCGCCTTCGGGCGGGTCCGTGCCCTCGACGGTGTTGAGTGGACCGCCCGACCTGGTCAGGTCACCTGCCTGCTCGGGCCGAACGGAGCGGGCAAGACGACCACCGTGGAGATCGCCGAGGGTCTGCAGCACGCCGACAGCGGCACGGTGGAGGTGCTGGGGGCCGACCCGTGGCGCGCCGGCCCTGACCACCGCGCGCGGGTGGGCGTGATGCTGCAGGACGGCGGGCTCCCCCAGTCCGTCCGACCGGTGACGCTGCTGCGACACCTCGCCCGCTTCTACGCTGCACCGGCTGACGTGAGCACCCTGGTGCGCGAACTGGAGATTGACGACTTCGCGGGCACCACGGTGCGTCGCCTCTCCGGTGGACAGCGACAGCGCGTCGCCCTCGCCGCCGCCCTTGTCGGACGCCCCGACGTGCTCTTCCTGGATGAGCCCACCGCCGGCCTCGACCCTCACGTGCGCCGCACGGTCTGGGGGCTCATCGCCCGCACCGCCAGGGAGGGCGCCACCGTCGTGGTCACCACCCACTCCTTCGAGGAGGCCGAGCGACTGGCGGACCACCTGGTGATCATGGCCCGGGGCCGCACCGTCGCCGAGGGGACGCCCGCAGAGGTGGCGGGCGGGGAGAGCCTGGAGTCGGCATACTTCGCTCTCACCGACGGGAGGGAGAGCGCATGACCAGACCTGTCCAGAGCGACGGATCGACACAGACCTCCCGATCTGCCCCCGCAGTGCGCCGGGTCCTGGCGCAGGCCGGCTTCGAGGCGCGTGGGCTGCTGAGTCACGGCGAGCAGCTGATCGTCAGCATCGTGCTGCCGCTGATGGCACTCATCGGGCTGGCCGTGACGGACGCGCCGTCCCTGGGCGAGGGTGAGCGGATTGATGTCGCAACGGCGGGCGTGCTCGCACTGGCGGTCATCTCCACGGCCTTCACGGGGCAGGCGATCCTGCTTGGTTTCGAGCGCCGCTACGGGGTGCTGCGGCTGCTCGGCACCACGCCCCTGGGGCGTGGCGGTCTGCTGCTGGCCAAGGCCCTGTCGGTGTGTGCGGTCCTCGCCGTGCAGGTGCTCGTGCTCGGGATCATCGCCGCGTTCCTCGGGTGGAGCCCTGCTCCGGCCGGGATCCCCGCTGCGCTGCTGGTGGCCGGCGCCGGCGTCCTGGCCTTCGCCTCCCTCGCCGTGCTGATCGGTGGCACGCTGCGTGCCGAGGGGGTGCTGGCCCTGGCCAACCTGCTGTGGGTGCTGCTTGCCGCGCTGGGTGGGGTGCTCATCTCGGCCGACCGCTACCCGGCGCCGTGGGACACGATCGTCGGGCTGTTGCCGTCGGCGGCCCTGGGCGACGGCATGCGGATCGCGCTCGTCTCAGGCGGCTTCCCGGCCCTGGAGATCATGGTCCTGCTGGTGTGGGGCATCCTCGCCTCGGCCCTGGCCGCCCGCTACCTGCGCTGGTCGGACTGAGCCAGCCAGCCACCTGCCCCGGGCGGGCGGCTCAGGAGCGGTGACGGGAGCGGCATACGATGAGGCAGTGCCCGTGACCTCCCCCTGGCTTCGCCGCATCCTGCTCACCAACCTGGTCCTGCAGGTGCTCATCGTCGTCACCGGCGGGCTCGTGCGCCTGACCGGCAGCGGCCTGGGCTGCCCGACCTGGCCGCGGTGCGAGGAGGGGTCTTTCACCCCGGTGGTCCATGATGCGTTGACCTTCCATCCGTTCATCGAGTTCGGCAACCGGCTGCTCAGCATGGTGGTTGGTGCCGTCGCCCTGCTCGCCGTCTGGGCCGTATGGCGCTGGGCTCGTGACCGGAGGCCGATGCTGGGCCTGGCCCTCGGCATCCTCGGCATCACGATCGGTCAGGGCGTCCTGGGCGGGGTCACCGTCCTCACCGGACTGCACCCGACCACAGTGATGGCGCACTTCCTGGTGTCGATGACCCTGATCGCTCTCAGCACGGCCCTGCTCCTGCGAGAACGGGAACCTGACACCCCCGCCGTCGCCCTTGTCCCGCGCATCGTGCGTCAGCTGGGACTGGCCACCGGTGTCGTCCTGGTTGTGGTGCTGGTGCTCGGGACCGTCGTGACCGGCTCCGGCCCTCACTCTGGTGACGCGGATGAACCGGCCCGGTTCGGGTTCGACCCACGAACGATCTCGTGGCTGCACGCCGACGCCGTGATGCTCTTCGTCGGGCTCGTGGTCGCCATGGTCGTCGCGACGAGCCTGCTGTCGGGAGCGGCCCGGTCCCGTGGGTGGTGGGGCGCGGTCATGCTCATCTCCCTGGCGCAGGGGGTCGTCGGCTACACGCAGTACCTCACGGGACTGCCGGAGGCGCTGGTGCTGGTGCACATGCTCGGAGCGGCCGCGCTCACGATCGGTGTCACGGGTGGGTTGCTCACCCTCTGGGAACGTCCGCTGGTCAGCGCGACAGCGGAGCCCCTGGGCGAGGACGACGCGGCCCTGCGCAGCTAGCACCCGACAGGGCGCCGCCCGCACGGCCGTCGTCTCGAGGTGATCGAGGCGCGTGCGGGACCGGTCTCAGAATGCGGGGAGGGCGAGGAACACGAGAGGGTCGACCGCCACCCCGATGAACAGCAGCGTCAGATAGCTGATCGAGAAGTGGAACAGCCGCATGGCACCCAGCTTGTTGCCGGTCTCCCCCGCACGCGCCCTGGTCTGCAGGCGGTGTGCCTCGACGAGGAAGATGGCTCCGGACAGCAGTGCGACGCCGGTGTAGATCCAACCCATCGGCGCCACCGGGATCAGCGCCAGCGAGGTCAGGACCGTGGCCCACGAGTAGATGACGACCTTGCGCGCGACCGCCAGGTCCTGGGCGACCACGGGCAGCATCGGCACGCCGGCCGCCGCGTAGTCCTCCTTGAACCGCATCGACAGCGGCCAGTAGTGCGGCGGCGTCCAGAAGAAGATCACCATGAACAGCACGAGGGCGGGCCAGGCGAGGCTGTTGGTGACGGCCGACCAGCCGATCAGCACAGGCATGCACCCGGCCACGCCTCCCCAGACGATGTTCTGGCTGGTGCGGCGCTTGAGCAGGATCGTGTAGAAGCCGATGTAGAGGGCGATCGCCCCCAGCCCCAGCCACGCCGACAGCCAGTTGACGAAGAGCCCCAGCCAGAGCGTGGCGATGATGCCGAGCACCACACCGAAGATCAGCGCGGCCCGAGGCGTGATCACCCCGGTCACCAGGGGACGCTTCTCGGTCCGGTGCATCTGTGCGTCGATGTCCCGGTCCAGGTAGCAGTTCAGCGTGTTGGCCGATGCCGCGGCCAGGGTGCCGCCGATCAGCGTGGCGAGCACCAGCCACAGCGCGGGTATGCCGCGCTCGGCGAGGAACATCACCGGGAAGGTGGTCACCAGCAGCAGCTCGATGATGCGCGGCTTGGTCAGCGCGATGTAGTCCAGGACCACTTGGCGCCACCCGCGGTCCACAGCAGGCGTTGTCCCTGTCGAGCGGTCGAGAGTGGTCACGTCGTCCTTGTCACTGTCGCGAGCGTATGCGGACACACCAGTGGGTGAGGTCCGTTCCAGCCCTCATCGTAGCGGTCGAGGCTGCCCGGGCGGGCACTGGATCGCCGGGTGGTGGTGCCTCTCACACCCGGGCTCGTGGACACCCGGGGTGGGCCGTGCGTGTTGGCAAGGACGCGACTAAGGTCGACTCGTGATGGTGCTCTCCCGCACCGCCCGACGAGACCTCAGGAGTGCCCCCGTGACCGACACCACCCAGGACACCCCCACCCGGGACACGAGCCTGAAGGCTCCCGTGGCCAGCGAGGTCGGCTGGACCGCTCTCGATGTGCGGGCTGTCGACACGGCACGGGTGCTGGCAGCCGATGCCGTGCAGCGGAGAGGGAATGGTCATCCCGGCACGGCGATGAGCCTGGCGCCCCTGGCCTACCTGCTCTATCAGAACGTCATGAAGCACGACCCGAGCGACCCGGACTGGCTCGGTCGGGACCGGTTCGTCCTGTCGTGCGGCCACTCCAGCCTGACGCAGTACATCCAGCTCTACCTGAACGGCTACGGCCTCGAGCTGAGCGACATCGAGGCGTTGCGCACCTGGGGCAGCCTCACCCCCGGCCACCCCGAGGTGCACCACACCACCGGTGTCGAGCTGACCACCGGCCCGCTCGGGTCGGGCCTGGCCACGGCCGTGGGGATGGCCGCGGCCCAGCGCCGGCAGCGGGGACTGCTCGACCCGGACGCCGCCCCCGGCACCTCCCCCTTCGACCACCACATCTGGGTGGTTGCCTCCGACGGCGACATCATGGAGGGCGTGGCGTCCGAGGCCTCCTCCTTCGCCGGTCATCAGGAGCTCGGCAACCTCACGCTGATCTACGACCAGAACTACATCTCCATCGAGGACGACACCGACATCTCGTTCTCGGAGGACGTCGCCAAGCGCTATGAGGCCTACGGCTGGAACACCGAGACCATCGACTGGCGCGCGGGCGAGGAGTACGTCGAGGACGTCGACGCGCTCTACGCCGCGCTGGAGCGCAGCAAGACCTCCGACAAGCCGACCCTGGTGCTGCTGCGCACGATCATCGCCTGGCCGGCTCCGACCAAACGGGACACCGGCGCCTCCCACGGCTCGGCGCTGGGCGACGACGAGGTGGCGGCGACCAAGAAGCTGCTGGGCTTCGACCCGGAGGTGACCTTCCCCGATGACCAGGAGGTCCTGGGACACACCCGCAAGGTGATCGACCGCGGACGGGACGCGCACGCGGAGTGGGACACGGCATACAACGCCTGGCGGGAGGCCAACACCGACCGGGCCGCGCTCCTGGACCGTCTGGTCGCCCAGGACACTCCCGAGGGCTTCGCCGACGCCTTCCCCGTCTTTGAGGCCGACCCCAAGGGCAAGGCGACCCGCGCAGCCTCCGGTGAGGTGCTCAACGCCCTCGCCCCGCTCATGCCGGAGCTGTGGGGTGGCTCCGCGGATCTGGCCGGCTCCAACAACACCACGATGAAGGGCGAGCCGAGCTTCGTGCCGGCGGCCAAGTCCACCGACATGTTCGCGGGCAACGACTACGGTCGCACCCTGCACTTCGGCATCCGCGAGAACGGCATGGGCATGATCCTGTCCGGCATCGCGCTGGAGGGACTGACCCGGCCCTATGGCGGCACCTTCCTGGTCTTCTCCGACTACATGCGCCCCGCGGTGCGCCTGGCCTCGATCCAGCAGCTGCCGGTGGTCTATGTCTGGACGCACGACTCCATCGGTCTGGGCGAGGACGGTCCCACGCACCAGCCGGTCGAGCACCTTGCCGCCCTGCGGGCCATCCCCGGTCTGGACGTGATCCGCCCGGCCGACGCCAACGAGACGGCGGTCGCCTGGCGGACCGCACTGCAGGTCACCGACCACCCGATGGCGCTGGCACTGACCCGACAGAACGTCCCGACCTTCGACCGCACAGAGTTCGCCTCGGCGGACCTGACGGCCAAGGGCGGCTATGTGATGGCCGACGCCGACGGCGGCGAGCCCGACGTGATCCTGATCGGCACCGGCTCCGAGGTGCAGCTGGCGGTGCAGGCCCGCGACCAGCTGGCCGAGCAGGGCGTGCGTGCCCGGGTGGTGTCCATGCCGTGCCGGGAGTGGTTCGACGGCCAGGACCAGGCCTACCGCGACGAGGTGCTGCCGCCCACGGTGCGGGCCCGTGTCAGCGTGGAGGCCGGCGTCGCCCAGGGATGGCGCGAGCTGGTCGGCGACGCCGGCCGCAGCGTCAGCCTGGAACACTTCGGTGCCTCCGCCGACTACGAGACCCTCTACCGGGAGTTCGGCATCACGGCGGAGGCCGTGGCCGCAGCGGCCCAGGAGTCCATCGCTGCGGCCGCGGGCAACGAGCCGCCGACCCACAACACCCCGTCCGAGCCCGCCGAGGGCCAGCGCACCATCGGCGATGTCCCCTCATCGACCCAGGAGAAGTGATCACATGTCTGACGCCACCCCTCTCGCAGCCCTGTCCGACGCCGGTGTCTCGATCTGGCTGGACGACCTCAACCGCGCGATGATCACCGAGGGTGAGCTCCAGGAGCTCATCGACACCCGGCACGTGGTCGGCGTGACCACCAACCCGACCATCTTCGCCAACGCCCTCTCCGACGGAGAGGCCTACACCGACCAGGTCAAGGAGCTGGTGGCAGCCGGCGCCGACGTCGATGCCGCGGTCTTCGAGCTGACCACCGAGGACGTCCGCAGCGCCTGTGACGTCCTGCGGCCGGTCTACGAGGCCACCGACGGGGTCGACGGGCGCGTCTCCATCGAGGTCGACCCGCGTCTGGAGGACAACACCGATGGCACCGTCGAGATGGCCCAGAAACTCTGGAAGGCGGTTGACCGGCCCAACCTGCTGATCAAGATCCCGGCCACCCTGGAGGGTCTGCCGGCCATCAGCCAGGTCCTTGCGCAGGGCATCAGTGTCAACGTGACCCTGATCTTCTCCCTGGACCGCTACCGCGGGGTGATGAACGCCTTCCTCACCGGTCTGGAGCAGGCGCGTGAGGCGGGGCACGACCTGTCCCAGATCCATTCGGTCGCCTCCTTCTTCGTCTCCCGCGTGGACAGCGAGGTTGACCAGCAGCTGGACGCCATCGGCACCGAGGAGGCTCATGCCCTGCGCGGACAGGCCGGTCTGGCCAACGCCCGACTCGCCTACCAGGCCTATGAGGAGGTCTTCAGCACCCCACGCTGGCAGAACCTCGCGGACGACGGTGCCAACGCCCAGCGGCCGTTGTGGGCCTCGACCGGCGTCAAGAACCCGGACTACTCCGACACCATGTATGTCGATGGCCTGGTGGCGGCCAACACCGTCAACACCATGCCGCACGCCACCATGGAGGCCGCGGCAGACCACGGCAACGTCACGGGGGACACGATCACCGGGACGTATGCCGAGGCGCAGGAGGTCCTGGACCGTCTCGAGACCGTGGGGGTCAGCTATGCGCAGGTGGTCGAGACGCTGGAGACCGAGGGCGTCGACAAGTTCGTGAAGTCGTGGAACGACCTGCTGGCCTCCGTCCAGGGCGAGCTCGACCGTCTGGGTGGAGAGGGCAAGTGAGCTCGCTGTCCGTCGAGGCCCTCGGAGCCGCGGCCGACGCCGTCGAGACCCACCTGCCCACCCTGGTCGAGGACCGGGTGGCCTCGCGCCTGTTCGCGCAGGACCCGACCCTGTGGGGCCCGGCTGCCGAGGCCGAGTCGGCGATCCGCCTGGCCTGGACCGGCCTGCACCGCACCTCCCGGCCCCTCATCGGTGAGATCGCCGCCCTGCGCGAGCAGCTCACCGAGCGGGGTGTGCACCGCATTGCGCTGTGCGGGATGGGAGGCTCCTCCCTCGCGCCGGAGGTGATCTGCGCCACCGCAGGCGTGGAGCTCGTGGTGGTCGACTCCTCCGACCCCGACATGGTCCGTGCGTGCGTGGAGGAGGACCTCGCAGGGACCGCCGTGGTGGTCTCCTCCAAGTCCGGGTCGACGGTCGAGACCGACTCCCAGCGGCGCATCTTCATCCAGGCCTTCCAGGACGCCGGGATCGACCCGACCGAGCGGGTGGTCATCGTCACCGACCCGGGCAGCGCGATGGACACACAGGCTCGGGCCGATGGTTATCGCGTGATCAACGCCGATCCCGATGTCGGTGGGCGCTACTCGGCGCTGACCGCTTTCGGCCTGGTTCCCTCGGGTCTGGCCGGGGTCGATGTCGGCGCTCTGCTGGACGAGGCCGAGGAGGTCGCCGACCTGCTGGCCGAGGACGACGCCGCCAACCCGGGCCTGCGGCTCGGGGCGGCGCTCGGGGGCACCGACCCGTTGCGAGACAAGCTCATCCTGACCGACCGGGGCACCCAGATCGTGGGGTTCGCCGACTGGGCCGAGCAGCTCATCGCGGAGAGCACCGGCAAGGAGGGCACGGGCCTGCTGCCGGTGGTGGTCGGGACCGACGGCGCCGCCGAGGCGGTCGCCACGGCTGCGGACGCCACGGTGGTGGCGCTCACCGCTGAGGACGATGACGAGGCCGACCCGACCGACACGGTCCCCGCCCAGATCAACGTGTCCGGGACGCTGGGTGCCCAGCTGCTGCTGTGGGAGGTCGCCACAGCGGTCGCCGGGCGGCTGCTCGGCATCAACCCGTTCGACCAACCCGATGTGGAGAGCGCCAAGGACGCTGCCCGTTCCCTGATGGAGACCCCCTCGGACACCGCCGAGCCCGCACTGGGCACGGACGGGGCGGTGGAGCTCCGCACCGCTGGGACGGCCCTGGACCTGGCCGGTGCCGAGGACTCCCTGCCGGCGGCGGTCGAGGCACTCCTCGCCGAGCTCGACCCCGAGCGCGGCTACCTCGCCGTCATGGTCTACCTCGACCGACTGGCCCACGTGGACCTGGAGTCGGTCCGGGGAGCACTGGAGCAGCACACGGGACGCCCGGTCACCTTCGGCTGGGGACCGCGCTTCCTGCACTCCACCGGGCAGTTCCACAAGGGCGGTCCGGCCGTCGGGGTCTACCTCCAGGTCACCGGGGAGCCCTTCGAGGACGTGCCGGTCCCCGGCAAGGACTTCACGCTGGGCACCTTCATCAAGGCCCAGGCGGCCGGTGACGCCCAGGTGCTCGCCGACGCCGGCCGGCCGGTGCTGCGGCTGCACCTGACCGACCAGACCGACGGCCTGACCCAGTTGCGAGAGGTGCTGGGTCAGCGGTGAGCCCGGTCGAGATCTCGGCTGGCCGCAACCCGCTGCGCCACCCGGACGACAAACGGCTCCCGCGCATCGCGGGGCCGTGCAGCATGGTCATGTTCGGCGTCACAGGGGACCTGGCCCGCAAGAAGCTGATGCCGGCCATCTATGACCTGGCCAACCGGGGCCTGCTTCCCGCCGGCTTCTCCCTGGTCGGTTTCGCCCGTCGCGACTGGGCCCACCAGGACTTCGGCAAGGTGGTCCACGACGCGGTCCGGGCGCATGCCCGCACCCCCTTCCGGGAGGACGTGTGGCGCAGCCTGGCCGAGGGGTTCCGGTTCGTTCCCGGCAACTTTGACGACGCGGACGCCTACGACGTGCTGGCCAACACGGTGCGTGAGCTGGACGAGGAGCGCGGGACCGGAGGCAACCACGCCTTCTATCTGTCGATCCCCCCGACCTACTTCGCCACGGTCTGTGAGCACCTTCGGGCCTCCGGGCTGAGCGACCCGATCCCGGGCAGCTGGCGGCGGGTGGTCATCGAGAAGCCGTTCGGGCACGATCTGGCCAGCGCGCAGGAGCTCAACAAGATCGTGGAGGACGTCTTCCCTCCCGACTCGGTCTTCCGGATCGACCACTATCTGGGCAAGGAGACCGTGCAGAACCTGCTGGCGCTGCGCTTCGCCAACCAGATGTTCGAACCGATCTGGAACAGCAACTACGTCGACCACGTCCAGATCACGATGGCCGAGGACATCGGCATCGGGGGACGGGCCGGCTACTACGACACGGTCGGGGCAGCCAAGGACGTCATCCAGAACCACCTGCTGCAGCTGCTGGCCCTCACGGCCATGGAGGAGCCGATCGACTTCACGGCCCGCGCCGTGCGCACCGAGAAGCTCAAGGTGCTGGCCTCGGCCCGTCTCCCCCAGGACCTGAGCACCTCCACCTCTCGGGGGCAGTATGCCGAGGGCTGGCAGGGCAGCGAGCTCACCCAGGGTTATCTCCAGGAGGACGGGGTCGCCGCTGACTCCCGCACCGAGACCTATGCCGCGCTCAAGCTGGAGGTGGACACCCGACGCTGGGCCGGTGTGCCCTTCTACCTGCGGGCGGGCAAGCGGCTCGGCAAGCGGGTCACCGAGATCGCGGTGATGTTCAAGCGCGCGCCACACCTGCCGTTCAGCACCACCGCGACCGAGGAGCTGGGGCAGAACGCCATCGTCATCCGGATCCAGCCGGATGAGGGCATCACGATGCGCTTCGGCTCCAAGGTGCCCGGCAGCCAGATGGAGGTGCGGGACGTGACGATGGACTTCGGCTACGGCGCGTCCTTCACCGAGTCCAGCCCGGAGGCCTACGAGCGCCTGATCCTGGACGTGCTGCTCGGCGACCCCCCGCTGTTCCCCCGGCACGAGGAGGTCGAGCTGTCCTGGAAGATCCTCGACCCGGTCATCGACTACTGGGATGAGCACCAGGTGGTGCCGGGCACCTACCCCGCCGGCACGTGGGGCCCCCAGTCCGCCGACGACCTGATGCGCCGTGACGGGCGCGAGTGGAGACTGCCGTGATCGACGACCTGCCCAGCACGACCACGACCGAGATCAGCAAGCGTCTGGTCGCGCTGCGGCACGCGGTGGGGGCGATGGCCATGGGGCGGGTGCTCACGCTGCTGCTGATCACCGACGAGGAGGGAGCCGACGCGGCGCTCGAGGTGGCCAATGACGCCACCCGCCAGCATCCAGCGCGCATCCTGGCGATCGTGCGCGCCAACCGTCGTGGCGCCAGTCGGCTGGACGCGCAGATCCGCGTCGGTGGTGATGCTGGCGCGAGTGAGATCGTGGTGCTGCGCCTCTACGGGGAGATGGCCGACCACGGCGCCTCCGTGGTGACACCGCTCCTCCTGCCCGACTCACCCATCGTCGCGTGGTGGCCCGGGGAGCCGCCGACCGACGTGGCCACCAGTCCCCTCGGTGGGATCGCCCGACGGCGCATCACCGACGCTGGCGCGTGCAGCAAACCGTCGACCCAGCTCAAGCGGCGGGCACGGACCTATGCGGCCGGGGACACGGACCTGTCCTGGACCCGCATCACCCGCTGGCGCGGGCTGCTGGCGGCGGCACTGGATGAGGCTCCGCACGTCCCGGTGCAGTCCGCTTCCGTCGTCGCAGAGCCCGGCGAGCCCAGCGCCGACCTCATCGCAGGCTGGCTGGCCCACGCCCTCGAGGTCCCCGTGCAACGCGTCAACAGCTCCGCCGGCAGCGGCATCGTCAGCATCCGGATGGACCGGGAGGACGGCCCCATTGACCTGGTGCGTGCCCGAGAGGGCCTGTCGACGCTGAGTCAGCCCGGCCGCCCGGTGCGGGAGGTTCCGCTCAGCATTCCGTCAGCCGCTGAGTGTCTGGCGGCCGAGCTGCGACGACTGGATCCGGACGAGATCTACGCCGCCGCCCTGACCGAAGGGCTGCCGCGTGTCACCCGCCGAGGCAAGGGTGCGGCGCGTGCCGCCCGGGCGGGACACGTGCCGGACGGCCCGGCAGAGGTCAGGCCTAGCTCTGCGCCGGCCATGTCCTCCCGTGCGCTGCGCGACCGGGCGCCCCAGGAGTCTGCTCCACCTCAGGAGCAGCTCCAGGAGCGTGTCCAGGAGGAGCTCGCCGAGGTCGCCACCGGCGAGGTGCGTCGCGCCGCTGACCCGGAGGCACTCGCCGCCGACGTCGCTGCGGACATCGCCACCGTCATCAAGGACGCCGTGGCTCTCCGGGGAGTCGCCCATCTCGTGCTCACCGGTGGGTCCATGGGCGCGCGCACCGTCAAGGCACTGTCCCGACGTCGCCTGCCCAAGACCACCTGGGCGAAGGTCCACCTCTGGTGGGGCGACGAGCGTTTCGTCCCGACCGGGCACGAGGACCGCAATGACCAACAGGCGCGTGAGGCCGGTCTGGAGTCACTCCCGGTCCCGGCGGAGAACATCCACTCCGCACCGGCAGGCAGCACCGGGAAGCAGTTGCCTGAGGCTGCCGCAACCTGGGCGAGTGACCTGGCCACGCACGCGGTCGAGGGCGAGATCGCACCCCGCTTCGACATCGTGCTGCTCGGGGTGGGACCTGACGCCCACGTGGCCTCGCTCTTCCCCGACCGTGACGAGCTCACGGTGACGGACCGGAGCACCGTGCCGGTCACCGACTCCCCCAAGCCGCCGCCACTGCGGCTGTCCCTGACGGTGCCGGTGATCAACGGTGCGGACCGGGTGTGGCTCGTCGTCGCCGGTGCGGACAAGGCGGAAGCCGTCACGGCGGCTCGCGCCGCGACCGACGACCCGCACCTTCCCGCCTCGTGGGTGCGGGGCACCCGCGAGACGGTGTGGTGGCTCGATGACGCTGCGGCCGGCAGTTGATCGACTGCGCGGGCGTGTGCTGACGACCTACCGGTCGGTGGTGCCGCGACGCTCACGCAGCGAGGTGAGTGCCTCGTCGAGGAGCTCGGCGCCCGCCTTGTCGGACCGACGCTCCTTCACGTAGGCCAGATGCGTCTTGTAGGGCTCGTTCTTGGGCGCCTCGGGCGGATTGTCCTTGTCCTGGCCGGCCGGGAGACCGCACCGTGGGCAGTCCCAGAACTCCGGCGCCTCCTCGACACCCTCGGCAGCGAAGGACGGGCGGGTCTCGTGTCCCCGGCTGCACCAGTAGGACAGCTCGATGCGCGGCGCGGCCTCACCCCGCTCTGCCTCGCCCATTGGACCGGAACCGACCCGGCTGCCCCTGATCGAACTCGCACCGACCACTGTGGACCTCCTGCTGCTCTGCACGGAACCTGAGGAAGCAATGTAACCCGTGGTGACGCTGCAGGTCATCAGGGGGTGGGCCGCGTCGGGCCCGACGTGCCGACCGGTCCGCCGCCACCCCGTAGTGCCACGGGCGGGCGGCTGACCCTGGCAGCGGCCTCCGGCGTGGGCTGGTCAGCCGAAGCGGATGAGCAGCCCGATGCCCACGATGGCCGCCGCCCAGATGACTGAGACCGCGATGGTGATGCGGGTGAGGTTGCGCTCGGCGACGGTGGACCCTCCCAGGCTGCTGGACATGCCTCCACCGAACATGTCGGAGAGACCGCCACCGCGGCCCTTGTGCATCAGGATCAGCAGCACCAGGAACGCACTGCTCAGGACGAGCAGCACATCAAGGAAGATCCGGACCAAGTCCACTGGCGAACACCTCACGTCGGGTCGGGCCACGGGGCCCGGGTTCTAGAGCAGGTAACAGGGTAACCCACCAGGGGCGCGGGTCAGCCCCCGACGTGCTGCTGGTAGCGGCAGATGCTGGCAAAGTCCTCGACGCTGATCGAGGCTCCGCCGACGAGCGCGCCGTCGACGTCCTCCTGCGCCATGATCGAGGCCACGTTGCCGGGCTTGACCGAGCCGCCGTAGAGGATGCGCACCGCGTCGGCCGTGTCGCCCGTGGTGAGCTCTGCCAGCCGGGTGCGGATCGCGGCACACACCTCCTGGGCGTCGGCAGGGGTCGCCACCTCACCGGTGCCGATGGCCCACACCGGCTCGTAGGCGATGACCAGGTCCTTCACCGTGGCCGCCTCGAGCCCGTCGAGGGCGGCGTCCACCTGGGCCAGCACGTATGGGACGTGCTCACCGGCCTGGCGGACGTCGAGCGGCTCGCCGACGCAGACGATCGGGACGAGCTCGTGCTTGATCGCCGCCCGCGTCTTGGCGGCCACGACCTCGTCGGTCTCACCGTGCAGCTGGCGCCGCTCGCTGTGCCCAACGGCGACATAGCTGCAGCCCAGCTTTGCCAGGAAGGCCCCCGAGATGTCACCGGTGTAGGCGCCGGAGTCGTGCGGCGAGAGGTCCTGGGCGCCGTAACCCAGCTCGAGCCGGTCACCCTGCACGAGGGTCTGCACCGAGCGCAGGTCGGTGAACGGCGGCAGGACGACCACCTCGACCGCAGCGAAGTCGTGCTTGGCATCCCGCAGGCTCCAGTCGAGCTTCTGCACCAAGTGGGTGGCCTGGAGGTGATCCAGGTTCATCTTCCAGTTGCCCGCCATCAGGGGGGTGCGCGTGGCCATCCGTCCTCCTCCTAGTCCTGCAGGACCTGCAGTCCGGGCAGCGTGGCACCCTCGAGGAACTCCAGAGACGCACCGCCCCCGGTGGAAATGTGCCCGAACTCGTCGTCGGAGTGCCCGAACTGGCGCACCGCCGCCGCACTGTCTCCCCCGCCGACCACCGTCAGGGCGTCGTGGTTGGCGGTGCTGTCGACCAGCGCCCGGGCCACCGCCTGGGTGCCTGCGGCGTAGGGCTCCATCTCAAAGGCGCCCATCGGGCCGTTCCAGAAGACCGTTCTGGCGTCGGCCAGCTTGGTCGCGAACAGGCGCGCGGCATCCGGCCCGATGTCCAGGCCCATCCGGTCGGCGGGAATCTCGTCGGACGGGACGACGTCGTGCTCAGCGTCCGCGGAGAACTCGGTGGCCGCGACGATGTCGGTCGGCAGCACGATCTCCACCCCGGTCTCCTCCGCGGTCCTCAGGTAGCCGCGGACGACCTCGACCTGGTCCTCCTCCAGCAGGCTCGAGCCGACCTCATGGCCCTGGGCCTTGAGGAAGGTGAAGACCATCCCGCCACCGATCAGCAACCGGTCTGCCTTGCCGAGCAGGTTGTCGATGACCCCCAACTTGTCGGAGACCTTCGCGCCACCCAGCACCACGGCATACGGCCGCTCCGGGTCCTCGGTCAGGCGACTGAGGACCTCGACCTCGGCCTGCACCAGTCCACCGGCCGCGGACGGCAGGAGTTTGGCGATGTCGTAGACACTCGCCTGCTCCCGGTGGACGACCCCGAACCCGTCGCTGACGAAGACGTCCGCCAGGGTGGCCAGTTGCTCGGCGAACTCACGACGGTCCGCAGCGGTCTTGCCGGTCTCCCCCGGGTTGAAGCGCAGGTTCTCCAGCAGCAGCACCTGACCGTTGGCAAGGGCCTCCACGCCGGCTCGCGCCGACTCCCCCACCGTGTCAGTGGCGAAGGCGACCGGCCGTCCCAGCAGGTCCTCGAGCCGCCTCGCGACGGGGCGCAGGGAGAACTTCTCGTCCGGCTCGCCCTTGGGGCGGCCCAGGTGCGCACACACGATCACGCGGGCCCCCTGGGCGGCCAGGTCCTGAATGGTCGGCACGGAGGCCCGGACCCGGCCGTCATCGGTGATGGTGCCGTCGTCGTCGAGCGGGACGTTGAGGTCGCTGCGGACCAGGACCCGGCGACCGGAGAGGTCGCCGAGGTCGGCGATCGTCTTCATAGCGCGGCTCAGAGCTTGCTGCCGACCAGCGCGGTCAGGTCCACCAGGCGGCTGGAGTAGCCCCACTCGTTGTCGTACCAACCGACGATCTTGACCTGGTCGCCGATGACCCGGGTCAGGCCGGCGTCGAAGATGCAGGAGGCCGGGTCGCCCTCGATGTCCTTGGACACGATCGGGTCCTCGGTGTAGCGCAGGATGCCCTTGAGCGCGCCCTCGGCGTGCTTCTTGACGGCGGCGTTGACCTCCTCGACGCTGACCTCGCGGCCGGCCTCGAAGGTCAGGTCGGTGGCGGAGCCGGTCGGGGTGGGCACCCGCAGCGCGAAGCCGTCCAGCTTGCCCTGCAACTCGGGGAGCACCAGGCCGATGGCCTTGGCGGCACCGGTCGACGTCGGCACGATGTTGAGCGCCGCAGCGCGGGCGCGACGAAGGTCCTTGTGCGGGCCGTCCTGCAGGTTCTGGTCGGCGGTGTAGGCGTGGATCGTGGTCATCAGGCCCTTGACGATGCCGAACTCCTCATGCATCACCTTGGCCATCGGGCCCAGGCAGTTCGTCGTGCAGGAGGCGTTGGAGATGATGTGGTGGTTCGCCGGGTCGTAGTCACCATCGTTCACGCCCAGCACGACGGTGAAGTCCTCGTTCTTGCCCGGCGCGGAGATGATGACCTTCTTGGCGCCACCGTCGAGGTGGGCCTTGGCCTTGGTCGCGTCGGTGAAGATGCCGGTCGACTCGATGACGATGTCCGCGCCCAGGTCCCCCCACGGAAGAGCGGCCGGGTCCTTCTCGGCGAAGGCCTTGATGCTCTTGCCACCGACCGTGATGTCGGCCTCGGTGGAGGTGACCTCCTCGCCCAGCCGGCCCAGGATCGAGTCGTACTTCAGCAGGTGCGCCAGGGTCTCGTTGTCGGTCAGGTCGTTGACACCCACGATCTCGATGTCAGCACCCGACGCGATGACCGCGCGAGCGAAGTTGCGGCCGATGCGGCCAAAGCCATTGATGCCTACGCGAACGGTCACGTGACCAGCCTCCCAATCTCATCCGGCGCGTGGGCCGGGGCTTGTGAACGGTGAAACCTCTCACCCCCAACCTATGGGATGGGGCACCCCGGGCGGCAACCGGGACCGGCACCCTCGGGGGTGGTCCCAGGCGATCCCGGTATGCCGTGGGTCTCGGTGGGTGTGCATGACCGGCGCACGCTGGGGTCGGGTGGATACGTACACCCGAGGACGCCCGGGCCGGGAGAGTCAGTCCTCGAGCATCTCGGCGGTGAGGCCGGCCTCGGTGCCCTCGATGCCCTGGTCCTCGGCCCGCTTGTCGGCCATCGCGAGCAGTCGCCGGATGCGCCCGGCGACGGCGTCCTTGGTCATGGGCGGATCGGCCACCTGACCCAGCTCCTCCAGCGAAGCCTCCTTGTGCTTGACCCGCAGGAGACCGGCCACGCGCAGGTGCTCGGGCGCCTCCTCGCCAAGAATCTCTAGGGCCCGCTCGACGCGCGCACCTGCGGCGACCGCGGCCCGGGCGGAGCGACGCAGGTTGGCGTCATCGAAGTTGGCCAGTCGGTTGGCGGTCGCCCGCACCTCCCGGCGCATCCGACGCTCCTCCCAGGCCAGCACGGCCTCATGAGCGCCCAGGCGGGTCAGCATGGCCCCGATGGCGTCCCCGTCGCGCAGCACCACGCGATCCACGCCGCGCACCTCCCGCGCCTTGGCCTGGATCGCCATCCGCCGACCGGCACCGACCAGGGCCAACGCAGCCTCCGGGCCGGGGCAGGTGACCTCCATCGCCGAGGAGCGCCCCGGCTCGGTGATCGAGCCGTGCGCCAGGAAAGCTCCACGCCAGGCGGCCTCGGCGTCACAGACGGATGCACCGACAATCCGTGGCGGGAGACCCCGGACCGGTCGTCCGCGGTGGTCGATGAGGCCCGTCTGCCGCGCCAGGGACTCACCGTCGGTCGTGGCGCGCACGACGTAGCGGGTGCCCTTGCGGAGCCCTCCGGGGCCCATCACCACCATCTCGCTGCTGGAGCCGTAGACCTCGGCCATGAACGCCCGCAACCGGCGTGCGACCTGCGCGGTGTCCACCTCCGCCTCGATCACGATGCGGCCACCGATGATGTGCAGCCCGCCGGCGAAGCGCAGCATCGTGGAGACCTCTGCCTTCTTGCAGCAGGTCTTGGTGACGGGCAGTCTGCTCAGCTCGTCCTTCACTCGGGCGGTCATCGCCATGGTGCCCCCCTTTGAGGTCCGGGTCGTCCGTCGTGCCTGTTCAGCCACCGATGATCACATCCCGATAGGCAGCAGCTAGTCGCAGGGTGTCGTGCTCCCGCGGTCTCCGCATCTTACGCACTGGTGAGACCACGAGCTCGGCCCCGACGCCCTGGGCCACCTCGCGCAGTGCCCTTTCCTCGCTCCGGACCACCGCTGGATCGGCGATCACATAGTCGAGGGTGAGCTCCGGCGCGTGTGCCGAGAGCACCTCAAGGTGCTCGGCCGGGGAGAAGCCCTGGGTCTCGTCGTCATCGAGCCCGACGTTGAGAGTGAGGATCCGACGCGCCGGGGTGTGCACGAGTGCCTCCTGCAGGTCGGGCACCAACAGGTGGGGCATGACCGAGGTGAACCACGAGCCGGGGCCCAGGATCACCCAGTCAGCCAGCTTGATCGACTCGATCGCCGGATGCGACGCGGCCGGTGCCTCGGGCACGATGCGCACGTTGACGACACGCCCGGGGGTCTTGGCGACCGCCGACTGTCCCCGGACGACCGTGATCTCGTCCGGAGCGGCCGGGTCGGCACCCACCACGGTCGCCTCGATGTCCAGCGGCACCTCACACATCGGCAGGACCCGCCCGCGCGTGTTGAGCAGCTTGCCCACCAGGTCCAGGCCGCCGACGGGGCTGTCCAGCAGCTCCCACAGACTCATGATCAACAGGTTGCCGAGGGCGTGGCCCGCGAGCTCACCGTCACCACTCAGGCGGTGCTGCAGGACGGCACTCCACTGATGCCCCCACGCGGTGTCCTCACACAGGGCTGCCAACGCCATCCGCAGATCGCCCGGTGGCAGGATGCCGAACTCGTGCCGGAGGCGTCCGCTGGAGCCGCCGTCGTCGGCGACGGTCACGATGGCGGTGATCTCCTCGGTGAGGTGTCGCAGCGACTGCAGCGACGCCGCGAGACCGTGCCCGCCGCCGAGGGCGACGACGCGGGGGGCGTTCACTCGCGCCCCAGGTCTCGGTGGAAGGTGGTGATGGCCACTCCGGACCGGCCCTCGAGGCGCTTGACGAGCTCCTCGGTGACGGCGACCGAGCGGTGCTTGCCGCCGGTGCAGCCCACGGCGACCGTGACATACCGCCGCCCCTCGGAGAGGTAGCCGTCGATGGCCACGTTCAGCATGGCGGTGACGGCCTCCAGGTAGGCGTCGACGCCCTGCTGTCCCAGCACGAAGTCCCGGACCTGCACGTCGCGTCCCGTGTAGGGGCGCAGCTCCGGTTGCCAGTAGGGGTTGACCAGGAAGCGAAGGTCCAGGACGACATCGGCGTCCAGTGGGATGCCGTACTTGAAGCCGAAGGAGAGGACTGCCAGGCGCAGCCGGACCGTCACGTCCGTGTTGAGGAGCTCGTCCACCGCCAGGCCGAGTTGGTGCACGTTGTAGCCGGTGGTGTCGATGACGACGTCCGCACCGGACCGGGTGTCACCCAGCATCCGGCGCTCCTTGTGGATCCCGTCGAGCAGCAGGCCCTCCCCCTGCAGCGGGTGGGGCCGCCGCACGCTCTCGAAGCGACGCACCAGGGCCTCGTCACTGGAGTCCACGAAGATGGTGCGGGGACGGCAGCCTCGATCCTCAAGGGCCTCGACCCCCTTGCTCAGCTCGGTCATGAAGTCCCGGCTGCGGACGTCAATCACCGCCGCGATCTTCGGTGGGCGCTCCCCTTCGGAGACGACCTCCACCAGGTCGGCCAGCATCCTCGGGGGCAGGTTGTCCACGACATACCACCCCCGGTCCTCCAGGACCTTGGCGGCCGTGGAGCGCCCCGCACCGCTCATGCCGGTGATCAGGACGAGCTCGCGGGGGTCCGTCGCGGTGGGCTCCTCGCCAACGGCGGCGGACTCCGGTCCACCGGCTCCGGCCGTCGCATCCTCGGGCACGCCGTCCGGCTGCGCGGTGCCCTCCTGGTGCTCGTCCTGGTCCGCGGTCACCTCAGTGGCCCGGGACGCCGCCGCGTCAGCGTCGAGATCGGTCATCGTGGGTCTCCCTCAATCCAGAACTTCACCAGTGGCCAGGTTAACGCCCGGGGTGCTCTGGGCCGCTTCTCCCGTCAACCGTTCATGCACCATCGCGGCCAGCCCGGGCCCGATCCCGGACACGGTCGTCAGCTCCTCCACGGAGGCCTGTTCGATGCGCCGCACCGAACCGAATGCCCGCAGCAGGGCCTTCTGGCGTGCCGGGCCGAGGCCGGGGATGCCGTCGAGCCGGGAGACGGTCATCGACTTGGAGCGACGCTGCCGGTGGAAGGTATTGGCGAAACGGTGCGCCTCGTCCCGGACGCGCTGCAAGAGGTAGAGGCCCTCGCTGCTCCGCGGCAGGATCACCGGGTAGTCCTGGCCGGGCACCCAGATCTCCTCGAGTCGCTTGGCCAGCCCGATCACCGACACGTCGTTGACCCCCACCTCGCTCAGCGCGGCAGCCGCCGCATTGACCTGCGGCAGGCCCCCGTCCACGACCACCAGGTTGGGTGGGTAGGCGAAGCGTGCGGGACGACCCTCCGGAGTGACTGGCTGGCCGGCCGTCACGCCAGCAGCGGCGGGCACCGGCCCACCCGCCAGGTCCACCGCGTCGTCCGCCGGTTCTGCGGCCGCACCAGGTGCGGTCAGCAGGTGCCGGAAGCGCCTGGTGAGCACCTCGTGCATGGCTGCCGTGTCGTCGGCGGTGCCCTCCCGCACGATGAAGCGACGGTACTCACTCTTGCGCGGCAGCCCGTCCTCGAAGACGACCATGGAGCCGACCACGTCTGTCCCCTGCACATGGCTGATGTCGAAGGACTCCACCCGCAACGGTGCCTCGTCGAGCTCCAGGATCTCCTGCAGCTCCTGGAGCGCCTGGCTGCGGGCGGTCAGGTCGCCCGAGCGGGCCACCTTGTGGCGGGCGAGCGACTGCTGGGCATTGCGCCCGACAGTCTCCAGGAGGGAACGCTTGTCGCCACGCTGCGGGACCCGGATCTGCACCCGGGCTCCCCGCAGCCCGCTGAGCCACTCCTCCAGGTTTCCCCGCCCCGTCGGAGACACCGGCACCAGCACCTCGCGCGGCACGGCTTCGGGCGATTCCCCGCCATAGACCTGTTGCAACAGGTGCTCCACGATCTCGGCGAGGTCCTCAGCGCCCTTCTCGCTCACCCAACCACGCTGACCACGCACCCGGCCACCTCGCACGTGGAAGACCTGGAAGGCCACCTCGAGCTCGTCGTCGGCCAGGGCGAAGACGTCCGCATCGGTGGCATCCGGCAGCACGACCGCCGACTTCTCCAACGCGCGCTGCAGGGCCACGATGTCGTCTCGCAGCCGTGCTGCCGTCTCGAAGTCCAACTCGGTGCTGGCCTCCTTCATCCGCTTCTGGAGGTCCTTGACGAAGCGGCCGGTGTTGCCTGCCATGAAGTCGCAGAAGTCCTCGGCGATGTCGCGGTGCTCCTGCGCGGAGACGCGATCGACACACGGTGCCGAGCACTTGTCGATGTATCCCAGCAGGCAGGGACGGCCCACCTGAGCGGCCCGCTTGAACACTCCCTTGCTGCAGGTGCGCATCGGGAAGACCCGCAGCAGCTGGTCGAGCGTCTCCCGGATCGCCCAGGCGTGGGCGTAGGGACCGAAGTAGCGCGTCCCGGGCTTCTTGGCGCCACGCATCACCTGGGCCCGGGGGAAGTCCTCCCCCATGGTCACAGCCAGGTAGGGGTAGGACTTGTCGTCGCGGTACTTGACGTTGAAGCGCGGGTCGTACTCCTTGATCCAGGCATACTCCAGCTGGAGTGCCTCAACCTCGTTGCGCACGACTGTCCACTCGACGCTGGCACCGGTCTGCACCATGGTCCGGGTGCGTGGATGCAGGGCCGAGATGTCCTGGAAGTAGGAGCTGAGCCGCGACCGCAGCGAGACCGCTTTGCCGACATAGATGACCCGGCCGTGCTGGTCGCGGAAGCGGTAGACACCCGGTTCCGCCGGGATCTCACCGGGTCGGGGGCGGTAGCTGGAGGGGTCGGCCATGAGTCAGGCAGACCGCCCACGGGGCTTGGCACGGGCGCTGGACCTGGCCGAGCGTCCCCGCTCCAACAGTGGTGCCAGGAACCGCCCGGTGTGGCTCGACGTCGCCGCGGCGATCGTCTCGGGGCTGCCCTGGGCCACGACCGTGCCACCTCCCCTGCCTCCCTCGGGGCCCAGGTCGACGACCCAGTCAGCACTCTTGATCACGTCGAGGTTGTGCTCGATCACCAGCACGGTGTTGCCCTTGTCCACCAGCCCCTGGAGCACCCCGAGCAGTTTGCGGATGTCCTCGAAGTGCAGCCCGGTCGTCGGCTCGTCGAGCACATAGACGGTGCGTCCGGTCGACCGCTTCTGGAGCTCGGCGGCGAGCTTGACGCGCTGCGCCTCACCCCCGGACAGGGTCGGCGCCGGCTGTCCGAGGCGCACATAACCCAGACCGACCTCGACCAGGGTCTTCAGGTGCCGGGAGATGGCTGGGACGGCGGCGAAGAAGTCGGCAGCCTCCTCGATCGGCATGTCGAGCACGTCCGAGATGGTCTTGCCCTTGAAGTGGACCTCGAGGGTCTCCCGGTTGTAGCGGGCGCCGTGACAGACCTCGCAGGGGACATAGACGTCCGGGAGGAAGTTCATCTCGATCTTGAGCGTGCCGTCACCGGAGCACGCCTCACAGCGACCACCCTTGACGTTGAACGAGAACCGGCCGGGCAGATAGCCGCGGACCTTGGCCTCGGTCGTCTCGGCGAACAACTTGCGCACGTGGTCGAACACGCCGGTGTAGGTCGCCGGGTTGCTCCTGGGGGTGCGGCCGATCGGCCCCTGGTCGACGTGCACCACCTTGTCCAGCTCCTCCAGGCCGTCGACCCGCTTGTGCCGGCCGGGCACCTGACGTGCGCCGTTGAGGCGGTTGGCCATCACCTTGTAGAGGATGTCGTTGACCAGGGTGGACTTGCCCGAGCCGGAGACGCCGGTGATCGCCACCAGGTTGCCGAGCGGGAACCGCACGTCGACACCCTGCAGGTTGTGCTCGTTGGCTCCGACGACCTTGACGTAGCGGCCGTCCTGGGGCCGGCGCTGCGCCGGCAGGGCGATCTCCCGGCGGCCGGCCAGGTAGGCACCGGTGAGGGAGGTCTCATGGCCCAGCAGGTCGGTCACCGATCCGGAGTGGACCACCTGCCCACCGTGCTCCCCGGCTCCTGGGCCGATGTCAACCACCCAGTCGGCGGCCTGGATGGTGTCCTCGTCGTGCTCCACCACGATCAGGGTGTTCCCGAGGTCGCGCAGCCGCGTGAGCGTCTCGATCAGGCGGTGGTTGTCGCGCTGGTGCAGCCCGATCGACGGCTCGTCCAGGACATAGAGCACCCCCACCAGGCCGGAGCCGATCTGGGTCGCCAGCCGGATCCGCTGGGCCTCGCCGCCGGAGAGAGTGGCCGCGGGCCGGTCGAGGGAGATGTAGTCGAGCCCGACGTCCAGCAGGAAGCCCAGCCGCGACATCACCTCCACGAGCACCCGCTCGGCGATCTGCGCCTCCCGCTCGGTGAAGTCCAGCGACCGCACGAACTCGGCGCACTGGTCGATGGGCAACGCACACACCTCGGAGATGTTCCGGCCGCCGATGGTCACCGCGAGGATCTCCGGCTTGAGCCGGCTCCCGTGGCACACCGGGCACGGCACCTCACGCATGTAGGACTCGTAGCGCTCACGGCTGGTGTCCGAGTCCGTTTCGGCGTGCTTGCGCTTGACGTAGGGGATGACGCCCTCAAACCCCGTGCTGTAGGCGCGCTCCCGCCCGAACCGGTTGCGGTAGCGCACGTGCACCTTGTGCTTGTAGCCGTGCAGGATCGCGTCCCGCGCCCGTCCGGGCAGAGCCCGCCAGGGCGTCTCCAGATCGAACTTGAGGTCCTCCCCGAGACCGCCCAGCACCCGGATGAAGTAGTCACTGATGCCGTGCGCCGTCGACCAGGGGGTGATGGCTCCCTCCATGATCGAGGCGTCCTCGTCCCGGATCACCAGCTCGGGGTCGACCTCCAGCTCCACCCCGATGCCGGTGCAGGACGGGCATGCGCCGAACGGGCTGTTGAAGGAGAACGAGCGCGGCTCGACCTCGTCGATCGCGAGCGGATGGTCGTTGGGGCAGGCCATCCGCTCGGAGAACCGGCGCTCGCGTGGCCGGCCCTCGGGGTCGTCGTCCGCGATGTCCACGAACTCCACCAGGAGCAGTCCGCCGGCCAGACCCAGCGCCGTCTCGACGGAGTCGGTCAGCCGTTGCTTGGCCTTGCTCTCCTGTCCCTTGGCCACCAGGCGGTCCACAACCACCTCGATGGTGTGCTTCTTCTGTTTCTCCAGCACGGGCGGCTCGCTCAGCGAGACGACCTCACCGTCCACCCGGGCACGGGAGAAGCCCTTGCCCTGCAGCTCACTGAACAGGTCGACATACTCACCCTTGCGGGAGCGCACGACCGGAGCGAGCACCTGGAAGCGGGTGCCCTCCGGCAGCTCCAGGAGCCGGTCCACGATCTGCTGGGGGGTCTGCCGGGCGATCGCCTCGCCGCAGACCGGGCAGTGCGGGTGGCCCACCCGGGCATACAGGAGGCGGAGGTAGTCATAGACCTCGGTGATGGTGCCGACCGTCGAGCGCGGGTTGCGGTTGGTGGACTTCTGGTCGATCGAGACCGCCGGGGACAGCCCCTCGATGAAGTCCACGTCCGGCTTGTCCATCTGCCCGAGGAACTGCCGCGCGTAGGCGGACAGCGACTCGACATAGCGCCGCTGCCCCTCGGCGAAGATCGTGTCGAAGGCGAGCGAGGACTTGCCCGAGCCACTCAGCCCGGTGAAGACGACCAGGGAGTCGCGCGGGATCTCGACCGAGACGTCCTTGAGGTTGTGCTCGCGGGCACCGCGGACGACCAACTGGTCGTGCCGGTGCGGGATGGTGGTGGGAGTCGTGGATGGCACGCTCTCGATGTTAGATCGTGCCGGTGACAGTCACCGCCTCCGATGACAAGTTATGCTGACCCCTGCATAGTTATGTGAGGTGTGACACGCTTGCTTCGGCAACCGGGCTCGCACCCCCTACAGTCAGCGCAGCACCTTTCCAGCGATGCCGGAGGTGCTGTGCCACAGCGGGACAGTGACGTCCCAGGTCAGATATCCACGCGGCTACAGGCTGCCCGCCCCTCGAGACGGTGCCATGAACCAGAGCCCCCCTTTTGTGACCCCCTTTTCCGTTGCCCCGGCCGGTCGGCCTCCCAGCAGTGACCACTCCGGCCGCGCTCCCGGCCTCTATGACGCTGCTCACGAGCACGACGCCTGCGGCGTGGCCTTCGTCGCCACCCTCCGGGGCTACCCCGGTCACGACATCGTGGCTCACGCGGTCACTGCGCTCCACAACCTGGATCACCGTGGTGCCGTGGGGGCTGAGCCGGACTCCGGCGACGGCGCGGGGATCCTCACGCAGGTCCCGGACCGTTTCCTGCGCGACGTGCTGGACGTTGACCTCCCGGGTCCCGGGTCGTATGCCGTGGGGCTGCTCTTCCTGCCAGCGGCGGACCCCGAGGGGGCGGCCACGGCGGTCGAGGAGCTCCTCGACGGGGCCGGCCTGCAGCTGCTGACGTGGCGCGAGGTGCCGACCCGCCCGGAGATCGTGGGGCCGATGGCCCGGTCCACCATGCCGGTCATGCGGCAGCTGGTCGTCGCCTCGCGGACCGGTGAGACCGGTCTGGACCTCGAGCGGCGCGCCTGGCTCGCCCGTCGGCTCATCGAGCGGCGCACCGACGTCTACCCGGTGTCGCTGTCCACCCGCACCCTGGGCTACAAGGGCATGCTCACCACGACGCAGCTCGCCGAGTTCTTCCCCGACCTCACCGACGAGCGCTACGAGTCGCAGCTGGCCGTGGTCCACTCGCGCTTCTCGACCAACACCTTCCCGTCCTGGCCGCTGGCCCATCCCTACCGGGTCATCGCGCACAACGGCGAGATCAACACAGTGCGTGGCAACCGCAACTGGATGAACGCCCGGGAGAGCAACCTGGACACCTCCGTGTTCCCCGGTGACCTGGCCGATGTCCTGCCGATCTGCACACCCGGTGGGAGCGACTCGGCGACCTTCGATGAGGTCCTCGAGCTGCTGCACCTCGGCGGCCGCTCGCTGCCGCACGCAGTGCTGATGATGGTGCCCGAGGCCTGGGAGAACAACGCCGAGCTCCCCGATGACGTCCGGGCCTTCTACGAGTTCCACTCCATGGTCATGGAGCCCTGGGACGGCCCCATGAACCTGGTCTTCACCGACGGGACCCAGGTCGGGGGTGTCCTGGACCGCAACGGCCTGCGACCCTCTCGCTACTGGGTGACCGACGACGGCCTGGTCGTGCTGGGCAGCGAGTCCGGGGTGCTGCCGATCCCGGAGGCGACCGTGGTCCGCAAGGGCCGGGTCGAGCCGGGACGCATGTTCCTGGTGGACACCGCGGCCGGCGAGATCGTCGACGACCGCGCCCTGAAGCACGAGCTGGCGGCACGTCAGCCCTACCGCCAGTGGCTGCGGGACAATCTGGTGCGCCTGGAACAGCTGCCCGAGCGCGTGCACGTCCGGCACACGCACGCATCGGTCACCCGACGACAGCAGATCTTCGGTTACACCGAGGAGGAGCTGCGGATCCTGCTCTCCCCCATGGCGCAGACCGGCGCAGAGCCGTTGGGCGCCATGGGCTCGGACACGCCCGTCGCCGTGCTCTCGGACCGTCCCCGGCTGCTCTTCGACTACTTTGTCGGCGCCTTCGCGCAGGTCACCAACCCACCCCTGGACGCCATCCGGGAGGAGGTCGTCACCTCGCTGTCCACCTCGACCGGACCCGAGGCCAACCTGCTCGAGGAGAGCCCGGCGCACGCCCGGCAGGTGGAGCTGGACTTCCCGGTCATCGACAACGACGAGCTCGCGAGCCTGCGCCACATCAACCTGGAGGGCCTCCACCCGGACTTCGCGCCCGTCGTGGTGCGCGGTCTGTATCGCGTCGATGGTGGAGGTGCGGCGCTCCAGGAGCGACTGGAGGAGATCTGTCGCCAGGTGTCAGAGGCGGTCGCGCGGGGAGCCTTCTTCGTCGTGCTGTCCGACCGGCACGCGGACCGGGAACACGCACCGATCCCGTCGCTGCTGCTGACCAGTGCCGTCCACCACCACCTGGTGCGCGAGCACACCCGCACGAGGGTCGGGCTGCTGGTGGAGGCAGGGGATGTCCGTGAGGTGCATCACGTGGCGCTCCTCGTCGCCTACGGGGCGGCCGCGGTCAACCCCTACCTGGCCATGGAGTCGGTCGAGGACCTCTGCCGCGCTGGCCACCAACTGGACGGCCTCGACCCGGAGGTGGCGATCGCCAACCTGATCAGAGCGCTCGGCAAGGGCGTGCTGAAGGTGATGAGCAAGATGGGCATCTCCACCGTGTCGTCCTACCGCGGGGCCCAGACCTTCGAGGCCCTCGGTCTCTCCCGCGAGCTGGTCGACCAGTGGTTCACCGGCACCACCAGCCAGCTGGATGGGGTCGGCCTGGACGTGATCGCCGAGGAGGTGGCCCGCCGACACAGTGTGGCCTACCCGCTCAGCGGCATCCCGCCCTATCACCGCAAGCTCGAGATCGGTGGTGAGTACCAGTGGCGCCGGGAGGGCCCGCCGCACCTGTTCAACCCGGAGACCGTCTTCCGTCTGCAGCACGCGACCCGCTCCGGGCGCTATGACATCTTCCGTCAGTACACCGATCTGGTGGACGACCAGTCGGAGCATCTGATGACCCTCCGGGGGCTCATGCGGCTCAGCGGTGACCGCGATCCAGTGCCACTGGAGGAGGTCGAGCCGGTGAGCGAGATCGTGAAGCGGTTCGCGACCGGGGCGATGAGCTACGGGTCGATCTCCAGGGAGGCCCACGAGACCCTGGCCATCGCGATGAACCGGCTCGGTGGCCGATCCAACAGCGGCGAGGGCGGCGAGGAGCCGGATCGCCTGACCGACCCGGAGCGTCGCTCAGCGATCAAGCAGGTCGCCTCGGGCCGGTTCGGGGTCACCAGTGCCTACCTGGTCAGCGCGGACGATATCCAGATCAAGGTGGCCCAGGGCGCCAAGCCCGGTGAGGGCGGCCAGCTGCCGCCCGGCAAGGTCTATCCGTGGGTGGCCGCCACCCGGCACTCCACTCCGGGCGTCGGTCTGATCTCCCCTCCGCCACACCACGACATCTACTCCATCGAGGACCTGGCCCAACTGATCCACGACCTCAAGAACGCCAATCCGCGGGCGCGCGTCCACGTCAAACTGGTCAGCCAGGTGGGTGTCGGCACCGTGGCGGCCGGTGTCTCGAAGGCGCACGCCGACGTGGTGCTCATCTCCGGATTCGACGGGGGCACCGGCGCGAGCCCGCTGACCTCGCTCAAGCACGCGGGGACGCCGTGGGAGCTGGGGCTGGCCGAGACGCAGCAGACGCTGCTGCGCAACGGGCTCCGGGACCGGATCACCGTCCAGGTCGACGGCCAGCTCAAGACCGGCCGGGACGTGGTCATCGCGGCTCTGCTGGGTGCCGAGGAGTTCGGCTTCGCCACCGCGCCGCTGGTGGTCTCCGGCTGCGTCATGATGCGGGTCTGCCACCTCGACACCTGCCCGGTGGGTGTCGCGACGCAGAACCCGGAGCTGCGGGAGCGCTACACCGGGCAGGCCGAGCACGTCATCACCTTCTTCCAGTTCATCGCCGAGCAGGTCCGCGAGCATCTCGCCGCCCTGGGCTATCGGACCCTGGATGAGGTGATCGGCCGCGTCGACCTGCTCGACACCGAGGCGGCCACGGCCCACTGGAAGGCGGACGGCCTCGACCTGGCGCCGCTGCTGCACCCTGAGGAGGTGCCCGAGGGTGCGGCCCTGCGTCGCACCAGCGCCCAGGACCACGGGTTGGAGCGGGCGCTGGACCACCGGCTCATCGAGGCGGCGGCCCCTGCCCTGGAGCACCGGGGCCGCGTCACGGGGCACTTCGCGGTGCGCAACGTCAATCGCACCCTCGGCACCATGCTCGGCCACGAGGTGACCCGTCGACACGGGGCGGACGGCCTACCCGACGGCACCATCGACTTCAGTCTCACCGGGTCCGCCGGCCAGTCCTTCGGCGCCTTCCTGCCCCGGGGTGTCACGCTCCGCCTGGTCGGCGACGCCAATGACTACGTCGGCAAGGGCCTGTCCGGTGGCCAGCTCGTAGTGCGCCCACCTGAGTCGGCCCCTTTCACGGCCGCCGACCAGGTCATCGCGGGCAACGTGATCGCCTACGGAGCCACCTCCGGACAGCTCAACCTCCGGGGTCTGGTCGGGGAACGCTTCTGTGTCCGCAACTCCGGCGCCATTGCCGTGGTGGAGGGCGTCGGTGACCATGCACTGGAGTACATGACCGGCGGCACCGTGCTGATCCTCGGCCCGACAGGACGCAACCTGGGTGCCGGGATGTCCGGCGGCACTGCCTACGTCCTGGACCTGGCACCGGCCCGGATGAACAGTGCCGCAGTCTCCGCCGGTGACCTGATCCTCGACCCGGTCGAGGCCGACGGTCCGACGGCAGGGGTGCTGCACGAGCTGCTCACCGAGCACATCGACCTCACCGGCTCGACGGTGGCCCGGCAGATCCTGGACGCCCCCGACTGGCCCACGCGGTTCACCCGGATCACACCACGGCAGTATGCCGGGGTGCTGCGGATCCGCGAGGAGGTCGCCGCCCGGGGCGAGGACCCCGACGGACCCCACGCCTGGCAACTCATCCTGGAGGACTCCCGTGGCTGACCCACATGGCTTCCTGAACCACCGTGACCGCGAGCCCCAGCCCAGCCGGCCGGTGCCGGTGCGCATCATGGACTGGAAGGAGGTGCACACCGCCCAGGAGGACGGCGTGCTCCGCCGCCAGGCCGGCCGGTGCATGGACTGTGGCATCCCGTTCTGTCACCAGGGGTGCCCGCTGGGCAACCTGATCCCAGAGTGGAACGACCTGGCCCGACGTGGCAACTTCCGCGAGGCGATCGAGCGGCTGCACGCCACGAACAACTTCCCGGAGTTCACCGGGCGGCTCTGCCCGGCGCCCTGCGAGACGGCATGCGTGCTGAGCATCAGTCAGCCAGCCGTCACCATCAAGCAGGTGGAGGTCTCGATCATCGACCGAGCCTTCGACAACGGCATGGTCACCGCGCAGGAGCCCGAGTGGCTCAGCGGTCGAACCATCGCCGTGGTCGGGTCGGGTCCCGCCGGCCTCGCGGCAGCCCAGCAACTGGGGCGCGCGGGTCACACGGTCGTCGTCCACGAGCGGGACGACGCGATCGGAGGGCTCCTGCGCTACGGCATCCCGGAGTTCAAGATGGAGAAGGCGGTGCTGGACCGTCGGCTCGTCCAGCTGCGTTCTGAGGGGATCCGGTTCCGGACCGGAGTCACGATCGGGGGCCAGGCCCCCGGTGACCTGAGTCTGGCCGAGCTCTCCGAGCGCTTCGACGCCGTCGTGCTCGCTGTCGGCTCCACCGTGCCCCGCCCGCTCGGTGTCTCCGGGCACGATGTGTCGGGCGTCCACCCCGCCATGGACTTCCTGGTGCCCGCCAACCGTGAGGCCCTGGGCAGTGAGCGCGGCATCGACGCCGAGGGCAAGCACGTGGTGATCGTCGGTGGCGGCGACACGGGCGCCGACTGCTACGGCACGGCCATCCGGCAGGGCGCGGCCAGCGTCACCCAGCTCGACATCCGCCCCGAACCACCGACCGAGCGCCCGGAGCACCACCCGTGGCCGATGTACCCGCTGATCCACCGCGTGGGTGAGTCGCACGAGGAGGGCGGTGAGCGCGTGTTTGGGGTCAACACCCTGGAGGTCGTCACCACCGATGGCGCGGCCAGCGGCGTGCACATCGTCGACGGGGAGCGGACCGACGGTCGTTTTGATGCCCACGCCGGGACCGAGCGGACCATCCCGGCAGACCTGGTGCTGGTGGCGCTCGGCTTCACCGGCCCGGACCCGGTGGTGGCCACCGGCACCGAGCTCGCCACCACGCCGCGGGGACTCTTCGACCGGGACGAGCACTATGCCACCGACGTGCCCGGGGTCTTCGTGGCAGGAGACGCCGGCCGTGGCCAGTCGCTCATCGTCTGGGCCATTGCGGAGGGACGGGCGTGCGCTGCCGAGGTCGACCGCTACCTCACGGGGAACACCTCGCTGCCCGCACCGGTGCGGCCGACCGACGCGCCGGTCAGCATCTGAGCACGGCGAATACACTCAAGGGATGGCTGACACGACTCCCGACCCCGCCCACGTCGAGCCGGGCGGTGTCGCCTGGCTGGAGGACCTGGGGACCGCCCAGGTGCGCAAGGCGAGTGTGTCCGAGATGGACAACAACTGCTATCTGGTCACCTGCCACCAGACCGGGGCACAACTCCTGATCGACGCTGCCGCGGATGCCGAGCGACTCCGGGACCTGGTGAACGCCGGATCCGGCCAGCTCACCACGGTGGTGACCACCCACCAGCACTGGGACCACCACCGTGCGCTGGGTGCCCTCGTGGACACCTATGCGCCACGCACCGCTGCGGGCGCGCCGGACGCATCCGCCCTGCCGGTCCTCCCCGACGTCGAGCTGACGCACGGTGACCGGATCACCGTGGGTGAGCTCGTGCTCGACGTGATCGCGCTGCGGGGCCACACCCCCGGCTCGATCGCGCTCGCCCTGACGGACGGGGCAGGCAGGGCCCGGCTGTTCACCGGCGACAGTCTCTTCCCTGGCGGGCCAGGAAAGACGCCGGACGCATCCGCGTTCACGTCCCTGATGGATGACCTCGAGGCGCGGGTCTTCGACGTCTACCCCGATGCCACGGTGGTCCACCCGGGCCACGGTGACAGCACCACATTGGGGGCGCAGCGTCCGCACCTGGCCGAATGGCGCGCACGGGGTTGGTGACCGGACGCACGAGGGGCAACGGCCTCACCACAACCCTGCAGGGTCACCCGGTCCTGCTGGTCCTGGTGGCGGTGCTGTCGGTCCAGTTCGGTGGTGCACTGGCCGCAACCCTGCTGCCGATCGTCGGCGTGCTCGGCTCGGTCCTGCTGCGCATCCTCCTGGCCGCTGTGCTCCTCCTGGCGCTCGTGCGGCCCAGCTGGCGAGGTCGGACCCGAGCGGACTGGTTGACGGTGACCGGCTTTGCCGCGGCCCTGACCTCGATGAACCTCTGCTTCTACGCCTCACTGGAGCGGCTGCCCATCGGCGTAGCCGTCACCATCGAGTTTCTCGGCCCGCTGCTGCTCGCCGCGGTGACCTCCCGACGCGGCCGGGACGCGCTGGCCGTGGTGCTCGCCCTCCTCGGTGTCCTGCTCATCTCCGAGGTTCTCACGGTGCCCTGGGCTGACATGGACCTGATCGGCATCGCCCTCGCGGCCGCGGCGGGCGGCTTCTGGGCGGCCTACATCCTGCTGAGCGGCCGGACCGGCGCGCGCTTCGAGGGGCTGGACGGCATGGCGATCGCCCTCACGATCGGCGCCGTTGCGCTGCTGCCTCTTGGAGTGCTGGGCGCCGGGTCCAGCCTGCTGAGTGGGGAGGTGCTGCTGCGCGGGCTGGGCATCGCGCTGCTCTCCTCGGCCATCCCGTACTCCCTCGAGCTGCTGGCCCTGCGCCGGCTGTCGGCCGGCGTGTTCGGCGTGCTGCTCAGCCTGGAGCCGGCAGCGGCCGCCCTCGCCGGGCTCTTGGTGCTCTCCCAGACGATGGCGCCCCTGCAGGTGGCCGGGATGGCCATGGTGGTCGCGGCCAGCATCGCCGTCCTCGGCCGGCGTGGCCGCGGCGTTTAGGCGCGTCCGGACGGGTCCCGCGGGCCGTCGCCGGGTGAGGCGTCGTCGTCCGTGCCATAGAAGCCACGGGCCGAGACCTCGTCCAGCTCCAGCTGGTCGCGCTCTGCGCGTCGCGCGTCCCGCCCACTCTTGATCAGACTCGCGACGGTGGTGATGCCCAGGATCCCGACGATCATCGTCAGGGACAACCAGATCGGGATCTCCGGTGCCCACAGGAACGGCTCACCGTTGTTGATGAACGACAGTTCGTTGACGTGCATGGCGTGGAAGACCAGCTTCAGACCGATGAACGCCAGCAGGACCGCGAGCCCGATGCCCAGGTAGACCAGGCGCTGCAGCAGGTTGCCGATCAGGAAGTAGAGCTGACGCAGTCCCATCAGGGCGAAGATATTGGCCATGAGCACCAGGAACGGGTCCTGGGTGAGGCCGAAGATCGCAGGGATGGAGTCAAGAGCAAAGAGCAGGTCGGTCATGCCCAGCGCCAGGATGACCAGCAACATGGGCGTGAGGACCCGCTTGCCGTTCTCCATGACGCTGAGCTTCTTGCCGTGGTCCCAGGAGTCGGTGAACGGCAGCACCCGCCGCGCGAACGTGATCAGCTTGCTCTCGCCCTCGTCCTCTTCGCTGTCGCTGCCCAGATTCTCCATGGCCAGCTTGATTGCGGTGTAGATCAGGAAGGCGCCGAAGATGTAGAACACCCAGGACCAGGCCTCGATCGCCTGCGCGCCGAGCATGATGAAGATGGCCCGCAGGATGAGGGCGATGACGATGCCGATGAGCAGTGCGTACTGCTGGTACATCCGCGGCACCTTGAGGTTCGCCATGATGATGATGAAGATGAACAGGTTGTCGACCGACAGGGAGTACTCGGTCAACCACCCGGCGAAGAACTCGCCCCCGAGCTGGTGGCCACCGACCACCCACACGTAGATGCCAAACGCGATGGCCAGCCCGACATACAGGCCGAGCGCGGTGCCTGTCTCCCGGTTGCTGGGCACGTGCGGGCGGCGCCCCAGGACGATCACGTCAAACAGGAGCACCACGATCATGGCACCGACAAAGATCATGGCGGTGCTCGCGGGAACGAACGCATTGTCAAACAAGACGCGGAGGCCTTTCGGTGAGGGGATCACGACTGACCGGAGGTCTCTCCCACCGGTCAGCGTGACCGGCCAGCGGCCCGGGCACCTGTCGGGTGCCGTGATGACGGACGACTAACGAGATGGGGATACTCCCCTCCGCACGGCCCGATTCTCTCACAGCACAGGGGACGACACGTGCCACTGTGCACTGGCTCGTCGGCCACAATCGCAGGCAGGAAGGATGAGCAGAGAACCAACAGCTGGTCAGCCAGCGTGCTCCCGCATCTGGCGAAGCTCCTTCTTGAGGTCGCCGATCTCGTCGCGCAACCGGGCGGCCAGCTCGAAGTGCAGGTCTGTCGCTGCCTGGTGCATCTGCCCGGTCAGTTCCTGGATGAGCTGGGCGAGCTCACTCGCCGCGAGGTTCTCCCGCCGGCCCCCCAGCGCCACGCCGGCGTCCGCGGCGACGGCACCAGCGTTGGGGCGGCCCCGCTTGCCGCGCGACTGGGCTCGCCCGCTGCCCATCAGCGCCTCGGTGTCGGCGTCCTCGCGCTCCAGCAGGTCGGTGATGTCAGCGATCTTCTTGCGCAGCGGCGTGGGATCGATGCCGTGCTCGGCGTTGTAGGCCAGTTGCTTCTCGCGCCGCCGGTTGGTCTCGTCAATAGCCTGCTCCATGGAGGGCGTCATCTTGTCGGCATACATGTGCACCTGACCCGACACGTTGCGCGCGGCCCGGCCGATCGTCTGGATCAGGGACCGGGCGGAGCGGAGGAAACCCTCCTTGTCGGCGTCCAGGATGCTGACCAGGGAGACCTCGGGCAGGTCCAGTCCCTCCCGCAGGAGGTTGATGCCGACCAGCACGTCGTACTCCCCCAGCCGCAGCTCGCGGAGCAGCTCCACCCGGCGCAGGGTGTCGACCTCGGAGTGCAGATAGCGGACCCGCACCCCCTTGTCGAGGAGGTAGTCGGTGAGGTCCTCGGCCATCTTCTTGGTGAGGGTCGTGACCAGCACCCGCTCGTTCTTGGCCGTGCGCTCACCGATCTCGTGCAGCAGGTCATCGATCTGACCCTTCGTGGGCTTGAGCACGACCTCGGGGTCGACCAGTCCGGTGGGCCGGATGATCTGCTCGACCACCCCGTCGGACTTGGCCACCTCGTAGTCCCCCGGTGTCGCCGACAGGTAGACCGTCTGTCCGATCCGCTCCAGGAACTCCTCCCACTTCAGCGGCCGGTTGTCCATCGCGCTGGGCAGGCGGAAGCCGTGGTCCACCAGGGTGCGCTTGCGTGACATGTCACCCTCATACATCGCCCCGATCTGCGGGACGGTGACATGGGACTCATCGATCACCAGCAGGAAGTCCTCCGGGAAGTAGTCCAGGAGGCAGTTGGGGGCGGAGCCGCGCTCGCGTCCGTCGATGTGGAGCGAGTAGTTCTCGATGCCGGAGCAGGACCCGACCTGACGCATCATCTCGATGTCATAGGTCGTCCGCATCCGCAGGCGTTGAGCCTCCAGCAGCTTGCCCTCACGCTCGAAGGTGGCCAGCTGCTCGGCCAGCTCTGCCTCGATGCCGGCCACGGCCTTCTCCATGCGCTCCGGGCCCGCGACATAGTGCGAGGCCGGGAAGACATACATCTCCTGCTCCTCGCGCACGACCTCACCGGTGAGCGGGTTGAGCGTGTAGAGCTTGTCGATCTCGTCGCCGAAGAACTCGATGCGCACGGCGAGCTCTTCGTACTGCGGAATGATCTCGACCGTGTCACCTCGCACCCGGAAGGTGCCCCGGGTGAAGGCCATGTCGTTGCGCGTGTACTGCATCGTCACGAACTTGCGCAGCAGGTCGTCGCGCTCGATCTCGTCGCCGACCTTCAGCTGGACCATGCGGTCGACATACTCCTGCGGGGTGCCCAGGCCGTAGATGCAGGACACCGAGGCGACCACGACCACGTCGCGGC
This sequence comes from Ornithinimicrobium murale, assembly GCF_003352835.1. Lineage (GTDB taxonomy): Bacteria > Actinomycetota > Actinomycetes > Actinomycetales > Dermatophilaceae > Ornithinicoccus > Ornithinicoccus muralis. The sequence goes on along the minus strand of NZ_QLVD01000015.1, from coordinate 37,669 downwards.
GGGTCAGCAGCGAGTTGGTCGCCGAGTGGCGCAGCCGCTCGACCTCGTCGTTGATCGAGGAGTCCTTCTCGATGTAGGTGTCCGTCTGCGGCACATAGGCCTCGGGCTGGTAGTAGTCGTAGTAGCTGACGAAGTACTCCACCGCGTTGTTGGGCAGCAGCTCGCGGAACTCGTTGGCCAGCTGGGCCGCCAGGGTCTTGTTGGGGGCCATCACCAGGGTGGGGCGCTGGACCTGCTCGAGGAGCCAGGCGGTGGTCGCGGACTTGCCGGTGCCGGTGGCGCCGAGCAGCACGACGTCCTGCTCACCGCGGTTGATCCGGCCGGCCAGATCCGCGATGGCGGTCGGCTGGTCACCGCTGGGCTGGAAGTCGGACTCGACGCGGATCGGCGCGACAGTCCGCTGGAGGTCAGTCGTGGGGCGCATACCTCAACGCTAACCGTCGCCACCGACAGGGTGTTCCCGAAGCGTCAGGACGACCCGCCTCCCCGGATCGGCCGAGGCGTGTCGGCCCCTTCCCACGGCAGGGAAACCGGCCCGGGCCAGGCGCTCACGCACCGTCTCGGCCGGAACGCCGGCAGCCAACGGCACGAGCAGGCTGTCGGTCCCCGGATCGAGGTCGAGGGGGCCGTCCAGGTCCTCGCCCAGCACGTGCGCGAGACGGCCCGTCAACCGCCCCATCTCCACCGGACCCGGGACCTCGTGCGTCTCCAGCCCTACCCCTCGCACCAGGTTGGCCAGGAACGGTGCCAGGCGCTCGGCATACAGCTCCTGGGTCGCGGAGCGCAGTTCGGCCACGCTCCCCTCGTTGTCCAGCCAGACGTCCGCGACGGCCCGCCGGTCCGCGTCGCTCGCCTGGGCGTCGACCCGCTGCTCGGCGTCGGCACGATCCATGCCGCGGTGGGTGACCAGCCGATCGAGCCGCGTCTGCCGGGAGGCGCCGACGATGACCACCAGGTGATAGCGCGGTGCGTAGCCGACCTCGACCAGCAGCGGCACATCGTGCACCACGATGCTGCTGGGTGGAGCTGCCTCGATGAGCTCACGGGTCCGCTCGGCGATCCGCGGGTGGGTGATCTGCTCCAGGTCCCGGCGCGCGGCGGGGTCGCCGAAGACCACCTGACCGAGGGCAGGCCGGTCCAGCGACCCGTCAGCGGTGAGGATGCCGGATCCAAACCTCCTGGCGATGGCCTCCAGTCCGGGGGTGCCTGGCTCGACGACCTCCCGGGCGAGCCGGTCGGCATCGATGACGACCGCACCGTGGTCGGCCAGGGTCTGCGCGACGGTGGACTTCCCGGAGCCGATGCCGCCGCTCAGGCCGACCCGCAGCCGGTGGCCGGACTCTGCATCAGCTGAGGGTGTCTCGAGGGCCATCTGGCCAGCGTATCCACCGTGCGGCAGACTCTCGCCATGGGATCCCGCATCATCGTCACCGGCGGAGGCACCGGCATCGGCCGGGCCATCGCGTCCGCGCTGCTCCCCCAGGCTTCGCAGGTCATCATCGTCGGCCGCCGCGAGCAGGTGCTCCGCGACGCAGCCCGGGAGCTGGCCACGCAGGCCCCTGACGGGGTCCAGATCAGCCCGCTGGCCTGCGACCTGACCGTGCCCGAGGAGGTGGAGCGGCTGTCCGGGATCCTGCACCGGGGCCCGGCCGTCGATGTGCTGGTCTGCAACGCGGGGGGCAATGTGGGGGTGAGTGCCGGTGAGGATCTGGCGCCGATGGCGGCAGGTTGGCGAGCCGACTTCGACGCCAACGTTCTCTCCGCGGTGTTGCTGACGCAGGCTCTGCTGGACCATATCCGCCGACCCGGCGGGCGGATCATCGCGATGAGCTCCATTGCGGCCCTGCGCGGGTCGGGCTCCTATGGCGCGGCGAAGGCCGCCATCAACGCCTGGGTCCTCTCACTCGCCCAGCAGGTGGCGCCCGACGGCATCACGGTCAATGCCGTGGCCCCCGGCTTCGTGCCGGGCACCCCGTTCTGGGAGGAGCGCATCGCGGCCGATCCCACCGTCCGCAGCAAGCGACTGGCATCCATCCCGATGGGGCGACCCGGCACGCCGGATGAGGTGGCCGCGGCCGTGGCCTATCTCGCCTCCCCGGGTGCGGCCTGGACCACCGGACAGATCCTGCAGGTCAACGGCGGCACCCTGCTCGGTCGCGGCTGATTACGGGACCGGACTCTCTGTGCAGGGTCCGCGCTGCGACGTGCGTGCCATGGCGCAGGACGCCCGCAACGAAGCCGGCACCGTGCGCGACACGCCGATGGACCGGGCTGGGCCCGATCGAGGGCCCCGCCTGGAACGCCAGCGCTACCCGTAGAGCTCCTCGTCGGGTGGCATGACTTCGCACTGCTCCATAATCGTGACCATATCGCCGGCCATGGTGGACGGATCCAACTCCGTGTCCGGGAAGAACAACTCGCCCCGGGCCTCGTAGGCTGCTACAAACGTCTCCTTCGAGGGAGGTGTCGGCGTGGGATAGCCCAAAGACTGCATGCACGGGATGGTCTCCTCCACCATCCACTCGTAGTAGACCTCTAGTTGTTCGGAGGCAAACGACTGCTGGTAACGCTCATGGAGCGGGTATCTACCCATACAGATGAACTCGAGGCGCTCGTTCGCCTCGCCCTGCTCCCGGTCACTTGAGTGGACGCTGAAGCCACCACTAGGCTCCAACCGTGCGTCGACCCCAAACTCGACCAGGCAATCGACCATGACCTGGTCGATCTCGTCCTTGCCGACGGCACGAACCGGTTCCACGGACGGTGGGTCGTCCAAGTTGATGATCTCTGCCCATTCCGCCATGTCCGCGTAGTACGTCGCGGGCACACCGGGCGGAAGGCCCCCTACCACCTCACTCGGTGGCGACTTGTGGCTATTGCCGGTCGGGGTAGAGCCCGTCACCATGTCGCTCTCACGTTTCGCCTCTTGCGCTGGCCCCGCGCATGCCACGAGTGACCCGACGAACAGGATGGCTGTGGCGAACTTCGTACACCAGCGCCCTGAGGCCCGCCTCACAGGCAGCTGTTGCTCCACACGTTGATCGTGGCGTTGGCTTCCCACAGGTTCGAAGCCCCCTGATACGGGCTTTCTGATGCGTGGATGTAAGACCCCCGCCAGTATGTGGCGCTCCCGCCGCCGGTCGAGTAGTACGTGTGCCTCTGCGAGGTCGCACCATCTGCCCGGCTGTAGGCGCTGACCTGCAATCCTGACGGGCAGTTGACCACAGACCCGCTACGCGAGTCGGCCTGGGCCGCTCCAGGGAACAGGGTAGCTATGAGCAAGGCTGCACAGAGCCCACCCATCAATCGTGTCTTCATGATTCTCCCCAAGATGTTCGACTGTGATGTGAAGCACGCTAGGGGAGAAGCCGAGATGCGTCAATGCCTCGGTCTGGAAGCGCACATTCGCCACGAAGAGCATGTCAACACACGACGGCCCGGCTCCCACGAAGGGAACCGGGCCGTTCGGCAAACTCCGTCCTGACGTCAACCGTCAGACCGGAGCCGTGAATCAGTTGCCAGTGAGCTTCTCGCGCAGTGCGGCGAGAGCCTCGTCGGAGGCCAGGGTGCCCTGGGCCTCGACCGGGGCCGACGGAGCGGCAGAGGATGAGGCGGTGGAGGAAGAGGACTCAGAGCTGCTGCTCGAGCTGCTGCCCGAGGAGTAGGTGGTCGCGGTGTCCGCGGACTCCCCGGCGCTCTCCTCGGCCTCCGAAGCGGCCTCGACCTGCGCCTTGTGCGCCTCGTAGCGCTCGTGGGCGTCGGCGTACTCCTTCTCCCACTTCTCGCGCTGGGCCTCGAAGCCCTCCATCCACTCCTGCGCCTCGGCGTCGAAGCCCTCGGGGTACTTGTAGTTCCCCTCCTCGTCGTACTCGGCTGCCATGCCGTAGAGGGTCGGGTCGAACTCGGCCGCGACGGCCTCGTTGGCCTGCTTCAGCGACAGCGAGATGCGACGACGCTCCAGGTCGATGTCGATGACCTTGACGAAGATGTCGGAGCCCACGGTGACGACCTGCTCCGGCAGCTCCACGTGGCGCTCGGCCAGCTCGGAGATGTGGACCAGACCCTCGATGCCGTCCTCGACACGCACGAACGCGCCGAAGGGCACCAGCTTGGTGACCTTGCCGGGCACGACCTGGCCGATGGCATGGGTGCGGGCGAAGTGCTGCCACGGGTCCTCCTGGGTCGCCTTCAGCGACAGGGAGACACGCTCGCGGTCCATGTCGACGTCCAGGACCTCGACGGTAACCTCGTCGCCGACCTCGACGACCTCACCCGGGTTGTCGATGTGCTTCCAGGACAGCTCGGAGACGTGCACCAGGCCGTCCACGCCGCCACCCAGGTCGACGAACGCACCGAAGTTGACGATGCTGCTGACGACACCGGAGCGGACCTGCCCCTTGGCCAGCTCCTTGAGGAAGGTGGTGCGGACCTCGGACTGGGTCTGCTCCAGCCACGCGCGGCGGGACAGGACCACGTTGTTGCGGTTCTTGTCCAGCTCGATGATCTTGGCCTCGATCTGCTGGCCGACATAGGGCTGCAGGTCGCGGACGCGCCGCATCTCGACGAGGGAGGCGGGGAGGAAGCCGCGCAGGCCGATGTCCAGGATGAGGCCGCCCTTGACGACCTCGATAACGGTGCCGGTGACAACGCCGTCCTCTTCCTTGACCTGCTCGATGGAGCCCCAGGCGCGCTCGTACTGCGCACGCTTCTTGGACAGGATCAGGCGGCCTTCCTTGTCCTCCTTCTGGAGGACTAGGGCCTCGACCTCGTCGCCGACGTTGACAACCTCGGAAGGGTCGACGTCGTGCTTGATGGCCAGCTCGCGGGACGGGATGACGCCCTCGGTCTTGTAGCCGATGTCGAGCAGGACCTCGTCGCGGTCGACCTTGACGATGACACCCTCGACGATGTCGCCGTCGTTGAAGTTCTTGATCGTGGCGTCGATCGCTGCGAGGAGTTCTTCCTCAGACCCGATGTCGTTGATCGCGATCTGGGAGATGGCCTTCTCAGGCGCAGTTGCAGTCATGTAGTAGGGGCTCCGTAGTGTGGACAAGCAGTGTGGACGGGGCCGCGCCATGACGGCGACCCGTCCGAGATGGACAGATATTGTGCTGGGGCACGCGCGAATGCACGCGACGCGCAGACCCACCTTACCCGTGCGCGCCACCGGGGGTCAATCCGGCAGACTGCGCCCATGAGCACGACCCCCCCTGCCTGTCCCGCAGATCCCCCACCGGAGTCGCCGTATGCCGTGGGGCCGGCGGAGACCGTGGCGCGGAGGTCCGTGGGCCAGCCAGAGAGCGCGGCCGCGAACCGGTCCTGGTGGGACGGCGAGGCGAGCTCCTACTACGCCGAGCACCGCACGGTCCTGGGCGACGCCGCCCTCATGTGGGGACCGGAGGGAGTCTACGAGACCGACCTGCGGCTGCTGGGCGATCTCACGGGGCGCGACGTCCTGGAGTTCGGCGCGGGCGCGGCCCAGGGCAGTCGCTGGTGCGCCGGTCAGGGGGCCCGCGCGGTCGCCACCGATATCTCTGCCGGCATGCTGGCCCAGGGGCGTCACGTGGATGCTGCCCGTCGCCTCGGCGAGGGAGCCGGCGCACCCGGCCCCTCGGCATACATCCAGTGCGACGCCGCCCGGCTGCCCTTTGCTGGCGACGCCTTCGACGTCGTCTTCTCGGCCTACGGGGCGCTGCCGTTCGTCGCCGACTCCGCGGAGGTGCTCCGCGAGGTGTCCCGGGTGCTGCGGCCAGGCGGTCGCCTGGTCTTCTCGGTCACCCACCCGATCCGGTGGGCCCTGCCGGATGTGCCGGGCGAGGCGGGGCTGACGGTGCGTTCCTCCTACTTCGACCGTCGACCCTATGTCGAGCAGGACGCGCAGGGACGCGCCACCTACACCGAGCACCATCGCACCCTGGGTGACCGGGTCCGCGAGATCGTGGGCGCTGGGCTCACCCTCCTCGACGTCGTGGAGCCGGAATGGCCGGACCAGGCCGACCATGAGTGGGGTGGCTGGAGCCGGTTGCGGGGCGAACTGGTCCCGGGCACCGCGATCTTTGTGTGCCGCAAACAGTAGGTGGCCGTGTTGGGCGGTCGGGCACGGGAGAAGATCGCGGGTCACAGTACGGTCACAGAACCCCACAGCAGGCCCTTCCACCATTAGTGTGGCGCCATCACCGGCCCGTGACGCGGGCCACACGTCGAGAGGGAACCGATGCGTAGAAGGACACACTTCAAGGCGGCAGCCGTCCTGTCGGCCGTCGCCCTGCTGACCGCGTGCGGCGGCAACGGCGAGGACGAGCCGGAGGACGACGCACCAGCAGCCGAGGAAACCGAGGACACCGGTTCCGAGTCCGAGGACGAGACCGAGGACACGGACACCGAGACCGGCACCGACGACGGCTCCATGGAGACCGACGCGCCCGGGACCGGTGGTGAGGCCGGGGAGTTCAAGTTCGGCTATCTCTTCCCCGAGACCGGCGCCCTCGCCTACCTGGGCCCGCCCCAGATCAGCGCCCTGAACATGGCGATCGAGGACATCAACGCCGCGGGCGGCGTGCTCGGGTCCGAGGTCCCGGCGGCCATCGGCGGTGACGAGGGCGACCAGGCCACCGTCGTGCAGGCCTCGGCCGACCGGGTCCTCGCCGAGAACCCGACGGCCATCGTCGGTGCCGCAGCCTCCGGCCGTTCGCTGGATGTCATCGACCGGATCACCGGTGCCGGCGTCCTGCAGTGCTCGGGCTCCAACACTGCTCCGACCTTCACCGACTATGACGACGGCGGCTTCTACTTCCGCACCGCTCCCTCGGACGCGCTCCAGGGGCCGGTGCTGGCCAACACCATCGTCAACGACGGCTGGAGCAACGTGGCCATCGTGGCCCGCGCCGACGACTACGGTCGCGGCCTGGCCAACGCCACGGCCGAGGCGCTGGAGAACCAGGGCGCCACGGTGTCGGTCAACGAGACCTACGACCCGGTCGCCCAGCAGTATGACGGCACCGTCCAGGCGGTCGTCTCGGCCAACCCCGACGCCGTGGTCATCGTCGGCTTCGAGGAGTCCGTGCAGATCATCCAGGGCCTGATCGAGCAGGGCATCACCCCGGCCGACTATGGCTTCTACGGTGCGGACGGTATGCGCAACCCCGAGTTGGGCAGCCTGGTTGACGAGGGCAACCCGGCCATCCTGGCCGGCATGAAGGGCACGGCTCCCGCCTCCGCGGCGAGCGATGACTTCATGACGTCGCTGGGAGAGTTCGACCCGGCGCTGGGTGACAACACCCAGTTCGCCCCGCAGGTTTATGACTGTGCGGTGACGATCGCGCTGGCCGCGGAGGCTGCCCAGTCGGCAGACCCGGCGGACGTCGCTGAGGCCGTGAACGACGTGACCATCGAGGGCACGGCCTGCACCTCCTACGAGGAGTGCAAGGGTCTGCTCGAGGAGGGCGAGGACATCGACTACAACGGCGCCAGTGGTCCGCTGGACTTCACCGATGTGGGTGAGCCGGGCAAGGCCACCATCGAGGTCTACGGCTTCAACGACGCCGGCGAGTTCGAGTCGCTCGAGACTGTCGAGTCCAACCCGGAGGGCTGACCTACCGCGGGAGCTCCACCGCACATAACAGCGCCGGCCCGGTCCCCCTCAGGGGGCCGGGCCGGCGGTCGTCGTGCTGCTGGTTCTACTGCTCGTCGATGTGCGCGAGCGTGCCGAGATACAGCTCGATGACCTTGGGGTCGGTCGCGAGCTCCTCCCCGGTGCCGGTGTAGGCGTCCTTGCCCTGGTCGAGCACGTAGGCCCGGTCGGAGATGTCCAGGCACTGCCGGGCGTTCTGCTCGACCATCAGGATCGAGACACCGGAGTCGTTGATGGTGTTGACCGCCTCGAAGACGCTGTCCTGCATCAGGGGGGAGAGCCCGGCCGACGGCTCGTCCAGGAAGAGCACCTTGGGGTCGGTCATCAGGGCGCGGCCCATCGCGACCACCTGACGCTCACCGCCGGACAGCGAGCCGGCCTTCTGGCGCCGGCGGTCGGCCAGCAGCTCAAAGAGTTCGCTCACGCGGGCGAAGCGCTCCGCGAAGTCCTTGGGCCGCACGAACATCCCCATCTCGAGGTTCTCCTCGACAGTGAGGGACGGGAAGACGTTGTTGTTCTGCGGGACATAGCCCACGCCCGAGGCCACCAGCCGGTGGGCCGGGGCGGAGGTGATGTCCTCGTGGTGCAGCGTGACGACCCCCGACCGGACCGGGACCAACCCGAAGAGGGTCTTGATCAGGGTCGACTTGCCCGCGCCGTTGGGCCCGATGATGCCGACCAGTTCGCCGCGGTCGACGTGGACGCTGCAGCCGGTGAGGATGTCGACCTCGGGGATATAGCCGGACACCAGGTCCGTGCACGACAGCAGCGGCTCCGTGGTGCCGGTGCTCGTCCCATGAGGGCTCGTGCCATGAGGGCCCGTGCCGTGAGGGCTCGTGGCGTCGGTGCTCCCAGCGTCTGGGCCGTTGTTCTCTGGGCCGTTGTTCTCTGGGCCGTTCTTCTCTGGGGCGTTGTTCTCTGTGCCGGTGCTCACTGCGGGTCCTCCTTCAGGCTGCGGCGGGCGCCCAGATAGGCATCGATCACGGCTCGGTCGCGCCGGATGTCATCCGGTCGCCCCTCGGCAATGACCCGGCCCTCGGCGAAGCAGATCACCCAGTCGCTGATCGACATGATCACGTCCATATCGTGCTCGACGAGCACGATCGTGACGCCCTCGTCCCGGAGTGCCTGGATGTGCCCGAGCAGCGACTGGGTCAGGGCCGGGTTGACGCCGGCCATCGGCTCATCCAGCATCACCAGGTCGGGCTGGACCATGAGCGCCCTGGCCATCTCGAGCAGCTTGCGCTGCCCGCCGGACATAGTGCCGGCGAACTCATCGCGCATGTGGGTCAGGTTGAACCGCTCCAACAGCTCCTCGGCACGCGTGACGTTGTCCCGCTCCTGCGCGCGCCACAGGAACCGCAGCGGGGCCCGCCACAGACTCTCACCGCCCTGGCCGGTGGCGCCGAGCATGACGTTCTCCAGGGTCGTCAGACGCATCAGCGCCTTGGTCAGCTGGAAGGTGCGCACCATGCCGCGCCGCGCGATCTTGTGCGCCGCGAGCTGGGTGATGTCGGTGCCGTTGAAGGACCATTTCCCGCGGGTCGGGCTGTCAAAGCCACTGACCAGGTTGAAGAAGGTGGACTTGCCCGCCCCGTTGGGGCCGATCAGCGCCGTGATCGTGCCCCGCTGCACCTCGAGGTGCTCCACGTCGACGGCGGTGAGGCCCCCGAATTGGCGCACCACCCCGTCCGCGACCAGGATCGCATCGGGCTTGGCCACGCCCGGCTCCGGCGCGACTCCGGTGAGGGCCTCCGCCGCACGGCGGGCCCCGACGGAGAGCTCCTGCTCTCCCAGGTCATGCTCTGCATCGACGAGCTCGGCGCGCTCGGCCAGCACATCGGGCTCGAGCTCGTGCCGCTCCTGGTCACCGGACATCGAGGCGCAACTCCTTCTGGTTGCCCAGCAGACCCGCTGGGCGGAACATCATCAGCAGCATCAGGCCGAGGCCGACCGCCGCGAACCGGATCGCTCCCACATCACTGCTCTCCAGCCCGATCAACCCGTCCCCGATGATCTGGCGGAGGAATGAGTCGAGGAAGGTCAGGAGGAACCAGAAGACGATCGCACCGACGACTGGACCCATGATCCGACTGGCCCCACCCAGGATCATGATGGTCCAGAGATAGAAGGTCAGGATCGGCATGAAGACATCGGGTGTGAGGGCCTGGGTGTTGATCGCCATCAGCGAGCCGGCCAGTGCACCGAGCACACCGCCGATGATCAGGCTCTGCATCTTGTAGCTGAAGATGTTCTTGCCGAGGCTGCGGGCCGCCTGCTCGTCCTCCCGGACGGATCGCAGGACCCGACCCCATGGCGAGTGGATCAGCAGGGCGACCAGGCCGCAGGCCAGGAACGTCGCTCCCCAGCCGACCGTCATCACCCATAACGCCGTCGGTGAGAAGCTCAGCCACCCCAGGTCCAGTCGACTGCTGTAGGGGTTGAGGTCGTAGAAGTCGTTGGCGAACTGGGTGATGCCGAAGACGCCGCCGGTCAGCGGTTCGGCCCACTCGGACCGATAGATGTAGCGAAGTACCTCCGCCGCGGCGATCGTCGCGATCGCGAGGTAGTCCCCTCGCAACCGCAGGGTCGGCACACCGAGGAGGAGGGCCAGGACGATCGCACAGGCGATGCCGATGAGGATGCCGACCCACAGTGGGAGACCCCAGGCCACCACCGGCACCGCGGTGCCGTAGGCGCCCACGAGCATGAAGCCGACCTGACCGAAGTTGAGCAGGCCGGTGTAGCCGAAGTGCATGTTGAGTCCGACCGCGGCCAGCGCGTAGATGGCTGCCTCCGGTCCGAGGGCACCGCGGAAGGAGTTGCTGAGAATACTGAGCAGATCCATGGTCTCTCTCCCCTCAGCCCACTCGCTCGCGGCGGCCGAGGATGCCTTGTGGGCGGAACAGCAGGACGAGGATCATGACCAGCAGCGCCCACATGTTCTGCAGGGACGAGGGGAACCACAGCGTGGAGTACTGCGAGACCAGGCCGATCACCAGGGCGCCCAGCATGGCGCCGTAGGCGTTGCCGAGACCGCCGAGGATCACCGCCGCGAACATCAGCAGCAACAGCTGGAAGCCCATATTGGTGTAGACCGTCTGGGTCAGGCCGAACATGACGCCGCCGATGCCGGCGAGGGCACCGCCCACGACCCAGACGGTCAGCACCACACGCTGCACGTTGATGCCGGAGGCTGACGCCAGGTCCTCGTTGTCATTCACGGCCCGCATGGCCTTGCCGATCCTGGTGCGCTGGAGCATGAAGGCGACCAGGCCCATGATGACAAAGGCCAGGATGGTCACGACCAGGTCGCGTGGGGTGATCCGGAAGAGTCCGAAGTCCAGGGCGGTCTGCAGGTTGTACTCGTCATAGCCCCGGCGCCGGGAGCCGAAGAAGACCAGCAACACGTGCCGGATCACCAGGGCCAGGCCGATGGCGACGATGAACTGCTGGATCATCCCGGCGCTCTTGCGTCGCATCGGTCGGAAAACCGTAAGGTCCATGACGCCGGCCAGCAGAGCCGTCAGGAGCATCGCCAGGACGGCGGCCACGATCAGGGGCAGGTTCACGGGACTCACCGACAGGAAGTACCCCATGACCGCGCCGAAGGTCACGAACTCACCGTGGGCGAAGTTGATCAGTCGCGTGGTGCCAAAGACGAGGGACAGCCCGACGGCGGTGATGGCGATGATCGCGCCGAACTTGATGCCCTCGACCGTGAGCTGGAGGAACCGGTCCAGGAAGGTGATGCCACCGGCTGCCGGTGCGCTCCCCTCCTCGCCGTCACCGGTCGCAGCGAGCTGGAAGATCACGCCCTGGTTGGCGCCGGGGCGGACGATCACACCGGTGACCTCCTCACCGCCCTCCTCCTTGGGCGCCACGCCCTCGGGGAGCTCGGCCGGGTCCAGGGAGGCGGAGTAGGTCCCCGGCCCGGGCAGCGGCACCTCCCACTGGCCGTTGTCGTTCGTGGTGCCGGTGCCGACCTCGGTGCCGTCCTGGGTCACCGTGATGGTCAGACCGGGCACGGGCTCGCGGTCCGGACCGCGGATGCTGCCGCGCAGCGTCTCAGCGGCCTCCTCGGACTCTCCGGGCTCGGCTGTGCTCTCGGCTCCGTCGGCTGGGCTGGTGGTCTCGGCGCTGTCCCCCTGGGACACCGCGATGCTGCCCACGGCTGTCGCCGGTGGGCTGGAGATTGCGCCCACGGCAGCCGCACCTGGAGCCAGCATCACAGCCAGGAGCAGCGCCGCGAACAGGGATGTCACGCGGGCGCGCACGGGTCCTCCTTCGGATCGCTGGTCGGGAGTTAATCACATGTCTGCCCTCCCGCGAATCACATCGGGCCAGACGTGTCCGAAGTGTGACCTGGCAGTGGTGGATTCGCGGCGCCTCCGCGGAGTCAGTGGGCCGCGTCGTGCCAGGTGCGGAGTCAGTGGGCCGCGTCGTGCCAGGTGCGGCCCCAGCCGAGGCTCACATCCAACGGGACGTCCAGCTCGACCGCGGCGCCCATCTCACGCCGGACGAGGTCCTCGACCACGGTCTTCTCGGCCGTCGGGACCTCCAGGACCAGCTCATCGTGGACCTGGAGGAGCATCCGCGAGGCCAGGCCCTCCCGCGAGAGCGCCTCCTCGACCCGGAGCATGGCGACCTTGATGATGTCGGCCGCCGACCCCTGGATGGGGGCGTTGAGCGCCATCCGCTCGGCCATCTCCCGTCGCTGACGGTTGTCGGAGGTGAGGTCGGGCAGATAGCGGCGCCGCCCCAGCATGGTCTCGGTGAAGCCCGTCCCCCGCGCCTCTGCCACCACGTCCTGCAGGTAGTCCCGCACCCCACCGAAGCGCGCGAAGTACTCCTCCATCAGGCCGCTCGCCTCCTCGCGCGAGATGCCCAGCTGCTTGGACAGGCCGAAGGCGGACAACCCGTAGGCCAGGCCGTAGCTCATGGCCTTGACCTTGGCCCTCATCTCGAGGGTCACGTCGGCAGGCTCGACGTCGAAGACCCGGGACCCGACGAACCGGTGCAGGTCCTCCCCCGTCCGGAAGGCCTCGATCAGGCCCTCGTCGCGGGAGAGGTGCGCCATGATGCGCATCTCGATCTGGCTGTAGTCCGCGGACAGCAACTCGTCGTAGCCGGATCCGACGACGAAGGCCTCGCGGATGCGCCGCCCCTCTTCGGTGCGGATCGGGATGTTTTGCAGGTTGGGGTCGGTGGAGCTGAGCCGTCCGGTCGCGGCGATGGTCTGTTGGTAGGTGGTGTGGATGCGGCCGTCGTCGGCCACGGACCTGAGCAGACCCTCGGCGGTGACCCGGAGCCGGGTCTTGTCGCGGTGCCGCAGCAGGGCCTCCAGGAACGGGTGCTCGGTCTGGGCGTAGAGCCCGGCCAGCGCGTCGGCATCGGTGGTGTAGCCGGTCTTGGTGCGCCGGGTCTTGGGCAGTGCGAGCTTGTCGAACAGCACCGTCTGCAGCTGCTTGGGTGAACCCAGGTTGACCGAGTCGTCGCCGATCGCGTCCCAGGCGTCCTGCTGGGCCTGCATCATGGCGTCGCCAAACTCACCCTCGAGCCGTTCCAGGGCCTCCAGGTCCACGGCGATGCCGACCTGCTCCATCCGGCCCAGGACCCCGACGAGGGGCAGCTCGATGTCCCGCAGCAACGCCGCGCCCTGGACCTCGGAGATCTCGCCGTCCAGGACCTCCGCCAGGTCCAGGACCGCCCGGGCGTGCACGAGGGCGGACTGCACGGAGGCATCGTCCTCGCCCAGATCCAGCTCCAGCAGGCCCTGGTCCGGTGCGCTCGCCTCGGCCCGCAGTTCCCGCTTCAGATAACGCAGCACCAGGTCAGCCAGGTCGTAGGTGCGCTGGTCCGGGCGCACCAGGTAGGCGGCCAGGGCTGTGTCACTGACCAGTCCGGCCAGGGGCAGCCCGCGAGATTGTAGGGCGTGGAGCGGGCCCTTGGCGTCGTGCAGCACCTTGGGCACGGTGGAGTCGGCCAGCCAGGTGGCCAGCGCGCTCTCTGCGGTCTCGTCCAGGTCACTCAGGGTGAGGTGTCCGGCCGCACCAGGCGTTGCCAGGGTCAGGCTCGTCGCGTCGCCCAGGCCCCGGGCCCACGTGCCGGTGACATGCACTCCGGTGCGGGTGCCGGCCGGGGCGTGCTCGGCCAGCCACGCAGGCAGCGCCGCGGGCTCGATGCGGCCACCCTCCACCTCGATGCCCTCGTCGGCCTCGTCCTCCACCGGGTCGAGATACTCAAAGAGCCGGTCCCGCAGGACCCGGAACTCCAGCCGGTCGAAGACGGTGTGGATCTCCTCGCGGTCCCACACCCGCCGCTCCAGGTCCTCCAGCCCCAGCGGGAGTTCGAGATCACCCACGAGCTGGTTGAGCCGCCGGTTGCGCAGGACACCGTCCAGGTGCTCTCGCAGTGCCTCCCCCGCCTTGCCCTTGATCAGGTCGGCGTTGGTCACGACCCCGGTGAGGTCGCCGTAGAGGTTGATCCACTTGGCTGCGGTCTTGGGACCCACGCCCGGGATCCCGGGGAGGTTGTCCGAGGACTCCCCCACCAGGGCGGCCAGGTCGGAGTAGCGGTCCGGTCCGACGCCGTACTTCTCCTCGACGGCGACCGGAGTCATCCGCACCAGGTCCGAGACACCCTTGCGTGGGTAGAGCACGGTCACCCGGTCCCCCACCAGCTGGTAGGTGTCCCGGTCACCGGAGCAGATGAGGACCTCCATCCCCTGCTCCCGTGCCCGCGTCGTCAGGGTGGCGAGGATGTCGTCTGCCTCGAATCCGTCGAGCTCCAGGTGCGGGATCCGCAGCGCGTCCAGCACCTCGCGGATGATCGGGATCTGTCCCTTGAACTCCGAAGGGGTCACCGACCTGCCGGCCTTGTAGTCGGCATACTCCTCACTGCGGAAGGTCTGCCGCGAGACGTCGAAGGCGACGGCGACGTGCGTCGGCGCCTCGTCGCGCATCACGTTGATCAGCATCGAGGTGAACCCGAAGACCCCGTTGGTGCTCTGCCCGGTGCTGGTGGAGAAGTTCTCCACCGGGAGCGCGAAGAAGGCACGGTAGGCCAGCGAATGTCCATCAAGCAGCAGCAGTCGACTCACGCATGACACTCTAGGTGCCATGACCGACACCACTCGCCCCGACGTGGGGGCCGCCACGCTGCTGGACCGGATGGAGATCGAGATCACCGAGGCCGGTGCCGAGCGCACCGTCGGCCGGATGCCGGTTGCTGGCAACACCCAGCCCTACGGTCTGCTGCATGGCGGGGCCTCAGCGGTGCTCGCCGAGACCCTGGGCTCGGTCGGCGCGGCCCATCACGCCGGAGCGGGCCGCATCGCCGTCGGCGTCGACCTCAACATCACCCACCACCGCGCCGTGCGCGGCGGCTTCGTCACCGGGGTCGCCACTCCCCTGAGCCGCGGACGCTCGGTCGCCGCCTACGAGATCGTGATCACCGACGACTCGGGACAACGGTGTGCCTCTGCCCGTCTGACCTGCCAGTTGCGCGACCGGCCGCCGGGCGGCTGAGCCGCCCCGAAGCACACCCAACCATCCGGTGAGCCCCCGACTCCCCGGGTCGGTTCGCCTCGGCATACGCTCCCCCTCGTGGACCTCTTCCCCGGCGCCGGCACGGCCCTCAACGTCCTGACCATCCTGGTCGGGTCGGTGCTCGGTATGGTGTTCGGTCACCGGCTCTCCGAGCACACCCGCTCGGTGGTCACCGACTGTCTGGGTCTGGTCGTCGTGCTGATGGCCGTGGTGTCGCTGCTGGAGATCTCATCGCCCGCACTCGTGGAGCATGTGGGCGCGGGCGCCCCCGTGATGATCGTCCTGGGAGCAATGCTGATCGGTGGCATCCTCGGGTCGCTGCTGCGCATCGAGGCACGCGTGGAGGCCCTGGCCGGCACCATCCAGGCGTTCGTCGCCCGACGCAGCCCGTCCGTGGCGGCCCTGGACTCGACCGAGGAGGCCGGTGACGTCCCCGGGCACGCCTCGGCGCGCGAGCGGTTCATCGAGGGCTGGTTGACCGCCTCACTGCTGTTCTGCGTGGGTCCGTTGACGATCCTGGGCTCCCTCAACGACGGGCTCGGACGCGGCATCGAGGAGCTGGCCCTGAAGTCCGTGCTGGACGGTTTCGCCGCGCTGGCGTTCGCCTCATCCTTCGGCCTGGGGGTCGCCTTCTCCGCGGTCTCGGTGCTCGTGGTGCAGGGCGCGCTGACCATTGTCGGGGTGCTGCTGGGCTCCCTCGTGCCAGATGCGCACATCGCGGCCCTCACCGTGGTCGGTGGGCTGCTGCTGATCGGCATCGCGCTGCGACTGCTGCGGATCCGGGACATCCCGGTGGGCGACCTGCTGCCGGCCCTGGCGGTGGCGCCCGTCCTGACCTACCTGGTCGGCGCCCTCACCTAGACCGACCGAGCGCATGGGCGCCCGGCCCACAGACCGACCGAGCGCGCGGGCGCCCGGTCCACGAACCGACCGAGCGCATGGGCGCCCGGCCCACAGAGCGACCGAGCGAATGGGGTCCTGCTACTTGGCCGGCATCCCGGAGATCACCGCATCGGCGACCTCGCGCATCGACAGGCGGCGGTCCATGGCAGCCTTCTGGATCCAGCGGAAGGACTCGGCCTCGGACAACTTGAGCTGCTGCTGCAGCAGGCCCTTGGCCCGGTCCAGCCGCTTGCGGGTCTCGAACCGCTCGGCCAGGTCGGCCACCTCGGCCTCTAGGGCCTGCCGCTCCTGCCAGCGGGAGCGGGCGATGTCGATCGCCGGGAGCACGTCGTTGGCCGTGAACGGCTTGACAACATAGGCCATCACACCAGCATCGCGAGCCCGCTCGACGAGAGCACGGTCGCTGAAGGCCGTCAGCATGACGACGGGGGCGATGCCCTCCTTGCCCAGGATCTCGGCCGCGCTGATGCCATCCATCCGAGGCATCTTGACGTCCATCACCACGAGATCCGGGCGGAGCTCGCGTGCCTGCTCGAGCGCCTGCTCGCCGTCGGCGGCCTGTCCCACGACGTCGTAGCCAGCCTCCTCGAGCATCTCGGCCAGATCGAGGCGGATCAGCGCCTCGTCCTCAGCCACCAGGATGCGGACGGCGCTCGCCTCGGCCGGCTCGGTGGTCTCAGCCTGCTCGGCAGGTGAGGTCGAGTCCGGATCCGACTGCTTCGGCGGGCGCGGGACGGGGCGCTCTGAGGTGGTCACCCTTGCAGAATAACCTGTGGTCCTTGAGAGTTTGCTGAGACCGGACCGAGTGCAGCACACCGGGGACCGAGAGTTATCTCACGATGGGTGGGCCGCCGTGCTGGTGCCGGGAGCGGGACTCGAACCCGCACGCCCTTTCGAGCAGAGCATTTTGAGTGCTCCGTGTCTGCCATTCCACCACCCCGGCAAGGTGACCGGGACAGCATACCGGTCCTGCGGCCCAGGGTGAGCAGGCACAGGCGTCCCGCTCAAGGGCTCACCGTTAGCGGTTGAGCAACCGTTCGTAGGCCGGTGCCCGACCGTGGACAGCGTCCCCGACCCGGTGCAGACGCAGGGCGTTGGTGGAGCCGGGGGTGCCGGGTGGCGAGCCGGCGACGATGACGATCATCTCGCCCTCGGAGCAGCGGTTCTGCTCCAGGAGCAGCTCATCGACCTGCATCACCATCTCGTCGGTGTGCTCGACCGTCTCGCTGAGGAAGGTCTCCACGCCCCAGGTCAGGGCGAGCTGGGAGCGGGTGGCCGGCACCGGCGTGAAGGCCAGGACGGGGGTGGCGTTGCGCAGTCGGGCCATCCTCCGGGCAGAGTCACCGGTCTGGGTGAAGGTGACCATGAATCGGATGTCGAGCAGCTCGGCGATCTCCGCCGCAGCCTTGGTCACGGCACCACCGGTGGTCCGGGGCTTCGTGCCGAGCGGACGGATCCGCTCCATGCCGTGCTCCTCGGTGTTCTCGATGATCGTGGCCATCGTCTCCACCGCCTTGATCGGCCACGCCCCCACGCTGGTCTCACCGGACAGCATGATGGCGTCGGCCCCGTCCAGCACCGCGTTGGCACAGTCGCTGGCCTCGGCGCGCGTCGGTCGGGGGTTGGTGATCATCGACTCCAGCACCTGGGTGGCCACGATCACCGGCTTGGCGTTGCGGCGGGCCACCTCGATGGCACGCTTCTGGACCAGCGGGACCTCCTCCAGCGGCAGCTCGACGCCCAGGTCACCCCGGGCCACCATGATGCCGTCGAACGCCGCGATGATGTCGCTGAGGTTCTCGACCGCCTGCGGCTTCTCGATCTTGGCGATGACGGGCAGCCGCACGCCCTCCTCGTCCATGATCCGGTGGACATCCTCGATGTCCTTCCCGCTGCGGACGAAGGACAGTGCGATGACATCGACCCGGGTGCGCAGGGCCCACCGCAGATCCTCGACGTCCTTCTCGCTCATGGCCGGGACCGAGACCGCCGTTCCCGGCAGGTTGATGCCCTTGTTGTCGGAGACCTGCCCCCCGATCACCACGGTGGTCACCACGTCGGTGTCGGTGACCTCGGTGACCTTGAGCTGGATCTTGCCGTCGTCGATGAGCAGGTCGTCACCGACCTGCACGTCGCCGGCCAGCCCCTCATAGGTGGTGCCGACGACGTGCTGGTCACCCGGGACGTCCCGCACCGTGATGGTGAAGGTCTCCCCCGGCGCCAGCTCGACCGGGCCACCGGCGAAGGTGCCGGTGCGGATCTTGGGCCCCTGCAGGTCGGCCAGCACCGCGACGGCGTGCTTCATCTCGTCACCGGCCTGGCGCACCAGGTGGTAGCGGCGGTCGTGGTCCTCGTGGTTGCCGTGGGACATATTCATCCGGGCCACGTCCATGCCGGCGCCGACGAGGGCCCGGATCTCCTCGTAGCTCTCGGTGGCGGGTCCCAGCGTGCAGACAATCTTGGCTCGGCGCATGGCCCCAGCCTATGTGTATGCCGAGGGGCCGGCTCTCGGACCCGGCGTCGGTCCGCGGTGGGCTGAATCGGTGGGCGGAACCGGGCTCAGCCCGCGACCTCCTCGAGGATCGCGGGGAAGGAGTTGGGGTCCTCCAGCAAGGTCGCCATCTGGTCGTTGTCCAGCTCGGTGCCGTCGATGAAGACGCGCGGGCTGCCGGAGACGCCGTCCTGGTTGGACCGGGTCTGCATGTCGCGGACGTAGTCGGTGTGGGTGCCCTCGGCGAGGCACGCGGTGAACGTCTCGAGGTCCTCCACGCCGGAGTCCTCGGCGAAGCCGACCAGCTGCTCGTCGGTCCAGCCCTGGCCCTCCTCGTCGGGCTGGCCGGCGAACACGGCCGCGTTGAACTCCACGAAGGCCCCCTGGTCGTCGGCGCACAGGGCGGCGTTGGCGGCGCGCACCGAGTGGTCTGTGTCCAGGTTGCCGTCCAGGAAGGTCATCAGGGTGTAGGTCAGCTGGATGTCACCGGAGAGGGCCGCCTCGGTGAACGCCGGCCCGGACACCTCCTCCAGCAGCCCACACCACGGGCACTGGTAGTCCTGGTAGATGTGCACCTGCGGCGCGTCGCCGGCGTCGCCCACTCGAATGCCCCCGGCGTTCGGCAGCGCGTTGGGTGAGCTGCCGACCCCCGTGATGGCCGCGCCGTCCTCGCCCGCCCCCGGGTCCACCGGGTCCGGTCGCATCACCAGATAGACCACGACCGCGGCGATCGCCACAGCGACGGCCAGCACGCCCGCGACCAGGGCGACGGGCGGGCCACTCTGCGGGGGTGGCGGGACGTGAGCGGGCGGACGGGGCATCAGGAGCCTTTCGTGACGGGGTGGATGGTATGCCGAGGGGCAGCGAAGATGATCGCGTCGAGGGCCAGCAGCGACCGGGGTCGCACGACGAGCCAGAGCCCGGCGACGGCCAGGCCGACGTCGCGCAGGATCTCCGTGAGGTAACTGGTATCCGAGGGTGCGACCGGCCCGCCGGCGCCAAAGCAGCCGCAGTCGATGCTCAGGCCGCGGGCCCATGCGGAGGCGATGCCGGCGATGAACACCAGCATCAGCAGCGTGCCGGCCACTGCGCTCCATCGGGTGAGCAGGCCCAGGACCAGCAGGATGCCCAGGGCGAGTTCCACGACCGGCAGCATCAGGCCGATCATCTCGGCCACCTGGTAGTCGAACAGCCGGTAGGCGACCACCGACTGGATGGCCCCGGTCGGATCATCGACCTTGAGCCCCCCGGCGGTCACCAGCACCCCGCCGAGGGCGAGGCGCGCGAGGAGCCCGACCAGGTCGGCCCACCTGGTCCTGGTCATGGACGGGCCCGGCGTGGGCCGATCATCGCTGGCGGACTCCCTCGGCCAGATCGGCGGTCAGGGTGCGCAACGGGTCGAGGCCCGCCCCGGAGGCGGTGCCTTCACCCAGTGCCCGGACCAGCGCGGACCCGACGATGACGCCGTCCGCGAACGAGGCGACCTCGGCGGCCTGCTCGCGGGTGGACACTCCCAGCCCGACGCTGATGGGCAGGTCGGTCACCGCCCGGGTGCGTGCCACGAGGTCGGCCGCACCACCGCCGACGCTGGCCCGGGTGCCCGTGACCCCCATCGTGGACGCGGCATAGACGAAGCCACGGCAGGCACTGGTGGTCATCGCGAGTCGGGCATCGGTCGAGCTCGGGGCGACCAGGAAGATCGGGGCCACCCCGTGGGCCTGCGCCGCTGCGCGCCAGTCGGCGGCCTCGTCTGGGATGAGGTCCGGGGTGATCAGCCCGGCTCCGCCGGCGGCGGCCAGGTCCCGGGCGAAGTCGTCGGGGCCATAGCGCAGGATCGGGTTCCAGTAGCTCATCACAACAGCCGAACCGCCGGCCGCGGCGACTGCCTCGACGTTGCCGAGCAGGTCACGCACCCGGAACCCCCCTGCGAGGGCCCGGTCGGCCGCGTCCTGGATCACCGGCCCGTCCATGAGCGGGTCGGTGTAGGGCACGCCGACCTCGACGATGTCGGCTCCTGCCTCGACCAGCGCGACCATCGCCTCGCGGGAGGATGCAGCGTCCGGGAAGCCGGCTGGCAGGTAGGCCACGAGAGCGGCCCGGCCCTGGTCGCGGCACGAGGCGAAGACAGCGTCCAGTGCGCTCACGACTCGATCCCCTCACTCGGCGCGTGCGGTGGGTCCGTCGGCGGGCCGTCGCTGGCGTCACCAGGCGCCTCGGCCCGGACAGCGTCCTCCCCGGTCAGTCCGAACCAGGTCGCAGCGGTCTCCACGTCCTTGTCACCCCGGCCGGAGAGGTTGACCAGGATGACGGTGCCGGGCTCGGCCTCCTTGCCCATCCTGAGGGCGCCCGCCAGCGCGTGGGCCGACTCGATCGCCGGGAGGATGCCCTCGGTCCGGCACAACAGCGCGAAGGCCTCCATCGCCTCGTCGTCGTTGACCGGCTGATACTCCGCCCGACCACTCGCGCGCAGATAGGCGTGCTCCGGGCCGACCGACGGATAGTCCAGCCCGGCCGAGACCGAGTGGGACTCCAGGGTCTGCCCGTCCTCGTCCTGCAGGACGTAGGTGGCGGCGCCGTGCAGCACGCCCGGCTCGCCGCTGCTGAAGCGGGCGGCGTGCCGCCCGGTGGCCACCCCTTCACCGCCGGCCTCGAAGCCGACCAGGCGCACGCCGGGTTCGTCCCGGAACCGCTGGAAGATGCCCATCGCGTTGGAGCCGCCGCCCACACAGGCACAGACGATGTCCGGCAGACCGCCGGTCAGTTCCCTGAGCTGGTCGTGCGCCTCGTCGCCGATGATGCGGTGGAAGTCGCGGACCATGGTGGGGAAGGGATGCGGCCCGGTGACGGTGCCCAGGAGGTAGTGGGTGTCCTCGACATTGGTCACCCAGTCGCGCAAGGCCTCGTTGATGGCGTCCTTGAGCGTGGAGCTGCCGTGGCTGACCGGCACGACCTCCGCGCCGAGCAGCCGCATGCGGGCCACATTGAGCGACTGTCGGCGGGTGTCCTTCTCCCCCATGTAGACCGTGCAGTCCAACCCCATCAGGGCGGCGGCGGTGGCGGTGGCGACCCCGTGCTGGCCGGCGCCGGTCTCGGCGATCACCCGCTTCTTGCCCATGCGCACGGTGAGCAGCGCCTGGCCGAGGACGTTGTTGATCTTGTGGGAGCCGGTGTGCGTCAGGTCCTCACGCTTGAGGAAGACCCGGGCACCCCCTGCGTGCTCGGCGAAGCGGGGCACCTCGGTCAGCGGTGTCGGGCGGCCGGTGTAGTCCCGGTGCAGCCGGGCGAGCTCCCGGGAGAACTCGGGGTCCGCCGTGGCCGCCGTGCGGGCCGCGTCCAGCTCGTCCAGGGCAGCGATCAGCGCCTCCGGGACGAACCGCCCGCCGAAGTCACCGAAGCGACCGAGCTGCACGCCCGGTTCGGTCTGCGTCATGACCCCTCCTCCACATCCACTCGACGTCCACCCGCGGCCAGGAGTTCCCGGACCGCGGACCGGGGATCGGACCCGATGACCAGGGCCTCACCGACCAGGACCGCCCTGGCTCCGGCGGCAACATACGTGCGGACGCTGTCCGGCCCGGTGACCCCCGACTCCGCAACACCCACCACCGACTGCGGCAGACCCGGGAGCAGCCGGGTCACGGTGAGCGGGTCGACCTCCAAGGTCTTCAGGTTGCGGGCGTTGACCCCCACGATGCGGCCACCCGCCTGCAGGCAGCGATCGAGCTCGTCCTCGTCGTGGGCCTCGAGCAGGGCGTGCATGCCGAGCTCCTCCACCAGCCCGAGGAGGTCGATGAGCTGTTCCTGCTCCAGGGCCGAGGCCATGAGGAGGACCAGGCTGGCGCCGTGGGCCCGGGACTCCCAGACCTGGTAGGGGTCGACGATGAAGTCCTTGCGGAGCACCGGGACCGGCACGGCGGCGCGGACGGCGTCCAGGTCGGCGATGCTGCCCCCGAAACGGCGCTGCTCGGTCAGGACGCTGACCACGCTCGCCCCGCCCTCGGCATACTCCGCTGCCAGGACTGCCGGGTCCGGGATGTCGGCCAGGGCCCCCTTGGACGGGCTGGCCCGCTTCACCTCGGCGATCAGGTGCACGCCGCCCGGCGTGCTCAGCGCCGCCAGGGCATCGGGGGCCGTGGGCTGCGTGGCCACCCGGTCGCGGAGCTGCTCGAGCGGGGTGACGGCACGTCGGGCGGTCAGGTCCTCACGGACACCGCTGATGATCTGATCGAGGACGGTGGGCACCCTGTCAGCGTAGTCCTGCTGACCAGCGGACCTGTCCCCCGGGCAGGGTGGCGTCGGTCACCTCGTGGACCGCGCTCAGCGGTTCTCCCAGTGCTCCTCGTTGTAACCGGCGGCGTTGAGCCCCCACCAGGCGCCGATCCCGATCACGGCCACGGCCACGCCGCTCCAGTTGGCCCATCCCCAGCCGAAGAATACGCCGAGGGAGAGCAGCAGGCTGGCGAGCAGGAGGAGCAGCACACCGGTCCAGGCCGCCACGCTGTTTCCGTGTCCGGGCTCATCTTGCATCGTCAAACTCCTGTGTCGGGTGTGCTGTCGGGGGCCTGCTCGGAGGCCCATTGTGCCAGGTCGGACTCTATCGTCAGCCAGGGCCACGCCAGTGCGCGCTCAGTCCTCGACGGTCGGGTCGTGGCCCTGGGTCAGGTCGTCCCACGGATCGCGCGGACGGCTCCGCCGGCGCGCCGTGGACGCCCCCTGCGAGGTCTCGTCGGCCCCTTCCGGACCCACCCCTGAGCTCGCCCCGGGCACACCGGCGCTCCGCGGGCCGGTCGGGTGGAGCCAGTGGAGCAGGCACAGCAGGGCGCTGGTGAGGACCAGGGCCGCTGCCACCAGGCCCACCCACGGCCACAGCGAGGTCGTGGCGGCCTCGATCTGCACGCTCACGGTCGTGGCGCCAGGGCGCTGGCGGGCGACCTCCTCGACCGCGCTCCCGGGGCCCAGCAGGGTCAGCACCGTCGGAATCCCGGCCAGGACTGCCCCTGCGGCGAGACAGACAGCCGCCGCCAGACGCACCGGTCGCGAGCCCACCAGCCCTGCCAGCAGGGCCGCCCCGGCCAGGAGCGCACCGGCGGTGAGCGTGCCGGCGACCTGGGTGCCGCTCGCCTCGACCCGCGTCGAGCCGAGGACCGGGTCCTGCCACGACCCGCAGGCCCAGGTCTGTTGGGAGGCCACCAGCAACAGGGCGGTGCCGAGCGCCGCCCAGAGCCACCAGCGCCTCACGTGCCCATCGCGATCTGCCTCATGTGCCCATCATCGCCCCTGGTGGCTCAGCCCTGCTGCTGGGCGGCCCAGGAGGCGTGCATCCTGGTGTAGACGCCACCGGCGTCGACCAGCTCCTCGTGCGGTCCGACCGCGACGATGTGGCCCCGGTCGACCACGACGACCACGTCGGCGGCCTCGGCGGTGGACAGCCGGTGCGCGATCGCCACCGACGTGCGTCCACGGGTCAGCCCCTCCAGGGCGCGCTGGATGCGCACCTCCGTGGCCGGGTCGACGGCGCTGGTGGCCTCGTCGAGCACGAGCAGGTCCGGGTCGGCCAGGTAGGCCCGGGCGATCGCAACGAGCTGACGCTCACCCGCCGACAGCGACTCCCCACGCTGCCCGACCTGGGTGGCCAGGCCCAACGGCAGACCGGAGAGCCAGGGGTCGAGGCCCAGCTCGGTCATCGCCAGCTCGATGTCCTCATCGGCCGCCTCCGGGCGTCCGAACCGGATGTTCTCCATCAGGGACTCATCGAACAGGAAGCCTTCCTGGGGCACCATGACGATGCGGCGGCGCAGGCTGTCGAAGGCAATGT
Source organism: Ornithinimicrobium murale (assembly GCF_003352835.1). Taxonomy (GTDB): domain Bacteria; phylum Actinomycetota; class Actinomycetes; order Actinomycetales; family Dermatophilaceae; genus Ornithinicoccus; species Ornithinicoccus muralis. The sequence continues at coordinate 13,280 of NZ_QLVD01000015.1, read as the reverse complement.
CGCGCAGGTCCACGCCATCGATCAGCACCCGGCCCTCGCTGGGGTCCATCAGTCGGGTGAGCAGTTTGGCCAGCGTGGTCTTGCCCGAGCCCGTCTCGCCGACCACCGCGATCCGCGTCCTCGGCTCGAAGGTCAGGTTGACGTCCTGCAGCACCCGGTCACCCCCGGGGTAGGAGAAGGCGATGTCCTCGAACTCGACCGTGATCGGCCCACGGGGCAGGCGGACGCCGTCCGTGCCCGGGTCCGAGACGTCCGCGGGCGTGTCGATCACGCCGATCACCCGACGCCAGCCGGCGACGGCGTTCTGCAGCTCGTTGAAGATCTCCGTGGCCTGTTGCACCGGTTGGGTGAACAGGTTGACCAGGAACAGGAAGGCCAGCAGCTGACCAAGGGTCATCTGGTCGTTCGCGGCCAGCACGGTGCCGACCACCAGCACGATGGCGGTCGTGATGCCGCCGAAGGCCTGGCCCGAGGTGAACGCGATGACCGAGCGGATCTGGGCCTTGATGGCCGCCGCGCGGTGGCGCTCGATGGCCCCGTCGATGCGGGCCTCGGTGCGTTCCTCGACCCCGTAGGCCCGGATGGTCACCGCCCCGACGATCGACTCCGAGACCGCCCCCAGCAGATCACCGACCCGCAACCGCACGGCGCCGTAGGCCCGCCCGAGCATCGGCTGGAACTTGGTGACCAGGACCACCAGCGGGATCACACACAGGTACACGACGCCAGCCAGGATCGGGCTGTAGATCACCATCAGCACCGTGGCGACCAGCATCTGCGCGGTCGAGACCAGCAGCATGATGCCGCCGAACTGGACGAACATCGAGATGGTGTCCACGTCGTTGGTGACGCGGGCGACCAGTCCGCCCCGGCGCTCGGTGCTCTGGGTCAGCACCGACAGGTCGTGGATGTGCCGGAACGCCCTGATCCGCAGGGTCGCCAGACCGGACTCGGCGGCCTTGAACAACCGGACGTTCACGACATACTGCGCGAATCCGGTGAAGATGATCGCCCCCGCCGCGAGCAGGACCGCCCGCAGCACGAAGTCGACGTCGGGGCCGCCGTCGGCGAGGATGCCGTTGTCCGTCGCCTGCTGCACGACGAAGGGGATCAGGACCTTGCCCAGAGTGGCGAAGAGCGCCAGGAGCACGGTGACCCACAGGCCGCGGACCAGCTCCGGCGAGAGCTCCAGGCCCCGCTTCAGCGTGGCCCAGGTGCTGAGCTCGTGGGAGCCGCCGATCTCGCTGTTGATTGCCTCGTGCTCATCGTCGTGGGCAGTGGGTGTCGTGGTCGTCACACCGTCTCCTCGTCCGCCGCCACCGCGGCTCGTTCTGCGGCCTCTCGCGCATAGGCGTTGACCAGGTCGCCGTAGCCCTCACAGCTCACGAGGAGCTCGGCGTGGGTGCCCTGGTCCACCACCTGGCCCTGCTCCAGATAGACGATGTGGTCGGCGAGCTGGATGGTGGCCATCCGGTAAGCGACCACGAGCACGGTCATGCCGTCGCCGGTCTCTCGGAGCCCGCCCAGGATCGCCTGCTCGATCGAGGGGTCCACGGCGCTGGTGGCGTCGTCGAGGACGAGCAGCCGGGGCCTGCGCACGATCGCCCGGGCCAGCGCGATCCGCTGGCGCTGCCCCCCGGAGAGGTTGCCACCGCGCTCACCGATCACCGCGTCCAGGGCTCCCGGCATGCCGCTGACGAACCCGTCGGCCCGCGCCGTGCGCAGGGCCTCCCAGACCACGTCGTCGGGCAGCTCCGCACCGAGCGTGACGTTGTCGCGCACCGGGTCATCGAACATGAAGGTCTGCTGCGCGACCAGGGTCCCGACCTCTGGCACCTCGCCCTTGCGCACACTGCGCAGGTCGATGCCATCCAGCGTCACCGTGCCGCTGTCCGGGTCGATCAGTCGCAGGACCAGGCTGGTGAGCGTGGACTTCCCGGAGCCGGTCGGCCCCACCAGCGCGACGGTCCGGCCCGCGGGCACATCGAGGGTGACGTCCCGGATGGCCATCGCGCGCTGCGGGCCCACCGGCACGCTGGGCCCCGGGTCCTCCAGCGGATCCTCGGCGCCCAGGACGGCGCGCTCCGCGGGCTCGGCGAAGGCATAGGAGACGCCGACCGAGCGGGAGTGCGCTGCACCCTCACGCGGCAGGTCGCCCTCGCCGAACTCCATGGATCCCTTGGCCTGCAGCACCGAGTCGACCCGTCTGAAGCCGACCACCGAGCGCGGGATCTCGGCGAGCACCCAGCCCAGGGCGCGCACCGGGAAGGCCAGGATGGAGAACAGGTAGGCGATCTCCACGACGTCCGCGGCACTCAGGTCACCGGAGGCGACGCGCGCGGTGCCGACGGCCAGCACCGCCAGGGTGCCCAGCACGGGGATCGCCTCGATGACCGGCTCGAACATGCCGCGGGTGCGGCCGACATTGATCAGCGAGTTGCGCAGGTCGTTGGTGACACCACCGAACCGGGTGGTCTCCTCCTGCTCGCGGCCCATGGCCTTGACGAGCATGCCCGCCTCGAAGGACTCGTGGGCCACCTCGGCCACCTCGGCCCGCAACTGCTGGGCCCGGGTGATCCGCGGCGACATGACCCTCTGGAAGACCAGGTTGGCGGCGAACAGGCCGGGGAAGACCAGGAAACCGATGAGGGCCAGGAAGGGATCCACCACCACCATCTGGGTGCCCGCGATGACCAGCATCACCAGCACACCGATGGCCATGGGCAGCGGGTTGAAGATCTGCCAGGCGGCCTCGATGTCGGCGTGCGCGTTGGACAGCAGCTGACCGGAGGGGTGGGAGTGGTGCCAGCTCAGCGGGAGCCGCAGGTACTGCCGCGTCACGCGCCGGCGGTACAGCGCCTGCAGGTTGAACCCGGCGATGGAGGCCGCGACCCGCCGCAGCACCACGCCCGCCATGTTGAACAGCAACACCCCGAAGAGCACCAGGAAGATCATCCACAGCCCGCCGCTGGTGACCTCGCCCGACTCCACGGCAGGCGTCACCGCGTGCTCGGTGACGTAGCCGATCGCCCAGGCGGTCGCGACGGTCGCCAGGGCCCAGAGCGCGGCCCCGCCGACCGCGACGGAGAAGACCTTCTTCTGCTGTCGGATGCCCGTCCACAGGACGCGCAGCCCCTGGCGCAGGATGGCGGGCGAGGGGCGGGGGCGGTCGACCGGTCTGGTCGCAGAGGTCACGTCGGACGGCTCCTTCAGCACGAGGGGTGGGCGCGGACCGGACCCACCCGGTTGGCGCACCCGCCATCTTCGCACGAGTGGTTGGTGTTTCCGAACCGGATAACTCGACAGCGGCCGAACTGCCGAGTTCGGTCACCTACCTGCTGTGGTGCTCCACCAGCGCGGCCAGCCGTGCCGCCTCGCCGCGGGCAAACTCACCGTCCGCCCGCTGGATCCCCATCACCGACAGCTCCTCGGTGTCCGAGAGCTCGAGGACCAGCCAGGGACTGCCAGCGGCAAAGGTCCCCACTCGCACGATCTGGGCCCACTCCACCTCTCGGCGGTGCACCAGGTTGATCACCGTGAGGCCCTCCGGGCTGGGCACGGCCCGCACCAGCCCGAACCGGAGCAGCCCGGCCGCCACGACCACGGCGAAGAACCCGAGCAGGAGCCGGTCCGGAAGCGTCCACCCGCCCGGGGCGAGGGCTGCCAGCCCGCCGAACACCACCAGGACCGCGAGAGCACAACCCCACGCCACGAGAGATCCGCGCCGGGGCCGGAACACGGCATACGGGTCCTTGCTACTCACCCGCTCAGCCTAGTTCACCGGACCAGCCGGGTGACCCGCCAGCGGTCAGCCGACAGGGGCCTCGGCCTGCGCCCGGCTCGGCTGCGGGTTCTCGTCCCGAGCGGCGCGACGCCACACGAAGAAGCCCCACAGGACGAAGGCGCCGTACACGGCATACATGATGGCTGAGGGGTAGTAGCCCGAGTGCCACAGCAGAGGCACTCCGATCAGGTCCACCGCGATCCAGACGAGCCAGAAGTCGACCCACCCGCGCGCCATGGCGTAGGTGGCCAGGATGGAGCCGACGAAGATCCAGGCGTCGGTCCAGTAGTACCAGCCCGGCGCCGGCCAGCCGACGCCCACCACCTGGAAGAGCCACTGGCAGAGCACGACGAGCCCGGCGGCGGCGAGCAGGTAGGCCACCCGCTCGCGTGCCGTGGCCCACCGCGGCGTGATCGCCGGCTCTCCCTTGCCGCGGGTCCGGCGGGACTCGTTCCAGGCCCACCAGCCGTAGACGCTGGTGATGATGAAGAAGACCTGGCGGGCGGCCTGCCCGAACAGGCTGTGCTCCTGGGGTGTGGCGAACCACACCCCCATGAACACGGTGAAGAGGAAGACATTGCCGATGATCCCCACCGGCCAGGCCCAGACGAAGCGGCGCATGCCGAGGATCGCCGAGCCGATGCCGAACAGGTTGCCAATGACCTCTCGCCAGAGGATGGCGTGCTGGCCGAGTTGGAGCTCGGCGGTGAACAGGTCGTTCCAGACGTCCACGACATGCGTCCTTTGCGGATCGGGTGGCCGGGAACGAGATCACCCCCGGCCACGAACGGTGTGGGCGCCGGGGGTGTGCATGAAAGCGTTGCGTGTCGTGCGGCTGAGCCTGTCCGGTATGCCGTTGCCGGCACCTTCTCCGTGCAGTCCCGTCACTGCGGCGACGTGCGTGCTGCCTCCCATCCGGACTTTCACCGTCGGTCCCGGAGTTTCACCAGGTCAGCCGGCCGCTGGCTGCGGCCGGGTCGCGGACTCTCACCGCCGGCTCGGAATTTCACCGACCCCGGAGCACGTGTTGCCCGCCTATCGTAACGTCTTGACGGCGCGATCCGCTCAGACTCCCGCCGGGGCCCTCACGGGCGAACTCCTCGCGGCCGGTCGGCCCGGGTCAGTGCGGGGCGTGCTCGGCTGCCAGGGCGCGTAGGTCGCTGACGCGCGCGGGGACGTCGTCGGCGCCGTAGACCGCGGACCCCGCCACGAAGACGTCCGCACCGGCCTCGACACACTGCCCGATGGTGTCCTGGGAGACGCCGCCGTCGACCTGCACCCAGATCTCCCCTCCGTGTCTGCGCACCGCCTCACGGACCTCGGCGACCTTGGCCATCTGGTCGGCCATGAAGGACTGGCCACCGAACCCCGGCTCGACGGTCATGACCAGCACCATGTCGACCTCGGCCAACAGGTCGGCGTAGGGAGTGAACGGCGTGCCGGGTTTGACGGCGAAGGCGGCCCGGGCACCCGCACTCCGAATGGCACGCGCCGTCGCGACCGGGTCGTTCGCTGCCTCGATGTGGAAGGTCACCGAGGCACCTCCGGCCTCGGCATACTGCGGTGCCCACCGGTCGGGGTCCTCGATCATCAGGTGGCAGTCCAGCGGGACGGGGCTGACTCGCTTCAGCGCCTCGATGACCGGCAGCCCGAGCGTCAGGTTCGGCACGAAGTGACCGTCCATCACGTCGACGTGGGCCCAGTCGGCCGTGGAGATCCTCGCCAGCTCGGACTCAAGGTTGGCGAAGTCGGCAGACAGGATGCTGGGGCTGATCTGGAGCACGCGGCCAGCCTACTGGGCTGCGGTGGGGGCAGGATGCTGTGGCCGGTCGGGCGCCACCTGCAGCAGCGCCACGAACATGCCGTCCGTGCCGTGGCGGTGCGGCCACAGCTGGGCGAAGGGGCCTGGTCCGGTGTCCGGCAGCACCTGCCCCGCGCGATCGACCAGCAACGGCCGCACGTCCTGCGCGGTCACCGACGGGAACGCCTTGAGCACGTCCTTGAGCACGAACTCGGTCTCGGCGAGGTGCGGGGAGCAGGTGGAGTAGAGCACGACTCCCCCGGGCCGCGTGGCCTCGATGGCCGAGGCCAACAGCTCACGCTGCAGCGGCCCCAGCTCGGCCAGGTCCTTGGGCGTGCGGCGCCACCGTGCTTCCGGACGACGGCGCAGTGCCCCGAGGCCGGTGCAGGGAGCATCGACGAGCACCCGGTCGTAGCGCCCGGGGTCGGACTCACCGATCTCGCGACCGTCGTCAACGGTCACGTGGACGCTCTCGGGGTGGATGTGCCGGATGGCGCGCAAGGTGTTGCGCACCAGGTCGGCCCGGTGCGGCTGCACCTCGTTGGCCCGCAGCCGGGCGCCGCGTTGCGCTGCCAGCGCGGCGAGCAGGCCGGCCTTGCCGCCCGGGCCGGCACAGACGTCCAGCCACTGTTCACTCGCACCGTTGGTCGGGTCACTCGTCCCACCACTGCCCTGGACGTCGGCGGCGGCCAGGGCCAGCGCCAGCAGCTGGGAGCCGGCGTCCTGGACAGCGGCCCGACCCTCGCGGACCGCTGCCAGCTCCCCCGGGTCCCCGCCCGGCATGGTCCAGGCGGTCGGCGCCGTGTCGTTCGGCTCCCCTCCGGAGGCTGTCAGCTCATCCTCCGCCCCCAGACCGGGACGAGCGACCAGCGTGGGGAGCGCCGGGGTGTTGTGCGCCTCCAGCAGCGTCGCCAGATCGGCCTCGACGGTCGCACTGTCGCTGGCACCGTGACCGAGCAGCGCTGCTCGCAGTGCCCGCACGACCCACGCCGGGTGCGAGTGCTCCACGGCGAGTCGCTCCACCGGATCGGCGATGCTGCCGGCCACCTGCTCCAGCCACTGCGGACGGGTGCGCTCGGAGACCCTGCGCAGCACGGCGTTGACGAAGCCTCCGGCCCCTTGTCCCACGTGCTGGCGGGCCAGTGCCACCGTGGCGCTGACGGCCGCATGGTCGGGGACGCGCATGGCCAGGAGCTGATGGGCACCGAGCCGCACGATGTCCCGCACCGCCGGGTCGATCGCCCGTCCCGGGCGGTCGAAGGAGGCGTCGATGATGGCGTCGTACAGTCCCTGCATCCGCAGGGTTCCGTAGGTGAGCTCGGTGGCGAACCCGGCGTCCCGTCCGTGCAGTCGGGCCGCCCGCAGAACCTTGGGAAGGACCAGGTTCGCATAGCCGCCGTCGGCCACTGCCCGCATCACCTCGTAGGCGGCATCGCGCGCCGGGTCACCCCGGCGAGCACGCTGGGCGGGCGTCTGGGCGCTCCGACGGCGCGGACCTCGTCGATCAGCCACCGAGCACCTCACCAGCGCTGATCCGCGCTCCCCGGGCCCAGTCGGTGGCGGGCATGGCCTTCTTGCCGTGGGGTTGCACCAGCCCCAGCACCACGGGCTGGTCCGCGGTCCCCACGAGGATCTGGCGCCGCGTCACGAGCAGCTCGCCGGGGACCACCTGGGCCTCGCGGACATCGTGCTCCTCGGTGCCGGACGGCACACCGGGGGCGGGGCGCTGCACGGGCTGCACCTTCAGACGCTCTCCCCGGAAGGTGGTCCAGGCACCGGGAGCCGGGGTGCAGCCGCGGACCTGCCGGTCCACGGCATACGCGGGTCGGCTCCAGTCGATCCGGGCGTCCTCCACGGTGAGCTTGGGGGCGTGCGAGATGCCGTCCTGCGGTTGTGGAAGCGGGGTCAGGCTGCCCTCCTCCAGGCCGTCGAGCGTGGCGACGAGCAGTTCTGCACCGGCCGAGGCGAGCCGTTCCAGCAGGTCACCCGAGGTGTCCGTGTCACGGATGCGTTCTGTCAGCGTCCCCAGCACCGGGCCGGTGTCCAGCCCCTCCTCCAGCAGGAACGTCGAAGCACCCGTGATCTGGTCGCCGGCCATGAGCGCATGCTGCACCGGCGCCGCACCCCTCCAGGCCGGCAGCAGCGAGAAGTGCAGGTTGACCCACCCGTGCCGCGGGACCGTCAGGAGCGTGGCCGGGATCAGCCCGCCGTAGGCCACGACCGGGCACGCGTCCGGAGCCAGGTCAGCGAGACGGGAGGCGAACTCCGGGTCCCGGGCAGAGGTCGGAGTCAGCACCTCGACCCCGGCCTCCTGTGCGACACGACGAACCGGCGACTGCACCAGCGTGCGGCCCCGGCCTGAGCGAGCATCCGGACGGGTCACCACAGCGCTGACATCGTGCTGCGAGACGAGCAGCGCGTGCAACGAGGGCACCGCCGCCTCAGGCGTGCCGGCAAAGACAATTCTCACGGGCGCGGGTGCCTCTGCCTCAGACTCCCCCGGCCTTGTCGTGGAACTCCTGACCGCCGCCCTTGATCTCCGCGATCTCGTCCCCGAGCTGTCGCAGAAGTGCGTGCCGCTCCTCGCGGCGCGTCCGCTGCTCCCCCGGGTGCGGGACGGGCGCGGCAGCAAGCAGCCGCTGGGTGTACTCCTCCTGGGGGTCCATCAGCACCTGCTCACGCGGTCCGGCCTCCACGACCTTCCCGCTCTGCAGCACGACGACCTGGTGGGCCAGCAGGTCGATGACCGCCAGATCGTGGCTGATGAACAGGCAGGCGAACTTGTAGCGGGCCTGCAGGTCGCTGAAGATGTTGAGCACCTTCGCCTGCACCGACACATCCAGGGCGGACGTCGGCTCGTCCGCCACGAGCAGCTCAGGGTCCAGGGTCAGCGCGCGCGCGATGGAGATGCGCTGGCGCTGCCCGCCGGACACCTCGTGCGGATAGCGGTTGAAGACCTCCCGCGGCAGCTCGACCGCATCCAGGAGCTCATAGACCTTCTGCTCCTGGCTCTTGCGGTTGCCGACCTTGTGCACGACCAGCGGCTCGCTGATGCACTCGCCGATCGGCAGTCGCGGGTTGAGCGAGGCCGCCGGGTCCTGGAAGATCACGCCGATCCGCCGCCGGATCGACTTGAGCTGCTTGCGGTTCATGCCGGTGATGTCCTCACCGAGCAGACGGAACGATCCGCCGGCGGCGGGGATCAGGCCGAGGGCGCACCGACCGATCGTCGACTTGCCCGAGCCCGACTCACCGACCAGGCCGACGATCTCACCCTGTCGCACCTGGAAGCTGACGTCGTCGACCGCCCGGAACGGCGCCTTGCCCAGCCGCTGGTACTCGATCACCAGGTTCTCCAGGTCGATCGCCAGGTCGGCGGACTCATCGACCGAGTCCTCGCTGATATTGATGCCCATCTGCGCGCGGCCGGCTCCCAACCTGGGCACCGCCGACAGGAGCATCTTGGTGTAGTCGTGCTGCGGGTTGAGCAGCACCTCATCAGCGGTCCCGGTCTCGACCAGGTCACCCTTGAACATCACCGCGACGCGGTCGGCCATGTCGGCGACCACGCCCATGTTGTGCGTGATCAGGAGGATGCCGGTGTTGAGCTTGTCCTTCAGTGACCGCAGCAGGTCCAGGATGTCGGCCTGCACCGTGACGTCCAGGGCCGTCGTGGGCTCGTCGGCAATGATGACCTTGGGGTCACAGCTGATCGCGATGGCGATCACCACGCGTTGCCGCTGGCCGCCGGAGAGCTCGTGGGGATACTGCTTGACCCGACGCTCCGGGTCCGGGATCCCCACCATGTCCAACAGCTCGATGGCGCGCTGGACCGCGGCCTTGCCAGAGGCGATGCCGTGCAGCTCGAGGGCCTCGGTCATCTGGGTGCCGATCGTCAGCACGGGGTTCAGAGCCGTCATCGGCTCCTGGAAGACCATCGCGATGTCGTTGCCGCGCAGGCGCCGCATGGCGCCTTCGGACAACGTGCGGATGCCCTGGCCGTTGACGGTGATCTCGCCACCGATCCGGGCATTGCCGGGCAGCAGCCGCATGGCGGTCATCGAGGTGACCGACTTGCCGGAGCCGGACTCCCCGACCAGGGCGACGACCTCGCCGGGCTGCACGTGCAGCGACACGCCCTTGACCGCGTGGACCGAGCCGAACTCGGTGGAGAACCGGACGTCGACGTCGGTGAAGTCGAGGACGGCACCGGAGGTGTTGTCAGTGGTCGTCGTCATCAGTCGCTCCTGCTCTGGCGGGGGTCGAAGGCGTCACGGAGGCCGTCGCCGAGGAAGTTCACCGACAGCGCGATGCCGAGGATGATCATGCCCGGCCACCAGAAGAGCCACGGACGCACCGTGAAGCTGTTCTGGTAGATCGAGATCAGCTGGCCCAGGGAGGTGTCCGGTGCCTTGACACCGAAGCCCAGGAAGCTCAACGCGCTCTCCAGCAGGATCACCGCGGCGATGGACAGCGTCGCGCTGACGATGATCGTGCCGATCGTGTTGGGCAGGATGTGCTTGAAGATGATCCGCCTGGAGGAGGTGCCGACGGCCTCGGCTGCCATGACGAAGTCACGCTCCCGGAGGGAGAGGACCTCCCCTCGCACCAGCCGGGCCAGGCCGGTCCAGGTCACCAGGCTGAGCATGATCGCCAGCGGCCAGATGCCACCGCCACTGACCTGCCCCAGGACTGCGGCCATGACCAGCAGCGGGATGACGATGAACAGGTCGGTGATCCGCATGAGGATGGCCTCGATCCAGCCCCGGAAGTAGCCGGCGATGGCACCGATCAGCGTGCCGACGAGCGTGGACATGATGCCGACGGTGAAGGCGATGATCAGCGATCGTTGCGTCCCGCGCATGGTCAGTGCGAAGTAGTCCTTGCCGGCGTCCTCCTGGCCGAACGGGTACTCGCCCCAGACCGGGGGGAAGAGACTCAGCGTGGGGCGTCCACCATTCTCCACGAAGGCGGCGGAGTAGTAGTCCTTGTCCCACCAGCCGGGGATGATCCCGTAGCCGATGGAGCTGACGGCCATCAGGGTGATGAAGACCAGGAAGGCCAAGGAGGCCATCGCGCCCTTGTGGCGGAAGAACCGCCGGCGAATCAGCTCGCCCTGGGAGTAGGACTTCTGGGTCAGGTCGATCTGCTTCTCGACCGAGAGCTCGTCACTGACGACGATCTCCCGGTGCTGCAGTGAGCCGGGGTCCTTCTGTTCGGGGATCGGGGAGATGTGTTCCCGACCGCTGCCCGGGGCCTCGGGCTTGTCGTTGTCTTCACTCATGGCATCCTCCGGATGGAGTTGGGGCGGGCTGGTTGGTCACGGTGCTCCACCAGCTCACGTCCGGATCCGCGGGTCGAGGAAGGCGTACGAGATATCGGCGATCATGTTCATCAACACGGCCGCGGTGCCGGTGACCAGATAGAACGCCATCACCGGCCCAGGATCGACCCGGGTCAACCCCTCCTGGAACATCGCGCCCATGCCCTTCCAGCCGAAGACCGACTCGGTGACGACGGCACCGCCGATCAGGCCGGCGAAGTCGAAGGCCACGATGGTGGTGATCGGGATCAGCGCGTTGCGCAGTGCGTGCTTGGTGATGACCACCCGCTCCGAGAGTCCCTTGGACCGGGCGGTGCGGACATAGTCCTGGCGAATGGTCTCCAGCATCGAGGCCCTGGTGTAGCGGCTGTAGCTCGCCAGCGAGATGACGGTGAGCACGATGGTCGGCAGGATCAGCTGGACCCCCCAGTCCCAGACACCGGTCCAGAACGGCCCGTCGAAGTTCGGTGAGCCACTGCCGATGGTGGAGATGGGCCGAGGTTTGCGGTCCAGGAACGGACCCCAGTTGCGCAGCAACTGGTCCAGGGCGGTGGCGCCGGCGAAGGCCACGGCGGTGCCGACCGAGACCCAGATGGCGATCCGCTTGTCCCAACCACCCCAGAACCAGCCGATGACGATCGCGGCAACGACGCTGATGGCCAGCATCAGCAGCAGCAGCGGGTAGGTCGGCGACTCGATCCAGCCACCGAAGACGAAGGTTCCCACGACCCCCGCGGCGATCGTGGTCAGCCCGGCATAGAGGATCTTCAGGTTCGACCGTCCGACGGCCAGGTAGGTCAGCAACACAGCCGCACCGAGGGCGATGAGGATGATCAGACCCAGGCCCAGGGCGGGTTGCCTCCACCACTCGACCGAGTCGAAGTAGGTGACCGCACCGAAGGCGACCAGCGCCGACACGGCGAAGGTGATCAGTTTGCGACGCAGGTCACCGCCGAGCAGAGAGGCGATCACCAGACCGAACAGCACCCCGATCACGATGCCCGCTGTTAATGAGATCGATGGATCAGCCATCCAGTTGTTGAACCGGATCGCGCCGTACTCCTTCAGGAGCACCGCGACCCAGAAGACCGGGAGGGAGAAGAACAGGAAGGCGGCGAAGGTGACGATGTAGTCGAAGCCGGAGTACTGCCGGATCGCGGCGAGGATGCCCATCGTGATGCCGATGATGATGGCCAGGGCGGTGGCCAGGGTGACCAGCCGCAGCGTGCTGCCGGCCGCGTTCATCAGGGCCGTGCCGATGTCGGCCCCGCGGGAGTCAGTGCCCAGATCGCAGTTGAGGGTCACGCACTTGCCGACGCCCACCGCCCAGATCCAATAGCGGGCGTACCATGGCTCGTTGAGGTTCATGTTCCGCTCGCGGGCCGCGATCAGCTGCTCCCGGTTGCGGTCGCGGCTCTCGCGGAGGTCCTCCAAGGGATCACCGGAGAAGACGGTGATGAAGAACAGGAAGACTGATCCCAGCACGAGGATGAGCGCCGAGACGCCTAACCTGCGCAAGATAAATCGGAGCACGGGGTTTTCCCTTCAAGAACTGGAGTGTGCCGCGGCGGCCTCGGGTCGTGTGAGCGTAACGCTCCAACCACGGCCTGTCACGCCGTCCCCACCTGGGTCCGGACGGACCGGTGGGGCGGGACCTGGGTCCCGCCCCACCGGCGGTGCGCTACAGCGGTGTGTTAGCAGAGGTGACCGGCGCGTGCCGGTCGGGGGTCAGCCGCGATCACTCGCCGCGGACCCACTGCTCCGCGTTCCACGGCACACCGGTCTGGCTCGCGTTGTGGATGACATTGTCGATCGTCGCGTCGTGGGCGACGATGCCCGGGTGGGCGAAGACCGGGATGCTGTGCAGGTCGTTCCAGGCCTCGGTCTCGATGATGGCCAGCTGCTCAGCCTGCACGTCCTCGTCCAGGCTCGTGGAGATGGTCTGCCACGCCTGGTCCGCGGCCTCGTTGACCCACTGGCCGTAGTTGCCGGGGCCGTCGATCTCGTACCAGAACGCCGAGCCAGTCACCGTGCCGGAACCGGCCCAGGCGAACAGCGCGATCTCCCAGTCACCCGAGGACAGCACATCGCCCAGCCCCGGAGCCGAGGCATCCACGATGTTGAAGCCGACCTGGTCACAGGAGGCCTTGATCAGCGCGACCTCGTTGACCCGACGCTGGTTGCCCGCGCCGTAGCCGATGCGGATCTCGGTGCCCTCTTCCAGACCGGACTCCTCGAACTTCTGCTGCGCCAGCTCCAGGTCCACCGTGTCGTAACGACCGTCATAGATCGCGTCGACGTGCTCCTCATAGCCCTCCTGGAACGGGAAGACCTCACGGGAGTTCATGACCACCGCGTCATCACTGATCGGC
>NZ_QLVD01000001.1 GCF_003352835.1 Ornithinimicrobium murale | reverse complement strand
CTCGGTGGGGGTGGATCTCGCGTGTCGGTGCGCTCGGTGGGGGTGGATCTCGCGTGTCGGTGCGCTCGGTGGGGGTGGATCTCGCGTGTCGGTGCGCTCGGTGGGGGTGGATCTCGCGAGTCGGTGCGCTCGGTGGGAGTGGTGGGTCAGCCCCAGGCGGGAAGGGTCGGGAGCGAATGGCGGCTGGTGAGGCCGTTGTCGATTCCTCGACTCACCCACCGCAGCAGGTCGGCGGGCCGGCCGTGCACCTCGGTGCCCCCGCCGGCGACGTGCCAGTGTCGTCCGTCGGTTCCCATCAGGGTCAGGGGCGGCGCACCGGCCCGCGAGAGACGCTCGGCAGCTTCGACGAGACCGGCGCGCACCACCTCCGGCGGCACGTCGGCGAAAGTGAACTCGCGATCGAGATCGACGTGATGGAAGGTGACCTCGCGCAGCCGGGCCCAGGGCACCTGGTCGCCGGGTAACGTGGCGGCGCCCAGCCGCACCGGGTGCAGGTCGGTGCGTCCCCGCAACGACTGGACCCTGGCGCGGAAGGCATCGGCTGCGGAGAGCACGTCGGCTCGCAGCCGGGCGATCGGTTGGGTCGCGCCGTCCTCGATGTCCTGATCACGTTGCTCGCGGGAGGAGTAGGCCGGCGTCTCCTGGCCGCTGGCAGCCCACAGCACGAGGTGCTGCAGGGCATCGGCATTGCGCGCCAGATGGGCCAGCACGTGCGCGCGGGTCCACCCCTCACACAGGCTGGCCCCGGACAGGTCCTCCTGGGTCATCCTGGCCAGCGTGCCGGCCAGCGCCTGGTCGGCCTCGGCGAGCAGGTCGATCGTTCGACCCACGGACGGGTGTCCCTCTGACATGGTTCCTCCCTCAGCCGCGGCCCGGCCGGACGGTAGCCGGTCCTGCTGTCGATGGTGCCGCGCCGGGAGCCGACCCGCAACAGGGGCAAGGTGCCTGTCGGGCGGTGGACCACTAGCGGGCGCGACCCACGCTCCGGAGGACGAAGTCGGCGAGGTCCTGGGACTGTTGGACCCGGGACGGTTCGTGCACATACATCATGTGTCCGGCCTCGTAGTAGCGGTGCTCGATGTTGTCGTGCAACGCAGGCGGGATGTCCAGCTGGGCCAACACCTCACGCGCGGCGAAGAATGGCGTGGCGCCGTCGAACCAGCCGTAGGCCACGTGGAGCTGAAGGTGTGGGTTGGCGCGCATCGCCCGGGCGAGCCGGGGGGTGACGTCGACGGGCTTGCCCTCGAAGTCGGAGTAGGACCACGGATGCACCCGGCGCGAGATCTGCTCGTAGTGCAGGTCAGAGTGATACCCGAGGTCGGCGCGCACGTGCTGGTTCCACGCCGCTGCGTAGGGACCGGAGATCGCATCGTGACTCGGGTCCGCGTCCATCATCTCCGCGTTGCCCGAGGCCGCCGGTCCGGTGAAGCGCGAGTCGAGCCGCCCGACGACCTTGCGCTCGGAGCGCAACAGCTCGGTGAAGAACCGGACGTGCTCGACTCGCAGGTCGGCGCGGTCCACCCACTCCTCGGAGAGGCCGGTCAGCTCGGACACCCGGGCGACGTGGCGGGCACGTTCGGGGCCGACGAGACGCACGCCCCGGCTGAGTGCATAGGCGTAGTCCTGGGCGGCGTACTCCTCGGCGGCCCGGACCACTGTCGACAGGGACTTGCGTCCGTGCTTGCCGTGGTAGTGCGCGACGGCGGCGTAGGTCGGCAGGAAGCCGGCGAAGGCACGGGCGTCGGGCTCGTGCAGACCGATCGACCCGAAGTCCAGCACCGAGGAGATCAGCATGATCCCGTTGAGGTACATCCCGTAGCGGGTCTGCAGGTGATCGGCCAGGGCCGCAGCGCGCAGTGTGCCGTAGGACTCACCGGCGAGGAACTTGGGGGAGAGCCACCGCTCGTTGCGTGAGGTCCACAGGCGGATGATCTCGCCCACGGACTCGATGTCGCCGGTGAACCCGTGGTAGCCGTTGGGCTTCTCACCCTCGGCGGCCCGGGAGAACCCGGTGGAGACCGGGTCGATGAAGACCAGGTCCGAGACGGCCAGGAGGCTCTCGGGGTTGTCGATCAGGCCATAGGGCGGTGGCAGCAGTTCACCGACATCACCCATCTGGACCCTGCGCGGCCCCAGCAGACCGAGGTGCAGCCACACCGACGAGGAGCCGGGGCCACCGTTGAAGGCGAAGGTGACCGGACGCTCTGGCGCATCCGGGGCGCGGTCGGCGACGTAGGAGGTGAGGAAGACCTCGGCCTTGGGCTTGGTGCCGGTGAAGACATCGTCCTCGTAGACCTCCTCCCGCAGCACGACGCGGCCGGTGGTCGCCGTATAGGTGAGGGTCTCGCGGCCGATGGTCAGACTGTGTGTGGTGGTGACCAGGTCATCCTTCGGCTCAGCGGGCTCGGTGGTGACCTTCGGGCCACCTGCCTTCCCGCCGGTGGCGTCGGCGTCGGTCGTGGTGG
Source organism: Ornithinimicrobium murale (assembly GCF_003352835.1). GTDB lineage: Bacteria > Actinomycetota > Actinomycetes > Actinomycetales > Dermatophilaceae > Ornithinicoccus > Ornithinicoccus muralis. Next base: position 203,744 of record NZ_QLVD01000001.1, on the reverse strand, counting down.
GGTCAGCGGTGTCATCCGTGGGGGCCATGCCACGACCTTAAGGCAGGGTCGGGAGTATGGTCTGTGTCCGTGAGTCTCCAGCCCCATGGACCGGTCACGGTGGGTGTCGCCCTCCCGGTGCCCGAACCGTGGGGGAGTCTGGTCCGGGAAGCGCGGCTCGGCTACGGGGAGGATCGCGCGGCCCACATCCCGACCCACGTGACCCTGCTGCCGCCGACGGAGACGACCACAGACCGGCTGGAGGACCTGCTGGAGCACCTGGGGGTCGTCAGCCGGGCGAGTCCGTCCTTCGACGTGGTCCTGCGCGGGACAGGGACCTTCCGACCGGTGTCCGACGTCGTCTACATCCAGGTGGCGCAGGGTGTCTCGTCGTGCGAGCAGCTTGAGCGTGCCGTGCGTGCAGGACCCGTGTGCCGCACCCTCGAGTTCCCCTACCACCCGCACGTGACGGTGGTGCACGACGAGCCGCCCGAGGTGCTCGATCGGGCCTTCGCTGAGCTGGCCGACTTCACGGCCGAGTTCGTCGCGGACGAGTTCGTGGCCTATGTCCACCACGGCGATGAGGTGTGGCGGCCACTGGTGACCTATCCGTTGCAGGGCAGGGACGCTCAGGCCACCGCCGGGGAGTGCTGACCGATGGCACGGGCGTAGTAGCCGATCAACTGCTCGGTCAGCGCTGGCCAGGAACGCTCCTCCACCCGGACCCGGCCAGCCGAGCCCATCGACTCGCGGTCATCGGCCAGGTCGCCGCTGCAGAGCCTGGCAACCGCCTCGCGCAGCGCCCCAGGTCGGTCGGGGTCGAACAGCAGCCCGGTCCTGCCCTGGTCGATGAGGTCGACCGGACCGCCCCTGGCGGGGGCGACGACCGGCAGGCCGGCGGCCGCGGCCTCCTGCAGGGTCTGGCCGAACGTCTCCCGCGTGCCGGTGTGCACGAACAGGTCGAACGCGGCGTAGCTGCGAGCGAGGTCGACGGCCTCCTGGCGGCCCAACAGGACGACCCCGGGCAGCTGTTCGCGCAGGATCTCGGCGCTGGGGCCGTCGCCGACCAGCACGATCCGGGTGTTCGGGAGCCCGTTCAGCTCGGTGAGCCGGTGCAGCTCCTTCTCCGGCGCCAGCCGGCCGACATAGCCGATGAGGATCTCGCCGTTGGGAGCCAGCCGGCGGCGCAGATCGGCCGTCTGCGGGTCGTTCCGGCGGTCGGGGTGGAAGAGGGTGGAGTCGACCCCGCGCCCCCACAGCGCCACCCGCGGGACGTCGTGCGCGGCGAGGTCCTGGAGGGCGGCGTTGGACGGCGCCAGCGTGATGTCCGCCTGGGAGTGGATGCGCCGGATCCAGCGCCACGCGGCACGTGCCGTCAGGTCACCCACGGGGCCGGAGTGCTGACGGATATAGCTCGGCATGTCGGTCTGATAGATCGCGACCGACGGGATGCCCAGCCCGCGGGCCGCGGTCAGTCCCCGCACGCCCAGCACGAACGGCGAGGCGACGTGCACGACGTCGGGCCGGAACCGGTGCAGCACTGTCTCCAGCTCATAGGAGGGCAGCCCCACCCGGAACTGGCGGATCGGCAGACTGCTGACGGTGTGGACGGGATAACCGGCATAGCGTTCCGGGGCGGCCGTCTCGGCCCACGGGGTCGTGCCAGGGGCGACGACCAGGGCCTCGTGGCCGCCGTCACGCAGGCACTCCAGCACCTTGCAGACGCTGGTGGTGACGCCGTTGAGGGCGGGGAGGAAGGACTCGGTCACGATAGCGACGCGCACATGACCCAGGGTGTCGCCCTCAGGTGGTGGAACGGCGACCTCCGGGGAGGTGTCCAGTGAGCGTGAGGTGACCAGCGGGTGACCGAGGGCGTCCCGGAGGCGTCGCCGGTGCCGGGCCGGGTGGGTCATGTGAGGTCCTCACGGCCGGACTGCTGCAGGGTCTCCACGATGCCCTTGACGTCCTGCACCCGTGCCCGGGTGGTGACCAGGAGCGCGTCGGGGGTGTCCACCACCACGATGTCCTCGACACCCAGGGTGACCACCGTGCGTCCGGCGTGCGGTGCGACCAGGCCCGTGCTGTCCCGGGAGACGACCTGGTGGGCCGGACCCAGGACGCGCATGCCGTCGTGCTCTGTCTCCAGCAGCGACATCAGCGAGGCGAAGTCGCCGACGTCGTCCCACGGGAAGCCGGCCGGCACCACCGCGACCCGACCCGCGTCGGCAGCGGGCTCGGCCACGGCGTGGTCGATCGCGACCTTCGTCAGCGAGGGCCAGACCTGTTCCAGGGTGGCCGGCTCGGTCGCCAGCTGGCGCAGCGACTCGGCGAGCGCGGGGTGCCACCGGGCCAACAGGTCGAGCAGGGTCGAGGCACGCACCACGAACATCCCGGCGTTCCAGAGATAGTCGCCGGAGTCCACATAGGACTCGGCGGTCTCCCGGTCGGGCTTCTCCACGAACTCGGCGGCCTGCCGTGCCTGGCGGGCACCGGGCCAGGGGTCGCCCACCTTGATGTAGCCGAACCCGGTGGCCGGATAGGTCGGCGTGATGCCGAGGGTGACCAGGGCCCCGGAGTCCGCGGCACGCACTGCCTCGCGCACACAGTCCTGGAAAGCCTGGTTGTCGCCGATGACATGGTCGGCCGCAAACGAACCGAGGACCGCGTCGGGGTCACGCCGCTCGAGGACTGCGGCAGCGAGCCCGATGGCGGGCATCGAGTCCCGCGGAGCCGGCTCCACGAGCACCTGGTCGGTGGGAAGATCCGGCAGCTGTTCGCGCACGGCCTCGGCGTGCCGCACGCCGGTGACCACCATGACGCGGTTGCCGGTCAGGGGCTCGAGCCGGGCCACGGTCTCCTGGAGCAGGGACCGGCCGCTCCCCGTCAGGTCGTGCAGAAACTTGGGGGAGGTGCGGCGGGACAGGGGCCAGAGTCTGGTCCCGGCTCCTCCGGCGGGGATCACTCCCCAGAAATGGTCCATGCTTGCGTCCGCCTCGCTCACGTCGCCAGCATAGGGTGACGGACGTGAGCCAGCCCGACACCGACCTGCGGAACCGCGCGTTGCACCTCGGCTACGGGCGGGTGGTCAGGCCGGTCCTGTTTCGCCTCGGCGCCGGGGACGCCGAGGCGGCACACCACCGCACCGTGGACCTGGTCGAGGCACTCAGCGCCAGACCACGGCTGCTGTCCGCGGTGTCCCGGGTCCTGCGAGCGCCCTCAGTGCCCGTGTCCCTGCTGGGGCTGACCTTCCCCAACCGGGTGGGTCTGGCCGCGGGCATGGACAAGGACGGCCGGGGGGTGCGGGCCTGGGGGCCGCTCGGCTTCGGGCACGTGGAGCTTGGCACGGTCACGGCTCACCCGCAGCCGGGCAACGACCGACCGCGGCTGTTCCGGCTCCCGGCCAGCCGGGGGGTCATCAACCGGATGGGCTTCAACAACGCCGGCGTGCACGCCCTCGCCGAGCGGCTGCGGCGCGCCCGCGCGGAGGGGACTGTCGGCATACCCGTCGGGGTGTCGATCGGAAAGACGAAGGCGACGCCGTTGGACGAGGCGGTCGAGGACTATCTGACCTCGGTGCGGGCGCTGGACGGGCTGGCCGACTACCTGGCCGTCAACGTGTCCTCCCCGAACACCCCGGGCCTGCGCGGTCTGCAGGATGCCGGACCGCTCGCCGAGCTGATCGGGGCCGTCGTGGCACAGACCCGTGCCCTGGCGGGAGAAGGGCGTCCCGTCCCGGTGCTGGTCAAGCTCGCCCCAGACCTGACCGACGCTGCGCTGGACCAGGCCCTCGAGGTCGCCGTCACTGCCGGGGCCTCAGGCCTGATCGCCACGAACACCACGATCGGACGGCACCACGTCGCACCAACCGATCGAGCCCTCGCCGAGCGGGAAGCCGGCGGCCTGTCCGGTGCGCCGCTCACTCGCCGTGCCCGCGAGGTCGTCACCAGGGTGCGGGCCCTGACCGACCTGCCGCTGATCGGTGTCGGGGGTGTGATGACGGCCGATGACGCGGCCGCGCTGCTGGACGCGGGGGCCGACCTGGTCCAGCTCTACAGCGGCCTGATCTATGCCGGTCCGGGCCTGATTCGTGAGGTCGCCGCGCTCTAACCGGAACGGCGCCAGGTAACCTGGCCAACGGACATCCGCCCACCCCGACCCCAGGACCTGACCCGCGTGACGCTGCACCAGACCCCATCCGCCGCTCCCGTTCCCGCCACTGACGACCTGATCGAGGCCGCAGCGGCTGCCGTGGAGGCACGACGTGAGGATCTGCTGACCCTGCGCCGCGACCTGCACGCCCACCCGGAGGTGTCGTGGCAGGAGCATCGCACCACCTCCACGGTCATGGAGCACCTGGAGGCGGCCGGCATCTCGGTGCAGGCGATGGCCGGCAGCGGTGCCATCGCGGACCTCGGGGCTGCCGACCCACGCGTCAGGATCGCCCTGCGAGCCGACCTCGACGCGCTCCCGGTCGAGGAGGAGACCGGCCTGCCCTTCGCCTCCCGGCAGCAGGGGGTCTGTCACGCGTGCGGACACGACGTGCACACCGTGGGGGTCCTCGGCGCCGGGCTGGCACTCGCCTCGCTGCAGGAGCAGCTCGAGTCCCGCGGCGTCGGCGTCCGGCTCATCTTCCAGCCCGCCGAGGAGTCGATCCCCGGTGGGGCGCACAAGGTGGTTGAGGGCGGCTGGCTGGAGGGCGTGCACCGCGTCCTCGCCGTGCACTGCGACCCCTCGATCGATGTCGGCACCATCGGGCTCAAGGTCGGTCCCATCACGGCGGCCTCGGACTCCGTCCACGTCACGCTGGCCGGTCGCGGCGGTCACACCTCTCGCCCACACCTGACCCAGGACCTCACGTTCGCCCTGGGCAAGGTGATGACCGACGTGCCCGCCGCGCTGTCTCGCCGGCTCGATCCCCGCTCGGGGACCGTTCTGGTCTGGGGCGCCGTCCGGGCCGGCAGTGTCGCCAACGTGATCCCCTCCCGTGGGGAGTGTGTCGGCACGCTGCGGATGCTGGACTCCGAGACGTGGGCCACGACCGGCCCGCTCATCGAGGAGATCGTGCACGCCGTGGTCAGCCCCTACGGCGTGAGCGCGGAGGTGCGGCACGTCAAGGGCGTCCCCCCGGTGGACAACGACCCCGCCGCCATCTCGGCGATGACCGCGGCCGCCGGTGCCGTGCTCGGTCCCGCGGCCATCGTGCCCACCCGGCAGTCCCTGGGCGGGGAGGACCTGGGGTGGTTGCTCACCGACGTGCCCGGTGCCATGGCCCGGCTGGGCACCCGCACGCCCGGCGGGGCGACCCACGAGTTGCACCAGGGTGACCTCGTCGTCGACGAGGAGGCCGTGCTCATCGGTGCCAAGTTCCTGGCCGCCGCGGTTCTCAGCTCCGTGGGTGCCGACGGCCTCGTTTGAGGGGTGACCCCCAAAGGTCACGAATTCGACACCATCTGCTCATCTGAGGAGTTTGCGGCCCTGCGGCGCGCCTCCCGCGGGTTAGCATTCCCGTGATCTACGTCCCCTTATCAAAGGAGTGCCCCGTGAGGGTCTTCAAGATCGCCGCTGTGAGTGCGGCTGCCGTCATGGTCCTCGCTGCGTGTGGCGATGCCCCGGACGAAGAAACCGAAACCACCTCCGACACCGACAACGCCGCCGATGAGGGCGAGCAGACCGGCGACGACGAAAGCGAGGAGACGGCTGCCGGGGGTGACAACTCCGACTTCAAGGCGTGCATGATCTCCGACGCCGGTGGCTTCGACGACCAGTCGTTCAACCAGGCCGCCCACTCCGGTCTGACGGGTGCAGAGGAGTCCCTGGGCATCGAGATCGCCGATGCCGAGTCCAACTCTGATGCGGAGTTCGCTCCGAACATCGACGCGATGGTCCAGCAGGGCTGTGACTTCGTCATCGGCGCGGGCTTCCTGCTCGAGCAGGCCATCGAGGACGCGGCCAACGCCAACCCGGACACCAACTTCGGGCTGGTCGACTCCGGTTTCCAGGACGCGGACTTCGCCCCGATCGAGATCGACAACGGCAAGCCGATCCTGTTCAACACCTCCGAGGCAGCCTTCCTGGCCGGCTACCTCGCCGCGGGCATGACCGAGACCGACAAGGTCGCCACGTACGGTGGCCTGCCGATCCCGTCGGTCCAGATCTTCATGGACGGCTTCTCCGACGGCGTCGACGCCTACAACGAGGACAACGGCGCCGCCGTCGAGCTCCTCGGCTGGGACAAGGAGGCCCAGAACGGCTCCTTCGCGAACAGCTTCGACGACCAGTCCCAGGGTGCCTCGCTCGGTGAGCAGTTCATCTCCCAGGGTGCAGACATCATCATGCCGGTGGCGGGCCCGGTCGGGCTGGGCACCGCCTCGGTCGCCGAGGGGACCGACACCAAGTTGATCTGGGTCGACTCCGACGGCTACGAGACCACCGAGTACGGCGACCTCATCCTGACCTCGGTCCTGAAGCACATGGGCCCGGCTGTCGAGGGCGCTATCACCGAGACGGTGAACGGTGAGTTCTCCAACGAGCCGTACGTCGGCACCCTGGAGAATGAAGGTGTCAGCCTGGCGCCCTTCTACGACTTCGAGGACGCCGTCCCGCAGGAGCTGAAGGACAAGCTGGCTGAGTACGAGGAGCAGATCATCTCCGGGGAGCTCGTCGTCGAGTCCCCGAACGCACCGTGAGCCACTGAACCGAGGAGGGACTCAAACTCTCCGATGTAGCGGCCCAGCCACCCCTGGCTGGGCCGCTACGCTGTCCCGGAACCACGAGGGAGGAGCCGAGGAGCGATGAAGCTCGAACTGCGCGGGATCACCAAGGTCTTCGGGCCGTTGGTGGCCAACGACCACATCGACCTCGTCGTCGAACCCGGCGAGATCCATGCCCTGCTCGGTGAGAACGGCGCCGGGAAGAGCACGTTGATGAACGTGCTCTACGGCCTCTATGACCCAGACGGCGGCCAGATCCTGCTGGATGACACACCGGTCACCTTTCCCGGCCCCGGCGACGCTGTGCTGGCTGGTATCGGCATGGTGCACCAGCACTTCATGCTCGTCCCTGTCTTCACGGTCGCCGAGTCGGTGGCGCTGGGATATGAACCTGTGGGGACGGGGGGGATGCTCGACCTCGCGTCTGCGCGGCGCAAGGTGCGGGAGATCTCTGAGCGATTCGGCTTTGACGTCGATCCGGATGCGCTCATCGAGGAGCTGCCGGTCGGGGTGCAGCAGCGGGTCGAGATCATCAAGGCGCTCTCCCGAGACGCTCAGATCCTGATCCTCGATGAGCCCACGGCGGTCCTCACCCCGCAGGAGACCGATGAGCTGATCAAGATCATGGGTGAGCTCAAGGCGGCTGGCACCTCGATCGTCTTCATCACCCACAAGCTCCGTGAGGTCCGGGCGATCGCGGACCGCATCACCGTCATCCGCCGCGGGAAGGTCGTGGGGGAAGCCAGCCCGCAGTCGACCGAGACCGAGTTGGCCTCACTGATGGTTGGTCGCTCCGTGAACCTCGCCGTGGAGAAGAACCCGGCACAGCCCCGCGACAACGGGTTGGTGGTCTCCGACCTCACCGTCCTCAGCGGGACGACGGCCGTGGTGGACCGCGTCGGCTTCGAGGTGCGCGGTGGTGAGATCCTGGCGATTGCCGGTGTGCAGGGCAACGGCCAGACCGAGTTGGCCGAGGTCATCCTCGGCATCGACGAGGCCGCAGCAGGCACGATCACCCTCGACGGGGAGGAGCTGCTGGGCCAGAGCGTGCGGCAGCGCCTGCGCACCGGGCTCGGCTTCGTGCCCGAGGACCGCTCCACCGATGGTGTGGTGGCCAGCTTCTCGATCGCCGAGAACCTCGTCCTGGACCTCTACGGCACCGACGAGTTCTCCCGGGGAGTCTCGCTCAACCTCGGCAAGATCGCGCGGAACGCGGAACACCGCACGAAAGAGTTCGATGTGCGGCTCACCGACATCCACGACCCGGTCTCCACCCTGTCCGGGGGCAACGCGCAGAAGGTCGTCCTGGCACGCGAGATGTCCCGGCCGCTGCGGTTGCTGGTCGCCTCTCAGCCCACACGTGGGCTGGACGTGGGATCGATCGAGTTCGTCCACGAGCGGATCGTCGCCGAGCGCGACCGGGGCACACCCGTGATGATCATCTCGACCGAGCTGGACGAGGTGCTCGCCCTGGCGGATCGGGTGGCGGTGATGTATCGCGGACGGATCGTGGGAATCATCGACGCCGCCGAGTCCGGGCCCGCGGGCATCAATCGTGACGTGCTCGGCCTCATGATGGCAGGCGTTCCCCTGGAGGACGCCGTGGAGCAGGCAGCCGGCACCCAGTCAGTGCTCGCCAGTGCCGACGCAGCGGCCACAGGAAGGGACCTCACGTGAGCGAGCCGAACAGCCCGGGCAGCCGACCAACCTCGGACGACTCCGGCCACGAGGAGCCGACCCAGGCGGACACCAGCCAGGACGAGGGCGGCCCGGCCGGGTCCACAGGAGCCGACGACACGGCATACGACCCTCGCTCTGGCTCCGCGATCCTGCGCCAGGTGGTCGGTGGCGATGTGGTGATCTCCCTTCTGGCGGTCGTCATCGCGCTGCTGCTCGGTGGCGTGTTGATCGCCTTTGCCGACGAAGACGTCGCCAAGACGGTGAGCTACATCTTCGCCCGTCCGGCCGACTTCTTTGCCGCTTCCTGGGAGGCGGTGAGCGACGCGTACAAGGCGCTCTTCCGCGGGGCGATCTTCGACTACGAGGCGGACACGTTCAACCGCAAGATCCGACCGATCACCGAGTCCATGACGTTTGCCACTCCGCTGATCCTGGCCGGTCTCGGCATCGCCGTCGGCTTCCGTGCCGGCCTGTTCAACATTGGTGCCCAGGGCCAGATCATCGTCGGTGGCATCGTCGCCGCCTACCTGGGGTTCGCCTACGACCTGCCCGCGGTGCTGCACCTGCTGCTCTGCATCCTCGGTGGGGCGCTCGGTGGGGCGCTCTGGGGTTTCATCCCCGGCATCCTCAAGGCCCGCACCGGCGCCAACGAGGTGATCGTCACGATCATGCTCAACTGGATCGCGGTCAACCTCATCGCCTATGTGCTCACGCTCGGCAAGTTCAACGCCAGCGGCACCGGGCTGCGCAGCCCCCAGATCGGCCCCCATGCCGGCTACCCACCGCTGATCCCAGATTTCCTGGTCCCGGGCAACACCTTCCGCCTGCACTGGGGCTTCGTCGTGGCGATCCTCGCGACGATCTTCGTCTGGTGGCTGCTGGAGCGCTCGACGATCGGCTTTGAGGTGCGGGCGGCCGGCGCCAACCCGCACGCCGCACGAACCGCTGGCATGTCCGTGGGCCGGGTCACCGTCCTCACCATGGTCATCGCCGGCGGCCTCGCTGGGCTGGCCGCCACCTCGCAGGTGCTGGTCACCGGGGGGTCCCTGACGGCCGGCGTCGCCGCCACCTACGGGTTTGACGCCATCACGGTGGCCCTCCTGGGCCGCTCCCGACCGCTCGGCACCTTCCTGGCGGGGCTGTTGTTCGGTGCCTTCCAGTCCGGAGGCACCTTGATGCAGTCGGTGACCTCGACACCCATCGACATCGTCTTTGTCGTGCAGTCCGTCATTGTCCTGCTGATCGCTGCCCCGCCGCTGGTGCGGGCGATCTTCCGACTCCCTGATCCTGATGCGCCGCCCAAGCGCGGTCGGGCTGCAACGAAGGAGGCCGCAGCATGACCACGCCAGTCGTGCCCGTGACAGCCGGAACGCCTACCGGGGATGTGCCCGCCGACGGGGCCGTCCTGGGGAAGATCTCCTACCGGATCCCGGTCATCTACGCCGTCCTGGTCGTCTTCGCGCTGCTCGGGCTCGTCGGCACGCTGCTCCGTCGGGAGGGGGTCTGGAGCCAGACGACCGAGTTCCAGTCGCGTTATGGCGACCAGTGGTTCACGATCCCGAACTTCAGCGTCCCGTCGCTGCTGACGATCATCGTGCTCACGGTCCTGATCACCGGTGCCACCGGTTACGCGTACGTGCTGACCGCCGCTCGCAGGACGATCCCGGTCTGGCTGCACATCGCGGTGGGTCTGGCCTTCGTCGCGGCCTTCCTGACCTGGGCAGGCGCGGGCAAGACCTCCGTGATCCCGGTGACCTCGTTGCTGGCCGGAGCGCTGGCACTGTCGGTCCCGCTGATCTTCGGCGCGATGTCGGGCGTGGTCTGTGAGCGCTCGGGCGTCATCAATATCGCGATTGAGGGGCAACTGCTCTTCGGTGCCTTTGCCGCGGCGGTGGTCGCCTCGCTGGCCACGCAGCCCTATCTGGGGCTGGTGGCGGCGCCGATCGCAGGTGCCATGGTCGGTGCCCTGCTGGCTTGGTTCGCCGTCAAGTACCAGGTCAACCAGATCATCATCGGGGTGGTGCTCAACACCCTGATCCTGGGACTGACCAGCTTCTTCTTCTCCACCCTGCTGGCCGACAACCGGGAGACCTGGAACGCGCGTCAGCCCCTCGGGGTCATCGAGATCCCGCTGTTGAGCCAGATCCCGATCATCGGTCCGGTGCTCTTCCGGCAGAGCATCCTGGTCTATCTGATGTACGCCGCCGTGATCATCCTGCAGATCATGCTGTTCCGGAGCCGGTGGGGGTTGCGCACGCGCGCCGTCGGTGAGCACCCCAAGGCCGCGGACACCGTCGGTATCCAGGTCAACAAGCGTCGAGTCTGGAACACCATCCTCGGCGGAGCCATCGCGGGCCTGGGTGGGGCGTTCTTCACCGTCGGCAGCGGCTTGGCCTTCGGACGCGAAATGTCCGCCGGCAACGGGTTCATCGCGCTCGCGGCGATGATCCTGGGCAAATGGAACCCGACCGGTGCCCTGGTGGCCGCCCTGCTGTTCGGCTTCTCCAAGAACCTTGGCAACGTCCTGGGGACCATCGGTTCGCCGATGCCCTCCCAGATTCTGGCGATGCTGCCCTATGTCATTACGATCTTTGCGGTCGCCGGGCTGGTCGGTCGGGTGCGCCCGCCTGCCTCCAATGGCGTCCCCTACTCCAAGTGAGGTGGCACGATGACTTCTCCTGAGATCGACTGGTCCGCGCTCCAGGCGCGAGCGACCGAGCTGATGGAGCGCGCCTACGCGCCCTACTCGAACTATCCGGTCGGTGTCGCCGGACTGGTCGACGATGGCCGCATGGTCGGCGGATGCAACGTGGAGAACGCCGCCCTGGGCGTCGCGCTCTGTGCCGAGTGCGGCATGGTGTCCGAGCTCGTCGCGACCGGGGGCGGCCGACTCGTGGCCGTGTCCTGCGTGAACCGGGCCGGCGAGACGATCATGCCCTGCGGCCGCTGCCGCCAGCTCATCTGGGAGCACGGCGGAGCCGAGTGCCTGCTGGCGACCCCCGAGGGGGTCCTGCCGATGTCGCAGGTCCTGCCCCAGGCGTTCGGGGCCGAGGACCTGCAGCGCTGATCAGTCGCCGCCGAGCAGGCACTCCTGTGGCAGGCCGGCGGCGAGCATGCGGGTGGCGTGGGCGCCGTCCGCGGCGACGAACAGGGCCGTGCCGCCAATGCCCTTGACCTTGTCGTAGGCCGTCCTGACCGTCCCGGCATCGATGGCGAGGCGGCCCTGGGCCTCGGGGAGGAAGGTCGGCGTCGCGCCCTCCTGAGCCGGGACGTCCTCCGTGCGGGCGACCTTCGTCGGGTCGAGGGCGGCCTGGCTCATCGCCCGGGCCAACTCGTCCATCAGCGTCCGGTCGTCGGGTCGGCCGCGCTCCGGCGGCCCGAAGGACACCTCACCCTCCCGCACCAGGTAGCGCTGCACCGCCAGGCTGGCCTGCTTGTCGCGGTTGAAGGTGGTGTAGGCCATGCCCTCGCCAGCCGTCTGGGCGGGCAGGTCCTCACTCTGCTCGCGCCCAGGGAGGTTCACCTGAGCGGCGATGACCAGCATCTGGGGGTCCAGGCCGATGGCCAGCGTCTGGGCGCAGGCGACCACTGCCGTCAGGCGGGGGGCCGTGACCACGGTGAGCACCCGATCCTCCCGGAGGGCGATCAGGGACGGTGGCATGGTCGTCTCCCCACCGCGCTGGGTCAGCGAACGGCGCTTGAGGTCCTGCACGGCGGGGACGATCTGCTTCATGGCCTGGGCGAGATTCACCGGCACAGGATCGCACACCCGTCTCCCGGTCTCCGGCACCCACGGCGACCTGACCCGCGGACCCGGCCCCTCGGCATACGGCCGGATCGGGGACTCACTCGGGGTCGGTGCCCGGTTGCAGGTAGGGAACGCTCATCCGTCCCTCCGGATCCAGGACACCCACCAGGCGCTCGGTGATGTCGGCCAACTCGGACACCTGCTCCTGACTGAGGGCGTCGAAGACCAGCCCGCGCACCTGGGCCACGTGCTCGGGGGCGGTGGCCACAACCAGGTCCCACCCGGACACGGTCAACCGTCCGATCGTGACGCGACGGTCCTGCGGTGACGGGGTCCGCTCCAGCAGGCCCCGCTCCTCCAGCCGACGCGCGACGTGGGAGAGGCGGGGGAGGGTGGCGTTGGTGCGGGCTGCGAGCGCGCTCATCGGCAGGGTTCTGTCGGGGGCCTCGGAGAGCATGGCCAGCACGTAGTAGTCGAAGTAGGTCAGCCCGGCCACCTGACGCAGGTGCGAGTCGAGCTGGGCGGGCAACAGTTCCAGGACGGTGACGATGCGCACCCACACCGTGAGCTGCTCATGGTCCAGCCACTGTGGCTCGTCGGGCTCGCGCGTGGTCATGGGGCACACTCTAACGTCGAACTTGTGGGAACAACCAACCGTGGCAGGGTGGCGCGGATCTCCTGACCGCGTGGCGTGCCGGGGCAGATGTCGCGCCGGGGCCCCCAAACGCGACCGATTGCTGTTGGATGGAGGGGTGAGTGAGAACTTCGACGCCGTTGACATCATCCGGGCCAAGCGCGACCGGCACGAGCTGTCCGGCGAGCAGATCGCCTGGACCATCGATGCCTATACCCGTGGCGTGATCGCCGACGAGCAGATGGCCGCGCTCGCGATGGCGATCCTGCTCAACGGCATGGATCGCCGCGAGATCAGCGACTGGACCGCGGCGATGATCGCCTCGGGGGAGCGGATGGACTTCTCCGCGCTGAGCCGTCCCACCGCGGACAAGCACTCCACCGGCGGGGTCGGCGACAAGATCACCCTGCCGCTGGCACCGCTGGTGGCCGCCTGTGGTGTGGCGGTCCCGCAACTGTCCGGCCGCGGACTCGGGCACACCGGTGGCACCCTCGACAAGCTCGAGGCGATCCCCGGCTGGCAGGCCGACCTGTCCAACCAGGACATGCTGACCCAGCTGGAGGCCATCGGGGCGGTCATCTGTGCCGCCGGTGCGGGACTGGCCCCGGCGGACAAGAGGCTCTATGCGCTGCGTGATGTGACCGGCACGGTCGAGGCGATCCCGCTGATCGCCTCCTCGATCATGAGCAAGAAGATCGCCGAGGGGACCGGTGCGCTGGTGCTCGACGTCAAGGTCGGCTCCGGTGCCTTCATGAAGGATGCCGCGCAGGCCGGCGAGCTGGCCCGCACCATGGTCGGCCTCGGCACCGACGCCGGCGTGCGCACGGTCGCCCTGCTCACCGACATGTCCACGCCGCTGGGGCTGACGGCGGGCAACGCACTCGAGGTGCGCGAGAGCGTCGAGGTGCTGGCCGGTGGGGGACCCGCAGACGTGGTCGAGCTCACGGTGGCACTGGCGCGCGAGATGCTCGTCGCCGCGGGCGTCGACGACGTCGATCCGGCCGATGCCCTCGCCGACGGTCGGGCCATGGACGTCTGGCGGGCCATGATCTCCGCGCAGGGTGGGGACCCGGAGGCGGCGCTCCCGGTGGCCCAGGAAACGCAGCAGATCACCGCCGGGGCGGACGGTGTGCTGACCCGCCTCGACGCGCTCCAGGTCGGTGTCGCAGCCTGGCGGCTGGGGGCCGGACGTGCCCGCAAGGAGGACCTGGTGCAGGCCGGTGCCGGTGTCGAGCTGCACGCCAAGCCGGGTGACACGGTCACCGCGGGGCAGCCGCTGCTGACCCTGCATACTGACACCCCGGAGCGCTTCTCGCGGGCCCACGAGGCGCTGGACGGTGCCTGGGAGATCTCCACCGCCGGGGCGCACGTCCCGACCCCGCTGATCATGGACCGGGTCTCGGCCGACTGACCGTGGCGGTCACCGACGAGCGCCGGACGGCCCACGTCGTCCTGGCCCGGGATGGGGTCAGAGCGGCTTGACCATGAGCAGGCTCGGCCCGTCCCAGTCGAGGCCCTGGAACTCCTCGAGCGGCAGGAAGTCGCGGGCGGCATAGAAGGCCCGCGTGGCGGCATATCCCTGATCCTCGTAGGACTCCCCGACGGTCTTGACCTCCAGCAACCGGACACCGTCGTCGCGCAGGTCCTGCTCGATGGCGGCCACCAGGGCTGAGCCGGCTCCCGTGCCGTGGTGCTCGGGGGCGACGGCAATGAGGTGGATCTCGGCGGTCACCGGGAAGTGTCGATCCACGAGTGCCACCCCCATGGTGGTGCCCTCGACCTGCGCGAGGTAGGAGTCCTTGGTGGCCGCGGCGGTGACGTAGTGCTCGTTGGCCGAGGGGATGCCGAACCAGTCGGGCAGGGCGCCCAGGATCCGGCGGGTCGCCTCCGGGTCGTTGCCGCGGATGATGGTGATCGTCATGCGTGTCCTTCCAGGTGGAGGTGCTCCCCGGTCCAGCCCTCGCGCAGCCACCGGTCGTGGCTGGCGACGACGACGGCCCCGGGATAGTCCGGCAGGGACTGTTCCAACTCGGTGACCAGGAGCAGTGACAGGTGGTTGGTCGGTTCGTCCAGCAGCAGCACATCGGGCGGGTCAGCCAGTAGCACAGCGAGGTCCAGGCGGCGACGCTGCCCCACGCTGAGGGCGCCCACCCGACGATCGGCATCCCGACCCGGGATCAGCCCGAAGGTGGCCAGTGGGGTGCCCTCGGCCCGGTCCAGGCCCACTGCGGCGGCGTATGCCGAGCGCACCGTCTGCGACGGGTCTCGCCGGAGCGGTTCCTGGCTGAGCAGGGCGACGCGCAGCCGGTCGGGGCGGGTGATCGAGCCCGCGTCGGCCGCGAGTTCCCCGGCCAGGACGGACAGGAGGGTCGACTTGCCCGAGCCATTGGCACCGGTGACCAGCAGCCGGGTGCGTGCCCCCAGTGACACAGAGGTCGGGGACAGCCGATGGGTCACGGCGAGACCGGTGGCGGTGAGGACCGGCCCGGTCGCCGGAGCTGGGCGCGCATCCGAGGCTGCCGTGCCACCGAACCCGACAAAGCGCATCCGGGCCGGGGGCTTGCGCACCTGGTCCTGCTCGAGGCGCTCCAGCGCGGCCGCGGCGTCGTTGACGCGACGTGCCACCACCTTGGCGTTGCGGTCGGCATAGAACTTCTTGGCTATCCCGCCCTCGGTCCGCGGGGGTCGGTCTGGGCGTCCGACGGTGTGGTCGTCGCGCACCCGCTGGCGGAGGCGTGCAAGCTCGGTCTGCTCGTCCCGGAACCGGCGCACCCAGCGCTCCCGCTCGTCCTGCCGGTGCCGCAGATAGTCGGTGTAGCGGCCGGAGAACTTCGTGAGCCCAAAGCCGGAGCCGGGGGAGTCCGTGTCGTGCCGGACCGAGACGAACGGTCGTGGTGCCGGGTCCAGGTCGAGCAGCGTCGTGCCGACCTCATCGAGGAACGCACGGTCGTGGCTGGCCAGCAACACCGGGCCCGACCACCCCTGGAGCAGACCCACCAGCGCCTGGCTGGCCGCGTCATCGAGGTGGTTGGTGGGTTCGTCGAGCAGCAGGGTGTCGGGGGAGCGAAGCAGCAGCCAGGCCAGGGACAACCGGGACACCTGTCCACCAGAGAGTGCCTCAGCCCGTCGGTCTCGGGGGAGGTGAGCGAGTCCGAGCCCGGACACCACGCGGTCGATGCGGTGGTCCAGCCCCCAGGCGTGGTGGCGCTCGGCGGCCTCGATCGCCCGCTCCAGTCGCTCTGCAGCGCCGGCATCACCCGCGGCCATGGCCTGGCCCTCGACCTCGACCTGCCTGGCCAGCTGGCGCACCGGGGCGGTGGCGTCGGCCAGCACCCCCTCGATCGTGAGGTCGAGCGGGAAGGGCGGCTCCTGGTGGAACAGGCCGACCGAGCCGGGCACGCTGATGGCGCCCGCATCGGGCTCGTCGCGGCCGGCGGCGATCCGCAGCAGGGTCGACTTGCCGGAGCCGTTCTCACCGATCAGGCAGGCGACCTCACCGGAGGAGACGGTGAAGGAGACGTCCGTCAGGACACGGCGATCCGGGAACGAGCGCGAGATGCCGTCGAGGCGCAGGTGATCGGCGCCGGAGACGGCAGGGGTATGCAGTGCAGCTGGCTGGGTCATGGGAACTCCCGTGAAAGCGGTGGTCCGCAACCGTCCGAGGACTCGGCGTGACGGCGCGGCAGGACGGCTTCAGGAGATCCACATGTGTCCGACTATACGTGTGAGCACCGAGACCGGCGAGCCAATTCTCGGCCCACTGCTCCACTGAGACCGGGGAACACCGCACCTCGCGTTACCCACCGTCAGTGCCGCGCGTCATCGTCCGCGCCTCGCGTCACCCACCGTCAGTGCCGCGCGTCATCGTCCGCGCCTCGCGTCACCCACCGTCAGGTCCGCGCGTCATCGTCCGCGCCTCGCGTCACCGTCTGCTCGTGTGTCATGCGGTTCCGGTGTGACGGTTTTCGGGCTCTGACCCGAATCTTGCAGGACCGAGATCGCATGACAGGCCGTTGCTGGGTGGTGAGAGACGTCTTGTGGTCGCATCCCGGCCCGAGGGCAGCGGCGTGCGGCTCCCGGACGGCACGGAGCTCGAACTTGCCGCGGCGCAGCGCGAACTCGCCAGCGCCAGCAGCGCGGCATCGCTGAGCACAGCACCGCGCCCAGGTGAGTCACTCGTCCAGCGTCTGGAGCGTCTCACCGAGGCCCCCTGACCTGGTCAGCGGCCTTTGGGGTGCCAGACGGTCTTGGTCTCCAGGAAGGCTTCGAGTCGGTCCAGGCCGGGTTCGGTGGTGAAGTCTGGTTCGGTGGCGGTGGCGGTGGTGCCTGCGGGGCGCAGCACGCGTTTGAGGTTGGTGGCGGCGGTTGCCTCGAGGTCGCCCCAGGTGAGGCCTTCGACGTCGGCGGCGCCGGTGAGGTCGATGGCGTTGACGTCGCGGTGGGAGGCGAGCCAGGGGGCGATTTCGGCGGTGTGGCCGGTGATCAGGTTGACTACGCCGCCGGGGACGTCGGAGGTGGCCAGGGCCTCGGCGAGGGTGATCGCGGGGACGGGGCGGTCCTGGGAGGCAAGGACGACGCTGGTGTTGCCGGAGACGATGATCGGCGCGAGGACGGAGACCAGCCCGAGCAGGGAGGAGGATTGGGGTGCCAGGGCGGCTACGACGCCGGTGGGTTCGGGGGCGGAGATGTTGAAGAACGGGCCGGCGACGGGGTTGAGGCCGCCGAGGACCTGGGCGTACTTGTCGGACCAGCCGGCGTACCAGACCCAGCGGTCGATGGCGGCAGAGACGGTGGCCTCGGCGCGGGTGGGGGTGAGTCCCTCGGCGGCCCGGACCTCGGAGACGAACTGGGCGCGCCGGGACTCCATGACCTCGGCGACGCGGTAGAGGACCTGGCCGCGGTTGTAGGCGGTGGCTCCGGCCCAACCGGGCTGGGCCTTGCGGGCGGCCACGACGGCGTCGCGGGCGTCCTTGCGTGAGCCCTGGGCGGCGTTGGCCAGGAACTTCGGGCTCCGGCCGGTGGTGTAGACCTCGTAGGAGCGGCCGGACTCGGAGCGGGGGAAGGCACCGCCGATGTAGAGCTTGTAGGTCTTGCGGACATCGACCCGGTCCGGGGAAGTGCCCTTGCCCGGAGTCTTGCGGGTCTGGGTTGTGCGGGTCTGGGTTGTGCGGGTGCTCACGTGGCGGCTCCTGTCGTGACGTAGGCGGACAGGCCGTGGCGGCCGCCCTCGCGGCCGTAGCCGGATTCCTTGTAGCCGCCGAAGGGGCTGGTCGGGTCGAACTTGTTGAAGGTGTTGGCCCAGACCACGCCGGCCTTGAGCTGGTCGGCCATCCACAGGATCCGGGAGCCCTTTTCGGTCCAGATGCCGGCGGAGAGCCCGTAGGGGGTGTTGTTGGCCTTGGAGACGGCTTCGCCGGGGGTGCGGAAGGTCAGCACGGACAGGACCGGGCCGAAGATCTCCTCCTGGGCGATGCGGTGGGTCTGGGAGACGCCGGTGAACACGGTGGGGCGGAACCAGAACCCGTTGGCCGGCAGCTCGCACTCGGGGGACCAGCGGGTCGCGCCCTCGTCCTCGCCGACCTTGACCAGGGTGTTGATGCGCTCGAGCTGCTCGGCGGAGTTGATGGCGCCGATGTCGGTGTTCTTGTCCAGGGGGTCTCCGACGCGGAGGGTGGCCAGGCGGGCTTTGAGTTTGTCCTCGACCTCCTGTGCGATGGACTCCTGGACCAGCAGGCGGGACCCGGCGCAGCAGACGTGGCCCTGGTTGAAGAAGATCCCGTTGACGATGCCCTCGACGGCCTGGTCGACCGGTGCGTCGTCGAAGACGATGTTGGCGGCCTTGCCACCGAGCTCGAGGGTGGCCTTCTTGCGGGTGCCGGCGATCGTCCTGGCGATGGCCTTGCCCACGGCGGTGGACCCGGTGAAGGCGACCTTGTCGACGTCCTGGTGGGCGATGAGCGCCTGGCCGGTCGGGCCGGCGCCGGTGATGATGTTGACCACGCCCGGGGGCAGGTCGGCCTGCTGACAGACCTGGGCGAACAGCAGCGCGGTCAGCGGGGTGGTCTCGGCGGGTTTGAGGACGACAGTGTTGCCGGTGGCCAGAGCCGGGGCGATCTTCCAGGCGAGCATCAGCAGCGGGAAGTTCCAGGGGATGACCTGCCCGACGACGCCGTGCGGGCGCGGGTTCTGACCCAGGGAGGCATAGGCCAGCTTGTCGGCCCACCCGGCGTGGTAGAAGAAGTGCGCCGCGGCGATCGGGACGTCGACGTCGCGGGACTCCTTGATCGGTTTGCCGTTGTCCAGGGACTCCAGCACCGCGAACTCCCGGGCCCGCTCCTGCATGATGCGGGCGATCCGGAAGAGGTACTTGCCCCGGTCCGCGCCACTGAGGCTAGACCAGGACCCGAAAGCGGCGCGCGCGGCGGCCACGGCCCGGTCCACGTCCTCCGCGCTGGCCTCGCAGACCTCGGCCAGGACCTCCTCGGTGGCGGGGCTGATGGTCTTGAACGGCGTGCCGCCACGGGAGTCGACGAACTCGCCGTTGATGAACAGCCCGTAGGAGCTCTGCAGATCAACGACGGAGCGGGACTCCGGCGCCGGTGCGTACTCAAAAGTCGGCATGGGTCAGCTGCTCCTAGTAGAGGCTGGGGGAGTCGTCGGCGATGTAGTCGGCCCCGGAGTAGGCGCCCGTGGCCAGCTTCTGCCGCTGCAGGATCAGGTCGTTGAGCAGGCTGGAGGCGCCGAACCGGAACCACTGGTTGGTGAGCCAGTCCTCGCCGGCGACCTCGTGGACGGTCACCAGGAACTTGATGGCGTCCTTGCTGGTGCGGATGCCACCTGCGGGTTTGACCCCGACCTGCTGCCCGGTCAGTCCCCGCCAGTCCCGGACCGCCTGCAACATGATCAACGTCACCGGCAACGTTGCCGCGGGTGCCACCTTGCCGGTGGAGGTCTTGATGAAGTCGCCCCCGGCCAGCATCGACAGGTAGGACGCGCGCCGCACGTTGTCGTAGGTGACTAGCTCACCGGTCTCCATAATCACCTTCAACCGCGCGTCGCCGCAGGCTTCCTTGACCGCGACGATCTGGTCGAAGACGCTCAGGTAGTCGCCAGAGAGGAACGCACCCCGGTCGATCACCATGTCGATCTCATCGGCGCCCGCGGAGACGGCGTCCGCGACATCGGCCAGCTTCACCGCCAGGCTCGCCCGCCCCGACGGGAACGCGGTCGCGACCGCGGCGACCTTGACACCACTGTCGCCGAGCACGTCCCGGGCGTGGCCGACCATGTCGCCATAGACACAGACCGCCGCCGGTCGCGGCGTGGACAGGTCACTGGGGTCCGGGGTCAGGGCACGAATGGCCAACCCCCGGACCCGACCGGCAGTGTCGGCACCCTCCAGCGTGGTCAGGTCGATCATCGAGATCGCCTGATCGATCGCCCACGCCTTGGACGTGGTCTTGATCGACCGCGTCCCCAACGACGCCGCACGGGCCTCCGCGCCGACCTGGTCCACACCAGACAACCCGTGCAACCACGAGGTCAACGCCGTGTTCGTCAACCGCGAGACCCCAAGGACCTCACGGGCACGGGCAGGCGCGTCGGACGCAGTCGTCACGGGGGCGGCGGTGTCGGTGCTCACCGCTCGAGTCTAGCCCGGGAGACCCGTCCGGCACCTAGGATCGGGTCATGGCAGAGCACTTGGAACCGGTCCGCATCCCCGTCCCCGGCGGGAAGATCATCGAGGAACTGGCCGGTCGCGTCTCGACCGGCCACAACAACTACTCGGTGGCGCGCATGAGCGCCCCCGCCGGGTGGGAGGAGCCAGCCCAGACGCCGGTCTTCGACGAGGTCACCTATGTCGTCTCCGGCGAGATCCTGGTGCACACCGGCGAGGGCACCGAGACGATCCGGGCCGGGGCAGCCCTCCTGACCCGGGCCGGTGAGCGGGTGCGCTACGAGGCCGGCCCAGACGGTGCCGACTATCTCGCGGTCTGCGTGCCGGCCTTCTCCGAAGAGGGCGCCCACCGTGCCTGAGCCACTGGCCCCCGAGGTCATCCGCTCCGCCCCGAAGGCGGTCCTGCACGACCATCTCGACGGTGGCCTGCGCCCGGCCACCATCCTGGAGCTGGCCGGGGAGGTCGGCCACGAGCTGCCCGCCGATGACGTGGACGGTCTGGCGGTCTGGTTCCGGGACAGCGCTGACTCGGGGTCCCTCGAGCGCTACCTGGAGACCTTCGACCACACCGTGGCCGTCATGCAGACCAGGGACCACCTGGTGCGCGTGGCCCGGGAGTGCGTGGAGGACCTGGCTGCCGACGGCGTGGTGTATGCCGAGGTGCGCTATGCCCCGGAGCAGCACCTGACGCGAGGGCTGAGTCTCGACGAGGTCGTCGAGGCCGTGGACCTGGGGTTGCGCGAGGGGGTGGAGTCTGCTGCGGGTCAGGGCAACACGATCCGGGTCGGTGCGCTGGTGACCGCCATGCGGCATGCTGCTCGCTCGCGGGAGATCGCCGAGCTCGCCGTCCGCCACTGGGACGCGGGGGTCTTCGGTTTCGACATCGCCGGTGCTGAGGCGGGCTTCCCACCCACACGCCACCTGGACGCCTTCGAGTATCTGCGGCGCGAGAACTTCCACTTCACTATCCACGCCGGCGAGGCCTTCGGGCTGAAGTCGATCTGGGAGGCGATCCAGTGGTGCGGTGCCGAGCGGCTCGGCCACGGCGTGCGGCTGGTTGACGACATCACCTGCGACGGCGTGCCGGTCGCGGAGATGGACGACCAGGTGCCCTACGCCGACTGGACCCAGGACCAACTGGACGGGGTGCAGCTCGGCCGGCTCGCGGCATACGTCCGTGATCGCCGGATCCCTCTGGAGATGTGCCCGTCGAGCAACCTGCAGACCGGCGCCTCGCCGACCATCGCAGCCCACCCGATCACCCTGCTGGACCGGCTGCGTTTCCGCGTCACGCTCAACACCGATAACCGGCTGATGAGTGGGACGTCCATGTCACGGGAGATGGAGCTGCTGGTCGCCGAGGCGGGGTGGGACCTGCCTCACCTGCGGCGGGTCACGGTCAACGCGATGAAATCGGCCTTCCTGCCCTTCGACGAGCGTCTGGCGATCATCGAGGACGTGATCAAGCCCTTCTACGACCAGTAGGTGCCCGACCCGTCGTCAGCGGGACAACGGGTCGGGCCCCAGCACGCGGGCACGGAGGCGGTCGTCGCGCTCCAGTTTGATCATGTCGCGCCGGCGGCGCTCGGCCATGATCGCTGACATCACCGCCTCCGGGTGTGCCCAGGGTGGGGGAGGCGGTGAGACATAGGGCATCAGGTCGGAGAACAGTGCTGAGCCGGTGGCCGCGCGGCTGGGCGGGGTGAGCTCCTGGCGCCGGGTCAGGAACTGCCGGACTGCAACGGCCAGACCGTCCGGGATGACGCCGATGTCAGTGCCGATCGCCCACGGAGCCAGCTCGGCGGGCATCTCCGCCGGGGCAGGCAGGGAGAGCCGCACCCGTTCGCGGACGACGTAGGTGCCTGCGAGAAAGTCACCGAGCCGCTTGGCCCGCTCGTTGGAGGCAGCGATCAAGAGCGCGAGTCCACCGGCGGTCAGCCACACCTCGAACCAGGCGGTCAGCCCCCGGATCAGGGCGTGCCGGAAGCCGATCGGCCCCGTGTCATCACGCACCGTGCGCAGCCCGAAGACCAGCTTGCCGAGGGTGCGTCCCTGGCTGAAGGTCTCGCTGGCCACGGGCACCGCCACCAGGGAGCCGACCAACAGCAGGATGAGGATCGCCTGCAGGAGCGCCATGTCCTGACCGACCAGGCTCCACGGGGAGGCCCAGAAGGCGAGCAGGAGCACGATCACCACGATGGCCAGGTCGATCGCGCCCGAGGCCATTCGCATCGGGAGGCTGGCGGCGGGCAGGTCGATCTCGACGGCCTCGGAGGTGACGAAGCGGTCGGTCTCGAAGATGCCCCGGGTTGCCATGGTGGCGCCAGACTACTGGCACGGCACCGCCCGCGGTGCGCCACGGCATACGGCCTGCGCCCCACCGGACCACTGACGGGGTGCCCGTATCCTGACCGAGTGGACCTCGACGCACTCGTGACGCGCCGCCGACCGGGCTGGGACCGGCTCGCGGCGCTGTCCCGGCAGCGTCTGCTCGGTGGTGCGGAGGCCGATGAGCTGCTCGACGGCTATCAGCGCGTGGCGACCGATCTGTCGACGGTGCGCTCGACCGCTCCCGACCCGTCGCTGATCACGCACCTGTCGGGGTTGTTGGCGGGGGCGCGGTTGCGCTCGGCCGGGGCCCGAACCTTCTCCTGGGCGATGGTCGGCCGATTCTTCGTCGAGGACTTCCCGGCGGCGCTCTACCGGCTGCGGCACTGGTGGATCCTGACCGCCCTGATCAACGTCCTCGTGGGGTTCGCGCTGGGCACCTGGCTCTACTACAACCCGGTGATCGAGAACACGCTGATCTCCCCGGCAGAGGTGGCGCAGCTGGTGGAGAGTGACTTCGCCAACTACTACTCGGAGAACGCCGCGAGCAGCTTCGCGGCCCAGGTCTGGATCAACAACGCCTGGGTCGCTGCGCAGTGCATCGTCTTCGGCGTCCTCGGCCTGCCGGTGATCTATGTCCTCTGGCAGAACATCGCCAATGTGGCGGTGACCGGCTCGTTGATGCACCAGCACGGTCGGGCCGACGTCTTCTGGGGGCTGATCACCCCGCACGGCCTGCTCGAGCTGACCGCTGTCTTCGTCGCCGCCGGGGTGGGGCTGCGGCTGTTCTGGGCGTGGGTGGCGCCCGGGCCCCGAACCAGGCTGTCCAACCTGGCGCACGAGGGCCGCACAGCCGCCGGAGTCTCACTCGGGCTCATCGTGGTGCTGCTGATCTCCGGCCTGATCGAAGCGTTCGTGACACCGTCGCCGTTGCCGACCTGGGCGCGAGTGGGGATCGGCGTGCTCGCGCTGGGGCTGTTCGTGCTCTATGTCTTCACCCTCGGGCGCTCCGCGGTGCAGCGTGGCATCACTGGCGACGTGGACGAGTTGCAGGTCGGGGCGTCGGCGCCCACGGTGGGCTGACGAGCTGGCGCGCTGACGAGCTCCGGGCAGCCTCCCGCACGCTACGAGCGTCAGCGCCGGCCGCGATGTCAGGCGTTCGCGTCCGCACTCACCGGCCGAGGGGCAGGCAGGTGGCCAGAGTCGACCAGAACGTCTCGGCGACGGCGGGCGGCACGGGGCTGGCCCAGGACTGGTTGGTCAGCAGGACTGCGACGAGGTCTCGGGCCGTGTCGTTGCGCCAGGTCGAGCCCAGCCCGCCGTCCCAGCCGTAGCTGCCCACGACGGTGGGGGTCGACCCCTCGAGGGTGACCCCGACGCCCAGCCCCCAGCCCGCGCTGCCATCGGGTGAGGGCCCGGACGCCCGGAGCTGGGCGTCGGTCAGCTGGTTGCTCGTCATAGCGGTGACGCTGTCCGCGGAGAGGATGCGCTCGTTGTCGCGATGCCGGCCGTCGCGCAAGACTGCCCCGAAGGAGAGGAAGTCCTCGACGGTGGAGACGAGCCCGCCGTCGCCGCCCTCAAAGGTCGGTGGGCTGCTCCACTGACCATCCGGCGGGTCGTAGACCTCGAGGCGCTCCGGCTCTGGGGGCTGTCGCTCGCTCTCCGGACCAGCCGCCGCGAAGCAGGCACCCAACCGGGCCAGTGACTGAGCAGGCACGGAGAAGGCGGTGTCCGGCATACCGAGAGGATCGAGCACCCGCTCACGGAGGACATCTCCCAGCGCGGCGTCGCTGCAACGTGCCAGCAGCACCCCCAGCACCTCGGCACCGGTGTTGTAGAGCCAGCGCTCCCCAGGCTGGTGCCGGAGGGGAACGCTGCCCAGAGCAGCCAGCCACGCGTCGGGAGGCAGGTGGTGCTGTGGTGCCGGGGGGCCAACGACCAGGCCTAGTTCGGACAGACGCTGGTCCAGCGGAGTGGGGACCCCGAGCATGGTGAAGTCCATGCCGTGCCCGAGGCGGAAGGTCAGCAGGTCCTCGACCGTGATCGGCCGGTGTGCGGGCTCGGTCTGCTCAAGGGGGCCGTCCGGGCGGGTGAGCACCCGACGGTCCGCGAGCTCTGGCAGCAGCTCATCGACCGGCTGGTCCAGGGACAGCACGCCGTCCTCGACGAGTGAGAGGGTTGCGACCGCCGTCACCGGCTTGGTCATCGAGCTGATGCGATAGATCGTGTCCAGCCGTGCCGGGACCGTGCGCTCCGGGTCGAGGTGACCCAGCGCACCGGTGCGGCGCTCACCTCCGACGTCGAACCCCCAGGTGAGGCCGGGTGGAGTCCCTGCCTGCACCAGGGGCTGCAGGGCTCGGGTCAGTTCGGCGGAGACGCGGTCCAGGTCAGCGGCAGTCATGGTCACGTGAGAGTAGACCGGGCCACCACGACAACCTCATCGGCACGGTGCCGCACGTCCGTCCCCTGCGCCCTGACGACGGGTCGGACGTGCGGCACCCGGAATGCTGCAATCCATCGGGCTCAGCGCCGCGTACCACCTCAATCAGTTCTGTGATGCACAGCACACTCACTCTGGAGGAATGATGCGACGAACTGCCCTTGTGTCAGCGACTGCTCTCGCCCTGACCGCTCTGCCCCTGGCTGCTTCCGGTGATGCAGCCGACACCGGCCGACCCATCACGGTCGCGATGACCGGCGCCGCCGAGCGCCCAGATCCCGGTGACCCGGACGGCTCCGGAACAGCGCACTTCCGCATCAATCCGGGCCAGGAACAGTTGTGCTACACCCTCGAGGTCTCAGACATCGCGGCAGCCACCGCAGCGCACATCCACGTCGCCGGACCCGACGTCGCGGGACCGGTCGTCATCCCGCTCGCACCACCCACCACCGGCATGTCCTCCGGGTGTGTCGACGCAGACCGGGCGCTGCTCCGCACGATCATGACGGACCTCGATGGCTATTACGTCAACGTGCACAACGCGGAGTTCCCGGGTGGCGCCGTGCGGGGCCAGCTGGGTTAGGCGATCGTCGCCGCGGTGCGCTCGGTGGGCTGGGATCGCGCGTCACGGTGCGCTCGGTGGGCTGGGATCGCGCGTCACGGTGCGCTCGGTGGGTTGGAATCGCGCGTCACGGTGCGCTCGGTGGGTTGGAATCTCGCGTCACGGTGCGCTCGGTGGGTTGGAATCGCGCGTCACGGTGCGCCCGGTCGGGAGGGGAGGCGGGGTTAGAGGAGGCCCTGGGCCTTCAGCGCCAGGTAGTGGTCGGCCAGTTGCGGCGGCAGCTGCTCGGGGTCGGCCTCGATGACGTGCACGCCCATCCGCTCCAGGGCGTCGGCGGTGCGCTGTCGCAGGGAGATCGTCCGTTCCGCAGCCGCCGCGTCATAGACCGCCTCCAGGTCACCGAGGTCGGCGCGCATCCGGCCCAGCTCCGGGTCGGCGACGGAGGCAACGACGACGCGGTGGTGAGCGGTCAGCGCGGGCAGCACCGGGAGCAGCCCCTCCTCGATCGCCGCCGGCTCCAGCGCGGTCAGCAGCACGACCAGGGCTCGTCGCCGCGTCAGGCCGGTCACCTTGCCGGCCAGCAGGGTCCAGTCCGCCTCGACCAGCACCGGCTCGATGGGCGCCATCGCCGTCACCAGCTGGGCCAGCAGGGCCTGACGGTCGGTGTCGGGGGTGACCCGACCCCGGACCCGGCGGTCACCGGCGATCAGGTCGATCCGGTCACCGGCCCGGGAGGCCAGGGCAGCCAGCAGCAGCGTGGCATCCATCGCGGCGTCGAGACGTGGCTGGTCGTCGATGCGGGCCGCGCTGGTCCGGGAGGTGTCCAGCACCAGGATCACCCGCCGGTCCCGCTCCGGCTGCCACGTCCGCACCACCACGTGCTGCCGGCGGGCGGTGGCGCGCCAGTCGATCGAGCGCACGTCGTCGCCCTCGACATAGTCACGCAACGAGTCGAACTCGGTGCCCTGACCGCGGGTGCGCACCGCGGAGCGGCCGTCAAGCTGACGCAGTTGGGCCAGCCGGCTCGGCAGGTGCTTGCGGGAGTGGAAGGGGGGCAGGGCCCGCACCGAGCCCGGGACGCGTTCGGACCGCTGACGGGCCGCGACGCGCAGCGGTCCCCAGACCCGGACGGTCACCCGGTCGGTGCGGCGGTCGCCCCGTCGGGTGGGCACCAGCCGGGTTGTCATCCGGCGGCGCTCGCCGCCGGGCACCGCCAGGGGGTGCCGCTCGCCGGAGGCCCCGGCCGAGGGCACCCAGGCGTCGCGCACTTGGCCGTGCATCCGGCGTCGGGTCGGGTTGGTGACCGTCAGGGTCGTGGTGGTGGCCTCGCCGAGCCGGACCTGCTGGTCTGCGCTGCGGCTCCACCTCAGCGTCTGGGGCGAGGGTGCCAGCAGCAGGTCCAGGCCGACGATGACCAGGACGCCGAGCACCCACCAGCGGACCGTCGACAACGCCGGCCACTGCAGGACCGGCGCCAGGCCCAGCAGGACCAGCGCCACGGCCCGCCAGCTGAGAGCCACGGCTAGCGGGGGACCGGCACGGAGTTCAGGGCGCTGTCCAGCACCGAGGTCACCGAGACGCCCTCGAGCTCGGCCTCCGGGCGCAGCGCCAGCCGGTGGCCGAGGGTGCCATGGGCCAGGGCCTTGACGTCATCCGGCGTCACGAAGGACCGCCCGTTGAGCCAGGCCCAGGCCCGGCTGGTGCTCATCAGGGCGGTGGCACCACGTGGGCTGACGCCCAGCTGCAGCGACGGGGCCTGACGTGTGGCGCGAGCGATGTCCACGATGTAGGCGATGACCTCCGGGGCCACCTGCACGCTCCGCAGGGCGGCGGATCCGGCACGCAGATCGGCGGGCCCGGCCACCGGACGCACCCCGGCGCCGGCGAGGTCGCGCGGGTTGAAGCCGGCGGCGTGGCGCTGCAGCACCTGCATCTCGTCCTCCCGCGGAGGGATCGGCAGCACGACCTTGAGCAGGAACCGGTCCAGCTGTGCCTCGGGGAGCGGATAGGTGCCCTCGTACTCGACCGGGTTCTGCGTCGCCGCCACCAGGAAGGGGTCGGGCAGGCGCCGCGGGGTGCCGTCGACAGTGACCTGCCGCTCCTCCATCGCCTCCAGGAGCGAGGACTGCGTCTTCGGTGGGGTGCGGTTGATCTCGTCGGCCAGCAGCAGGTTGGTGAAGACCGGCCCCTCCCGGAACTCGAAGTCGCTGGTCCGTGAGTCATAGACCAACGAGCCGGTCACGTCTCCGGGCATCAGGTCGGGCGTGAACTGCACCCGCTTGGTGTCCACGTCCAGCGCGGCTGCGAGCGCACGCACCATCAGTGTCTTGGCGACGCCGGGCACGCCTTCGAGCAGGATGTGCCCGCGGGCCAACAGCGCCACGATCAGACCGGTGACGGCCTGGTCCTGGCCGACCAGGGCCTTGCCCACCTCGGCGCGGACCCGCTGCAGGGCGTCGCGGGCCTGTTCAGGGGAGCGCGGCTCCGGCCCGCCCCCGGTGGCGCGAGCTCGCTCGTCGTTCGTCGTCATCAGCCGATCATCCCTTCCTCGAGGGACCGCACCTCGCGGGCGATCCGAACCAGTGTCTCGTCATCGGGTGCGGTCGCCTCGACCAGCAACCGGTGCAGCTCATCGGTATGCCGACCGGTCGCCTCCGCGACGGCCTGCACCACCAGGTGTGGCGGGGCGTGCCTGGTCAGGCCCACCCGGGCCGCCAGGCGGCGCCGGGCCCCGAGCTGCAGGACGGCCAGGGCACGCTCGCGGTCCTGGGCCCGCCGGTACAGCTGGCTGCGGCTCCGGGTCGTCTCGACCGACCTGATGAGGGCGGGCAGTGGCTCGGTCACCACCGGGCCGAGGCGGCGTCCGCGCCACAGCATGGTGGCCAACAGCGCCAGCACCAGCAACACCACCGAGGGAAGGAAGGCCTCGGGCAGCACGTCGATGAGGGACTGGGGAGCGGTGTCGCCGGCGTCGGACACGGCCGGGACATACCAGACCAGGTGCGGGTGGGCCCCGAGCAGCCGCAGGCCCGCAGCGGCGTTGGCGTCATCGGTGATGTGCTCGTTGGTCAGCGACGTGGCGATGCCGGCCACCACGGTGTCGGGGCGGTCCCCGGCAGCAGGCAGCTCGACAACGAAGCCGGCCTGGGCACCACCCGCGTGGTAGCCGGGGGTCGGCGGGAAGCACGGGACGACCGACCGGTCGTCGCCGGTCACCTCGACCAGCCGGTTGGCGCCGCTGACCTGGTCGCCGTCCCGCCAGTGCAGCAGGCCGGCCTCGCAGCCCGGCGCGGCCGATCCCACCTGCGCATAGCTGCCGCCCTCGACCGGCAGGTCGAGGACCTCCCCGGTGTTGGACTCGGGGCTGAGGACGACCAGTCGACCGGCCCCCTCGGCATACCGGCTCAGTTGCTGCCCCGCATCCTCGCCGACCAGGGCCGTGCCGGCCACCAGGACCGTGCTGTCCGGGGAGACGGGTGTGCCCAGCAGCTGGGGGAGACCACGGGCGACGGTGACCTCGACACCCTGCCGCTCCAGCACCCGGGCGAGAGCCTGCATGCCGTTGTCCTCGGGGTTGTCCGGGTCGAACGGGAGCTCGTTGGTGGTGCGCATGCCCCCCAGGACGGCCGCGGCGACGGCAAGGACCAACACGACCACGCCCCAGAGGGCCAACCGGCGTCCGGTGCTGGCCCTCACGAGGCGACTCGGGCTGGTCGGGTCCGGGCGAGGGTCCGGTCCAGCTCGCGCACCCGCTCGGCCTGCACCTGCTGGGCAGTCCGACCGCCGTAGCAGACGGCGTCGAAGGCATCGGCGGCGGTGAGCAGGTCGCTGGCGCGGTCGGGGAACGGCTGGCGCAGGGCGACGGCGATCTCGTGCGC
Organism: Ornithinimicrobium murale; assembly: GCF_003352835.1. Lineage (GTDB taxonomy): Bacteria > Actinomycetota > Actinomycetes > Actinomycetales > Dermatophilaceae > Ornithinicoccus > Ornithinicoccus muralis. Next base: position 174,107 of record NZ_QLVD01000001.1, on the reverse strand, counting down.
CGTGGTGCCGGGCAGCTCATCGAGCAGCGCCCGCTCGTCGGTCGCCGCGGCGATGGCACGGTAGGAGTCCAGCAGGACGGCGTCCCAGTCGCCGGCCCGGGCGGACGCCGCAGCCCGGGCACGGTAGTCCTCTGCGCTCAGCCCGGCCTCGGCCAGCACGGGACCGGTGTCCCGCGTGGTCAGCCGGCGGGAGCGTCGCGTGCCACGGATGGCGAAGAACACGGCCACGACGACCAGCGCGATCACCACGCCCAGCAGCAGGGTGGACAGGCCGGTGGAGCCGGGGATGATCTCGATCAACCCCGAGAGTCGCTCCATCAGCCAGTTGAGGGCTCGGGCGATGAAGGACTCGGGCCGGTTGTAGTCGGCGCCGGAGAGCTCGCGCTGCAGCAGCTCCCGGGCCTCGTCCCGGTCAGGATCGAGCACGGGTCAGGACCGTCGCGCGGCGGCGCGCTCCTGAGCGGCGCGGACCAGACCGACGTCCAGGCCCTCGCGCCGCATGCGCTGGTCGAGGTAGAGCAGGGCCGTGACGCCCGCGGTGAAAGGCGTCACGATCGCACCGACCAGGAAGGTGCTCACGTGTTCGACGATGACGCGGAGGTAGTACTGCGTGCTGATGTCACCGGAGACCAGCTCGATCAGCAGCCCGATCAGGAGTCCAAGGATCCCACTGATGAGTCCCGCGAAGATGGTGGCGAGCAGACCGGCCAGCAAGGTGATGCCCAGCACGCGCCAGGCCTGCTTGCCCTCGGTGAGGGCCCAGGTGCGCTTGATGCCGGTGCCCGGGCCGGCCTTCTCCAGGACGACGGCTGCCGCTCCGAGGGACAGGCGGGCATAGAGCCAGAGCGTCAGCGGCAGGATCGCCAGGAAGATCGGGATCATCGCGATCACGCCCAGGGGGCCGAGCACAGCCAGGGCCACCATGACCAGGACCAGCCCCAGGACGAGCCCGACGATGATCAGGAAGGACAGGATCGAGATGCCGATCAGCGAGGGGATGCGTCCCTTGACCGCGCTCCACGTCTGCCCGATGCCCACCCGGTCACCCAGGGCCGCCTCGCTGACCACATAGATCACAAAGCCGCTCAGGGCCATCGTGGCCAGGGAGTTGAGCAGGGTAGGCACCAGACCCGCCACGGCGATGGCATCGAGCGTCGCCAGATCGGGGAACAGCGTGGGGATGAACATCGTGAAGGCCAGCGAGGGCACCATCAACACGCCGAGCACGAGCACGGCCATCCCGATCGTGGCCTCGGGGTTGCGCCGCATGGTCCGCAGCGCGCCCTCGAACATGTCACCCAGCCTCAGCGGACGGAGCGGGATGACTCCTGGCTGGTGCAGCCGCGCCAGCTCCTCCGGCGGAAGGTTGTGCCACTGCCCCGGCTGTCCGTAGGTGGGTGGCGGTGCCTGTCCGTAGGGCGGCTGTTGGCCGTAGCCCTGCCCGTAGGGCGGCGGTGGGGGCTGTCCGTAGGGCGGCTGTTGGCCGTAGCCCTGTCCGTAGGTGGGCGGTGGGGGCTGTCCGTAGGGCGGCTGTTGGCCGTAGCCCTGTCCGTAGGTCGGTGGCGGGGCCTGTCCGTAGGTCGGTGGCGGGGCCTGTCCGTAGGGCGGCTGTTGGCCGTAGCCCTGTCCGTAGGTCGGCGGTGGAGGCGGTGTCTGCTGGCCGTATGCCGAGGGGTCACCGTAGGTGGCCTGCTCGCCAGGGGGAGGTGGCGAGGCAGGGGTATCCCGACCGGCAGGCGGGGACTGCGGGTCGTCGGAGGCGGGCTCCTCGTCGTGACCGGAGTCGACATAGCGTCCCGGCTGCCAGTAGGTCGGCTCGGCGTCGGAGTCGTCGTCGGACTGCCAACGGTTCTGGTCAGGATGCTGTCCCACGTCGACGCGCCTCCTGCTCGGTGTGTCCCGGTGTGCGTGCGATCAGGTCCGGGATCCTGCCCTCGGCCTCACGGGCAGTCATCGGCTCGGCTCCCAGGGCCTGCTGGGCACCGACGATACCTGGCTCCAGCCGCCGGAGCGCCAGCCCTCTCCGGATGAGGGTGAGCGGTGGTTTGCGCCGCTCGGCCAGGTCGCGGATCAGCCGGCGGGCGAAGGTCTTGGTGGGGCGGTTGCGGATGCACCAGGCGTCGGCAAGCAGGCCGCGGCACCTCAGTCCGGCGATCGTGTCGGCGGCGAAGATGCCCTCGGCGATCACGACGGGGTGACCCTCCAGCTCCAGGCGGTGCGTGCCGGTCGCGCGGGAGGTGGCGATGTCATAGACGGGCACCTCCACCGACCCCTCCCGGCAGAGGGTGTCCAGGGCCTCGAGCGCGTCGTCCAGCCGCCACGAGCGCACGTCGTCCCAGTCGGGCAGGTCGGCCTGTGGGCTCATCGGCAGGTCCGGGTCGTCCACCTCGCGATAGAAGTCGTCGAGCTGCACGATCGGCCAACCGTGGGCGGCGTGCAGGCGGCGGGCGAGCCGCGACTTGCCGGCTCCACTGGGGCCGGCGAGCACCAACACCCGGGCACACGGGGCGGACTCGGGACTCATGGGGCAGCAGTTTACGTCCCCGGATGGGCCGGTCCCGGCCCTACACTGACCGGACCATGGCTGCCTCCGAGTCACAGACCTATCGCACCCTGCCCGCACGCATCGTCGGGTGGGTGATCCTGGTGGCGGTCGCCGGGCTCGCCGTCGTGATGGGCTCGGTCGAGGCAGGTCTGGGCAACAACCCGTTCTCACCCGCCGCCTTCCTGGCCGTCGTCGCAGCGATCGTGTGGGTCGTGCTGCTGCGGCCTGCCGTGCGGATCGAGCCTGGCGGGGTCACGATGAGCAACCTGGTCACCGACGTGACGGTCCCCTACGAGCGGCTGGGCGCGGTCAAGCACCAGTGGGCGCTCGAACTGGTCGACAACGCCGGGACCAAGCACAGCTCCTGGGCGATCCCCGTCCGGCGGGAGCTGCGACCCCGCCGCGACATCGACAGCTATGCCGAGTCGACTACCCGACGGAAGGCCCGGGAGGGCAACAACGCCGAGGTGATCGCGGGCCGGGTGGAGAAGGAGTGGCAGCGGTGGAGGCTGGCTGGCGGGGTGGAGGAGCCCGGGCGCGGCGTGCACCGGACCTGGGCCAGGGGCGCCCTGGTGCCCCTGCTCGGATCCGTTGCGTTCCTGCTGGTCATCTTGCTTGTCGGCTGACCGACGGGCGGTGCTCGTGCCGGTTGGTCAGGCCCGGGTCAAATCCTCCATGGTGGCGCGGACCGCACTCAGGCGGCGTCCCGCCTCGGACCGTGCCGCCGCTAGGTCCTCGCCCTCGACGGGGACGATCGCCTCAAGGTAGACCTTGAGCTTGGGCTCGGTGCCACTCGGCCGGACGATCACCCGGGTGTCGTCGGCGAGCAGGTAGCGCAGGCCCTCGGTGGGCGGCAGACCGTCCGCGCCCTCGGCGAGATCCTCCAGGGAGGCGACAGCGACACCCCCGAGCTCGGCCGGGGGATGGCTGCGCAGACGCTGCAGCACGGGGGCGATCATCCTGAGGTCCTCGACCCGCACCGAGAAGGCGTCGGTCTGGTGGACACCGTGGGTCAGGGCGAGATCATCCAGCAGGTCCTGCAGCGTGCGGCCCTCCTGCTTCAGGGTCGCGGCCAGCTCGGCCACGAGCAGAGCGGCGGTGATGCCGTCCTTGTCCGGCACGGTGGCCGGGTCGACGCAGTAGCCGAGCGCCTCCTCGTATCCGAAGCGCAGTCCCGGCACGCGTCCGATCCACTTGAACCCGGTCAGCGTCTCCTGCGCGGGCAGGCCGGCGGCACGCGCCATCGCGCCCAGCAGACGGGAGGAGACGATGGAGCGGGCCAGCACGGTGCGCTCCCCGGAGGGGTCGACGCCACGGTTGAGGATGTGCTGACCGAGCAGGGCACCCACCTCGTCGCCCCGCAGCATGCGCCAGCCGTCCGGGCCGGGCACCGCCACCGCGCACCGGTCGGCGTCCGGGTCGTTGGCCAGGACGACATCGGGCTGCACCGTGTCCGCCTGGGCCAGAGCCGCATCGATCGCGCCCGGCTCCTCGGGGTTGGGGAAGGAGACGGTCGGGAACTCCGGGTCGGGCGCAGACTGGGTCAGCACCGTCTGCGGTGCCGGGAAACCGGCCGCGGCGAAGGCGGCCAGCACTGTGTCGGACCCGACACCGTGCAGTGCGGTGTGCACGACGGACAGCTCCCGTGGGCTGTCGGGGGAGACGACCGCGGAGGCCGCCTCGACGTAACGCTCCACGAGCCGGTCGTCGAGGGTCTCCCAGCCGGAGGCTGCCAGGGTCACCTCCGTGGCGGTGGCGACGGCGCCGATGTGCGCCGCAATGTCGGAGTCGGCCGGAGGCACGATCTGGGAACCGTCGCCGAGGTAGACCTTGTAACCGTTGTCCTGCGGCGGGTTGTGACTGGCGGTCACCATCACGCCGGCGTCGGCACCCAGGTGGCCGATCGCGAAGGCCAGGACCGGGGTCGGCAGAGGTCGCGGCAGCACCAGGGCACGACCACCGGCGGCGGTCACCACCGCCGCGGTGTCCCGGGCGAAGACGTCGGAGTTGTGCCGCGCGTCGAACCCGATGACCACGGTGGGCGCCGCGTTGACCTGCTCCTTGAGGTATGCCGTGAGGCCGGCTGCGGTGCGGATCACCACCACGCGGTTCATCCGGTTGGGACCGGCGCCCAGGGCCCCACGCAGGCCGGCCGTGCCGAACTCCAGGAGGCCGGAGAACCGGTCGGCCAGCTCGGCCAGAGCAGGCCCGTCGGAGGACCTGGCCGCCTCGATCAGCGCGGTCAGCTCGTCCCGCGTCTGCTGGTCCGGGTCGTCGGCGAGCCAGGCCTCGGCGAGGGGGATGAGGTCGGTGGCTGTCGGCATACTCACATCCTGCCGATGATCTGCGCGAGAAGGGTTCCGCAGCGCTCTGCCGCGGCCTGGCCGGCCTCGATGACCTCCTGGTGGGACAGGGCGGTCTTGCTGATGCCGGCGGCCGGGTTGGTGACCAGGGAGACGCCGAGGACTTCCATGCCTGCCTCGCGGGCGGCGATCGCCTCCAGGGTGGTCGACATGCCCACCAGGTCACCGCCGAGGATCTTGGCCATCCGCACCTCGGCCGGGGTCTCGTAGTGCGGGCCGCGGAACTGGACGTAGACCCCCTCGGGCAGGCTCGGGTCGACCTCCCTGGCCAGATCCCGCAGCCGTGGTGTGTAGAGGTCGGTGAGGTCGACGAAGTTGGCGCCCTCGACGGGCGACTCTCCAGTCAGGTTGATGTGGTCGCTGATCAGCACCGGCGTGCCGGGTGCCCAGTCGGGGTCGAGCCCGCCGCAACCGTTGGTCAGCACGATGGTGCGGCACCCGGCGGCCGCCGCGGTGCGGACGGCGTGCACGACGGCACGCACGCCGCGACCCTCGTAGAAGTGGGTGCGCGTCCCGAAGACCAGGGCCCGCTTGCCGCTGCCGCTGATCTGCACCGAACGCATCGTGCCGGTGTGCCCGGCGACGGCCGCGTCGGTGAAGCCCGGAACCGCGGTGTTCTCGATGGTGGTGACCGTCTCACCGACCAGGTCGGCGGTCTGGCCCCAACCGCTGCCCAGGACCAGGGCGACGTCGTGCTGAGGGGTGCCGGTGTGCTCGGAGATGACGGTCGCGGCCGCCCGCGCGAGCTCTGCAGGGGATTCGGTGATCACCGGGGCACTGTACCGATGGTTGGATGGGTCCTGTGAGTGGAATGCAGAAGTCAGTGGTCATCGTCGGGGGCGGACCTGGAGGGTATGAGGCCGCACTGCCGGCTGCGCACCTGGGTGCCAGGGTCACCGTGGTCGAACGGGAGGGGGTCGGAGGGGCCGCGGTCCTGACCGACTGCGTGCCCAGCAAGGCCCTCATCGCCACCGCCGACTTCATGGACCGGTTCAGCGCAGCCGACCGGATCGGTGTCGGCTTTGACGGCGCGCCCGGCGACCAAGGGGTCCGGGCCCGACTCACGGATGTGAACAGCCGCATCATGCGACTGGCCAGCGCCCAGAGCACGGACATCCGCGACAAACTTCTCGACGCAGGGGTTGAGGTCATCAGAGGGGCTGGTCGGCTGGTCCGCCCCGGCGTGGTCGAGGTGGCCACCGAGGTGGACAGCGTGGAGTCCGGGGAGGAGCCATCCCCCTCAGCCGAGGAGCGGCGCGGGGGCACCCGCCAGCTGGACGCCGACGTGATCCTGGTGGCCACGGGTGCGCGACCACGGGTGCTCGACACTGCCGTTCCCGACGGGGAGCGGATCCTGACCTGGCAACAGATCTACGAGCTGCCCGAGCTGCCCGAGCACCTCGTCGTCATCGGCTCCGGTGTCACCGGCGCCGAGCTGGCGCACGCCTATCTCGGGCTCGGCTGCCGGGTCACCCTGGTCTCCTCGCGCGAGCGGGTGCTGCCCGGTGAGGACCAGGATGCCGCCACGGTGCTGGAGGAGGTCTTCCGCAGCCGTGGCATGACCGTCCTGAACCGCTCCCGTGCGGCCGGTGTGGTCCGGGTCGGTGACGGGGTCGTGGTGACCCTGGAGGACGGTCGTGAGGTCAGTGCCTCGCACGCGCTGCTCGCCGTCGGCTCGATCCCGAACACCGCTGACCTGGGTCTGGAGCAGGCCGGCGTCCAGCTCTCCGCCTCAGGCCACATCGACGTCGACCGGGTCTCGCGGACCTCGGTGCCCGGCATCTACGCCGCCGGGGACTGCACGGGCGTGCTGCCCCTGGCCTCCGTCGCGGCGATGCAGGGGCGCATCGCGATCGCCCACGCCCTGGGCGACGCGGTGGCGCCGCTCAACCTCGGCCGGGTCAGCTCCAACATCTTCACCGACCCGGAGATCGCCACGGTGGGCGTCTCCCAGGCCGATGTGGACTCCGGCAAGGTCGACGCCCGCGCGGTCATGCTGCCGCTGACCGGCAACCCGCGGGCCAAGATGCAGAACACCAAGCACGGTTTCGTGAAGATCTTCGCCCGCAACGGAAGTGACACGATCCTCGGCGGTGTGGTCGTGGCGCCCCGCGCCTCTGAGCTGATCTTTCCGTTGACGCTGGCGGTGGCCAACCGGCTGAACGTCGACCAGTTCGCCTCGACCTTCACGGTCTACCCCTCGATGTCGGGGTCCATCGCCGAGGCAGCCCGCCAGCTGCACACCACCCTGGCCGACTGAACCGGCCGCTGGCTCAGGCGACGAGGTCGCTGGCTCAGGTGACGAGGTCGCTGGCTCAGGTGACGAGGTCGCTGGCTCAGGTGACGAGGTCGCTGGCTCAGGTGACGAGGTCGGCCGGGCGGGTAGGTAGGCTGCGAATATGAGCGACTTCGACCTGTTCCGCATCTCCGAGGACCATGAGGCACTGCGTGAAGCGGTGCGCGAAGTGGTCGATCACAAGATCACGCCGTTCGCGGCCGCGGTCGACGAGGAGAGCCGGTTCCCGCAGGAGGCCCTGGACGCGCTGCGCGCCACGGATTTCCACGCCCCGCACATCGCCGAGGAGTACGACGGCGTGGGGGCGGACGCACTCGCGACCTGCATCGTCATCGAGGAGGTCGCACGGGGCTGTGCATCCTCCTCGCTCATCCCGGCCGTGAACAAGCTGGGCACGATGCCGCTGATCCTGGGCGCCAGCGAGAAGATCAAGGCCACATACCTCCCGCCGGTCGCGCGCGGCGAGGCGATGTTCTCCTACGGCCTGTCCGAGGCGGGCGCCGGCAGCGACACCGCCGGCATGAAGTGCAAGGCCATCGAGCAGCCCGACGGCACCTTCCTGCTCAACGGCCAGAAGTCGTGGATCACCAATGCTGGCGTCTCGGACTACTACACGGTCCTGGCGGTGACCGACCCCGACGGGGAGCGGGGTCGCAACGTCACCGCCTTCGTGGTCGAGAAGACCGACGAGGGATTCACCTTCGGTGAGCCGGAGAAGAAGCTCGGCATCAAGGGCTCCCCGACGCGGGAGCTGCTCTTCCAGGACTGCTCGATCCCCGGCGACCGGATGGTCGGTGCACCGGGCGAGGGCCTGAAGATCGCGCTGCGCACCCTGGACCACACCCGCGTCACCATCGGGGCGCAGGCGGTCGGTATCGCTCAGGGCGCGCTGGACTTCGCCCTGGGCTATGTCAAGGAGCGCCAGCAGTTCGGCAAGAAGATCGCGGACTTCCAGGGCATCCAGTTCATGCTCGCCGACATGGGCATGAAGCTCGAAGCGGCCCGTCAGATGGTCTATGTCGCCGCGGCCAAGTCTGAGCGCAACGACGGGGACCTGCCCTTCTTCGGCGCGGCCGCCAAGTGCTACGCCTCGGACGTGGCGATGGAGATCACCACCGACGCCGTGCAGCTGCTCGGTGGCTACGGCTACACCAAGGACTTCCCGGTGGAGCGGATGATGCGGGACGCCAAGATCACCCAGATCTATGAGGGCACCAACCAGGTGCAGCGCATCGTCATGGCCCGCCAGCTCCTCAAGGGGTGAGACCCGTCGCGGTCAGCCAGGACGACCTGAGGCACCTGGCACGCTGCGTGGAGCTCGCGCGTGAAGCGCTGGAGGCCGGGGATGAGCCCTTTGGCTCGGTCCTGGTCGACGGGGCTGGGAGCGTGCTGTTCGAGGACCGCAACCGGGTCCGCGACGGTGACCGCACGCGCCATCCGGAGTTCGAGATCGCGAGGTGGGCTGCTGAGCACCTGACGCCCGACCAGCGGGCCGACGCCACCGTCTACACCTCCGGGGAGCACTGCCCGATGTGCGCCGCTGCCCATGGGTGGGTCGGGTTGGGGCGGATCGTCTATGCGGTGTCCTCGGCCGAGCTGCAGAGCTGGCGCGCACAGTGGGGCGCACCCGCCGGGCCGGTCGCCCCGCTCCCGATCGCCACGGTGGTGCCCGACGCGGTCGTGGCCGGTCCGGCGCCGGAGCTGACCGAGGTGATGCGTGCCCTGCACCGCGGCAGCGTCACTCGAGCGACCGGTGGGGTCTGAGTCACGACACACCGGCGGGGGAGCGCCCGGCCTGCTCGCTCCGTGCCTAGATTGCTGCCCAGACACCGGTCACCACGGGAGTGAGACGAGATGGTCAGCAGCCCTCCTCGCACCGCAGCACCCCGGGCGCAACGCCCGGCGCCAGCGCCGCGATGTCCGATCTCGGCGCGACAGCGTGCTGTCTACCGGCGCCGCAGGATCGTGGCGGCCGGCCTGGCGCTGCTCGTGCTCGTCGGACTCGTCCTCGGGGTCCGCGCGCTGGTCCTGGCGGTCACCGGTGGTGAGGAGGCGGCCCCACCACCGGCAGCGGCCGACCAAGCCGTGCAGATGGAGCTGCCCACCGGGGAAGCAGCGATCGCGCTGCGACCGGCGGACGTGAACAACAGCAACCGGATCGACCCGGAGCCGGGCGAGGCCGTCTGGTACACCGGCCATGACCGGGTGCGCCCCGGTGAGCTCGGCACAGCGGTCATCGTGGGGCACGCCGAGCACGACGGCGAGCCGGATGCCTTCGCGGACCTCGGCTCGGCCGCCGAGGGGGAGCGGGTGCGGATCACCTTCGCCGACGGAGTCACCCTGGAGCTCGACGTCGTCAGCACCCAGGTGCTGACCGAGGATGAGCTCCAGCAGTCGGATGTCGTGTGGGGCCCACAGGACCAGACCCACCGGACGGTGCTGGTCACCAGCGACACGGTCGAACGCGGCGACGCCGAGGGCCACATCGTGGTGGTCAGCGAGTTGGGCTGATCCCAGGCGCCGTTAGGCTGAGGCCCTGTCGCGATGGCGCGGCCGCCGGCCCGGGCCGGTGACACGGTGGAGGCGAGAGGCAGGGTCGGTGGACAGCACGGCGCGCAGTCGGGACGGCAGTGTCCATGTCACCGACGAGCGGTTCAACACCGTCTCCCACCTGTTCGGGACCTGTTTTGCCCTGGTCGGCGCAGCCCTGCTGATCGCCCAGGCCGGCGGGCAGGCGGATCCGTGGAAGATCATCAGCTTCAGCATCTATGGAGCCTCCCTGATCACGCTGTTCCTGTGCAGCACGCTGCACCACGGCCTGGACCTCGGCCCACGGATCAACGGTGTCCTGCGCACGCTCGACTACACCTCGGTGTTCTTCCTGATCGCCGGCACAGTCACGCCGCTGGTGCTCGTCCTGTTCCGCACCACCTACGGATGGACCGTGTTCGGTGCCGTGTGGGGCATCGCGGCCATCGGCATCGTGATGCGCTCAGTGTGGACGCACCTGCCCAAGTGGGTGACCAACACCCTCTACATCACCCTGGGCTGGATGACCGTCCTGCTGGCGTTCGCCGGCGAGCTGTCCCTGGGAGCCCTGCTCCTGACCGCTGCGGGTGGAGTCGTCTACAGCCTCGGGTTCGTCATCTTCGTGCTCGAACGCCCCAACCCGTGGCCGGGTGTCTTCGGGTTCCACGAGATCTGGCACGCCCTGGTCGTGCTGGCGGCCTTCCTGCACTACCTATTGATGTACTTCTACGTCCTGCCTGCCTGAGCAGCCCCGACCGAGCCCGGGTCAGCCGCCCGCGCGCTGCACCGCAGCCAGCACCGCGGCCGCGACCGTCTCGTCGTGGTCCGGTGGCACACACCGCAGGTCCAGCAACAGGTCACCGGAGTCGAGGCGGCCGACAACGGCCGGGTCACCGGTGCGCAGGGGCGCGGCCAGCTCCTCCGGGAGGGCGACCGCCCAGCCGGGCAACCGGACCCCGGGGGCTCCACCACCGCCGACCACACCGTCATGAGCCCGCACCCGGCCACCCACCCGCTCGGCCAGGAGCTCGGCACGCAGCCGGAGGGTCTCCGGGTCCGCCGTGCGATAACGGGTGACCGGGACGTCCACGTCCTGCAGCGTGGCCTCCAGGGCTGCCAGTGCCAGTTTGTCGACCCGCAGGGCGCGGGCGAGGGGGTGGCGCCGCAGCTGGTGCACCAGCTCTGGCCGGCCGAGGACCAGCCCCGCCTGCGGGCCACCGAGAAGCTTGTCCCCGCTCGCGGTCACCAGGGCTGCTCCCGCGCGCAGGGCTGATGTGGCGTCCGGCTCGTCGGGCAGGGCAGCGTCGGGGGAGAGCAGTCCCGAACCGATGTCCACCACCACCGGGGGTCCGAGCGGGGCCAGGTCCGCAACCGCGACGCCGCCGGTGAACCCCTCGACCCGGAAGTTGCTCGGGTGGATCTTGATGATCGCGCCGGTCTGCGGGCCGACCGCGTCGCGGTAGTCGGCCACGGTGCTCCGGTTGGTCGTGCCGACCTCCCGGAGCCGGGCCCCGGTGGAGGTCATGAGGTCGGGCAGCCGGAAGCCGTCGCCGATCTCCACGAGCTCACCGCGGCTGACGACAACCTCCTGCCCTTCGGCGGCCAGAGCGGTCACCGCCAGGAGCAGCGCGGCAGCTCCGTTGTTGACCACGAGTGCGTCCTGGCCCTCCGGCAGCCGAGCCCGCAGCTCGGTGAGCACCGCCTCCCCGCGCGGGCCGCGGCGGCCGGTCGCCACGGCATACTCCACGTCGGTGTAGCCGCTGGCCCGGACCACAGCCCGCACCGCACGGTCGGACAACGGGGCCCGACCCAGGTTGGTGTGGACCACCACACCTGTCGCGTTGAGCACCGGCCGCTGGGACCCGGCACGGTCCGGAAGCTCCCGGACGGCCCGCTCAAGCACCTCCTCGGGAGCGATGGCACCCTCGCGGGCCAGCGACTGGGCAGCGTGGACGGCCGTCAGCACTCTCGACCGGGACAGGCCCCCGGCAGCAGCGGACAGGCGGGGGTCAGTCAGCAGCTCGTCGGTGCGCGGGATCCGGCGCCGCGGGTCGGTCTCGCTCACCGGGCCGAAGCGCTCAACGGATGATCTGGACCGGGCACTTCGCGTGGTGCAGCACGCCGCGACTGGTCGATCCCAACAGCAGACTGGTGAGCTCGCTGCGGCCCCGCGCGCCCACGATGAGTGCTGAGGAGTCCGCAGCAGCCCGGGCGATCGCCTGTTCGGGACGCCCCTCCACCACGACCGTCGTCACGGTCAGGTCCGGATCCTCGGCCAGGATCTCGGCCCGCGCCTCCTCGGCCACGGTCTCGGCACCTGCCGTGCGCACCTGCACCGCCTGGGCCATCGACGCGTAGCCCTGTGGTGGCATGCCGCGGTTGTCCTGGTAGGGCCGCTCCCACGCGGTGATCACCTCCAGCGGGGCGTCGTAGCGCTGGGCGACGTCGATCGCCCGGCGCACCGCCCGGGCCGCGCTCGGCGAGCCGTCCGTGGCCACCGACACCTTGTGCTCGGGACCTGGCACCGGGAGGTCGCCCTCGGGGACGATGGTCACCGGACAGCGGGCCAGCGAGGCCACGTGGTAGGCCGTGGAGCCGAGCAGGATGCCCGCGACGCGCCCGCGGCCGCTGTTGCCGACGACGATCATCCGCGCGGTCAGGGAGATCTCCTCCATCGCCGCAGCGGGGCTGGACAGGGAGGACTTGGTGCTGACGTCCAGGTCGGGGGCCAGGTCACGGGCCACCTGCGCACCGCGCTCGGCGATGCGTAGCGCTGCCTCGTGCGCCTCCTTCGGCGTCCAGAGCCCGACGCCGGCATCCTGCACGAACCGGATGCGGTCAGCGGCGTGCAGCACCACCAGCGGCTCCTTCTGATGCTCGGCGATGTGCGTTGCGAACTCGACGGCCTTGGTGGCCCGGTCCGATCCGTCGAAACCAACGACAACCGGGTGGGCTTCGGGACTACTCATATCGTCTCCTTGCGGGTTCCGTGCGCCCATAGTGTCGCGTTGTGGCCGCTCGTGCCACCGGGTCGGTGCGTGTCGTGGCACGTCAGGCGCGACGGGTGACCAGGTGTGCCTTGACGACCAGCAGCTCCCGGACCGGCATCGTGGTGAAGGGATGCACCAGCCTGAGCTCGTCCAGGTCGCCGCGCCCACGCCGCGTCAGCGTCTCCTTGGTGACCCTCCACCCCGTCTCGGCGAGCAGCCGGTGATAGTCGCTGAGCTGCAGCCGGTTCTGGTAGCCGAGGCGGTTGTTGGCCAACCGCCACCGGCGGGGGCTCAGGGTGAGGAAATGGAACTCGCTGATGCGGGGGTCGTAGCCTGCGTAGTGGTCGGCGAGGTCCACATAGTGGCTCATCCGGGCGTCGCCCGAGCCCACTCGTCCGAACTCCTCGAAGATGCCGCGCATGGTCTCTGCGGGGATGTGCTCCAGGGTGTTGTTGGAGACCAACAGGTTTGCGCCGTGCGTCTCGGGCATCCCGGCGAGGTCCCGGGCGTCACCGATCCGCAACGTGATCCCCAGGGGCGCGAGCAGGTCCGGGGCCGGGGTGTCTGTGGGGGAGCCGAGCAGGGTCCGGAGCAGGGCCAGCCGGTCCGCCGAGCCGACGCGGATGCGACCGGTGGCCGCCAGGTCGCTCAGCACCTGCATCGCCAGGCGGACCCGTTGGGGGTCTGTGTGGTTGCCGACGTCGATCGTCACGACGGTTCCCCCGTGCACCGCCAGGCCCAGCGGCACGATCGGGAACCAGCCCGTGCCCACCTCGATCGCCCGCGTGCGTCGCAGCGCAACACCACCAGGGTTCCCGAGGGCACGCAGGTGCTGTTCCACGTGGTGCCACTTGGACAGGAAGTAGTCCTCGGCAAGAGCAGGCCCACGCAGTCGGCGCCGGACGGCATCACCGAGGACACCGCCACCTGGTGTCGCGGCCAGCACACCCTGCGCGGCAGCCTTGACCCACCAGCGGTTCAGCACCCGGCGCGTCACGGGCTCACGGCTCGATGGAGAGTGGTTGACCGGTGCGCAGCGCCTCGAACATCGCGTCTGCCGCGGCCTCGTCCCACAGGACGCTGGAGCCGGCGTGCGTGCTGTAGTTGGCGTCGCCGATCGGGACGGTCAACGACTGCCCCTTGCCCTGCGCGATGGAACGCATCCCCAGGGCCATCCGGCCGGTCTCCCACATCGAGGTGTCCTCGCCCAACGCCATGGCCGAGCCGGTCGCCGTGCCGACATCCCTGAGCCGCCACGGCACCAGCATCGTTTCCGGGGTCGCCATCTCCTGGGTCAGGGCCGAGAGGAACTCGCGCTGGCGTTCCACCCGGCCGAGGTCGCCACGCGGGTCGCTATAACGCATCCGGACGTAGTTGAGGGCTTCCGCGCCCTCGAGCCGCTGACACCCCTCCGGCAGGTCCAGACGGGTCTTCTCGTCCGACACGGGCTCGTCCAGGCACATCTCGACGCCGCCGACGGTGGACACGACCTCCACGAAACCGCCGAAACCGATCTCCAGGTAGCCGTCGATCCGCAGCCCTGTCGACTGCTCCAGGGTGTCGACCAGGAGCGGCGGGCCACCGATCGAGTAGGCGGCGTTGATCTTGTTGGAGCCCTGACCGGGGATCTCGACGTAGGAGTCGCGAGGGACGGAGACCAGGATCGGTTCCCCGGAGTCGGGCAGGTGCAACAGCATCATCGTGTCCGCGCGCGCGCCCTCCGCGTGGCCGGTCACCAGGTCGTTGCGCTCCGCGCGGCTCAGGTTCTCCCGGCTGTCGGTGCCGACCAAGAGGAAGTTGCTGCCGGCCCCGTCTGCCGGACGGGCCGCGTTGGTCGGGGTGGCGTCGACCCGGTCGATGCTGTTCCAGATGCTGGAGACCGCCCAGATCATCGACCCCACATAGGCCAGGACCAGCAGGAGCAGCACGGCCAACACCCGCCGCAGGCGATAGCGCTTCCTCCGGCGGCGGGGTGGGCGGCCACCGGGGCCACGGGGGCCATCGGGGTCGCCAGGGGGCCGCCCGCGAGAGGAGACCTCCCGCGCACCCGAGCGGGACCGCCCGGCCGGCTCCTCGGCATACTCCTGCTCGACCCACTGCTCGTCGTCGAACTCGTGCCCGGTGTAGCCGTAGTCGGCAGCCGTGGCCCGGCGCCCGCTGGGCAGTTCCCGGGTGCGGTCGTCATAGCCCTGATCGGCGTCGGGCGGGTAGCCACCCGGGGGCTGATCCTCCGGACCGGCGATGTAGGCCGGCTCGTGCCAGTCGTCCCGGGGGTCACGGCGGCCGCCGTTGCCGCGCGGTGTGCGCGGAATGGGTCGGGTCCAGTCATCCTCGGGGTGGTTCGGCACGCCGACAGAGTAGGCGCTCCGGCTGGGGGAAGGCTGGCGCCCACGCCGGTCGGTCAGGCTCAGGATCACTTTTCGGGCCGTCCCCGGGTAGCCTCGTCGCGTGAGCCTCCCCTATCCGCCCGTCTCCGTGATCATGCCGGTCCTCAATGAGGAGCGGCACCTCGCAGAGGCGGTTCGGTCGGTGCTGGCCCAGGAGTATGCAGGGGAGCTGGAGGTCGTGGTTGCCGTCGGCCCGAGCCGGGACCGGACGCTGCAGGTCGCTGAAGAGGTTGTCGCCTCAGACCCGCGGGTCACGTTGGTGCAGAACCCAACTGGTCGCACGCCCGACAGTCTGAATGCCGCTCTTGCGGCGGCACGGCACGAGATCATCGTGCGGATGGACGGGCACGGGGAACTGTCCCCGGGCTACATCGCCCGGGCGGTGCGGGTGATGCAGGAGACGGGCGCGGCCAATGTCGGGGGCGTGATGGCCGCCGAGGGGCAGACCGACTTCGAGCGGGCCGTGGCGCTCGCCATGCGTTCCCGGCTGGGACTCGGCTCCGCGCGGTTCCACGTGGGCGGTCCACCCGGCCCCGCCGAGACGGTCTTCCTCGGGGTCTTCCAGCGGGACTGGCTGCGTCGGGTGGGCGGTTATGACAGCACCTACTCCCGGGCGCAGGACTGGGAGATGAACTGGCGGATCCGGCAGATGGGCGGGACGGTCTGGTTCGACCCGGAGCTGGAGGTCACCTACCGCCCGCGGCCGGACTTCGGCGCCCTGGCCCGGCAGTACTTCACGACCGGCCAGTGGCGTCGCCGGGTGATGCGGCAGCACCCCTCCTCGGTCAGTGCCCGCTATCTCGCACCTCCGGTCGCTCTGGTAGCCGTCGTCGCCGGCGGTGTCGGTGGGCTCGTCTGGCGGCCGGCGCTGCTGGCCCCGCTCGGTTATGCCGTGGCGGTGACCGTGGGCGGCCTGGCCATGGGGGCCCGTCAGGGCCCGTCGGTGGCGCTGCGGGTCCCGGCGGTCCTGACCACGATGCACATGGCGTGGGGAGCGGGTTTCCTGCGCGGGACCAGCCGGGACTGAGCCCACGACGTGGCCCCTGCCCGGTGGTCCGGTGCAGGGGCCCTGTCGCGAGTCTGAGATCAGGTCAGGTCGACCGTCAGCTGCGCGCCGGTCTTCTCCTGGACCTCCTCGGTGGTGACCCCCTCGGCGACCTCGCGCAGGACCAGGCCGTCGTCGGTGACGTCGATGACCGCGAGGTCGGTGATGATGCGCTGCACCACGGCCAGGCCGGTGATGGGCAGTGAGCACTCCTGCACGATCTTGTGGGTGCCGTCCTTGGCGACGTGGTCCATCAGCACGATGACCTTCTTGGCGCCCAGGACCAGGTCCATCGCCCCGCCCATGCCCTTGACCATCTTGCCGGGGATCATCCAGTTGGCGATGTCACCGGCGGCCGAGACCTGCATCGCCCCGAGGATGGCGGCGTCGACCTTGCCGCCTCGGATCATGCCGAAGCTGGTGGCCGAGTCGAAGATCGAGGCGCCGGCTCGCAGCGTGACGGTCTCCTTGCCGGCGTTGATCAGGTCCGGGTGCTCCTCACCCTCATAGGGGTAGGGACCCACCCCGAGGATGCCGTTCTCGGACTGCAGCACCAGCTCCACATCGTCGGGCACGTAGTTGGGCACCAGCGTGGGCATGCCGATGCCCAGGTTGACGTAGTCGCCGTCGTGCAGCTCCTGGGCGGCGCGGGCCGCCATCTCCTGACGGGTCAGTGCCATGGCTCAGGCCTCCTCGGTGGTGCTGCCCGGGCGGGGCCGCGTGGTGTGCTTCTCGATCTGCTTGGCGGCGACCTGCTCGGGCGTCAGCGGGAGCACCCGCTGCACGTAGATGCCAGGCAGGTGCACCTCGTCGGGGTCGATCTCGCCGGGCTCGACGAGCTCCTCGACCTCGGCCACGGCCACCCCGGCAGCCATCGCGCACAGCGGGTTGAAGTTGCGGGCCGAGCGGTTGAAGACCAGGTTGCCGTGGCGGTCGCCGCGGGCCGCACGGAGCAGACCGAAGTCGGCGAAGATGGACTCCTCGAGCACATACTCGCGCGTGACACCGCGCACGGTGAACTCGCGCTTCTCCTTCGGCGGCGACTCCTTGATGACCTTCCCCTCGGAGTCGTAGTGCCACGGCATGCCGCCCTCGGAGACCAGGGACCCCACACCCGTGGGCGTCCAGAAGGCCGGGATGCCGGCACCGGCCGACCGCATCTTCTCGGCCAACGTGCCCTGCGGGGTGAGCTCCAGCTCCAGCTCACCGGAGAGGTACTGCCGGGCGAACTCCTTGTTCTCCCCGACGTAGGAGGCGATGACCCGGCTCACCCGGTGCTGTGCGAGGAGCACTCCCAGCCCCGCGTCGTCGACACCGCAGTTGTTCGAGACCACCTGCAGGTCGGTGGTGCCCGCCTCAAGCACCGCGTCGATGAGCACGCTCGGGACCCCCGAGATGCCGAACCCACCGACGGTGAGGGTCATGCCGTTCTCGATTCCTGCGACGGCTTCCGCAGCACTCCTGACAACCTTGTCCATGCACCGCACCCTACCGGCGCCCGGCCCCCGCCCACGCGGCGGGGCTATGTGCGGACGGTCACACCCTCGCTGAGGATCCGGGGGTCCTCGCTCGCCGGTTCCGGGCCGCGCACCAGGACGAGGGAGGACCCGGTCGCCAGGGCGCGGAGCAGGTGCCCGAGCAGGTCGTATGCCGAGGTGCCGGTGACCAGCACCCGTGACCCGGGCGCCCACTCCGCCTCGCCGAACAGCTCCGCGTAGGGGGTCCGGTTGCCGTCGTGCACCAGGGCGTCGTCCTCGGCCTCCGGCTCGTCCCACGGGGTGAAGCCGTCCCCGAAGCTGGAGACCTCCTTGGCCTCGTCCATCACGCCGGAGCGCAGGTCGCCGGCATACTCCCGGGCCAGCGCGGCCAGCGTCACGGCGACGACCTCGTCGGCGTCCTCGGCCGTGGGCGAGTCCGGGTCCGTGGTGACCAGGACGTCCGCGCCCTCGTGCGGGTCCAGGGTCAGCGTCGCACCGACCGCCCAGACCGCCAGGGCCCAGTAGCAGGTGCGCCAGTGCGGGCAGGGAAGGTCGAGCAGCACGATCGAGCCACGCTGGACATCGAGCCCCTCCTGCAGGGCGTTGGCCGCCTTGGCTACCCAGTTGTCCAGGACGCGCCGGGAGATCTCGATGCGCTCGCCCTGGGTGGGGCCGGGGGTGTCGTCGTAGAAGGTGATGGCAGGCCGCGTCGGGTCCTCGCGCACGAGGTCGGTGAGCGCCTGGTGTGGGGTGAGCACGGGGTCACGCTAGCCGAGATGGCCGCGACCTCGGGAGGGGTGCCGTTGTTTTCCGGTGGCCGACGGCTCAGGCCCCGGCCGATGAGAGCATGGATCCGTGACAGGGACGGCACACCCTCGGCCGCTCGCGCGACAGTGGTCGCCGGGTCGTCCGGTTGACGTGGCCGCCACGTGGGGGACGCTGCAGCGCGGCGCGGGTGACCCCACGTGGATCGGTGCAGACGGGGTGCTCTGGCGCGGGGTGCGCACCCAACTGGGGCCCGTGACCCTCCGGCTGTCCAGCCGCCCCTCGGAGGGGCGGGTCGTGGCCCACGCCTGGGGTGAGGCGCAGGCCGCAGAATCGCTCCTGGACCGGTTGCCACAGATGCTGGGTGAGGATGACGACCCGTCCTCGTTCGTGCCGCGCCACGAGCTGGTGGCCACCGCGTTGGCGCGGCGCGGCGCCGGCTGGCGGGTGCCCCGGACGGGCCTGGTCCTGGAGTCCCTGGTGCCCGCGATCATCGAGCAGAAGGTGACCGGTCAGGAAGCCTTTGGTGGCTACCGGAGGATCGTGCGGCGCCTGGGGGAGCCGGCACCAGGGCCCGGCCGGGAGCTGGGGCTGTATGTCGCACCCTCCCCTGGGCGACTGCGCGGCGTCCCCTCCTGGGAGTGGCTCCGGATGGGGGTCAGCCCACAGCGTGCCGACACGGTCATGCGTGTCGTGCGGTTGGCCGACCGGTTGGCGCCGGTGTGTGACCTGCCGCTGGCGCAGGCGCACCGGCGGCTGCGGGCCGTCCCGGGCGTCGGGGTCTGGACTGCGGCCGAGACTGCACAACGGGCACTCGGCGACGCCGACGCGGTGAGCTTCGGTGACTATCACGTGGCCCGGAACATCGGTTGGGCCCTGACCGGGAAGGAGCTCGACGACGACGGCCTGGCCGAGCTGCTCGAGCCCTACCGCGGCCACCGCTACCGCGTCCAACGACTGCTCGAGCTCGCCGGCGTGATGCGGCCGCGGCGTGGTCCGCGCATGGCGCCGCGGAGCCACCTGCCGGTGCGGTGACGCGCGTCAGGGACGGGTGGAGCAGGTGATGACGACGTCATTCAGCGACTCGCTGGCCAGCGCCACCTCCAGACGCGCACCGACCCGGCCCGCGACGAACGGGTCGTCGGCGTGCACGACCAGGCCGCCATCCGATGACGGCACCACCGAGGCGGCGCCCTCCCCGTGCAGGGCGAGGCGGGTCGCCCGGGTCAGCCGGTCAGCATACGGTTCCGGGACGACCGAGGCGACGCCGACCTGATCGGCCGCAGCCGATCCGGGGGCGACTCCGAGGGCGGCGCGGACCGCTTCGGCCGAGCCGAGCGCGAACCAGTCGCCGGGGCCGGTCCGGACCATGCTCCGGGCTCCGGCACTGCCCGGGCCGGTCACCGTGCCCTCGGGCAGCCCGCGGACCAGGGCCACCGGCACGGCGCGCGACTTGCCCTTGACCAGGTCCGCGGCGGCGGCGATCTCGTCGGCCACCGCCCGCGAGGTGACGGCCAGGGGACGCCCGTCCGTGTCGGTGCCGCCGCGCAGGTCCTCGACGACAGCCACCGAGCACGCGCCCAGGGCGAAGTCGGTCTGGCCCTCACGCCAGGGCCGCCCGGCGGTGTCGGTCACCACGATTCCGATGCGGGGGAGCGGGTGCGGCGCGTGGGCGGTCAGCAGGTCGGCGTAGAGCTGGCGCGCCGCCAGGTCGGGGTCGGCCGGGAGCAGCAGCAGCCGCTCGTCGGGACCGGTGTTGGAGCCGTCGATCCCGGCACCGGCCATGACCGGCCCGGCCAGCGCCTCGACGACGCGGGTGGTGCCGGTGGGGGTGCGGCGCTCGGCCACCACCCGACGGCTGTGCTGCAGCACGGAGTCCGCGCGGCCGTCGTCGGCGGTCCGCAGCCCCTGTGCCTTGGAGATCACCTTGCTGGAGACGGCCAGGACGTCGCCCTCGGTGAGGGTCAGCCCGGCCCGGTCGAGGGCGTCCCGGATGACGCGGCCGAGGTCGGCACCGGACCCGATCTCCGGTATGTCGTGGAGCGGGTGGATCGTCACCGTCCCGGAGCCGGGGGTCGGGTCGGTCATGCGCTGCGCTGGACGGAGAGCTCGGCGGCCAGGTCGAGGGCGGCTCCGGCGATCCGCGCGGCGCCCGCCTCATCACGCATCCGCAGGTCCAGGGCGCGGGTCTGCAGGCGGGGTGTCTGGACCGTGCCGGTGTCCGCCTCGTCGACCAGCCAGCCGTCGAGGAAGTCGGCATAGAGGCCTGCGACGCCGCGCGCGCTGACCTCGACCTCCATCGCCGACAGGCAGGCGTCGGCGTGGCCCCGCACGGGGGCGCCGCCGATGATCGGGCTGACACCCACGACGGGTGCGCGCGACCCCCGCAGGGCGTCCCGAACGCCCGGCACGCCGAGGATGATGCCGATCGAGACGACCGGGTTGCTGGGCGGCAGCAGGATCACGTCGGAGGTGCGGAGCGCCTCCAGCACCCCGGGCGCGGGGACAGCCTGGCCGAGCCCGGCGACCGTGAAGCGGCGAGCGGGCACGGCCGCCTGCAACTGGACCCACCACTGCTGGAAGTGCACAGCCCGTTCGCCAGCGTCGGACCCGTCAGCGCCGGCTTCGTCGAGGACGACGTGTGTCTCGATCGGGGTGTCCGTGGCCGGCAGCAACCGGACGCCCTGGCCGGGCAGCCCCCAGCGCTCGGCCAGGCGGGCGGTGACCTGACTGAGGGTCTGGCCCTGCCCGAGCCACTGGCTGCGCGCGATGTGGGTGGCGAAGTCCCGGTCGCCCAGGCCGAACCATTGAGGCTGTGCGCCGAGCTCGGCCAGCTCGGCCTGCACGGCGTGGGTCTCCTCGGCCCGTCCCCACCCCTGACGCTCGTCAATGCCACCACCGAGGGTGTAGAGGATGGTGTCCAGGTCAGGGCAGATGCGCAGCCCGAAGAGGGTGATGTCGTCGCCGGTGTTGCCCACGACAACGACTTCGGTCTCCTGGTCGCCGCGGACCGCGCGCAGCTCGTGCAGCAGCCCCCGCACGAAGCGCGCACCGCCGACCCCACCGGCTAGTGCGGTGATCCTCATCTGCTTGGGCGTCATGGTCAGAATCCTCGCACCATCGGGACACCGCTGCGGAACCGGCCACATCGCCGCGGTCCCGCGCACCGGGACGCCGCCTGTGCTCCCGGGCCACTGCGGCCTGTCTGAGGGCCTCGGGCGCTCGCGCCGGGAGGTCCCACGGGACGGTCATAGCAGAGGTCGGCGGGGAGGCCTAACAGCGAGGTCAGGCGACCGCTAGCAGATCAGGGCTTGACTATCGCGCATGACACGCGTGTAATTCTCTTGTTGTTACTTGTGCTGGGTGAGGGTTTGGAGGAACCGTGCACGAGCTGGAGATCATGACATTTTTGACGAGCACCGACACCGAGTCGGAGGAGGCCTCGTGGCAGGAGCGCGCCCTGTGCGCACAGACTGACCCCGAGGCCTTCTTCCCGGAGAAGGGTGGCTCGACCCGCGAGGCCAAGAAGGTCTGCGTCGGCTGCGAGGTGCGCGCCGAGTGCCTGGAGTATGCCCTGGCACACGACGAGCGCTTCGGCATCTGGGGCGGCCTGTCCGAGCGGGAGCGACGCAAGCTGAAGAAGCGCGCCGTCTAGGACGGCCCTTCCGCATCGTGCCCGCCACACCCGCGACCCGGGTGCGCGATCGACCGCGCGTTCCGGTGGAGGACCTGACCGTCATCCTCCTGACGCACCCCGGCGGACCCGTGGTGCTGCAGACCCTCGACGCCCTCTCTCTGCAGCACCGGCTCCCTGACCGGGTCGTCATCACCGGGCTCGCCTCCGATGATGAGGAGCTCGGCGAGGCGCGGGCCCATCCCCTGATCGCTGAGAACGGGGTCGAGCTCATCGTCCGGGAACCCGTCCCGGACCCCGACCGAGACCCGCCGCTCTGGCGGGTCCTGGAGGACGCCAGAGCGGGTCTGTCGACCGACCCCGGGCACTGGATCTGGATCCTGCACGACGACTCCGTGCCCGAGCCCGAGGCCCTCGGCAACCTGATCGAGGCGGGCCGCCGGTCCAGCGGCGTCGGCATCGTCGGACCCAAACTGGTTCGGGCCGACGACCCGCGCCGACTGGTCTCGGTCGGGCACCGGATCACCCGCGGCGGGCGGGACGTCGACGCGCACGTGGCGCGGGAGCTCGATCAGGGGCAGCACGACCAACGGGTCGACGTCATTGGCGTTCCCCTTCCGGGGCTGCTGGTCCGTAGTGACGTCCTGGAGTCGGTCCGCGGCATCGACCAGGCGTTCGGGGACGGGGTGGAGGGCCTGGACCTGTCCTGGCGCAGCCACCTGGCCGGGCACCGTGTCGTCGTGGCCACCGACGCCGTCGTGCGCCAGGGCAGCAACGGGCATCCCGTGCCCACCCTGACGACGCGGCGTCGCACCCGGCAGATGGCCCTGGCCCGCGGCTCCTGGTGGGCCGCGCCCTGGCGGGCGCTCGGCGTCCTGCTCACCTCCCTCCTGGTGGGCCTGGGCCTGCTGCTGGTGAAGCGACCTCACGAGGCGGCGGCCGAGTTCGCCGACACCGGAGCGGTGCTCGCTCCTGCCCGGGGGCTCGGGGCACGCTGGCGCTTCCGCGGCCGCAAACGCGTCCGGCGACGTGACCTCGCAACGCTGTTCGCCCCCGGCAGCAGCGGGTGGCAGGGCACCACCGACACGGTCCACGGAGCCCTGGTCGACCGGGACGGGCGACGCGGCGCCGCAGCCCTGGAGACCGGACCGGTCTCCGAGGAGGTCGAGTCACTGGAAAGTGCCCCGAGCCGGTTCCGCACCCTGTGGAGCTGGCCACTGGTGCTGGCCCTCGCGGCGGCCGTCGGCGCTGCCCTGGTGCGTTGGCGCGAGCTGCTGCCTGCCCTGTCCGGCCAGGGCTACGGCGTGGCCGGTGGTGAGGTCCACACGGTCTCCGCAGGCTGGTCCGAGCTGTGGCACAGCTGGGCGGACCCCTGGACCGGTGCGGGTCTGGGCAGCGCCGCGGCCCCAGCACCGTGGTTGCTGCCGATGAGCGGCCTCACCTGGGTCGTGGAGCAGCTGCCGTGGGTCGATGGCTCCCGATCGCCGGCGGCGGTCACCCTGGCCTGGCTGCTGTTCGCCGCCATCCCGTTGTCCGTGGTCGCGGGCTACTTCGCGGCCAGGATCGGCGTGCGCACGCGCTGGGTCCGGGCCCTGGTCGGCCTCGTCTGGGCCGGGATGGCACCGCTGTCGTCAGGCGTCGACGAGGGACGGCTCGGCCCGGTGATGGCGCACGTCGCCCTGCCGCTGATCGTCGCGGGGATCGTGGTGGCCGGCTCCCGGCGACACGGCGTGCAACGCACCACCACGACCTTCGCCACCATCCTGCTCACCGCCCTGGTCGGGCTCTTCGCCCCCGCGGTGCTGCTGCTGACCACCGTTGCCGGGGTCCTCGTGCTGGTCTGTGGCCCCGGGTGGGGACGCCTGCGCGGCCTGCTGCTGGCGCTGCTGCCCTGGGCACTCACCGGCCCATGGCTGCGCGAGGTCCTCGCGGACCCCCGGGTGGTGCTCGGTGGGGCGGGGACGACTCTGGCCGGGCCACCCGAAGCGTCCCCGTGGCAGGTGCTGCTGCTGCACGCGGGCGGTGCGCTCTCACCCACACTGTGGTGGACGCTGCCACTTCTCGTGCTCGCGGGCGGCGCGACCCTGCGTCGCGGGCACCGGGGACGTCGGGCGGGCGCACTGCTCCTGGGTGCCGTCCTGGGCCTCGCCGCGGCGCTGGCCGCGCCCCTGGTCCAGCTGGGCACAGTGGCCGCCGGCCACAGCGAGGCGGGCGAAGTCGTCACCGCCTGGCCGGGCCTCTTCCTCAGCGCCGCCGGCGCGTGTCTGCTCCTGGCAGCCGCGCAGGCCGTTGAGCTTCCGCCCGCCCTGGGTCGTGCCCCCTGGCATGCCCCGGTGGTCGCCGTCCTGACCGGCGTCGTGGCCGTCGCTGGGGTCGGCACCCTGGCCTGGGCCACCTGGGCGGGCGTCGGGGGACAGCTCACGGAGGCCGCCCGCCCCTATCCCGCGGTCGTGGACGCCCAGGCCACCGGGCCCGAGGCGCTGCGGGTGCTGGACCTCACCGTCGAGGACGACCGGGTCACCTACCAGCTGGACGGGCAGGAGCCCGGGCTGTGGGTGCGGGACCGAGCCACCGAGCTGGTCCGGGCCAACGCCGCCCCCGGAACCTCTGGCCCAGGGGAGCAGGCGCTGGTCGAAGCCGTGCACACCCTGACCACCCCGGCGAGCGCGAGCGACTCCAGCGCCGCTCACGACGCCCTGTTCGACCTCGGGGTCGGATACGTCGGGCTGCGTGCCGAGCCGGATGACCCGTTGGTCGCCGGTCTGGACGCGACCGCCGCGCTCTCCCGGGTCAATGCCCCGGAGGGACTGTTGCTCTGGCGGGTCGGCAGCGCGGGTGCCGAGGATGCGCTGGTGCCACCGGCACGGGTGCGTCTGGTCGACGAGTCCGGCACGCCGCTGGCGGTCGTTCCCGTGGACGGCCCACGTAGCGTCCTGCGCAGCAGTGGCGAGCGGCCAGGGGGAACGGCCGGCCTGGTGATCTCTGAGGGAGCCGGGTGGGCCGGGGTGGCCGAGGTCCGCGCCGGTGGCGAGCGGCTCGAGCCGGTGGCCGGGCAGTGGCCGCTGCAGTATGCGGTGACCGCAGGCAGCGCGGAGCAACTCCAGGTGACGCTCACCCGGCCGGACCTGACCTGGCAGATCGGCACGGCCGCCCTCGCGGCCCTGGTGCTCTTCCTGGCCCTTCCCTTCGGATCACGACGCAGGAGGTCCTCCTGATGGTGCGCAGGCGCAAGCGCGGCCGCGGGACCGCGCAGCCGAGGGTCGACGACCTGTTCTATGGCAACCCGCCCCTGGAGCCAGGGCAGGACGACCCCGCCCCGGCTGCGGGAGACGCGGACCCAGACCTCGACACCAGCCCGCCGGGCACGGGACCGGGTGAGGTCCTCGACCCGCCAGAGGAGGCTGTCTCAGGCGACCCAGAGAAGCCAGAGTCGGAGAAGGCCGATGCCGCTCCGGGCGACGCGGAGGCGGGCGACTCCGAGGACGGTCACGGCGTCGTCGGACCGCTGGCGGGCGGCGAGGAACACAGCTACGCAGCCCGGGCTGACCGAGGCACCCCGGAGCAGGCGGAGGAAGCCCGACGGCTGACCCGGCGCGGGCGGTTCGGCACGGCCGGCCGCTGGGCGAGGGCGGCGGGGATCGCGGCCCTGGCAGCGGCGCTCGTCTACGGTGCAGGATCGGGACGCGTCGGCACGCTCGATCTTGCGGACGCGCTCGACCGGCAGGGCCCGACGCCAGCCGGGACGGACCGTCCGGCTGGACTGGCCGTCCTCGATGACAGCACGCTGGGGTGCGTGGGCCCCGGCCTGGTCGGGTTGGACGACCCCAGTGTTCCCGAGCCCGAGCAGGGCGCGAGCGTCGCGGCCGGTAGTGCCCCGACCGAGGCGCTCCCGGAGGGTGTCGCGAGCGAGGCCGGCGGTGCCGTCTCGCTGGGCGGGGTCCCCGACGGCGCCACGGCTGAGGCGAACCAGCGTGGTGAGGTGCTGACCCTGGCTGTCGAAGGCTCTCGGTGGGTGCGCGGGGCCGCGGAGGGCACCCTGGCGGCGGGTTTCGCGGCGACCCAGCTCGGCTACAGTTTTGAGGAACAGCAGTGGGGGATGGCGACGGCTGCGTGCGGCATGGCCAGGGACGATCTGTGGCTCGTCGCCGGCGGGGCGGAGGCCGGACGTGTCGAGCGCCTGATCCTGGCGAACCCGACCGGCAACCCGATCACCGTCACCGCCGAGGTGCTGGGCGCTGCGGGACCGGTGAGCGTGGTCGGTGGCACCGGCATCGTCGTGCCGCCGGCCGGTCGACAGGTTGTCCTGCTGGACGCCCTCGCTCCCGGAGAGGAACGCCCCGTGGTCCATGTGACCACCACCGGTGGCCCGGTCGTCGCCGCGCTGGGAGACCGCTGGCTGGAGGGCACCATCGACCGCGGAGCCGAGGTCACCACGCCAGCGGCGTCACCGGCCACCAGTCTGGTCATTCCCGCGGTCCCGGCTCCCCGGCCGGACACCGCTGACACCGCGTCCGTCCGGGTGGCGGTCCCGGGCGCCGAGACGGGTGTGGTCCAGCTCCGGGCGCTCACAGCGGACGGTCCGGTGCGTCTCGAGCAGGGGGTGACCACCGTCGAGCCCGGTGCCGTGGCGGACATCGACGTGGCGGACCTGCCGGCCGGGACGCAGGGTATCGAGGTGACCGCGGACACCCCGGTCGTGGCGGCCGCTCAGGTGCAGCGCCGGGACGAGGCGGGCGGCACCGGTGACCTGGCCTGGATCCCGGCCGTCACACCCAGCAGCGGCCTGCAGGGTGCACCGCTGGCCACGAGCGTCGACGGCGCCATCGCCGGCTCCCTGAACATCACGTCGCTGCAGGGCGCACGAATCGCCGTGGTGACCGTCGTCGACGGCACGGTCACGACCACTGAGCTGGCCGTCCCGGCCGCCTCGACCCGGACCGTGGAGCTCGCGAAGCAGACCGAGAGCGTGTGGCTGCACCCCCTCGAGGGGACTGTCTCAGCGGGCGTGATCTCGACCCTGGAACACGACCTCGGCCTCCAGATCGCCGGCCTGCCGCTGCCGACAGCCCCGGTCACCCGCGAGGTGCGGGCGATCGCACCCTGGTTGCCCTGAGAGTCGGGCCTGAGTCGGGCCTGGAGTGGCGGGTCCGAGTCGGCTAGAGCAGCTCCTCGGGATCCAGCCCGAGCATGCTGGCGACCTGCTCGGCCAGGAGCTCGTGGATCAGGGCCGCCAGCTCATCACCCTGCGCCCGGGACTCCACGGGGCGCCGGTAGACCACGACGCGGGCAGGTAGCGAGCCCTCGGCGGGGAAGAGCCGCCCCAGCGCGATGCCGGCCTCCCAGGGGGCCGGGTCGGCGGGCGGCACGTCCTCGACGGCGACCTCCAGGTCACTGAGCTCGCGGCCCAGCCGCTGCTCGATCAGCTGGACGGCGTCGAGCACCAGATCATCGAACCGGGCGGAGCGAGAACGCATCGCGGGCACGCGCGGCCACGCGAGCGGGCCCCGCATGCCTCGACCACGGCGGTCCCGCCGCCGCAGGCTTGACCGAGTGTGCCCACCAGTCACCTGTCCACCTCCCGGACGACGCTCAGCGATGCACCGTCGTGTGGTGCGCCTGATGCCCCACTGCGGGGACCGTTCGCAGTCTGTCACGCAGGCCTCCCCGTCCTCGCAGACCCACCCACGAGAACTCTGTGCCCGGTGACTTCGACCGTGGGAGCACCGGCCGTTGGTCCGTGCAGGGAACACCGGGGAGGGCCCGCGTCGGCGTGGTTGCGGTGTCCAACCGGCCGGACGGCATACAGTCTGGGATCGTGGCTATCTCCCGTCAGTGCTCCAAGACCGCGTGCGGCAACAGCGCCTTCGCCACGCTGACCTATGTCTACGCGGAGCAGACCGCCGTGCTGGGCCCGCTGGCCACCTATGCCGAGCCGCACTCCTACGACCTGTGCGACGACCACGCACGACGGATGACCGCGCCGCGCGGCTGGGACATCGTGCGCCTGGAGATGGGGGAGGAGCCGCCGGATGACCTGGTGGCGCTCGCCGAGGCGGTCCGGGAGCACAAGTCGCACACCGAGGCGCCGGGCTCCCGTCCGCTCCGTCCGGCCGAGGCCAGCGTGACCGAGGTCGGTCGCCGCGGTCACCTGCG
This sequence comes from Ornithinimicrobium murale, assembly GCF_003352835.1. Taxonomy (GTDB): domain Bacteria; phylum Actinomycetota; class Actinomycetes; order Actinomycetales; family Dermatophilaceae; genus Ornithinicoccus; species Ornithinicoccus muralis. Next base: position 145,922 of record NZ_QLVD01000001.1, on the reverse strand, counting down.
CCTCCTGCGCGACCGTTAGGCTCGCGGGGTGACCGCAGCGCGCCTCCAGGACTTCATCAAGGCCTATGACGTGCGGGGGCTCGTGCCGGAGCAGCTCAGCCCGTCCGTGGCGACCGCGCTCGGCTCTGCCTTCGCGCAGGTTGTCGTGCGCCCCGAAGGTGCCCGGGCCATGGTCATCGGCCACGACATGCGTCCGTCTTCGCCCGAGCTCTCGCGGGCCTTCGCGGCCGGCGCCGCGGCGCACGGTGTGGATGTCACGATGATCGGCCTGTGCTCCACCGACGGTCTCTACTACGCCAGTGGCGCCCGGTCGGTGCCCGGCGCGATGTTCACCGCCAGCCACAACCCGGCCGCCTACAACGGCATCAAGCTGTGCCGTTCGGGAGCCCGTCCGGTGGGCCTGGACAGCGGACTGGCCGAGGTCCGGGACCTGGCACAGTGGCTGCTGGACCGGGGGGGCCAGCACGACCTGCCCACTGGCGCGAGCGTCGGCACCCTCACCGAGGCCGACCTCCTGGACGACTACGCCGACTTCCTGCACTCACTGGTCGACCTGTCCGACGGGCGGCCCCTGAAGGTGGTCGTGGACGCGGGCAACGGGATGGCGGGGCACACCGTGCCCGCCGTCCTGGGACGCTCCGGACTGCCGCTGGAGGTGGTGCCGCTCTACTTCGAGCTGGATGGGAGTTTCCCCAACCACGAGGCCAACCCCCTGGAGCCGGAGAACCTGCGCGACCTGCAGGCGGCGGTGCTGGCCCACGGGGCTGACCTCGGCCTGGCCTTCGACGGGGACGCAGACCGGTGCTTCGTCGTCGACGAGCGTGGCGAACCGATCACCCCCAGCGCCATCACGGCCCTGGTCGCGCAGCGCGAGATCGCCCGGGAGGTCGCCTCCGGGGCTGACCCCGCTGACGTTGCCATCGTCCACAACGTCATCTGCTCCCGGGTCGTGCCGGAGACCATCGTGGACGCCGGGGCGCGGGCGGTGCGCACCCGGGTCGGCCACTCCTACATCAAGGCACTCATGGCCGAGCACGACGCCGTCTTCGGGGGTGAGCACTCCGCGCACTACTACTTCCGCGACTTCTGGTTTGCCGACACCGGGATGCTCGCCGCCATGCATGTCCTGGCCGCCCTCGGTGGGCAGCGCGGCCCCCTGTCTGAGTTGGTGGCGCCGTATGAGCGGTATGTCGGGTCCGGGGAGATCAACTCCCGGGTCGAGGACGTCGCGGCGGCCACGGCACGGGTCCGCAGCTGGGGTGAGGATCAGGGTGCTTCCGTCGACCAGCTCGACGGGCTGACAATGGGCAGCGGGACGCAGGAGAGGTTCTGGTGGATCTCGCTGCGGCCCAGCAACACCGAGCCGCTGCTGCGGCTCAACGTGGAGGCCTCCGACCAGGCCACCATGGAGACGATCCGCGACGAGGTGCTGAGGATGGTGCGCGCATGACTGACGCGATGGAGCCGTGGGTGCGAGAGATCCTGCGCTGTCCGGTCGGCCAGCACGAGCTGGTCGACGCCACGGACGAGGCCGGTCAGCCGGTGCTGGAGTGCGCCGAGGACTGTGGCGGCCCGGGCCAGCGGCGCCAGTTCCCGATCACCGAGGGGATCCCCGTCCTGCTCGAGAGCGACGCCACGACCGTCACGCGCTGAGGGGCTCCCATGTCACCGCATATCGACGACGCCTTGCTCGACGACTCCGACGAGCTGCTCCGCAAGGACAGCCGCCAGACCCTGCGCGCCCTGGCCACCGCCGGGGCCCAGGTCAGGGAGTCGGTGACCCTGTCCGACGAGGCGGGGATCGACCGGTTGGCCCGCCTCGACCGGCCCCGCTCGGTGCTGGTCGCCGCCCTCGGTGGCTCTGCCATGGTCGCCGAGGTGCTCGAACTCCTCGCCGAGCCCGGGTCGCCCGTCCCGGTGCAGGCTCGCCGCAACCTGCCACTGCCCGGTTGGGTGGGTCCGCTCGACCTCGTGGTGGCGGTCTCCCTGTCCGGCCGCGCCCCCGGCCCGCTCGCCATCGCCGCGGAGGCCGCTCGGCGCGGGGCGTCCCTGCTCACCGTGGGGGCCGACGACTCGCCGCTGGCGGAGGTATGCCGACGGGCCAGGGGGGTGCACATCGGCGTCGGCCGGGGTCGCACCAGCTCGCGGACCGGGCTCTGGAGCCTGCTGGTTCCGGTGCTCCTGGGCGCCGATGCGATCGGCATCGTCGACACGCCCGCAGGAGCGATGACAGAGGTTGCCGAGCGGCTCGACGAGAGCGCCGAGGCGTATCGGCCCGCGTCGGAGTCCTTCGTCAACCCCGCCAAGCTGTTGGCGCTCCAGCTTGCCGAGACGGTGCCGATGGTGCTGGGCGACGGTCCGCTCAGCGGTGTCGCCGCGGCACGGGCCTCCTCGATGCTCGCCCGCACGGCGCGGATTCCCGCGTCCTGGGGTGAGCTGCCCGACGCGGCCAGCCAGATCGTGGCCTGCTTCGACGGGCCCTACACCGCGATGGGTGGGCTGCGCCCCGGCACCTACGACGCGGGCCGGATCCGGTTGGGCGACATCGACACCAGTGGCTGGGAGCCGCACCACTTCGCCGAGCCCGAGGGCGACCTCGCCGAGATCCCCCGAGGGCAGTCGGGCCGCGACATCTTCGCTGACCCCTTCCTGGACGGTCCCTCCCTGCCGGAGCTCGGTCTGCTCACGCTGCGGGACGCGCCGGTTGACCCACCGACGCAGGAGTCGGTCCAGGTCGAGGCGCTGACGGACGCGGTGCTGGTCACCGCCCGGGACGCCGGCGTGCGGGTGATGGACGTGATCGCCCAACCGGGCCGCCCGCTGACCAGACTGGCCGAGCTGGTCTCCACGGTCGACTTCGCCGCGACCTATCTTGCGCTGGGGCTGGGGCTGGACCCCTCGGTCTCACCGCACGTGGCGGACCTCAACGACCGCACCCGCTGAGCGGGAGGGCGGGCGTGAGTGGCGAGAACCAGGCCCTGACGCCGCTGGGCCTGGACGAGCACGAGGAAGAGCTGTACCGACTCCTGGTGGATCGGCCCGGTCTGACCCTCGCCCAGTGCGAAGGCCTCGTGGACGCGAGCACGGCGGCGGCCTTCCCCGGTCTGGCCGAGCGGCTGGTGGCCCGCGGCCTGCTGATCCAGGAGGAACCAGGCCCTACCTTCCGGGCCAGCCCGCCCGCCCTGGCGCTGGGGCCACTGGTGGCGGCCCGGCAGGAGGAGCTGCAACAGGTCAAGGCCACCGTGGCGACGCTCGCTGACCACTTTCGAGCCTCCCACACCGTGCCGCCCGGGTCACCGGTGGAGGTCGTGCTGGGGCGGGAGGCAGTCGCCCACCGTTTCCTCCAGCTCCAGCTGGCAGCCCGGCGCGAGATCCTCGGGATGATGCCAGTTCTGGGTGACTCAGCCGTCGTGGCGAGTGACGAGAACACCGCCGAGGCCGATGCCATCCGGCGCGGCGTGCGCTACCACGTCGTGATACCGCGGGACTGGCTCGAGCAGCCGGCCGCCGAGCGGCAGACCCAGTGGGCACTGGATGCCGGACAGCGCATCACCGTGGTGGATCAGATCCCGGTCCAGGCCGTCATCGCCGACCGCGCCATGGCGATGGTGCCCCTGTCATCAGGAGGGGCCGCGTCCGAGCCAGCCGTGACGATCGTCCACGAGTCTGGCTTGGTGCAGGCCCTGGCAGCACTCTTCGACCTGGTGGCTGCCGGTGGGTGGCCCTTGGTGGCCGCCGGCACGCATCACGGAGCGGGGGCCGAGGCTGCTCCGCGGCTCGACGAGGTGGACCAGAAGGTCCTGGCGCTCCTCCAGGCCGGGCAGACCGACACCGGCATAGCCCGGCACACGGGCACGTCGCTGCGCTCGTTGCAGCGCCGGATCCACCGGTTGATGTCGTTGGCGGGTGCGAACAGTCGCTTCCAGCTCGGCTGTCACGCGGTGCGGTCCGGCTGGCTGCCCCCCGATGAGGACGAGGCGACCACCTAAGACGCGAGCAGGCGGAGCCCGGCGTGTTCCCGCCACTGCCACTTCCCGCCACGGTCAAGCCTTGTGGGGGCGGTGCCCGCCTGGTGACATGAGCACACCGAGCTCGCCACCCCGCGGCGAGCCGACGTCCCAGGAGGTATCACGTGGTGAACCCACGTTTACGCATCGCCCTGAGCACCACGGCCAGCATCGCTCTGGTCAGCAGCCTGCTCGCGTCCCCATCCGCGGCCGAGCCCTCGGCACAGGGAGAGCAGCACCGCAGCCCGACGGCTGAGCGGGTCCTGCACGACCCCGACACCGCCGCCCCGGTGATGACCCGCGATATCGACGACACGACGCGCCGCGGCTCTGCCGCTGCGGTGGCGCGGGCCCATATCGCGGCCAACGCCGACGTCTACCAGATCGAGAGCACCGAGCTCGTTCCGACCGGCAATGCCCGGAGTGCCGCGGCCGGCGAGTCGGTCCGGTTCCAGCAGAAGCACCAGGGAGTGCCGGTCCTGGGCGCGGAGTACGTCGTGCACACCGCGGGTGACTCCACCGCCCGCACCGTCGAGACGGTGACCGGCAAGGTGTTCACCGAGCTCGCCGTCGACACCACCCCGACCGTCGGCCTGGAGGCAGCACGGGAGCGGCTGTGGATGGACCCGACCGTCGGCGGCATGGACGACCCCACGATCACCGATCAGGGCCTCACCATCGTCCCCTCCGGCCAGGGCGTGCTGGCGTGGCAGTTCGAGGTGACCGGGACGGACGCGTCCGGCGCACCAGTGCGTCAGAAGGTGTTCATGGACGCCACCGTCGGCGCGGTGCTGCTCTCGTTCAACCAGATCCACACCGTTGAGGGGGTCGAGGGGACAGGCCTCACGTTCGACGGCCCAGAGGTCCCGTTGGCTATCAGCACCACCGACGGCGGGCGCTTTGAGCTGCGCGACCAGAGCCGAGCCATGTTCGCCGAGACGGGTGGAGAGATCCACACGCTCGACGCCCTGGGCCGTCCCTACCAGGACTACGCCAACGCCCTGCCCGAGGACACCCCGCTGTTCAGCTCCGACACTGCGCGGTTCGACGGCGCTGCCACCAGCCTCGGCGCGGTCGATGCTCACGTCAACGCCGGCAAGGTCTATGAGTTCTTCCTGCACGAGCTCGGGCGGGACGGTGTCGACGGCGAGGGAGGCACGATGCTCTCGGTCGTCAACGTGACGTCCAACGGCCGGGAGTACGCCAACGCCTTCTGGGACGGCACCAAGATGGTCTACGGGAGCTCCGACGGGGTGCCTTTCTCCAAGGCGTTGGACGTGGTGGGTCACGAGATGAGCCACGCCATCACCGAGCACAGCGCCAACCTGCTCTACATCAACCAGAGCGGTGCGCTCAACGAGGCGATCAGTGACTACTTTGGCAACGCCATGGAGGTCGACGACCTGGAGATGTCGATGACCGACCCGCGCGCGGGGCTGATCGGGGACAACCTGTGCGCCGTCGGCAGCGTGCCCGAGGAGTGCGCCATTCGCGACCTGAACGACGGCCGCCGGGCCGACGAGGACTACCGGCTGCTGTCGGTGGGCCACGACAACGGAGGTGTCCACCTCAACTCCACCATCGTCGGAGGCGCCCTGTGGGACCTGCGCGAGACGCTGGACCCGAGCGTCTCTGACCGGCTGATCTACACGGCACTCACGGAGTACCTCACTCCGTTGTCGGACTTCACCGACATGCGGGTGGCAGTCGAGCTGGTCGCCCGCGCCGAGAAGCTGCCCGAGGCAGATCGAGACGCCATCGCCGCGGCTTTCGACGCCCACGGCATCTACGCCGGCTGGGAGACCGCCTACCCCGAGGACGCCGACGTGCTGCTGAGCAACACGGTCTCGGCCTACGAGGGTTACGCGGGGCACGCCGACGTTGCCGCGGTCACCAGCGGCAACCGCTGGGCCACCTCGACCCTCGACATCGAGGGCTTCTTCGCCGGGGCACCGAGCTACGCCCTGGTGGTCGGCACCTACGCGCCCGGAGAGCCGCGGACCATCAACAGTGACGGCGCCTGGGACATCCAGCCGGCCATCTCCGGCGCCAACCTGACCTGGACCCGGGTCTCCGGAGACGTGATGCAGGTGGTCGAGCAGAAGGGCAACGGTCTCGGCGGCACCCGGGTCGTCTCCACCAACCCCGGTGAGAGCTATCAGCCCAGTGTCGACGGGAGCTCCGTCGCGTGGCTGACCCGCCTGGACGGTGAGACCGATGTCTGGGCACGGGAGGCTGGCGGTGAGCCCGTCAACCTGACCCCGGAGGACGGGACCCGGGCCACCCAGGTGGTGGTCGACGACGGCGTCGTCGCGTGGATCGACAACTCCCGCGTCACCCGCCTGGACCTGGCCACCGGGGAGCGCAGCACCGTGCACAGCGGAGCAAACATCTTTGCGTCGGCCGATGCCCTCGCGATGACCGACGACGGGCTGTTCTGGCGCACGACTGGCTTCTTCGGAGACCACCTGTTCCACACCTCCCATGCCATGGAGGAGGCGGCAGAGCTGTCGGTCGGCAGGGTGTATGTCGGGCAGTTCGCGGTGAACGACGAACACTTCGTCTTCAACACGACCACGATCTGGGGCAGCTGGGGCTACCCGGCGGGCGAGTCCGACATGCACAAGCTCAAGATCGCTCCCGCCGAGGACGTGATTGCCGGCACCGCGACGTTCGAGCGCTACAGCTGTGGCTTCGGAGAGCAGCTGTCACCGTCGTTCGGCGACGGAGAGCGGTTGGTCTACCTGAGCACCTCGCAGGCACGCACCGACCTGGTCACCCGGGCCGAGCCGGCCGGGAGCTGCTGAGGCACAACACGGGCAATAGTGGTGCCGTCGTCGTCAGCGGACGACGACGGCACCACTCTGCATGTCAGAGCTTCACCCCGTGGCCGGTGATCGTGGGCTGGGGAGAGGGTGCTGCTCCTCGAGCTGCATCAGTCGGGCTCCGTTGTGCCACAGGACGTCCCGGAGCCAGTCGTCGCCGAGGTCCCAGCGGGCCAGGGCCTGCAGCTGGTGCGCGTAGGGGTAGGGGATGTTCGGGAAGTCGGCCCCCAGGACGACCTTGTGCTGCAGGTCCCGCAGCCGGGGGAGGTAGTCCGCCGGCAGCGGAGCCCTGGCCTGCACGTAGTCGGTCCCGGCCATCGTGGTGTCCAGGTGCACCCCGGCATACCGTTCGGCCAGGTCGGCGAACTCGTGGTGCTCCGGCATCCCCAGGTGGGCGATGACCAGCACCAGTCGGGGGAAGCGCCGCAGGAGCGCAGCCACCGGGCCGGGCCCGGTGTGCCGACCGGGGTGCGGTCCGGACCCGGCGTGCAGGACGACCGGCGCGCCGGCGTCCTGCAGGTCTGACCAGACCGGGTCCAGCATCGGGTCGGTGGGATCGAAGTCGCCGACAGTGACATGGGTCTTGAACAGCCGCGCGCCATCCTCCAACGCCTGGGGGACGTAGGTGGCGGCGGCGGGCTCTGGGAAGAACGTGCCGCAGGGGACAGCGTCCGGGACGCGGCGCGCGAAGTCGGCGCACCACTGGTTGAGCCAGGCCGCCATCCCCGGCTTGTGGGCGTAGGTCAGGGCCGGGATGGCGCGCAGCCCCAGGGACCGGACCGTGGCCAGCCGCTCCTCCTCGGGGAGCCGGTAGTGGATGGGCCAGTCGCCCGCCTCGGTCCAGCCGTGCGCATCGAAGTGGGCCCACACCTTCTGCAACACCCGCTCGGGCAGGAAGTGCACGTGGACGTCGGCCAGCCCGGGTAGCCCGAGTCCGGCCACCCACGCCGGCACCGCGGCGTCCGTGGCGGGCTGTCTGGTCGAGGTGTCGGTCTCTGGGGCGGTCGGCACGGGTCCGAGTATGCCGTGGGTCGGCTCACGACTCTCGCGCCACCCTGGCCAGCAGGGGTGAGGTGGCCAGCAGCGTCAACCACACCAGGGCTATCCCAGCCGCCAGCAGCAGGGCGGTGGTCACGAGGGCGAGCGGGTTGGTGAGCAGCGCGATCCCGGCCAGCGGGAAGATCAGGGTTGCGGCCGCCAGGGCCGACCCCAGGGAGACCAGGCGCAGCGGTGAGAGCACCGCCCGTCGGCGGGCGCGGTCCATCCCCAGCAGCGGCATGCCCATGCGCTCCAAGCTGGCGAACAGCTCTCGGCGGTCGAGGATGTCGGCCGCCTGGTTGACCGCGACCGAGGCCGCGACCGTGACGAAGGAGATCAGCAACGTCAGGGCGATGCCGGTGCGGAGATCAGCCAGCAGCAGCGCGTCCTCCTGGGAGGACGCCCCCGAACCGGCCATCGCGTCCGTGACCGCCAGTCCCACCCCCGCGAACACGGCGATGAACGAGGTGAGCGCGACGCCGCTGACCTGTCGCCAGGCGGCCTTCGGCGAGTCCAGCACGGTGCGGGCCGCCAGGAGCCGCTCCGCGGCATGCCGGCCGGTGGCGCGCCTGACCTGCACCCGGGCCACGACGCCCAGCAGCCAGGGCCCGACCAGGTTGAGGACGGCCATCGTGAGGCCGAAGGTGAACACCATGCCCGCGACCGTCGCGACCACGCCCTGGTCGATCTGGAGGGCCTGGCCGGCGAACAGGCCCGCGCCGAGTGCTGCACCGATAGCCACCAGGCGCACCAGGCTCATCCGGGGCACGTCCTGACGGGTGCGCACGCCCAGTGGCGAGACCGTGACACCGCGCAGCCCGAGCAACGAGCTGATGGCTGCCAGGGCGAGGAGAGCGACCGCGCAGAGCACCGTGCCGGCGGCTCCGAGCAGGATGTTGCCAGCACCCAGCCGCTCACCGTGGAAGACCAGCAGCCCGAGCAGCGGCGCCAGGGCCAGGTGACCGAGGACCCCGACGACCGTCCCCGCGGCGGCGAGCAGCGTGGACTCCAGGACGGTCATCCAGGTCAGGGTGTGGGTGGGGGCACCGAGCAGGCGCAGGGTGGACAGGTGCTGGTCCCGCCGCCTGGCGGACAGGCGTGCTGCGGAACCGCAGAGGGTGAGGAGCGGAATGACCAGGAGCGTCACGGCCAGCGCGGCGAGGGACTGGTAGAACGCGGCCAGGTCTCCCTCGATGGTGAAGAAGAAGCGTGCTCCACCCAGGACGGTGAGGGCGAGGGCGGTGACGACCGCGAAGGCGACCACCGGCAGCGCCAGGGACGCACGGCTGGTGTCGCTGCCGCGACGCACCAGCAGCAGGGTGAGGTGGCTCGCGGTCCTCACGAGGCCACCTGCGTCGGCCTCGGGGTGTTGTGCTGCTCACGGACGATCCGGCCATCGCTCAGGTGCAGCACCCGGTGGCACACGGCGGCGACCTGCTCGTCATGGGTGACCACGACCAGGCTGCGGCCGGCGCCGGTGGTGGTCTGCAGGAGCGCCTGCATCACCTGGGCGGAGGTGCGCGAGTCCAGGGCCCCGGTCGGTTCGTCGGCGAAGACGACCCCGGGGGCACCGACCTGCGCACGGGCCACCGCGACCCGCTGCTGCTGACCGCCGGAGAGCTGGCCGGGGCGACGTCCCTCCATGCCGGCCAGGCCCAGCGTGTGCAACCAGTGGGTCGCCTCGGCCTCGGCAGCACGACGCTCCACGCCGTCCAGCAGCAGCGGGAGTGCGACGTTCTCGACAGCGGTGAGCTCGGGGAGCAGCAGTCCCTGCTGGAAGACGAACCCGTAGTGCTGGCGGCGCACCCGGGCGCGCCCCTCGGGGCCGAGCGTGTCGATCCGCAGGGCGCCCTGTGGGGCGTGCAGGGTGATCGCTCCGGCGTCGGGGGCGATGATCCCGGCGAGGCAGTGCAGCAGGGTGGTCTTGCCGGAGCCGGAGGCTCCCATCACCGCCACCGCCTCCGAGGCGGCGATCTGCAGCGACACCCCGGCGAGGGCGACGGTGGGCCCGTAGGTCTTGGTCACGGACTGGGCCTGAAGGACTGATGTGTTCATGCTATCCAGCCTCTATCGCGGAGGGGGTGTGCGGCGTCGGACCGCGGGCCGGACCTCGGACCTCCCGTGCTACGACCCGGGGCGTGCCCGGATCAGCCCGTGGGTGGAGACCGCAGCTGCGGCATAGCGCCAGGCCCGCTGCGGTGTCGGTGTGGGGCGAGATACCTTGGGGATCCCACCCACGAGGAGGTTTGCGTGTCCGACGACGTCGCGCCCGACCAGGCCGGATCAGACCAACCGGCATCACGGCATACCGCTGCGCAGCGAGAGATCGAGGAGGGCATCGAGCGGGACTTCACGCGCAATCTGTCCTATGGGGAGTACCTCGAGCTGGGGAAGGTGCTGTCGGCGCAGCATCCGCGGTCGGTGCCGACCCGGCACGACGAGATGCTGTTCATCATCCAGCACCAGACCTCCGAGCTGTGGCTGAAGCTGATGCTGCACGAGCTCCAGTCGGCCCGTGAGCTGATCCGGAAGGATGACCCCCGCCCCGCTCTGAAGCGGCTGGCGCGGGTGAAGCACATTCAGGTCACGCTGACCGAGCAGTGGTCGGTGCTGGCCACCCTGACACCGAGTGAGTATGCGGAGTTCCGTTCGTTCCTGGCCACGGGTTCGGGTTTCCAGTCCTGGCAGTACCGTGCGGTCGAGTTCATCCTGGGCAACAAGAACGCGGAGATGCTGCGGGTCTTCGAGCACGACCCGGCCGTGCACGCCGAGTTGTCGGGGTTGCTGGGTGAGCCGAGCCTGTATGACGAGGTGCTGGCCTGGCTGTCCAGGCAGGGGTATGCGGTCCCCGCGGAGCTGCTGGATCGTGACTGGTCCCGCCCGCACCTGGAGAACGACGCGCTCACCGATCTGTTCGGGCAGATCTATGCCGCGCCGCATGACCACTGGGGGGTCTATGAACTGTGCGAGGAGCTGATCGATGTTGAGGACAACTTCCAGTTCTGGCGGTTCCGGCACCTGAAGACCGTGGAGCGGATCATCGGGTCCAAGCGGGGGACCGGTGGGTCCTCGGGGGTGCCCTTCCTGCGGCGCGCGCTGGACCTGACCTTCTTCCCCGAGCTGTACGCCGTGCGGTCCCGGATCCAGGACGTCGAGCCGGAGGGGTATCACCATGACTGACGGGTTGGCGACTGACTGGTTGGCGCGTGCCGCCGAGCTGGATGCCGCCGACCCGTTGGCGGCCTTCACCGACCGGTTCGAGGAGTCGCCCGGCCTGGTGGCCTACTTCGACGGCAACAGCCTGGGCCGGCCGGTGCGTGGCACGGCCGCGGAGTTGGCGCGGTTCGTGGAGCAGGAGTGGGGGACCCGGTTGATCCGGGGCTGGGACCAGGCGTGGATGCGGTGGCCGGAGGAGACCGGTGACCTGGTCGCGGCAGCGGCCCTGGGTGCTGCCCCGGGACAGACCGTGGTGGCCGACTCGACCACGGTCCTGCTGTACAAGATGCTGCGTGCGCTGGCCGACGGGCAGGTCGCCGACGACCCGGCCCGGACCCAGATCGTGCTGGACACCGACAACTTCCCGACCGACCGGTATGTCGCCGAGGGCGTGGCCGCCGAGCGCGGGATGGAGCTGGTCTGGATCGAAGCGGACCCAGCTTCCGGGGTGAGCATCGAGCAGGTGGCCCAGGTCGTGGGGGAACGGACCGCCGTCGTGCTGCTGAGTCACGTGGCCTACCGCTCGGGCTACCTGGCCGACGCGCCGGCGATCACCCAGCTCGCGCACCAGCACGGTGCCCTGGTCCTGTGGGACCTGTGCCACTCGGCCGGGTCGGTGCCGATGGCCCTGGACGAGTGGGGCGTGGATGCCGCAGTCGGCTGCACCTACAAGTACCTCAATGGCGGCCCCGGCTCCCCGGCCTTCGCCTACCTGGCCAGCCGGCACCACGGCATACTGCAGCAACCGATCCAGGGGTGGATGGGGCGCCGGGACCCGTTCCTGATGGCGGCCGGCTACCGACCCGCCGAGGGCATCAGGTCCCTGGTCAGCGGCACCCCGCCGATCGTGGGGATGGTGCCGCTGCGACTGTCCCTGGAGCAGTTGGCCCAGGCTGGCATCGAGGCGGTGCGCGCCAAGTCCCTCGCGCTGACCGAGCTCGCCTGGCAGATCGTGGAGTCCTGGTCGCCGGACCTGGGTGTGGACATCGCCTCACCCCGGGACCACGCCCACCGCGGCGGGCACATCACGATCCGGCGGCACGACTTCGCCGACGTCAACGCCCGCCTGTGGGAGCAGGGTGTCATCCCTGACTTCCGCTCACCCGACGGCCTCCGCCTCGGCCTGGCCCCGCTGTCCACCAGCTTCTCCGAGGTCGTGACTGGCCTCCAGAGGGTCCGTTCCCACCTCACCTAATTTTGGGGAGGATCGGACCGCCCTGCGCGCAAGAAAAGGGAGGATCGGACCGCTCGGCGCTGGTCCGATCCTCCCCAAGAACAGGCGGTGACCGGTCCGATCTTCCCTCAGAATAGGGTGGCGGCCGTGGCTGACTACGACCTGATCATCATCGGCACCGGCTCGGGCAACTCGCTGGTCACCGAGGACTTCGCGGACCAGAGGGTGGCCGTCATCGAGCGCGGTGTGTTCGGCGGCACCTGCCTGAACGTGGGCTGCATCCCGACCAAGATGTTCGTCTATGCCGCGGAGGTCGCGACCACCATTCGCGAGGCCCACCGGTTCGGCGTGGATGCCACCCTCGATGGCGTGCGGTGGGCCGATATCCGAGACCGTGTCTTCGGCCGGATCGACCCGATCTCCGAGGGGGGCCGCGACTACCGGGTCAACGGCCCCAACACGGACGCCTACCTGGGGCACGCCACCTTCGTTGGCGAGCGGGAGCTCGAGGTCGAGATCACCCAACCGGGTGGGAAACACGCGGTCGGGGAACGGCACCGGATCACCGGGGACCAGATCGTGATCGCCACCGGCAGCCGGGCCACCCTGCCCCCGGCCATCGCTGACTCCGGTGTGCCGGTCGAGACCTCCGACACGGTGATGCGTCTGGAGGAGCTGCCCGCCTCCATGGCGATTATCGGCGGTGGGGTGATCGGCGCCGAGTTTGCCCACGTCTTCTCCGCGCTGGGGGTGCGGGTGACGCAGATCCAGCGCAGTGAGCGTCTGCTGCACCACCGGCTGGACCCGGAGATCAGCGAGCTGTTCACCGAGCAGGCTCAGGAGCACTGGGATCTGCGGCTGAACACCGAGGTGACCGGGGCGACCCGGACCGACACCGGCGTGCGCCTGGAGCTCAGCCAGGGGGACCCCCTCGACGTCGACGTGTTGCTCGTGGCCACCGGCAGGGTCCCCAACAGCGATGGCATGGGGTTGGACGTGGCCGGCGTGGACGTGCGCCCCGATGGCCGGGTCGTCGTCGACGCACACGGGCGAACCAGCACACGCGGGGTGTGGGCGCTCGGCGACGTGAGCGCGCCCGTGCAGCTCAAGCACCTCGCCAACCACGAGGCGCGCGTGGTCGCCCACAACCTGGTGCACCCCGAGGACCTACGGACGTTCCACCACGACGCGGTGCCAGCGGCGGTCTTCAGCCACCCGCAGGTGGCCACCGTCGGACTGACTGAGCAGGAAGCTCGTGCCGCCGGCTTCGACGTCACCGTCAAGCTGCAGCGCTATGGCGACACGGCTTACGGCTGGGCGATGGAGGACACGACGGGCGTGGCCAAGCTGGTCGGGGACGCATCCACCGGGCTGATCCTGGGTGCCCACTTCATGGGGCCGCACGCCTCGACGCTGATCCAGACGGTCATCCACGCGATGACTTTCCAACAACCGGCGCACGAGGTCGCCAGGGACCAGTTCTGGATCCACCCGGCCCTCGCCGAGGTCGTGGAGAACGCGCTGCTCGGGCTCTGAGCGGACGGTCCTGCTGGAACCCGGGCCGCTGTGACCGATCCGGTCGCAAGGTTTCCGGGCACGGCGCTCTGCGTGTCGTGCACTGGTGCGGGATCGGTGCTGCGAACACCGCGCTCTAGCCCGGGACACGCCGCCCCGATGTCGGCACAGTGCGCGACACGCCGGCGGGGGGTGGGCGCGGACGAGAAGTGGGACGGAACAGACGGGGAGTCGGCGCGGACGGGAAGTGGGACGGAACAGGCGGGAGTGGGCGCGGACGGCAAGTGGGGCCGGAGCCGGCGGGTGGCCGTGGGCCCGTGACTGCGCCGCGCGCTCGGGAAGGCGGTGCAGTCGGGCTGAGAACGTAGGATGGGGAAATCTGGACCGGACCCGATGACCCGGCCCCACGGCATACTGCGCCGTGAACCCACCCTGCAACCGACGGAGCACCAGAGCATGACGTTCGACTTTCAGGTCAGGGATCTGTCTCTCGCCACGGCGGGACGGCACCAGATCCGTCTCGCAGAGCACGAGATGCCGGGGTTGATGGCCCTGCGTGAGCGCTACGCCTCCAGCCAGCCACTGGCCGGAGCCAGGATCGCCGGGTCGCTGCACATGACGGTGCAGACCGCCGTGCTGATCGAGACGCTGGTCGCGCTGGGCGCGCAGGTCCGCTGGGCCTCCTGCAACATCTTCTCCACCCAGGACGAGGCGGCCGCGGCCGTCGTCATCGGCCGAGACGGCAGCCCGGAGGACCCGCAGGGGGTCCCGGTCTTCGCGTGGAAGGGCGAGACCCTGAAGGAGTACTGGTGGTGCACCACCCAGATTCTGGACTGGCCGGGTGAGGACAGCCCCAACATGATCCTGGACGACGGCGGGGACGCCACCCTGCTGGTGCTCAAGGGCCGCCAGTGGGAACAGGCCGGTGCCGTGCCGACCGCGACTGAGGAGGACAGCGAGGAGTATCGCGTCATCCTCGACACGGTGCGCGAGACCTTTGAGTCCCAGCCGACGCGCTGGAGCACGATCGCCGAGGGGATCCGGGGCGTCACCGAGGAGACCACGACCGGGGTGCACCGTCTCTATCAGCTGCACGAGACGGGCGACCTGCTGTTCCCGGCGATCAACGTCAACGACTCGGTCACCAAGTCCAAGTTCGACAACAAGTACGGCTGCCGCCACTCCCTGATCGACGGGATCAACCGGGCCACCGACACCCTGATCGGCGGCAAGGTCGCCGTGGTGTGTGGGTTCGGCGACGTCGGCAAGGGATGCGCCGAGGCGCTCGCCGGGCAGGGCGCCCGCGTCATCGTCACCGAGATCGACCCCATCTGCGCGCTGCAGGCTGCCATGGAGGGTTATCAGGTCGCGCAGCTCGAGGACGTCGTGGGGATCGGCGACTTCTTCGTCACCACCACCGGCTGCTGTGACGTGATCCGCCCCGAGCACATGCTCGCCATGAAGGACAAGGCGATCGTGGGCAACATCGGGCACTTCGACAACGAGATCGACCTGACCGGTCTCGCCCGGGTGCCGGGGGTGCGCAAGACCGAGATCAAGGCGCAGGTCCACGAGTGGACCCTGCCGGCCCAGGACGCGGACGGCGACACCCCGGCCCGCGAGGAGCGTTCGATCATCGTGCTGTCCGAGGGGCGGCTCCTGAACCTGGGCAACGCCACGGGCCACCCGAGCTTCGTGATGTCCAACTCCTTCGCCAACCAGACACTGGCCCAGATCGAGCTGTTCACGCGGCCGGACGACTACCCGGTCGGCGTCCACGTCCTGCCCAAGCGGCTCGACGAGGAGGTCGCCCGGCTGCACCTGGGTGCGCTCGGCGCGGACCTGACCGAACTGTCCAAGAAGCAGGCCGAGTATCTCGGGCTGGACGTCTCCGGCCCGTTCAAGCCAGAGCACTACCGCTACTGAGGGTGAGACGTGAACGCACGCGTATTGGTGGTCGATGATGATCAGGCACTCGCCGAGATGCTCGGGATCGTGCTGCGCAAGGAGGGCCTGGAGGTAGCCCACTGCGCGGACGGCGGGCGGGCCGTGGCCCTGTTCCGTGAGTTCCGGCCCGACCTGGTCCTGCTGGACGTCATGCTCCCCACCCTGAGCGGGGTGGAGGTATGCCGACACCTCCGGGCCGAGTCCGGTGTCCCGATCGTGATGCTCACCGCGCGCACGGACACCAAGGACGTGGTGGCCGGACTTGAGGCCGGCGCCGACGACTACGTCGTCAAGCCGTTCAAGCCGCAGGAACTGCTCGCCAGAATCCGGGCCCGGCTGCGCCGCAGCGACCGACGGGAGCCGTCCCAGCTGAACGTCGGCGACCTCGTCGTCGACGTGGCGGGCCACACCGTCAAGCGCGAGGGGGAGGAGCTGCCGCTCACCCCGCTGGAGTTCGACCTGCTCGTGGCGCTGGCCAGCCGCCCCAACCACGTCTTCGACCGCGAGTCGCTGCTGGAGAAGGTCTGGGGCTACCGGCACGCGGGTGACACCCGTCTGGTCAACGTCCACGTGCAGCGGCTGCGGGCCAAGATCGAGAAGGACCCGGAGAACCCGCAGATCGTCCTGACCGTGCGCGGAGTCGGCTACAAGGCCGGGCCGGCCTGAGGAGATGACCGCCCCCGCGCAGGACGCCGGGGGAGTGCTGACCTGGTGGCGCTCCTCCCTCCGGTTGCGGGTCATCGCCACCACGATGGCGCTGGGCACGGTCGTCACGGCCGTCATCGCCACGATCCTGTTCGCCCAGGTCGCCGAGGGGTTGGTCCGTCAGGCGGTCGCGGCCGCCACGACGGACGCGGCCCAGGAGGTGCGCAACGCCCAGGCCAGCTTTGACGCGGTCGACCGCAGTGACGACACCAGCCTGAACGCGACCGCCAACGACATCGTCAACGCGATCGCCCCCGCGGACCAGGCTCTGCGGCGCACGGTGCTCATGCGCAGCCTGGACAACGACCGGGACGCGCGGATCACGACCCTGGCTTCGCCTGGGATCGACCTCGACAACCTCCCGGAGCGGCTGGCCGAGGCGCTGCGTGACGACCCCAGCAACCAGCAGGTGGTCGTCAAGGACATGCAGCTGGCAGGGCAGCAACGTCCGGTGGCCTCGGTGATCGTGGGGTCACAGGTCGACATCTCCCGGGCCGGGCCACACGACCTCTACCTGATCTATCCGATGGCCCGTGAGCAGGACACCCTGGACCTCATCCGCCGGTGGTTCGCCCTCGGTGGGGTGGCCCTGCTCGGGCTGATGGGCGCGGTGGCCTGGGTGGCGACCAGCATGGTGGCCAGGCCCGTCGGACACGCGGCGCGGGTCAGCCAGCAGATGGCACAGGGCCACCTGGACGAGCGCCTGCCGGTTCGGGGCTCGGACGAGCTGGACCAGTTGGCAGTGTCGTTCAACACGATGGCCGACAGCATCCAGACCCAGATCCGCCAGCTCGAGACACTGTCCATGCTGCAACAACGCTTCGTCTCCGACGTCTCGCACGAGCTGCGCACCCCGCTGACCACGATCCGGATGGCCGGGGAAGTGCTGCACGCCTCGCGGGACGACTTCGCAGGACCGGTCGCCCGGTCCGCCGAGCTGCTCTACGAGGAGCTCGGCCGGTTCGAGGACCTGCTGACCGAACTGCTGGAGATCAGCCGCTACGACTCCGGCGCAGCCGACCTGGAGATCGAGCGGATCGACCTCGTCGGTGTCGTCCGCCAGGTCGTGGAGGCTCTCGGTGCCCTGGTGAACCACACCGGGTCGGACGTGCGCCTGTCCCTGCCCGAGGGCAAGGTGATGATCGAGATGGATCAGCGTCGGGTCAGCCGCATCCTGCGCAACGTGATCGCCAACGCGCTCGACCACGGGGAGGGGACCCCGGTCGAGATCTGCGTCGCCGAGGGCGACGGGGTCGTCGCCGTGACGGTGCGCGATCACGGCATCGGGCTGACCAGGGAGCAGGCGGCGCGGGTCTTCGACCGCTTCTGGCGGGGCGACCCGGCACGCAACCGGACGACCGGTGGCACCGGACTGGGGCTGGCGATCTCCCTCGAGGACGCCCGCCTGCACGGCGGCTACCTCCAGGTGGTCGGTCGTCCCGGGCAGGGTGCCGCCTTCCGGCTGACCCTGCCGCGCACCCAGGCGACCCCGATCGTTGTCGAGCCTGGCCCCGTGCCGCTCGACTCCCGGCAGGACACTGAAGTTCCGCAGGTGACCGTTGAGAAGGTCACCGCCGCCACAGAGGAGAGGACATGACCACCCGCCACGGGGAGCGACGCACCCGGCTGCTGATCGGCATACTGCCGCTCCTGCTCCTGTTGTCTGCCTGCGCCGGACTGCCCACCAGTGACACCGTCGAGCGGGGTCTCCCGGTGCAGGGAGCCCCGGTCCAGGAGGTCCAGGCGTTGCCGGTCGGACCGGAGGAGGACGCCAGCCCCGACCAGATCGTGGCCAGCTTCCTGCGCGCCAGCGCCAGCTTCGCCGACGACCACGAGGTGGCCCGTTCCTTCCTGACCGGCGACCTCGCGCGGCAGTGGCGACCCACCAGTCAGGTCCTGGTGTATGCCGGCGAGCCACGGCTCACCGTGGTCGACGGCACCACCGTCGAGGCGGAGGTGCAGGTGCGCGGCACCGTCGACGAGCAGGGCTATCTGGTGGAGGAGCCTCGCGATACCACCCGGACCCACCGGTTCTCCGTGGAGCAGGTCGCGGGCCAGTGGCGGATCAGCACCTTCCCGGACAACTACGGTGTGTGGCTGTCGGAGACCACCTTCGAGCTCCGTTACGGTGCCTACGCCATCCACTACGTCACGCCGGACAGTGGTCTCCTCGTGCCGGACATCCGCTGGTTCCCCCGCGGCGACGGTCTGCCCACCAGCCTGGCCAAGGCCCAGCTCGGGCCGGTTCCGGACTACCTGGATGGCGCTGCCTCCACCGGCATCTCCGAGGACCTGCACCTGGTGGCCAGCGCCGTGCCGGTTGACCCCGCCACCGGCTCGGCCACCGTCGAGCTGCGCGGGCTGTCCCTCGGCAACTCGCCGGCGCAGCAGAAGGAACTGTTTGCCCAGTTCGCCCAGACGCTCAAGCAGGCGCCGGGCGTCAACAGCGTGTTGATCCGGGGAGCCGGCAGGGCCCTGGAGCTGGAAGGCGTCGAGAACCCCATCTCCGATGTGGCGACCACCGGCTTCGAGGCCGGAGACTGGGACGTGCCCTATGCGCTGCTGCGCAGCCGGGTCGACCTGATCCCAGTGATGCCGTTGCACTACCAGCTGCAGGACAACCGGGCTGTTGACACCGAGGGGCTGCCCAGTGTGCCGATCCGGTGGGAGGACATCGCGACCGACACCGAGGTCCGGGAGTTCGCCGGCGTCTCCGCCGTGAGCGGCGACGAGCTCTGGCGGTGGCGCGGGGGCGTGGAGACCACGATGGAGGGGATCGGCACCGAGCTGACCGCCCCGACCTTCGACCGCTCCGGTGGGCTCTGGGTGGCGGGGCGGTCCACGACCGGTCCGCGCGTGTGGGTGATCGCGCGCCGCGAGCCCTTCAGCCAGGCTGTGGCCTGGCCCCTGGAGGCCCCCTGGCTCGAGGACAACCTCACCGTCACCGAGTTCCGGGTGGCCGCTGACGACCAGCGAGCCCTGATCGTGCTCACGGACCGGGACACCGAGGAGACGCAGGTCGGGATCACCGGCATCATCCGCGACAAGGACGGCCGGGCGACCGCACTCACCGAGCCCTACTGGGTGGCCTCGACCCTGACCAGTGTGAGCTCGGCCGTGTGGGCCTCGCAGACCGAGTTGTTCGTGCTGGGGCGTCAGGGGCAGGACACGACCGACCGTCCGCACGTCGTGCACATCGGCGGATGGTTGGAGCCGCTGCGGCTGGTCTCCGAGGCGACCGAGGTGCGGGCCGTGCCCTCGGAGGACAGCAGGGCCCTGCTGGTGCTCAGTGAGCAGGGCCGCATCTACACCCAGGACCGCAACGACTGGGGCATCGGCCGTGGCGGCGACGACCTGATCGTCCCGGGCACCTGACCGGTGTCCCCAGGGGCACCCGACCCCTCGGGTCCGTCCACCGCCGGCCGGGGAGGTGACCGTTCCGCGGCGCGCCGCGAGATGCTCTGAGGTATGCGGAGGCGCACCGGACCGTCCAGCGTGCCACCCGTGCGTGGCAGGGCCTGGGACCGCGGGTGGGTCGGTCGCGGCATCGGCCGGCAGGCACGGGCCGGGTGGCTGGCCGAGGGTTCCGCCGCCCTCAGTGACCTCGTGCTGCCGGTGCGGTGCGGTGGGTGTGAGGCACCGGGGTCGCCGTGGTGTCAGCAGTGCCAGGCGGTGCTCGCCGCTGCCCCGGCTCCCCAACGCTGGGAGCCCACCCCGGCACCGCCCGGACTGCCACCGGTCTGGACCGTGCTGCCCTACGCCGGGCCGGTGCGGTCTGCGCTGGTCAACTGGAAGGACAACGGTCGCCGCGACCTGGCGGCCGCCCTCGCGCCCGTGCTCGCCGAGGTGCTGCTCAGCGGCCTGCTGTCCTGCGATCAGAGGCCACCCACGCACGTGACTCCTGCGGCAAGTGCTTCGGGAACGACTCTTGTGGTGCCAGCACCGTCGGGCCGGGCCAACACGCGGCGCCGTGGCGACCATCCGCTCGCCGGGCTGTCCCGGGCCGCACTGCGCCAGATCCCGCCCCGGTCCCGACCGTCCTTGGTGCCGGCGCTGCGACTGGCCCGCACGGTGGCCGACCAGGCCGGTCTGGACAGCGGGAACCGCGCGCTCAACCTGGCCGGCGCCATGACCGTGACAGCGGGCCACGCGCGCCGGATCCCGGGGATGACCTGCCTGCTGGTCGACGACGTCATCACCACAGGTGCCACGATCGCCGAGGGGGCACGGGCCCTCCGGGTGGCCGGTGCGGGGCACGTGGTGGCGGTCACGCTGGCGGCCACCCAGCGACATGCGCACCCCCCACTGTCATTCCCGAGGGAACCGGGCTAGTGTCTGTTTATGGGAAGCCTCGAGCATCCGAAGGCCACGGACATGCTGAGCCGGGAGAGGTGTGAGAGGCGCCCGGGGAACCGCCGCAAGGAGGTGGTGCCGGACGTGTAGAGGGCCGCGACAGCCCAAGGTTCAGCACTGTTCTTCAGCTCGAGGAGGATCCTATGGAAATCACCGTGACCGGCCGGAAGAAGCAGGTTACTGACCGCTTCCGCCGCCACCTGGAGGAAAAGCTCGACAAGATCCCGCAACTCTCGCCGCGGGTCTCCCGCACCGACGTGGTCCTCACGCACGAGGCCAACCCGCGTCAGGCCAAGGAGAGCGAGCGTGTGGAGATCACCTGCTATATCAAGCGGACCGTGGTCCGTGCCGAGGCCGCTGCGGACGACGACTACGCCGCCCTCGACCTCGCGATGAACCGCCTCCTGGAGCGACTCCGTCGGTCGAACGACCGGCGCCGGATCAGTCACACCGGCAAGCACCGCAAGGCCTCCGTCGCGGAGGCCACCTTCGGACTGCCGACCGACCCACTCCCCACCGAGCTGCCCAGCGAGCCGTCGCAGAACGGCAAACCGTTGGACCCCGAGGAGGCGGTCGACCAGGCCCTCGGCACCGAGGGGAACAGCCCCATCGAGCTGCGTGAGAAGGTGCATTCCTCGGAGCCGATGAGCGTGGGCCAGGCACTCAACGAGATGGAGCTCGTGGGCCACGACTTCTATCTCTTCCACGACGAGGCCACCGACCAGGCGAGCGTGGTGTACCGCCGCCGCGGGTGGTCCTATGGTGTGCTCCGCCTCGGAGATCCTGAGGCCAGCGACCAGGACGCACGGCCCGAGCAGGTTGCCGTCGGGTGACCGGCCACTAGGCAACTGCCCCCTTCGGGGACCGCATACCTGGGCGAGGGCCCCGACGAGTGTCGGGGTCCTCGTCTATGTTCTGTGCCATGGCAGCTGAACTGACCGCGGGGCAGGCACGTCGCATCGCCCTAGCCGCCCAGGGGTTCCTCGATCCCCGCCCGGAGCGGCCCACGATGCGCCACATCCAACGGGTCATCGACCGGCTCCAAGTGGTGCAGATCGACAGCGTCAACGTCGTGACCCGGAGTCAGTATCTTCCGTTCTACTCCCGGCTGGGTGACTATGACACCGGCCTGGTGGACCGGGCTCGGGACGGCACAGGACGGCGGTCCCGGGAACCGCGGCGCCTCGTGGAGTCATGGGCGCACGTCGCCAGTCTCATCCCGCCGGAGACCTGGCCGTTCCTCGGGTTCCGCATGGAGGCCGTGGCCCAGGATGGGTGGGCACGGAAGGTCGAGGTGGAGCACCCCGGCGTCCTCGACAGCGTGCGCGAGGTGGTGCACGACCACGGTCCACTCACCGCACGGGAGGTGGACCGCCTCATCGAGCACGGCGCGATCCACACCCGTGACAACTGGGGCTGGAACTGGTCACTGGTCAAGCAGTGCCTGGAGCACCTGTTCGGCACCGGTCAGATCGTCTCCTCCGGGCGCAACAGCCAGTTCGAGCGACGCTATGCAGTCCCGTCCCAGGTGCTGCCTCCCGAGGTGCTCGCACGAGCACCGGGGCGACCCGGAGCGCCCGACAGGGCGGAGTCCGCGGTGGAGCTGATGCGGCGGGCGGTGCGCGCCCACGGCATCGGCACCGCGAGTGACCTCGGCGACTACTTCCGGCTCAGGCAGGCTATGGCACGCCCTGCCCTGGAAGAACTGGTGCGGCGCGGTGAGGTCGAGCCGGTCAGTGTGCGCGGGTGGGACCGCCCCGCCTTCCTCGACACTGCGGCTCGGCGTCCGCGCGCGGTCTCGGCACGGGCCCTGCTGAGTCCCTTCGACTCCCTGATTTGGGAGCGGGCTCGCACCGAGCGGATGTTTGGCTTCCACTACCGGATCGAGATCTACGTCCCCGAGCCGCAGCGGGTGTTCGGCTACTACGTGCTGCCCTTCCTCTGGGGTGAGGACCTGGTGGCCCGGGTCGATCTGAAAGCTGACCGGGCCACCGGCCGCCTGCTCGTCCGCCGGGTGCACCTGGAGCCCGAGGCACCGGACGGCACCCGGGAGGCGCTCGCTGCCGAGTTGACGCAACTGGCCGGATGGCTCGGGCTGGAGCGGGTCGTCTTCACCTGACAGGTCGTGACCGTTCACCGGGGCGACCTGCCCGCGGACGCGCGCCGCCAGGCGGTGGCCTCAGTTTCGACGGAGGGGCCGCGACGATTAACCTTGCACTGAGGTCCGCGTACGGTTCACGTGGTCACCACAACGCGTCAGGAGTCTTCGTGCCCAAGTTCTTCGAGAAGTTGCTGCGAGCCGGTGAGGGCAAGACCCTGCGCCGGCTGGGGGTCGTCGCGCAGCAGGTGAACGCCCTGGAGGAGGACTTCAAGGGGTTGACCGACGCTGAGCTGCGGGAGGAGACCGACAAGTTCCGGGCGCGCCTGCAGGACGGGGAGACCCTGGACCAGCTGCTCCCGGAAGCGTTCGCCGCCGTGCGAGAGGCCTCGGCGCGCACCATCGGCAAGCGACACTTCGACGTGCAGATCATGGGTGGGGCAGCCCTGCACCAGGGGAACGTGGCCGAGATGAAGACCGGTGAGGGCAAGACCCTCGTGGCGACCCTGCCGTCGTATCTCAATGCGTTGACCGGCGACGGGGTGCACGTCATCACCGTCAACGACTACCTGGCGGAGTACCAGGCTGAGCTGATGGGCCGTGTGCACCGGTCGTTGGGTCTGGAGGTGGGGGTCATCCTCTCCAAGATGACCCCCGACCAGCGACGGGCCGAGTACGCCAAGGACATCACCTATGGCACGAACAACGAGTTCGGGTTCGACTACCTGCGCGACAACATGGCGATGTCGACCAAGGACCTGGTGCAGCGGGGCCACCACTTCGCCATCGTCGACGAGGTCGACTCGATCCTCATCGACGAGGCGCGGACGCCGCTGATCATCTCCGGACCGGCCGACGGCTCGCCCCGCTGGTACACCGAGTTCTCCAAGCTGGCCCAGCGCCTCACCCGTGGCGAGAACGGCACGGGCGACTATGAGGTCGACGAGAAGAAGCGCACGGTCGGTGTGCTGGAGCCGGGCATCGAGAAGGTCGAGGACTACCTCGGGATCGACAACCTCTACGAGAGCACCAACACACCACTGATCGGCTACCTGAACAATGCCATCAAGGCCAAGGAGCTGTTCAAGAACGACAAGGACTACGTCAACGTCGACGGCCAGATCATGATCGTCGACGAGCACACCGGGCGCATGCTCGCAGGTCGTCGCTACAACGAGGGCATGCACCAGGCGATCGAGGCCAAGGAAGGGGTGGAGATCAAGAACGAGAACCAGACCCTGGCCACGGTGACCCTGCAGAACTACTTCCGGATGTACCAGAAGCTGGCCGGGATGACCGGCACGGCTCAGACCGAGGCCGCTGAGCTGCATCAGATCTACAAGGTGGGCGTGGTCTCCATCCCCACCAACCGGCCGATGATCCGGATGGACCAGTCCGACCTGATCTATCGCACCGAACAGGCCAAGTTCGACGCCGTCGTGGACGACATTGCGGCGCGACACGAGAAGGGGCAGCCGGTCCTGGTCGGCACCACCTCGGTCGAGAAGTCCGAGCTGCTCTCCGAGCAGCTGCGACGCCGCGGGATCCCGCACGAGGTCCTCAATGCCAAGCATCACGCCCGAGAGGCGTCAATCGTCGCCGAGGCGGGACGCAAGGGGGCCGTCACGGTCGCGACCAACATGGCCGGCCGAGGCACGGACATCATGCTCGGTGGCAACCCGGAGTTCCGGGCCGTGGCGCACCTCAAGAGCAGGGGCCTGGACCCGGCCGAGACGCCGGAGGAGTACGAAGAGGCCTGGGACGAGACGCTGGCCAGGGCTGAGGAGGCCGTGCAGGCGGAGTACCAGGAGGTTCACGACCTCGGGGGGCTGTACGTACTCGGCACCGAGCGGCACGAGTCGCGGCGCATCGACAACCAGCTGCGTGGTCGCGCCGGCCGTCAGGGTGACCCCGGCGAGAGCCGTTTCTACCTTTCCCTCCAGGACGACCTGATGCGCATGTTCAATGCCGCCATCGTCGACCGGGTGATGCAGACCACCGGAATGGACGACAGCGTGCCGATTGAGTCCAAGGTGGTCAGCCGCTCGATCCAGAGCGCGCAGGCCCAGGTGGAGGCGCAGCACTTCGAGACCCGTAAGAACGTGCTGAAGTACGACGACGTCATGAACCGGCAGCGCGTGGTGATCTATGACGAGCGCCGTCGGGTCCTGGAGGGTGAGGACCTGGAGGACCAGGTCCGCGACTTCATCAATGACGTGGTCGGTGACTATGCCAAGTCTCTGCAGGGGGACGAGCTGGAGAAGGACGAGCGGGACATGAGCAGGGTCCTGAACGACCTCCGCACGGTCTATCCGGTCAGCCTCACCGAGGATGAGCTGGCACAGGCCGTCGGCGGGTCGGGAGGCCTGACCCCCGATGTCCTGGCCGAACAGCTCACCTCGGATGCGCAGCACGCCTACGACGAGAAGGAAGAGATCGTCGGCCCAGAGCGGATGCGCGACCTGGAGCGTCGCGTCGTGATGCAGGTGCTGGACCGTAAGTGGCGTGAGCACCTCTATGAGATGGACTATCTCAAGGAAGGCATCGGCCTGCGGTCGATGGCACAGCGCGAGCCGATCGTCGAGTACCAGCGCGAGGGCTACCAGTTGTTCCAGGCGATGATGGAGTCGGTCAAGGAGGACACCGTCAGCGCGCTGTTCCGCCTGGAGGTCAAGCGGCCCGATGATGCCGAGGCCGCCCCGGCGGGCAGCCTGGCGGTGCCGTCCGCGTTGGCCGGTCTGGTCGACGCCAAACCCGCCCCGGCCGCGGCCCTGACCTATAGCGCGCCCTCGGAGGATGGTGGGGTCGAGCAGCGGCGGGTCTCCGCGGATGGCACCACGTCCGGAGCGGCGCGGCCGGTGACGGCCGGCTCAGACAACCGCGCCGAGCGTCGGAAGGCCAAGCGAGGCAAATAGCAGGTCGCGGGGCAGTTCGGCGCAGCCATTGCGCCTTTACTGAATCTTGACTAACTTTACCTAAGCATGACCTCATTCGGAGGTTACACACAGGGTAGGAGTTTCGTCATGAAATCATCTCTGCGATCTGTTGTGGTCGCGGTCGCTGCCGCGACGCTGACCATTGGCCTCGTGCCGGGGGCTGTGGCCGAGAACATCGGCCATCAAGGCTGCACGCCCGGGTACTGGAAGAACCACACCGACAACTGGGAAGAGACCAACCCCTCGGTGCTGGTCGGGGCGCTGTATGCCTCGGCTCCGTCCTCAGTGGCTGGACTCACGCTCGCCGAGGCCCTGAATGGTGGCGGAGGTCCCGGTGTCGACGGTGCCGCGAGCATCCTGACACGGGCCGCGGTGGCATCCTGGCTGAACGCCGCGCACGAGGGCCTGGGCTTCCCGTGGCGCCGTCACGCAGACGGCCTGGACGGGCGCACGTCGTTGGTGGCGGCGGTCAATGAGGCCTTCGCCTCGAACGACCGGGCCACCATGCTGGCTCTGGCGAGCGAGCTGGATGCGGACAATAACCTGGGCTGTCCACTCAACTAGCTGGGCGCGTCAGGCTGACTGGGCGCGGCCAGCTGACTGGGCACCGTGCTGTCTCGGACTGGGTGGTCTCCTCACCCCGACTCCGCGATCATCCCAGCTCGAAGACGGTGATCAGCCAGCGCCCGTCCACGCCGCTCATGCGCAGGGCCAGGGCCCGCACTCGGGACCGATAGCCGATGACCGCAGCGACCTCGGCGATGCCGTCCGCGGGCTCGCAGACTCGCAACGCCCGCACCTGAGGTGCGCCACCGGGACGCTGGTGGCGCTGGCGGGCCAGGACGCCGCGGCGCGCCACGCGCTCCCGGATGTCGGGAGTGATCCAGCGGCTGAGCTGCGTGGCCGGGCGCAGGCCGTCCATCGTCTCCAGGAGGGCGGTGATGAGCCGTCGCGCCCACGCGTCCGGATCCGGCAACGCTTCCCGCCGTGTCGACTGGGGCCCGAAGAGCTCATCGTGTCCCTCGAGCCGGAAGTCGACAGCGAGCCGCCCCTGGACAAAGCGCGGGTCAGGGCTGGGAAGGTCGGCTCCCCGGGGCAGGGGTGGCGGTTCGTTGTCCGGGATCGGCAGGATCCGCAGGTGTGCACCCGCTCTTCGAGTGGCACCGCTTCCTCGGCGACCTGCGGCCCCCCTCTGGTCCGGGTCCGTGACTGGGCGGACCCCGGTCTGCTCGACGGGCTGCGCGCTCACGACGACACCCGCGTCGGAGTGCCCTGCAGCTCTGGCGGCACGAGCGTCGTCCCGGGCAGCAGGAGGTCCGGGTCGGGGCCGATCGTCTCCCGGTTTGCTTCGTGCCAGCGGGGCCACTCCTGCGCGATCTGCGCGGCATCCGCGTCCGGCCCCAGGTGTCGCGCCGCGATGTCCCACAGCGTGTCACCCGAGCGCACCACCACGGTGTCCGGCGCGGCGCCGCCCCGGCTGACCAGCTCGATGGCCGTGCCGCCCGTGGTCCCGGTCCCTGGCGAACGTGTCGGTCGCCAGCCGGGCTCAGGGCCGAGGCGGCGATCCGATGGGTCCGCTGGCTGGTCGGCCGCCGGAGTCGTCCCCTGGGTTGCCTGAAGGTGCGCGTCTGTCGCCGCCGGACCGTGAGGCGCGTGGGGCTGCGTGGTGGTCGGAGTCGGCGCCAGAGGCGCGTCGGCCAGTGCCGTGCCCCCGGGGCTGACGGCCAGGATGGACCCGACCAGACCCGCCGCGATCCGGGGGCCGAGGTGCGGTGCGCACCGAGTGGCGAAGGTGTGCACCCGCGGCAGCCGTTCTGTTGGCAGTGCCTGGATCGAACCCACGAGCAGGAGCAGTGTCAACCAACCCGCAACGAGCGCGGCCGTGCCGAGGGTCAACAGCTCCAGCCCGTGCGCGGGGCTGGTCAGGCTATCCCCACCACTGGCCAGCAGGCCGACGGCCTGGTGTCCACAGGTCAGGCACAGCAGCGCGCAGCCGGCCGAGAGAAGGCCCCCCAGGACGCCGGCACGCAGGGCCACCTGGTCGCCCTCGCCACGGTGGTCTGGTGGCCGGGTCGTCCTGTCGTGTGGTGTCCCCATGGTCCCACCCTCTCTGAAATGCGTTCATTTGCGTTCAGTTGCGGTCACTGACATGCATTACAACGCAGTATCGGCTCGAGTGCAAGAGAAGGTCCCCGCTGTGGATAACGCGGGGCACGTGACGCACTGCGGCACAATCGGGCTATGCGCTGGACCGACCTGTTCGACGACCTCGAGGCTCAGCTCACGGCACAGGAGGTCGCGGAACGACAGGGGGAGGTGGTTGAGCACACCCGTGCCGGTCGGGGTCGGGTCTTTCTCAGCGACCGCTACCTGGCCGACGTGGGGCGGGATCTCCGGCTCACGCTGCGGGGCGGACTCATCCTGGAGGGCGGGCTGACCCAGGTCGGCCAGGAGTGGCTGCTGCTGAGCCACCAGGACTCGGCCCGCGGCCGGGAGTCACTCGTGCTCACCGGCCAGCTGGTGGCGGTGCAGGGGCTGTCCGGCCGGTCCGACCCGGGGCGGATAGAAAGTGTCCAGCGAGCCCTGGGGATCCGGCAGGCGCTGCGAGCGCTCAGCCGGGACCGTGCCGTCGTCCGGATGCACCTGGTCGAGGGCGCCACGCTCACCGGGACCATCGATCGGGTGGGCGCCGACCACCTGGACCTGAGTGCCCACCCTGCGGACCTGCCGCGACGCAGCCGCGCGGTCCACTCCCTGGTGACTGTGCCCTATGCAGCGCTGACCAGCGTCGTGCACAGGGGCGACTGACACTCAGGACAAGCCGGCTCGGCCGGCAGCTGCCTCCGCTCCTAGTCCTCTTGCTCGTCACTGGCCGCGGAGTGCGCCTCCTCGCCTACCAGGGCGATCGACTCGCGGGTCTGCTCATACATGCGCTGGATGTAGTCCTCGAGCATGCTCGCCTCGACCCGCCAGATCCCGCGACCCCCGATCTTCACCGCTGGGAGCGAACCGCTGCGGACCAGTGCCTTGGTCTGCGCCATCGAGATGTTGAGCGTCTCAGCGACGTCCGTGAGCGTGAGGAACCGATTCTCCAACGGGCTGCTCCGTCCGGTTGCACAGGTCGCCGGGGTGGCGAACCTTGACGTGGATTTTACTTCCTGCGGGTGGTCTCTGGGGTGCCCTGTGGACAAGATGAACGACACCCGGGCGGGGACACTAGCCTGCCACCAGTTGCAGGAGCCGACGAGCAGACGTTACAGGGGGAGACGTGCAGGTGCAGTCGACCGGTCACGACCGGGGTCAGGTCACCACGGCCCGTCGTCTGCGTCGGCCCAGCTGGCGTGACACGAGATTGCTGGTGGGTGTGTTGTTGGTCCTGCTCGCAGTGGCTGGTGGTGTCCGCCTGGTCTCCGAACTCGACGAGACGACCGCGGTGTATGCCGCGGCGCACCCGATCCTGCCCGGTCAGGAGATCGCCGCCGAGGACCTGGAGAAGGTGAGTGTCCGCTTGGACTCGGCGGTGTCCCACTACGTGGATGCCACCCAGCCCGTCGCCACCGGCACGGTGGCGCTCCGGCAGGTGGAGAAGGGCGAGCTGATCCCGTCCAGGGCGCTGGGAAGTGCCAGTCAGGCACAGGACAAGACCGTCACTGTCCCGGTCGATCCCGCGAGTGCCCAGACCCTGACCGTGGGCACCGTGGTCGATCTCTGGGTCAGCCGGCAGGATCCCGAGCAGACGGGCACGGCATACAGCGAGCCGCAGCTGCTGTTGAGCAGTGCCGTGGTCGCACGCACGCCCAGCACGGGCAACGGCTTGGGCATGGGAGTGGGACGGGCAGCGGTCCAGGTGGTCGTTCCGGCCGATCAGGTCGGTTCCGTGATCTCCAGCGTCGATCAGGAGGCCAAGGTCACGTTGGTGCCCGCGCCGGGTGGTTCCGGGTCGTGACCTCGTGAGTCTGCCGCTCCTGACGGCCGTCACCCCCCGCTTCGAGGCCGAGCTGGTCACCAGGCTGGGCAGTAGTCGAGCCGTTCACGTGGTCCGCCGGTGTGCCGACCTCGCTGAGCTCCTGGGGACAGCAGCTGCCGGGGTTGGGCGTGTGGCCGTCGTCTCGGCCGAGCTGCGGGGGCTGGACCTCAGCGCAGTCCGAGAGCTGCATGAACGAGGTTTGCTGGTGCTCGGCGTGCACCGGCCGGACGACGAGCCAGCCGAGCGGAGGCTACGGCGCTGGACGGTGCGGGTCGTGGTGCCGGCAGATGCGGATCAGTCCCAGCTCGATGCGGCCTTGGCTGAACTGATCGAGGCCGGTCCCGCGCCGGAGCACCGTCCGAGCCCCGAGGCTCAGGCGAGTGAGTCGCTGGGGGTGACGACTCCGCATACTGCCGAACCGCTCGACGGGACGGCTGGCGAGGGCGACCCGTCGCGGGAGAGCGCACCGGACGGCAACGGCCGGATCGTGGCAGTGTGGGGGCCGGTCGGCGCCCCCGGGCGCAGCACGATCGCCGTCAACACTGCGGCTGAGCTCGCCGAGCCGGGACACCCGGTGATCCTCGCCGACCTGGACACCTACGGTGCCTCGGTAGCCCAGCTGTTGGCGGTGCTCGACGAAGCGCCCGGGATCGCGGCGGCCGTGCGTGCCGCAGATCAGGGAAGCCTCACCCCCGAGGCGCTCAGCACGATCGCTCCGGAGGTCTCACCCGGTCTACGGGTGCTGACCGGTATGCCACGCCCCGATCGCTGGACCGAGCTGCGTGAGCACGCCGTCCAGGACGTCCTCGCGACCTGCGTTGACACGGTGCCGCTGACGGTGCTGGACACGGGGTTCTGCCTGGAGTCCGACGAGGAACTCAGCTTTGACACGGCGGCCCCACGACGCAACGGTGCCACCCTGGCCGCGCTGGAGGCGGCGGATGAGGTGGTCGCCGTCGGCGCCGCCGACCCGGTGTCGTTGCAGCGACTGGTCCGGGGGTTGGACCAGCTGGCCGAGGTGACCAGTGCGCCGACCAGCGTCGTGGTCAACCGGCTGCGCTCCGGTGCCGTCGGACGAGACCCTGCACGGCGGGTGCGGGAAGCTCTGGAGCGCTTCGCAGGAGTCACCGACGTGGTCCTGGTCGCCGAGGATCAGGCAGGAGTCGATGCGGCGGTGCTGGCCGGACAGACCCTGCGGGAGGCCCGGCCGGGCAGCCCGGCCCGCACCGGCCTGCGGGAGCTCGCTGCACGGGTGGGTGGCCGACCCCTGGCGCCACCGCGCCACAGCCGGCTGGCACGGCGCGACGCCCGTGCCTGAGGTTCGATGGTCGTGCGCTGCCGCGATGTGCTCGCGGTCTGACACGATGTGCTCGTGCTAGATCGCCTGACGCCGGTGGACTCCTCGTTCCTCTACCTCGAGGGACCGGCCACCTCCATGCACGTGGGTTCGGTGCTCGTCTTCGACATGCCGGAGGGCGGCTTCGACCACGACACGCTGCTGGACCTCGTGGCCAACCGCGTCGCCTACGTGCACCGGTACCGCCAGCGGGTGCGCCAGGTTCCGGCGGGGCTCGGTGGCCCGGTGTGGGTCGATGACGCTGACTTCGACCTCAGCTATCACGTCCGTCGGTCGGGGTTGCCGCGACCGGGGAGCATGGAGCAGCTGTCCGAGTTCGTCGCCCGCGTGCAGTCTCGCCCGTTGGACCGGGCTCGACCCCTGTGGGAGATCTATCTGGTCGAGGGCCTGGCGGACGACCGGTTCGCTCTGGTCAGCAAGACACACCAGGCCATGGTCGACGGCGTGCACGGGCTCGACATCGGCCAGGTCATCCTCGATGAGTCACCCAACGACGTCGTGCCGATCGCGCAGACCTGGACGCCGTCGCCCGAACCCAGTGACGTCGAGCTGATCACCCGATCAGCGATCAACACCGTCACCTCGCCGCGTCGACTGTGGGACGGGGTGCGCGGGGGCGTCACCGATCTGCGGCACACCGGCGGCAGGGTCGTGGAGGCGGCTCAGCAGGCCGGCACAGCACTCGTGCGCACCGCCGCCAGCCCGGCACCGGACACCCCGCTCAACACACACGTCGGATCGACCCGCAGGGTGCACCTGATCGATCTCGACCTGGAGGACTTCCGGCAGGTCCGCGGCCGACGCTTCGGGGCCGGGGACCTGGGTCACGTCACGGTCAATGACGTTGTCCTGGCCACGCTCACCGGGGCGCTGCGGGAGTGGCTGATGACGCGTGGGGAGCCGATCAGCTCCTCGAGCACGCTGCGGGCCATGGTCCCGTTGTCCATCGAGGACGGCGAGGTCGAGTCGCAGGTCGGCGGGCCGGTTGTCGCCGCGTTCGTCGACCTGCCGGTCGGTGAGCCCAGCCCGGTGATGCGGTTGCAGCAGGTCAGCTACCGGATGGCCAAGCAGCTGCGCGACGGTCGGGCCATCGGAGCGGCCGGGATCGCCGGGCTGGCTGGGTTCGCCGCCCCCACCCTGCACTCGATGGCGGCCCGAGCGGCCAGTGCGATGTCCCGCCGCGTCTTCAACCTGGTCATCAGCAATGTGCCCGGGCCGCAGGAGGCCCGCTTCGCCGGCCCGGCCAGGCTGTGGGCGACCTACCCCGTCATCCCACTCGCCCAGCGCCAGGCGCTCGCTATCGGCCTGACCTCCTACGACGGTCGGGTCCATCTCGGACTGAACGCCGACCGGGAGGCCATGCCGGACCTCAACGTGCTCGCGGAGTGCATCGACTCCGCCCTCGCCGAACTCGTCGCGACCGACGACTGACAGGAGACCGACATGGCACAGATTCCCCAACAGATCCGGTGCTACCTGCCGTTGACCGCCCAGCGGGTCGCCGAACTGGACGAGCAGGGCGCACTGGTGGGTGACCTCGTCGCCTTCCTCGTCACCGAGTCCGTGCGGCGCTCGGATCCCAACGGTGACGAGGAGGCCTGGGAGTACGCCGCCCTGCAGGATGCCGCGGCCTACTGCCAGCAGGAGGGCCTGCCCGTAGTGGTCGCCGCCGTGGACGTGGGGCGGGACACCATCGACGACAGCGGGCCGATGGGGTCGCGGGTGCTCGTGCACGGTCCGGTGGGACTGCCACGCGTCGCTTCCCTGCACGTGGGTGACGACCTGGTCGGGGAGGTGGCCATGGTCTCGACCGATGCCGAGGTGATCGAGCTGTCCTGGTATGACGCCACAGAGCTCGCGGATGTGCGTTCTCTGCTGTCGGCCTGAGACGATAGAGACTGGACTCGATGACGAGCCGACCCAACCGACTGGAGGAACAGACCGATGGATGCCGTGACGACGGTCCCCGATCCGATCAATGAGCCGGTGCAGGAGTATGCCCTTCACAGCGCCGAGCGGGTTGAGCTTGAGGCGACGCTGAAGGAGATGGCGGCTAACCCCGTCGACCTGACCCACGTCATCGGCGGCGAGCGCGTGACCGGTGCTGGCGAAGCCATCGACGTCGTCCAGCCCCACGCCCACTCCGAGGTGCTGGGCACGCTGCGCAACGCCCAGGCAACTGACGCGGCAGCAGCCATCGATGCCGCGGCGCAGGCGGCGCCGGCGTGGGCGGCCATGGACTTTGACGACCGTGCGGCGATCCTGCTACGTGCTGCGGAACTCCTGTCCGGACCCTGGCGATCCCGGATCAACGCTGCCACCATGCTCGGTCAGTCCAAGACGGTTCACCAGGCCGAGATCGACGCGGCCTGCGAGCTCATCGACTTCTGGCGGTTCAATGTCCACTACGGGCGCCAGATCCTCGCCGACCAGCCGATCCGCAACGCCCGCGGGGTGTGGAACCGCACCGACCAGCGACCGCTCGAAGGTTTCGTGTATGCCGTCACGCCCTTCAACTTCACCGCCATCTCCGGCAACCTGCC
Organism: Ornithinimicrobium murale; assembly: GCF_003352835.1. Taxonomy (GTDB): domain Bacteria; phylum Actinomycetota; class Actinomycetes; order Actinomycetales; family Dermatophilaceae; genus Ornithinicoccus; species Ornithinicoccus muralis. Next base: position 112,241 of record NZ_QLVD01000001.1, on the reverse strand, counting down.
CACCGCCCCCGCTCTGATGGGGAACACGGTGGTCTGGAAGCCGGCGACCACCCAGCAGCGCGCGGCATCCGTCGTCATGGATGTGCTCATGGAGGCCGGCCTGCCGCCCGGGGTGATCAACATGGTCACCGGGCACGGCCCCGAGGTCTCGGACGTGGCGCTCCAGCACCGCGACCTGGCCGGCATCCACTTCACCGGCTCCACGCGGGTGTTCCAGATGCTCTGGGGGCAGATCGGAGCCAACATCGCCGACTACCGGTCCTACCCGCGCATCGTGGGCGAGACCGGGGGCAAGGACTTCATCGTGGCCCACCCCTCCGCGGACCCGGACGTGTTGCGCACTGCGATGATCCGCGGAGCCTTCGAGTATCAGGGGCAGAAGTGCTCGGCAGCCTCCCGTGCCTACGTCCCGGAATCGCTCTGGGCCGACCTGCGCGATGAGCTGGCCGACATCACGAACTCGATCCCGGTGGGCGACGTGCGCGACCTGAGCAACTTCATGGGTGCGGTCATCGACGACCGGGCATTCGCCAAGCACCAGGATGTCCTCGACCGCGCCAAGGCCGACGACGCGGTGACGGTCGTGGCCGGCGGCACCTACGACGACTCAGAGGGCTACTTCGTGCGACCGACCGTGCTGGAGGTGAGCGACCCGACCCACGACACCTTCACCACCGAGTACTTTGGCCCGATTCTGGCGGTGCATGTCTACCCCGACGACCAGTTCGAGCAGATGCTCACACAGATGGAGTCGGTGGCCGGCTACGCCCTCACCGGTGCGGTGATCGCCCGGGACCGCGCGGCCGTGGCCCAGGCGACCGAGAAGTTGCGTTTTGCCGCGGGCAACTTCTACATCAACGACAAACCGACCGGTGCGGTCGTGGGGCAGCAGCCCTTCGGTGGCGCCCGGGCGTCCGGCACCAACGACAAGGCCGGCTCGATGCAGAACCTCATGCGCTGGAGCAGCGCCCGCTCCATCAAGGAGACCTTCGTGCCGGCAACTGACTGGCGCTACCCGCACATGGGGTAGGGGCGCCTCAGGCCGGGTTCTGCTCGAACCACTCCACGGACAGTCGGGACTCCAGCCGGAGCGCCCGGGCCAGCACCGGCGCAACGGCGGCCTCGATCTTGCTCCCGAGAAAGGGGACGTTGGCCTTCAGCTCGCCCTCCACGGTGTGCTCGGTCCCGGCACCGCCGGGAGCGAGCGACACGCTGCCGGACATGCTGACCGGGGTCCTGGGGATCTCGAGGTGGAGCGATGCGGTGTGGCCACCATCCTCGTCACCGCTCAGCCCCCAGACCTGGGTCTCCACCACGTCGACCGCGTCCCCGACGAACTTCCGGGCGAAGTCCGGGAAACCGTCGGTGGGCAGGCGCCGCCGCGTGATGATCGTGCGGGCGTCGTCCTCGACCTCGATGGCTACCTCGTGCTCGAGCGCACCACTGCGGCTGCACTTGAGCTCCTGGTAGTCGGCGGAGCAGATCATCTCGAACACCTGCTGCGGCGTGGCGCCGTGCTCGACGGTCTCGTGGATCCTCATGGGATCACTTTAGGGTGCCGCGCCGTCGAGGACGGCGACGGCGCGACGGAGCACCCGCAGGAGCCGTTGGCGCACGACGGGTGTCGGCTCGTGCGGGAGGTCCTGCACCAGACCCTGAAGACCGCGGGACAGCAGCCGAAGACCGTGGGCGACCCGGACCGCGAGCGGCTGGTCGGGCAGGCTGGAGAGTTGGGTGGCCGCTCGCTGGCAGAGGGCCGCCAGCGCCGAGCAGGAGGCACGATCGGCTGCCGCCAGGTCGGCGGGCCCGAGTGCGCGGACATCCGGAGGGGGTGGAGTGCGCGAGGGTCGTTCGTGCCCCTGGGTCACATCCACGATGGAGTCCACGAGGCGGTCCAGGAGGTGGCGCAACAGGGTCTCGGCAGCGGGGTCCGCCAGGTGCACGTCGGCCGCGCTCAGCTCCTCGGCTGTGCCGAGCAGCACCAGGGGTGAGCGGGTCGCGGACATGCCGCACACCCTACGGTTGACCGGGGACACCGTGCCGTGGCTGTCCACCGGACATCCCGGAGCCAGCCCCTGCCCGTCCGCGGTGCCGAGGAGCGCTAGGCTCAGACTGGCGCACGACGAGGTGCGACGACGCGGCACGCAATCACAGGAGACACGCCTGATCATGTCGTTCGACGACACGTTGCTCGATCGGTTCTACCGACACGTTTCGCACACCACCCTGCGGGAGCGGGACCACGAGGTGAGGCAGGCGATCATCGGTCAGGTCGCGGAGCTCTCGGCAGCTCGCCGCCCCGGCACCACCACGGTCCGGGTCTTCAACCCCTCGCGGGCCGACGACGGTTGGACCTCTCGGCACACCGCGCTGCAGGTCGTCACGGACGACATGCCCTTCCTGGTGGACTCGGTGCTCGGTGAGCTCAATCAGCGTGGCCTCTCGGTGCACCTGCTGGTCCACCCCCAGATCGTGGTGCGACGCACTGGTGAGTCCTCTCGGGTGCTCGACATCGCCGCCACGGAGGCCGGCCCGGAGGACACGGTCGAGTCCTGGATGCACCTGGAGATCGATCGCCTGCCGCGAGAGGCCTCACGCGAGGATCTGCAGGGCCGCCTCGAGGTCGTGCTGGAGGATGTGCGCCGGGCCTGCCAGGACTGGCAGGCCATGCGGGAGAAGGCACGGAGCATCATCTCCGAACTCGAGGCCGGTGTGCCCGACTCTGTTGACCCGGCCAGCGTCCAGCCCACGATCGAGTTCCTGACCTGGCTGGAGGACAACCACTTCACCTTCCTGGGCTACCGGGAGTACGAACTGGTGCAGGACGAGGGGACCGACGCCCTCCGCTCGGTTCCGGAGACCGGCCTGGGGATCCTGCGCTCCGATCCCGGGCAGCCCGGCAGTGTGAGCCGCTTGCGGCCGGAGGCCGTCGCCACCGCACGGGACCCGCGGCTGCTGACGATCACCAAGGCCAACTCGCGCGCCACGGTGCACCGGCCCGTCTACCTCGACTACGTCGGAGTGCGGAAGTTCGACGAGCAGGGTGCCGTCATCGCCGAGCGGCGCTTCCTGGGGCTGTTCACCCAGAGCGCCTACGCCGAGTCGGTGAGCCGGCTGCCGGTCATCGGCAACAAGGTGCGCGCGATCCTGGACCGCAGCGGCTACGCCTCGGACAGCCACTCCGGCAAGGACCTGATGGGGGTCCTGGAGAACTACCCCAGGGACGAGCTGTTCCAGGCCGACACCGACTGGCTGTCCGACAGTGCCAACGAGGTGCTCCACCTGCAGGAGCGCCGCGGGTCCCGGTTGTTGGTCCGCAAGGACGAGTTCGGTCGGTTCGTCTCCGTGCTGGTGTATATGCCCAGGGACCGGTTCAACACGGCGGTCCGCGTGCGCATCGAGGGAATCCTGAAGGAGGCCTACGGCGCCGACACCGTCGACTACACGACCAAGGTGGGCGAGGCCACCCTCGCGCAGGTGCACTATGTGCTGCGGATGCCGACCGGTGGCAACATCCCGGTCGTCGACACCGAAGCACTGGAGGCACAGGTCCTGGGAGCCATGCGCACCTGGGAGGAGAAGTTGACCGACGTCGTCCAGGAGCACGAGGAGGACGAGACGGTCGGGGACACGGCCGCGAGCTTCTCGGCAGCCTTCCCGGAGGGCTACAAGGAGGACTTCGACCCGGCCACCGGCTACGCCGATCTGGCGCAGATCCGCTCGGTGGTCGAGGACCCGAAGCGGGGCATGCGGCTCCACCTGTATGCCGAGGAGGGGGCACCGCCGCAGGAGCGACGGTTGAAGCTCTACCGGCAGGATGCGATGACCCTGACCGAGGCCATGCCGATCTTCAGCCACCTCGGCGTCGAGGTCACCGACGAGCGGCCCTACGTCGTGGAGGAGGAAGAGGACGACATCGCCATGCGCATCTACGACTTCGGGCTCCGCGCCAAGCGGGCCGAGGTCTGGGAGGGCAACGACCTGCGCACCGCGGACGAGGTCGCCTCCGACTTCGAGGAGGCCTTCTCCGTCGCCTGGAGCCGGCAGGGCGAGAGCGACAGCCTGAACAACCTCGTGCTGGACGCCGATCTGTCCTGGCGCTCCATCGTCATCCTGCGCACCCTGGTCCGCTACCTGCGCCAGGTGGGCGCTTTCAGCCTGGACTACCTGGAGTCGGCGCTCGTGGCCAACCCGCGCATCGCCCGGATGGTCGTCGACCTCTTCGCGGTGCGTTTCGACCCCTCGACGGCGGCGGACAACCAGACCCGCGACCAGGAGGCGGCAGAGGTCATCGCCCGGATCCACGAAGCGCTCAATGACGTGGCCAGCCTCGATCAGGACCGGATCATTCGCCAGGTGGTCTCGGTCGTCGAGGGCACGCTGCGCACTAACTTCTACCAGGCGGACGAGGACGGTCGGGGCAAACCCCACGTCTCCCTCAAGCTCAGCCCGCGCGACATCGACGGGCTGCCCGATCCCCGCCCCGCCTACGAGATCTGGGTCTATGCTCCGCGCATCGAGGGGGTGCATCTGCGCTTCGGCGCGGTGGCGCGTGGTGGCCTGCGCTGGAGCGATCGCCGGGAAGACTTCCGCACCGAGGTGCTGGGCCTGGTCAAGGCGCAGATGGTCAAGAATGCTGTCATCGTCCCCACCGGCTCCAAGGGTGGCTTCGTGGCCAAGCAGCTCCCCGACCCCAAGGACCGGGAGGCCTGGCTGAACGAAGGCATCGGCTGCTACAAGATCTTCATCAAGGGGCTGCTGGACGTCACCGACAACCGCGTTGGCGGAGCCATCGTGCCCCCGGAGAACGTCGTGCGCAGGGACGCGGACGACAGCTACCTCGTGGTGGCCGCGGACAAGGGCACTGCCAAGTTCAGCGACATTGCCAACGGGGTCTCGCGCGAGTATGGCTTCTGGCTCGATGACGCTTTCGCCTCCGGCGGGTCCGCGGGCTACGACCACAAGGGCATGGGCATCACCGCACGCGGTGCCTGGGAGTCGGTCAAGCGGCACTTCCGTGAGCTCGGGCACGACACGCAGACGCAGGACTTCACCGCCGTCGGCATCGGCGACATGAGCGGTGACGTCTTCGGCAACGGCATGCTGTTGTCCGAGCACATCCGACTGGTCGCAGCCTTCGACCACCGGCATGTCTTCCTGGATCCCACACCGGAGGCCGCCAGTTCCTACGCCGAGCGGCGCAGACTCTTCGACCTGCCCGGCTCGAGCTGGGCCGACTACGATGCGTCGCTGATCAGCGAGGGGGGTGGGGTCTACCCGCGGTCGGCCAAGGCGATCCCGGTCAGTCCACAGGTGCGTTCGGCGCTCGGGCTGGAGGAGGGCGTGAGCTCCCTGACGCCCAATGAGCTGCTCAGCGCCGTGCTGAGGGCGCCGACGGACCTGCTCTGGAACGGCGGCATCGGAACCTATGTGAAGTCAGCGGCGGAGACCGACTCCGACATCGGGGACCGGGCCAACGACGCCATCCGGATCAATGGTGGCGACCTGCGGGTCAAGGTCGTGGGTGAGGGAGGCAACCTCGGATTCAGCCAGCAGGGCCGGATCGAGGCGGCCCTGGCCGGGGTGCACATCAACACCGACGCTATCGACAACTCGGCCGGCGTGGACACCTCCGACCACGAGGTCAACATCAAGATCGCCCTGGCCCCCGTGGTCGCCGGCGGCGAGATGACCCTGGAGCAGCGCGACGAACTCCTCGCGTCGATGACGGAGGAGGTGGCCGCCACCGTGCTCCGGACGAACTACGAGCAGAACGTCCTGATCGGCAACTCCCGTGACCAGGACGGGGTGATGGCCCCCGTCCACCGTCGGCTCATGGCACACCTGGAAGAACACGCCGGGCTCGACCGGGACCTGGAGTTCCTGCCGGACGACCGTGGCATGCACGAGCACGAGATGAACGGCACCGGGCTCACCTCGCCCGAGTTCTCGGTCCTCGTCGCCTACTCCAAGCTGAACCTGAAGTCCGAGCTCATCGACTCCGATCTTCCCGACTTCCCGTTCTTCGAGGACGCACTGCACTCCTACTTCCCGGGTCCCCTGCAGGATCGGCTCGGGGACAGCCTGGGGGAGCACCCCCTGCGGCGGCAGATCATCGTCAACGACCTGGCCAACGCCATGGTCAACCGTGGTGGCATCACGTTCGCCTTCCGCTGCATCGAGGAGACCGGAGCCACGGTTCCGCAGATCGCACGGGCGTTCGTGGTGTGCCGAGAGGTCTTCGACATGAGCGGCTTCATGGCCGCCGTCGAGGCGCTGGACAACCAGGTGCCGACGCAGCTGCAGACCAAGCTCTACCTCGAGTTTCGGCGGTTGATGGACCGCAGTGTGCGCTGGTTCCTCAACAACCAGTCGCTCACCGGTCAGCTGGATCATGAGATCGCCCGGTTCAGCGAGGCGGTGCGAACGCTGCGCACGCAGTTGGGTGGACACCTCCAGGCTGCGGAGCGCGAGCGCTTCGAGCACCAGGCGCAGGAGGCCCGCGACGGTGGTGTTCCCGAAGAGCTGGCGCTCTGGTATGCCGGGCTGCTCGACTCCTTCTCGGTCCTCGACATCGTGGAGGTCGCCGAGGAGACGGGTCGTTCCCTGGAGGAGACCGCTGCGCTCTACTTCGCTGTCTCCGAGCGGTTCCGCGTCGATGCTCTGCTCAACTGGGTGGGAGAGCTGCCGCGGCAGGACCGGTGGGACAGCCTGGCCCGAGGCGCGATGCGAGACGACCTCTACGGCGTCCTGAAGGCCCTGACGCGCACCGTGCTCGGTAGTTCCGACGGCACGGAGCAGGGTGTTGAGGTGCTGGGTGCCTGGAGCGAGGCGAACGCCGAGGCCCTCACGCGCATCCGGCAGGTCCTGAGCAATGTCGACCGTCTGGAATCCCCGGGCATGGGGCCGCTCTCGGTCGCCCTGCGGACGCTCCGTGGTCTCGTGCGCCAGGGAAGCAGCAACTGACACTGTCCTTCCCGGACCCGGGGCAGTGCGCCCGGGTCGGAAGGTCAGGCACGGCGCTATCCGCCCCTGATTCCGGCTGGGGCGGCTGCGGGGGTTACCCTGCGGACGTGCCGACCCTTCGTGACGTCCTGGGCCATGAGGTTGCACTGCCACGTGCCGACGCGGACTGGCTGCACCGGCTCGTCGGTGACTGGCAGATGGTGGCCGACCTGTCCTTCTCCGACCTGACCCTCTGGGTGCCGGCTGGCGGAGACCGAGACGACTGGGTGCTCGCCGCCCACGCCCGGCCGACCACCGGGCCCAACTTCTATAACGACGACGTGGTCGGCAGCACCCCCGAGCCCGCCCGGCGCGAGGTACTGGACACCGTGCTGCGCACCATGCGCCCCCTGGACCCGCCGCAGGCCGACTCGGTGCGCGAGCAGTACGTGCCCGTCGTCCGGGCCGGCCGGTCCGTCGGAGTCCTCGTGCGGCATACCGACCTGCACAGTATGCGACAGCAGGGCGGCCTGGAGGTCAACTACCTGCAACTCGCCCAGTCGCTGCTGCGGATGATCGGGCAGGGTGCCTTCCCCAGCGAGATGGCACCCACCGGCGTCGGGCGGGGGACTCCGCGGGTGGGGGACGGGGTGCTGCGTCTCGGTGCCGAGGGGCTGATCGAGTATGCGAGCCCGAATGCGATCTCCGCCCTCCGGCGGTTGGGCCACACCGATCAGGTCGCCGGAGCCGACCTGTCCGAGATCGTCACCGCCAGGCTGCCCACGGGCGTGACCCTGGACGAGACGATGCCGCTGGTGCTCACTGGTCGGGCACCGTGGGGCACCGAGATCGAGACGGTTCGGAGCAACCTGACACTGCGGGCAGTGCCGCTGTTGGACCAGGGCGCCCGCTACGGGGCGATGATCCTGCTGCGTGATGTCAGCGAGCTGCGGCGCCGGGAGCGCGAGCTGATGACCAAGGACGCGACGATCCGGGAGATCCACCACCGCGTCAAGAACAACCTGCAGACGGTGTCCGCCCTGCTGCGGCTCCAGTCGCGACGGATGGACAACCTGGGCGCCCGGGCCGCCCTGCAGGAGGCGGGCCGCCGGGTGTCCACGGTCGCGCTGGTGCACGACACGCTCAGCCACGGCTTCGATGAGACAGTGCTGTTCGACGAGATCGCCGTGCGGATCGCCCGGGCCACGGTGGAGGTCGCCTCGCAGGGTGGCGCCCGGGTCGCGGCCGAGCACCGGGGATCCTTCGGTCGCATCCGCGCAGAGGACGCCACGCCGTTGGCGATGATGCTGGCCGAGCTCGTGCACAACGCCGTCGAGCACGCCTTTGACACCAGCACCCCCACGACCGACGGCGACCCGGTGGGAACGGTCATCGTGGAGGCAGCACGATCGGCTGGCTCAGGGGGCGAGGCGACCGCGGCACCGGGAGGTGACCTGCTCACGGTGACGGTCACGGACAACGGCCGTGGGCTGCCGGAGGACCACCAGCCTGGCACTGGCCTGGGGATGCAGATCGTGCAGGCACTGATCAGCGACCTGCGGGGCGAGATCCACTGGGAGACGCAGGAGCCGCACGGAACCGTCGTGCGGTTCGTCGTGCGGCTCCGTGGTCTGTCAGCCGAGGGGTGAGGGGCGCGTCTGCAGCGCTGCGAGCTGTCTCAGCCGGCGCGGCGAGCGCGAGCCTTGCGGCGCTTGAGAGCGCGACGCTCGTCCTCGGAGAGGCCACCCCACACGCCGGCGTCCTGGCCGGACTCGAGCGCCCACTTCAGGCAGGTGTCCATCACCGGGCAACGACGGCAGACGGCTTTGGCCTCCTCGATCTGCTGCAGGGCGGGCCCGGTGTTGCCGATCGGAAAGAACAGCTCGGGGTCCTCGTCCAGGCAGGCAGCGCGATTGCGCCAGTCCATCTATGTGCTCCTCGTTCATCTCCCGGGCGGTCGCGGTGGAGGCCCGGGGTGGTGTCCGGGTGCCCCGTGATCAGCGGCACCCTGTTCTGGTGTAGCGTGAACGTCCAGAGATCTGTGCTGAAAAAGACAGTGCCGCTCACGCCGCAGGTCACCACTTTGTGTCCTGGTTGTTCCTTCCTGTGTCAACGCAGGCTGCGAGCACAGTGTTCCTATCTTCACAGGTAGTTGAAGCACGCACAAGCGTTTCTGGAGAGAAACTCCTGCTGAGCACTGAGTGATGAGTCACACCAGTCCCATGGCTCTCGACGGCCCGATCAGTGGTAGTCACCCGGCCGAGCCACGGGTGACTCGGTCACGCTCTCCGCGCCCTCGGTGACCCGCCCCGATCGTGCGCTTTAGTCTGAAGGCGGCCCGACGGCATACGTCGGTGCTGTGCGGCCCCACCGGGGGTCGTTCCAGTCTCGTGCCGGATTTCGGCCCTGAGGAGGACCTGTTATGACCCTGGCCATCACCAACGCCCACGTCGTCCCGGTGGAGGGTGACCCGTTCGCAGGCACCGTCGTCGTGGAGGACGGCACGATCACCGCCCTGGGGACGGACGTCTCGATCCCGGAGGGTGCTGAGGTGGTCGATGCTGCTGGCCAGTGGGTGCTGCCCGGCTTGATCGATGCGCACGTCCACCTCGGGGTCTGGGAGGAGGGTGAGGGCTGGGCCGGTCAGGACACCAACGAGATGACGGATCCGGTCATGGCGGCCGCCCGCGCCCTGGACGGGATCAACCCCCGCGAGCAGGGTTTTGACGACGCACTCGGTGGCGGCATCACCTCCGTCAATGTCAACCCCGGCTCCGGTAACCCCATCGGTGGCCTGACCGTCGCGCTCAAGACCCACGGTCGCTATGTCGATGAGATGGTGCTGCGCAGCCCGTCCGGCCTCAAGGCGGCGCTCGGTGAGAACCCCAAGCGGGTCTATGGCGAGCAGAACAAGACTCCGTCCACGCGTCTCGGCGTCGCCCTGATCCTGCGGAAGGCCTTCACCGAGGCACGCAACTACCTGGAGAAGACGACCAAGGCGACCCAGGACGGTGAGTATGCCGAGGGGCACCTGGTCAACCAGGCGCTCGTCCAGGTGCTCGAGCGGGAGATCCCGTGGCGGCAGCACTGCCACCGGGCCGATGACATCGCCACGGCGATCCGGATCGCGGAGGAGTTCGGCTACCAACTGGTGCTGGACCACGGCACCGAGAGCTATCTGGTCGCGGATCTGGTGGCAGAGAAGGGGATTCCGGTTCTGTACGGCCCGATGATCGTCAGCCGTTCCAAGGTCGAGGTTCGTCAGCGGACCGCCGCGGCGCCGGGCATCCTGGACCGCGCCGGGGTCCGTGTCTCACTCATCACCGACCACCCGGTCGTCCCGATCGAGCACCTGATCACCCAGGTCGCCCTCGCGATCAAGGAGGGTATGGACCGGGACGCGGCGCTGCGAGCGGTGACCATCAACCCCGCTGAGGTGATGGGGGTCGCCGACCGGGTCGGCTCGCTGGCTGTGGGCAAGGACGCCGACCTGGTCCTGTGGTCCGGCGACCCGATCGACCTGCAGTCCCGCGCGCTCCGCGTGTGGATCGAGGGGCGCGAGGTCTACAGCTATGACCAGGAGACACGGACCGGGACGGTCCTGGCCCGCTGACCGTCCAGGCTTTCGTGCCCGCTGATCGTCGGCTCCGCTGATCGTCTGCGGGGCCCGACGGCTCGGGTCAGGCGGCCTTCGGACGCTTGCCCTTGGGCTTGCCGCCGTCGAGCTTGACGAGCTTGCGCTTCTTGACGGTGTAGCCCTCCGGGAGGGTGCCGTCGGACAGCATGCGCAGTGGGCAGCGTGCGCACTTGGGCTTGCTGACACAGCACTTCTTCTTGGGTCGGCGCGTGGCCTTCTTGGCCTTGCGCGCCCTGTCCTTCTTCGACACCTTGTCAGAATACGCCCGCAGGTGAGGCTGACCTCACCTGCGGGCGTTGCTGGCGCGATCAGGGTTGCGGGCATGGGTCTGGGGGGGCTGCTCGACCGTGGGCGTCCTCTGCTCGACCGTGCGAGTCGTCTGCTCGACCGTGCGCGTCGTCTGCTCGACGACGGCGGCCGGTCAGTGATGGGTGTCGGCGGGGTGCCCGGGGCGCACCAGCACGCAGTCCGGGCAGAGGCCGTGGCCGGGCAGCCGGTAGTACAGGCAGCAGCCGTTGCGTCGGAACTGGTCGCCGGCCTGCCGGTCATCCTCGGACGAGCGGAAGGAGCCGCCCGCGGCCAGGAAGGGCACCGTGAGCAGGGCCCGGGCCACCCGGTCGAGGTGCTCGGCCCGTCCGGGCACCTGCCGGCCGATCACCCGCGCAGCCGCCAAGAGGCTGGAGGCCGCGTTGCTGACGAGCACGTTGGCAGAGGTCCGGCCGTGCTCGCCGCACGCGTCGGTCACCGCGGCCACCGCGCCGTGGACCACCAGTGCCTCCAGCGCGGCCACCGTTTCGGTCGTCCCGTCAACCGCGTGGCCAACCCCCCGCTGGCCGGCTCCCTGCTGACCATCCCAGCTCACGGCGATCGGTGAGGGGTTGCGGTGGCTCCGATCCACCCAGATCCGGTCGGCGCTCAGGTCGGGCACCCGGTCGCGCAGCGCCACGGCGGCCAGCGCGATCGACCAGAACCGCGACACCAGGCCCACCTGGGCGGCGGAGACCGCGGTCCTGGGCTGCACCTCGGCGACCGGCAGCCCAGTGCCGACGGCCAACCCGGCGCGGGTGGCGGTGAACCGCTCCTGCAGGTGCTCGGCGTCCAGAGCGGTTCTCAGGGGGAGCAGGCCGTCGGTCTCGAGCTGCACCACGGCGAAGCCGCCGAGCTCGGTGAGCTCGGCGGCCAGGCGTGCTGCCGTGAGGGTGATGAGGCGTGACCGTTCGCTGGGTGCGGGTCAGTCCTGCTGGGCGTCCAGCACCGCGCGGGCGGCGGAGAAGCGCGCGATCGGCACCCGGAACGGTGAGCAGGAGACATAGTCGAGGCCGATCGACTCGAACAGCGTGATCGAGGCCGGGTCGCCGCCGTGCTCACCGCAGACACCCAGCTTCAGGTCGGCCTTCGTGCGGCGGCCGCCTTCGGACCCCAGCCGGACGAGGCCGCCCACGCCGTCGACGTCGATCGAGGCGAACGGGTTCTCGGGGACGATGTCGTCGTCGACATACGGCGCCAGGAACGACCCCTCCGCGTCGTCGCGGGAGATGCCGATACCCGTCTGGGTGAGGTCATTGGTGCCGAACGAGAAGAAGTCGGCGTGCTCGGCGATCTGGTCGGCGACGACGGCCGCTCGGGGCAGCTCGATCATCGTGCCGACCGTGTAGTCGAACTGCTGCCCGCTGGCCGCAAACTCCTCGGCCAGCGTCTCCTCGATGATCTGCCGCACCCGACGCAGCTCCTCGGCAAAGGCGACCAACGGCACCATGATCTCCACGATCGGCTCCCCGCCACGCTCACGCACCGCGAAGGCCGCCCGGGCGATGGCGCGCACCTGCATCGCCGGGATCTCGGGGTAGAGCAGCGCCAGGCGGACGCCACGCGTGCCGAGCATCGGGTTCATCTCGGTCAGCTTCTTGACCTGGGCCAGCAGCAGTCGCGCGTCGCGCAGCTCCTCCTCCGTGCCGCCCTGCAGCTCCAGCCGTTGCACGGTCAGGGCCTGCTCGACGAGGTCGGGCAGAAACTCGTGCAGCGGCGGGTCGAGCAGCCGGATGGTGACCGGAAGGCCGCTCATCGCCTCGAAGATCGCCTCGAAGTCGGCCTGCTGCATCGGCAGGATCTTCTCCAGGGCGGTGGCGCGGGCCTCCTCGTCCCCGGCCAGGATCATCTCGCGGACGGCCGGCAGACGGTCCTCGGCCATGAACATGTGCTCGGTCCGGCACAGGCCGATGCCCTGCGCGCCGAACTCGCGGGCGCGCGCGGCGTCCTCGCCGTTGTCGGCATTGGCGCGGACGTCCATCCGCCGCACCTCGTCGGCCCACCCGACCACGGCCGAGAAGTCCTCGTTGACCTGTGGTGGCACGAGCTCCAGAGCCCCGGCATACACCTCGCCGGTTGAGCCGTCGAGGGTGATCGTGTCGCCCTCACGGAGCACAGTGTCACCGATGGTGAGGGTCTTGGCGGTCGCGTCGATCTTGGCGGCCGAGGCACCGGCCACGCAGGGCTTGCCCATGCCGCGCGCAACGACTGCGGCGTGCGAGGTCATGCCACCGTGGGCGGTCAGCACGCCTTGCGCGGCGATGGTGCCGGCGATGTCGTCGGGCGTGGTCTCCCAGCGCACCAGGATGACCGCCTCGCCGGCCTTGCCGCGGGCCTCGGCGGTGTCGGAGTCGAAGACGATCTCACCGACGGCCGCGCCGGGGGAGGCGTTGAGGCCCTTGGTGATCGGTGTCTGGCCGTGCTCGGGGTCGATGGCCGGGTGGAGCAACTGGTCGAGCTGGGAGGCCTCGATCCGGCGCAGTGCCTGCTCCCGGGTGATCACACCCTCCTCGACCAGGTCCCGGGCCACCTTGAACGCGGCCGGCGCGGTGCGCTTGCCGTTGCGGGTCTGGAGCAGGTAGAGCGTGCCCTCCTCGACCGTGAACTCGATGTCCTGCATGTCGCCGTAGTGGCCTTCGAGGCGCTTCATGGTCTCGAGCAGCTGGCCGTAGGCCTCCGGGAGGACCGTCTCCATCTCCGCGAGGGGACGCGGGGTGCGGATGCCCGCGACGACGTCCTCGCCCTGGGCATTGACCAGGAACTCGCCGTAGAGCTCCTGGGCACCCGTGGAGGGGTTGCGGGTGAAGCAGACACCGGTGGCGGAGGTGTCGCCCCGGTTGCCGAAGACCATCTGCATGACGTTGACCGCGGTGCCCAGGGTGTCCGGGATGCCGTGCGCCTTGCGGTAGACGCCGGCACGGGGGTTCATCCACGACCGGAAGACGGCGTCGATGGCGCGCTGCAGCTGCTCGCGGGGGTCGGTCGGGAACTCACCACCCATGTGCTCCCGGGCCACGCCCTTGAACTTCTCGACCAGTCCCTGGAGGTCCTCGATGGACAGCTCGGTGTCCTGCTCGACACCACGGGTGCGCTTGAGCGCGGTGAGCTCGTCCTCGAAGGCGTGGGCCGGGACTCCCTCGACGACCTCGCCGTACATCTGGATGAACCGCCGGTAGGAGTCCCAGGCGAAGCGGGCGTTGTCGGCCTCGGCGCCGAGGGCCGCGACCGTGTCGTCGCTGATGCCGAGGTTGAGGATGGTGTCCATCATGCCGGGCATCGACACGACGGCGCCGGAGCGGACGGAGACCAGCAGCGGGCGCTCGGAGGAGCCCAGCGTGCGGCCGGTGCGTTGCTCGAGCCGCTCCAGGGCCGCCTGCGTCTCGTCCCAGAGCGTCGCGGGCCACTCCCCGCCCGCGTTCATCGAGTCGATGGACGCGGTCGTGGTGATCGTGAACCCGTCCGGCACCGGGACGCCCAGGCGCATCATCTCGGCGACGTTGGCCCCCTTCCCGCCGAGCAGGTTCTTCATCGACGCATCGCCGTCGGCGAGGTCGTAGAGGTATCGGGTGGTCTGGTCGGCTGAACTCGACTCTGGGCTCATGTCAGGCGTCTCCTCGGTGACGTCGTGTGCTCTGGGCCGGCCCGCACCGACCCACCTGGGCAGACTACTGGCACCCGGGAGCGACCCGTGGCGGCGGGGACGTGAGTTTCCTGACAGTGGTCAGCTGCCCGTGGCGGCCTCACGCCGCCGGTCGACGATCTCGATCACGCGGCCGGCGGCCTCCTCCAGGGCCAGGGCGGTCGTGTCGATGACGGGGCAGCCGAGCCTGCGCTGGATCGACCCGACCTCGTCGAGCTCGTCATAGATCCCGATCAGCTCGGTGTAGCCGTCGCCCTGGCGGTGCCCGCCGAGCGCCCGGACCCGCTTCTGCCGGATCTCCCGGAGCCGCTCGGGGTCCAGTGTCAGGCCGACGACCTTCCAGCGATCCGCACCGAACAGCTCGTCGGGGGGAGCGATGCCCCGGACCAGCGGGATGTTGGAGGTCCGATAGCCGAGATACCCCAGATACATCGACAACGGTGTCTTGCCGGACCTGGACACACCCACCAGCACGATGTCGGCCTGGCTGAGCGGGTTGGTCAGGTGACCGTCGTCGTTGGCGATCGCGAACTCCATCGCCTGGATCCGCTTGAAGTAGTCCTCGCCGACACCGACGGGACGGATCACGCGCTCCGGTGCCGCCCCGGTGGCCGACTGCAGCGCGCTGAGTGCCGGCTCGAGCAGGTCGGCGTGCGCGATGCCGCGCTCCGCGCACAACTGGGCGACCAGGGCACGTAGCTCGTCGTCGACGACCGTGGAGAAGACCGCCATGCGGTGCCGCGTCGGATCCAGGTTCCGGATCACGGCGCGCAGGCCCTCGGCGGAGGTGATGCGTGGGTGCCGGATGATCCGCACGTCATAGGTCGCGTACTGGGCGGCGGAGGCCCGGGCCACGCGGGCGGCGGTGTCACCGGTCGAGTCGGCGACGACGTGCAGTTCCAGGGGGGGACCACTCATAGCCCCAGTATGTCGGCACGCACCGTGGCCGGTCGGCCCACCTCGGTCTCCTCCCGGACCCGGCGGCT
Organism: Ornithinimicrobium murale; assembly: GCF_003352835.1. Taxonomy (GTDB): domain Bacteria; phylum Actinomycetota; class Actinomycetes; order Actinomycetales; family Dermatophilaceae; genus Ornithinicoccus; species Ornithinicoccus muralis. Next base: position 96,727 of record NZ_QLVD01000001.1, on the reverse strand, counting down.
TTCGTGTCACACTGCCGCCGTGCCAGGGAACGTGACCGAGGACCTGCCCGTGGTCGCCGTCGTCGGGGCGACCGCGACCGGCAAGTCCGACCTCGGTGTTGCCCTGGCCGAGCGACTCGGTGGTGAGGTCATCAACGCCGATGCCTCCCAGCTCTATCGCGGCATGGACATCGGCACCGCCAAGCTCACCCGGGGTGAGCGTCGGGGCATCGTGCACCATCAGCTCGACGTCCTGGACATCACCGAGGAGGCCAGCGTCGCGGCCTACCAGGCCACCGCCCGCGCGGACCTGGCCGCGATCCGCGCACGGGGACACGTGCCCGTCGTGGTCGGTGGCTCGGGGCTCTATGTGCGGGCACTGCTCGACCTGCTGGAGATCCCACCGACCGACCCCGCGGTGCGCGCCCGGTGGGAGGAGGAGCTCGCGCGGGTCGGCGCCGCGGCGCTCTACGCACAGCTTGCCGACCGGGACCCCGAGGCAGCGGCCCGGATAGAGCCCCGCAACGGTCGCCGGATCGTGCGCGCCCTGGAGGTGATCGAGCTGACCGGACGCCCGTTCAGCGCGACGCTGCCGCGCCGTGCGCATGCGCAGCCGACCGTCCAGCTGGGGCTGGCAGCCGACCGGTCGGTGCTGGATGAGCGGATCGCCCGCCGGGTGGACAGCATGTGGGAGCAGGGACTGGTGGCGGAGGTGCGCGGACTGGAGGAGCAGGGCCTCCGTCAGGGGCGCACCGCCTCGCGCGCTATCGGCTACGCCCAGGTGCTGGCGCTGCTCGACGGCACGCTGGACGACGCGGGAGCCCGGGAGGGCACGGTCACCGCGACGCGCCGGCTGGTGCGCAGGCAGGAGGCATGGTTCCGTCCTGACCCGCGCATCACCTGGCTGCCACACGACGCCGAGGACCTGCTCGACCGCGCGCAGCAGATCGTCACCGCCTCCCGCTAAGGTGCTCCTGACCGCAGCTCCGGCCACCCGCCGACCCAGGAAAGAGGGACGTGTTCTTCAGAGCCCGCAGCGACAGCCTCTGAGTCGCCACTGACACCCGCAGGCCCGCGCCCCGACGGCGCCGGGCCGGTGTCGACGTGCTCTGACCCTCCACTGCTTCCTGAGGTGACTCATGCCTTCGCGCACCCCTGATCCTGTCCCGTCCGCTCCCACCACCGGCCGCCCGCTGGTGCTCTCCAACGCCCTGGACGCCGCCGGACGCAACGCCGCCGACCTGGCGACCGATGTGCTCGCGGTTGCGGTGCTCGGCGCCACCGCCGCCCAGATGGGACTGCTCAATGCCCTGGGCACCCTGGCGTTCCTCGTCCTGGGCATCCCCGTCGGCGTTCTGGTCGACCGTTCACCCACCGTCCGGTTGCTGCTCGCCTCCGGGCTGGTGCGGGCGGCGCTGCTGGGCAGCCTCGTCCTGGCCTGGGCGCTGGGCGACCTGACCCTGCCCCACCTGTATGCCGTGGCGACCCTCGCCGGGACCGCCGCGGTCGTCGTCGAGACGACCCAGACGGCCATCGCCCCCCGGGCGGTCGGCCCGGCCGGCGTGTCCCGGCTGGTCGCGCGGATGCAGTCGGCCGAGTCGGTGATCTCGCTCGTGGTCCCCGCTGCCGCGGGCGTGCTGGTGGCCCTCACCGGTGCCGGACCCACGCTGGCCGTCGCGGCGGCGCTGACGGCGCTCGCGGCCCTCGTCGTGGTGCGGCTCCGACTGACCGCCGGACCCGCGGGCCAGCCTGCGGCCGGGGCAGCATCGGCAGCATCCCCGGTGCGGGCCCTGACCCGGTTCCTGCAGGAGGGACGTCTCGGGTGGTCGACCCTGCGGGCCCGCCGGACACTCTGGCGGCTGACCCTGGGGTCGATGGTGGTCAACCTCGGTCTCGCGGTCCACTCCGCCGTCGAGGTGGTGCTCGTGCTCCGCGAGCTGGACCTCGGCCCGACCGTGCTCGGGCTGCTGGTCTCGGCCGGCGGTGTCGGAGGCCTGCTCGGCTCCTTCGTGGCGGTGCCTCTCGGCGACCGGATCGGTGTGCCGCGGGTGGTGCGCGGGGCCGTGGTGCTCCTCGCCCCGGTGGCGGCGTTGACGCTCACGGCGCTGCTCGACCGGGACCGGGCCACCGCGTGGTTGCTGGCCGGGTCCTTCCTGTGGGGCGTGGTGATCGTCGTCTACAACGTGCTGCTGGCCGGTGTTGCGGCCGAGCTCACGCCCACCGCCCTGATGGGCAGGGTGTCGGCGACGCGGCGCACCCTCACGATGGGGATCGTGCCGGTGGGCGGCGTCGCCGGTGGCCTGCTGGCCGACCAGGCCGGGCTGGCAGCGACCATCACCGCCTGGATCGTGCTCAACGCGGTGGGAGCGGGCATCGTGGCCACGGTTCCCTTCCGCCCGGCCGTCGACCGGGCGTGAGCCGGTGTCAATCCGTCAGCGGCGCAGCGCCGTACAATCCGGCATGCCACTTCGCCAGGACAACTCCCACCCTCACCCACCGGGCCGCGACGCCGCGAGCCCCGGGCGCCAGATCCACGGACCCATCAGCCGGCCCCCGCTGCGCCGCGCGGCGGCCGCGGTCCTGGCCCTCGGCATACTCCCTGCCGTGCTGTCCGGCTGTTCCGGTGACGACGAGCCGGACTCGCCGGCGGCCAGCGTCGAGGACGGGGCCGCACTGATCACGATCGCGGACTTCGAGTACGCCACCACCGGGACGATCGAACCCGGCGCCGAGGTCACGGTGACCAACCAGGACGAGGTCGGCCACACGGTCACCTCGGACGAGGAGGGGTTCTTTGACGTCGAGGTCGGCCCCGGGGAGACCGTCACCTTCACCGCGCCGGACGAGCCGGGGGACTACTCCTACCACTGCATCCCGCACCCGGCGATGGTGTCGGTCCTCACGGTGGGGTGAGGTCGGTGGCCGAGCGAGTGGTCCGGGGGCTGGTCGTGCTGGCCCTGGTCCTCGACGCGGTGGTTCATCTCAGCCTCGCGTCACAGATGCAACTCGCGGCGCCGGGCGGGATCGGCGGTGGTTGGTTGTTCCGGATCCAGGCGGTCGCGGCGCTGGCAGCGGCGGCCTATCTGCTGCTGCGGTCCTCGCGAACTGCCTATCTGGTGGCCGGCGCGGTGGCGCTGTCCGCGTTCGTGCCGGTGCTGCTCTACACCTATGTCAACGTGCCGGCCCTCGGCCCGATCCCCTCGATGTATGACCCGTTCTGGACCACCCCGAAGGCCATCAGCGCAGTCGCTGAGGGGCTGGGGGCGGTGCTCGCCGGGATCGGGGTGTGGCTGACCTCGCGGCCGGTCAGGGGCGCACGACACGGATGAGGCGGAACCCGCCGCTGGTCGCGGGGCGGTCCACGGTCAGCTCCGGGAACTCTGCCGACAGCCACTTCATCAGGGAGTCTGCGCCAAGGTTCTTCTGCACCACCAGCCAGGCCTGCCCACCCGGTGCCAGCCGGGGGAGCCAGGTCTTCAGCATCTCGTGCAGCGCCGCCTTGCCGACCCTGATCGGGGGATTGGACCAGATCAGGTCGTAGGCCGCATGCTCCGGGACCGCGTCCGGGGTCATCGCGGTCACCATGGCACCGAGCGCAGTCGCGTTGCGGCGCACCAGGTCCAGGGCGCGCTGGTTGACGTCCACGGCGTGGACGGTCGCGGCGGGGGAGCGCAGGGCCAGCGTGAGGGCGATCGGTCCCCACCCGCAGCCGAGGTCCAGGAAGGTCCCGGCCTTCGGTGGCTCGGGAACGTGCTTCAGCAGGACGGCGGTGCCCTTGTCGATCCCGTCGGGGGAGAAGATCCCGCTCGCGGTGTGCACGGTCACGGTCTGTCCGGCGAGTTCAACCACGCGCTCTCGCAGCTGGGTTGGCGTCGCTGGCTCCGCGGAGAAGTAGTGGTCCTGTGCCATCGCGGGCAGTCTACGGCCTCACGGGGGACGAAATCGGTGGTCACCGGTGTTGAACAGTGAGATCCTGAGGAGAACATGACTGAGACCAACAAGCACCACCCGAAGCGGAGCGGCCTGCTGGACCACCGCGCTGCCGCACTCAACGCCGACCCGGCCGACCCGACCTACGAGGAGGGCCTGGAGTCCTTCGACGGGGAGCAGTTCGACCGCGAGGAGCGCGAGGCTCTGCGCCGCGTGGCGGGGCTCTCGACCGAGCTCGAGGACATCACCGAGGTCGAGTACCGCCAGCTGCGACTCGAACGCGTGGTCCTGGCCGGCATCTGGACCGAGGGCACCCAGCTCGATGCCGAGAACTCTCTGCGTGAGCTGGCCGCGCTGGCCGAGACCGCTGGCTCCACGGTGCTCGAGGGGCTGATCCAGCGTCGCACCAACCCCGACCCGGCCACCTATCTTGGCTCGGGGAAGGCCCAGGAGCTGCGCGACATCGTGATCGCCGAAGGGGCCGACACCGTCGTGGTCGACGGCGAGCTCGGTCCCTCACAGCGGCGTGCCCTGGAGGACGTCGTCAAGGTCAAGGTGATCGACCGGACCGCGCTGATCCTGGACATCTTCGCCCAGCACGCCAAGTCCCGTGAGGGCCGCGCGCAGGTCGAGCTGGCGCAGCTGCAATATCTGCTGCCGCGGCTGCGCGGGTGGGGTGAGTCGATGTCCCGGCAGGCCGGTGGCCGAGTCGCCGGCGGTGAGGGCATCGGCTCCCGCGGCCCCGGTGAGACCAAGATCGAGCTGGACCGGCGCCGGATCAACCAGCGCATCGGCAAGCTCCGGCGCGACATCTTGGGCATGAAGACCATGCGCGACACCAAGCGCGCCTCGCGCAAGGTCAACCACGTGCCCTCGGTCGCCATCGTCGGCTACACCAACGCAGGCAAGTCCTCCCTGCTCAACCGGCTCACCGGTGCTGGTGTGCTGGTGCAGGACCAGTTGTTCGCCACGCTGGACACCACGGTCCGCCGTTCCGAGACCGCGGACGGCCGTTCGTTCACGCTGACCGACACGGTCGGGTTCGTCCGCGCGCTGCCGCACCAGCTCGTCGAAGCCTTCCGGTCCACCCTGGAGGAGGCTGCCGACGCCGACCTGCTGCTCCATGTGGTCGACGGGGCGCACCCCGACCCCGAGGGCCAGATCGTCGCGGTGCACGAGGTGCTCGCCGACGTGGACGCCAGCGAGATCCGGGAGATCATCGCCGTCAACAAGGCCGATCTGGCCGACCCCGAGGTGCTGGACCGGCTCGAGCGCGCCTACCCCGACGTCGCGATCGTCTCGGCCCGCACCGGCCAGGGCGTGGAAGCGCTCATCGCCAGGGTCGAGGCCGCGCTGCCCCGGCCGGAGATCGAGGTCGACGTGCTGGTGCCCTATGACCGCGGCGACCTGGTCAGCCGGCTGCACGCCGAGGGCGACGTGCTGACCGAGGAGCACACCGCCGACGGCACGCGCATGACCGCCAAGGTCGCCGAGGACCTGCACGGCGTCCTGGGCTCCTACGCCGTCTAACCCATTTTTGGGGAGGTTCGGAACGGCTCCCGCGCGTTTTGGGGAGGTTCGGAACGGCGCGACGCCACTCTGTGGGCGCTCAGGGGAGGGGTGCCCTCTCCCGCAACGTCATGTGATGGGTACAGTAAGCGCGTGTTAGTTCTTCAGGAACAGCTTCTGCTGGTGCGCCGGCTCCATGTGGACCTTGGGTGCCTGGCCAGCGACCTGTGTCGTCGGTGAGTCGATCTCGCAGCCGACCACTCCGCATACCCGAAGGACTCTGACCCATGACTGACCACCTGCCTGTCCTCGACCTGTCCCTGGCCGACGATCCCGCCACCGCCGCGCAGTTTCGTGAGCAGTTGCGCGAGGCCACCCACGACTACGGCTTCTTCTATCTCGTCGGCCACGGCATCGCTCCGGCCCTGACCAGCGAGATCATCACCGTCTCGCGCGAGTTCTTCGCCCTTCCCGAGGCAGACAAGCTCGAGATCGAGAACGTCCTGAGCCCGCACTACCGCGGCTACACCCGCGTCGGAGGCGAGCGCACCCAGGGCAAGGTTGACTGGCGCGAACAGATCGACATCGGCCCCGAGCGCGAGGCGGTGCCACCCGGGCCGGGCGTTGCCGACTACTGGGTGCTCCAGGGGCCGAACCTGTGGCCGGCGGCGCTGCCACGCGTCCGGGAGGTCGTCGAGACCTGGAACGAGACGCTGGCGGAGGTGTCCACGCGCCTGCTGGCCGAGTGGGCCGAGTCGCTCGGGCAGCCTCGGGACGTCTTCGACGACACCTTCCGGGGCACGCCGGCGACGCTGACCAAGATCGTGCGCTATCCCGGCCGGGTGGAGGGCGGCACCGAGCAGGGTGTCGGGTGGCACAACGACTCAGGTGTGCTCACCCTCCTGCTGGTCGAGCCGGACAAGGCGGGGCTCCAGGTCGAGCGTCACGGGGAGCCGCTGGACGCACCGCCGATCGAGGGTGCCCTCATCGTCAACATCGGCGAGATGCTGGAGTGGGCCACCGACGGCTACCTCAGGGCCACGAACCACCGGGTCCTCGCACCGGAGCCCGGCACGGACCGCATCTCGGTGCCGTACTTCCACAACCCGGCCCTGGATGCCGTCTTCCCGAAGCTGTCCTTGCCGTCCGACCTCGCGGCGCAGGCTCCGGGCGTGACCCTCGATGAGAGCAACCCGATCGTGGGCGTCTATGGCGCCAACGCGCTGAAGAGCCGGGTCCGGGCCCACCCGGATGTCACCGAGGCGCACAACCCGCATCTCATGACCGAGCGGCGCCGCAGCGCCTGAGGCCGCCGACCGGTCCGAACCTCCCCAAGAATGGGTGGGAGCCGGTCCGAACCTCCCCAAGAATGGGTGGGATGGCAGGGTGGGCGCGTGAACGCCGAGCAGCAGCGAGTCAACGAGTCCGAGGACCCCCGTGCGCTCTGGCGTCGCTGGGGCCCCTACGTCTCAGCCCGCCAGTGGGGCACGGTCCGCGAGGACTACTCCGCCGATGGCAACGCCTGGGAGCACTTCCCGTTCGACCACGCCCACCAGCGGGCCTACCGCTGGGGTGAGGACGGTCTGGCGGGGCTGTGTGACATCGACGGTTACCTCAACCTGGGGCTGGCGCTGTGGAATGGGCAGGACGACCGACTCAAGGAGCGGCTCTTCGGCCTGACCAATCCGCAGGGCAACCATGGGGAGGACGCCAAGGAGTACTGGTGGGCCCTCGAAGGGACGCCCACCCACAGTTTTGCGCAGTGGCTGTACCGCTACCCACAGGCGCCCTTCCCATATCAGGACCTCCTCCACACCAACGCGGCCCGCGGCTTCGCGGAGGACGAGTACGAGCTGTCCGACACCGGTGTGCTGGACGAGAACCGGTTCTTCGACGTGGTCGTCACCCATGCCAAGGCGTCGCCCACCGACATCGTCGTGGAGATCGCCGCGACCAACCACGGGCCCGACCCGGCGCCGCTGCACCTGGTGCCGCAACTGTGGTTCCGCAACACGTGGGCGTGGGGTCTGGACGACCGTCGTCCCGGGATTCTCCTGGGGGGCGGGGAAGGGGAGTATGCCGAGGGGCAGGTCACTGTTTTGGCTCGCCACCAGGCACTGGGCGAGGTTCGCCTGACGGCCGAAGGATCTCCACGGGTGCTGTTCTGTGACAACGAGACCAACAATGCAGCGCTCTATGGGGCGGGCTCGGTCCCGGCCGGCCACACGGCCTACCCCAAGGACGCGATCGACCGGACCATCGTCCACGGTGAAGCGGCCACCAACCCCGACCAGACCGGCACCAAGGCAGCGCTGTGGTGGCGGTTCGACCAGGTGCCGCCGGGTGAGACCGTCCGCATCCGCCTGCGGCTCACCCAGCTGTCCGGTGGGGCTGCTGAGGGCGATGCCGAGCAGGTGCTCATGGACCGCCGACGGGAGACTGACGAGTTCTATGCCGAGGTCATCCCGGAGGGCACTTGCGAGGAGGACCGGCACATCGCGAGGCGTGCCTTCGCAGGGTTGCAGTGGGGCAAGCAGCTCTACCTCTACGACGTGCCCCGGTGGTTGTCCGGGGACCCGGCCGGGCCACCGCCACCGCCGCAACGGGCTGATCGACACACGGGCCGCAACACGCACTGGCAGCACGTCAACCTGGCCGAGGTCATCTCGATGCCCGACGAGTGGGAGTACCCCTGGTTCGCGACGTGGGACCTGGCCTTCCACACCGTGCCACTGGCCCACGTCGACCCGGCCTTCGCCAAGTTCCAGCTCCTGCTGATGTGCCGCGAGTGGGCGATGCACCCCAACGGGCAGCTGCCGGCGTACGAGTGGAACTTCTCCGACGTCAACCCACCCGTGCACCCGTGGGCGGCCTGGCAGGTCTACAGCATCGACGGCAACCGGGACCGGGACTTCCTGCAGCGCATCGTGCTCAAGATGCTGCTCAACTTCCCGTGGTGGGTGAACCGCAAGGACGCCGACGGGTCCAACGTCTTCGAGGGCGGTTTCCTCGGCATGGACAACGTCGGCCTCTTCGACCGCTCTGAGGAACTGCCCGGTGGCGGGCGGCTGGAACAGGCCGACGCCACGGCCTGGATGGGGATGTTCTGCCTGCGCATGCTCCGAATGTCGATCGAGCTCGCCCGCGAGGACCCCGCCTGGGACGAGGTGGCCACCAAGTTCCTGGTCCATTTCCTGGCGATCGCCGAGACGATGGAGGACACCGGGGTCGATGATGTCTCGTTGTGGGACCCGGACAGCAACTTCTTCCAGGACGTCCTCGTGGACTCCGACGGAACAGCGCACCGGATGCCAGTCCGCTCGATGGTCGGACTGCTCCCGCTGACCGGAGTGGCGATCCTACCCAACTGGGTGGCCCAGGAGCTGCCGGACCTCACCGACTTCCTGCGCGGGTGGACCGAGCGCCGCCCGGAACTGCAGGATGCCTTGCTGCACACCAACTTCCATGGCTATTCGGTGCGCACACTGTCGATGGTCAGTCAGGAGCAGCTCACCTCGCTGGTCGGTTATCTGCTCGACGAGGAGGAGTTCCTGGCGCCGCACGGCATCCGCTCGCTGTCCGCGGTGCACCGGGACGGACTCACGGTGCGGGTGGGCGGCGACGAACTCGGGCTGCGCTACGAGCCCGCAGAGTCACGCTCCGGCATGTTCGGCGGCAACTCCAACTGGCGCGGACCGATCTGGTTCCCGGTAAACACGATGCTGACCGACGCGCTGCGGATCTACGGCCGCGGTGCCGGCATCGACCTGCAGGTGGAGTTCCCGTCAGGCTCCGGGCGCAGGTTGGCGCTGACCCAGATCGCGACCGAGGTCGAGCAGCGTCTGGTCTCCCTGTTCCGGCAGGGGCCTAACGGGCGCCGCCCGAGCACCCCGATCCATCACCCGAGCGGCCCGCTGTGGGACGTGCACCCGACGTTCAGCGAGTACTTCAACGGCGACGACGGCACGGGACTGGGCGCCTCGCACCAGACGGGCTGGACCGCGATGGTGGCGCACTTCATCTGTGCGCCGGAGGGGATCCGTAATCGATGATAGGTCTTGGGTGGCGTACCTTATCCTTGTGCTCGGCGCTATACGATGGTTGACTGTGGTCACGCCGTCATTGGGGCGGGGAGAGCGAGGAAGGGGCGGAGGATGAAGGGCAACGGGCCAGTTCGATTTCTGGGGACCTTGGCGGTGACAGCACTTTTCATGCTCATTGGGGGGGGGTGGGGCCAGCTGCTGCAACCGCAACATGGGAATCGTGTGGGCAGAATGAGACGTGCGGAATTAATACGAAGCAGAATGGTGTTTCCACGCATTATATCGATGGTGCTGTGGTTTCCTACAAATCCACCACAGGCTGGCACTATTCACGGACGCATGTAGGCGCGGGAACCCGGCACGTTGAAGCATGGACCGATGGTCAGTTTACGGCGGGGCAGAGTTCAAACTGCTACTGCGCTCCAGGCGACGTGTGCGGAGGCTGACCTTGGTGGGCAGCGCTGTCTGCAGCGCTGCCCTTCTGGGCGGTTGCTCGGGAACCATTGATGAACCGATCGGATCGGTCGACACCCTCCCGTCGACGGCACACCAATCTGCTTCCTGGGAGACCGGTAACGCAGCTCCCGGGGCCGATTGGCCGAGTTACAACGAGGCGGAATTAGTCGCACTGCATGAAAGAACGGTCAAGGAATTCGCCGAGTTCCGAGATATCGATCCGCTGCCCGACCTTGAGCGTGGGCCATTTCTGAACCAAGCAGAATGGCCACAAGCGCAGACGGAGTGCTTTCAGGACCAGGGGTTTGATGTCTCAGTGAATGGTGGTGCTGTCTCCTTTCCTCGGGTGCCTCAGGAGCAGTCGGAGGCACTTGACCTGGTGCTATACACCTGCATGGTGAAGGTGCCCGCGGACCCCCGGGTGAGCGATCAGTTGCCGCGCGTTCAAGCGGAGAAGCAGTATGCCTATCTTGTTGAGGTGGTCGCGCCGTGCATCCGCAACGAGGGCTACGCAATCGCCGAGGCCCCGACAGAGATCACGTGGCTGGAGTCGTACTACAGTGGTCAGTCCCCCTGGGACCCATACGGCGAGGTGCCCGGTGAAGCGGCTCTGGAGCTTGTCCAGACATGCGGTGAACACGCGCCCGGCATCTGGCCCGAGATCCCATGATTCGCGCACGGCTTCCCCCTTCAACCGCCTGACACTGGGGCGGTGTAGGCGGTGAGTGCGCGGGCTCCGCCACCACCAGGGGGCACCGTCATCGAGTTCGGCTCCCCATGGTGGCGGGCAGTGGCCGGAGCGGCTCCTCTGCGGGTTCGCCGGCGCCGTCCTGCAGGCGATAACGAGCCTAGACCATGATCTGATCGGGCCGATCCCGGGCGTTTTGACATCGACCAGGTCGTAGTCCTCCATCCAGTGCCGGTCCGCGGCGGTCGCCGGGTGGTCGGCACCGTTCGTCACGTCGATATCCCGCATCCCGTCGGCTGCCTCCATCGAGATCTCTGCGGCACTGACCAGCCCCAGTCCGAGCCGGGCCGGTTTCTCGTCGGCAGAGGTTGCTCCCAGTCCCACCCGCCAGAGAAGTTCCCCGGTCCGTGGGTCTAGCCGGACCAGGTCGATGTCGACATCCTGATAGGTGAGTTCACCGTCGACAGCCCCCACCAGGACCGAGTCGTCGGCAAAGCTGTCGAACGACCAGCCAGTGTTGGTGGACTGCCGGGGCCGAACGCCTCCGTCGTGGTGATCTCCCACGCCAGGTGGTCGTCAACGACGCGTCCGACCTGCGTGCTCTCCTCGGCGCCACGGCTGAGCCGGAGCGGTCCGATCCCGGTCCAGCCAGCCACGCCAACACCGTCGGTAGGGGGTGTGGCGAAGCTCCCGTCCGCGGTCAGCGCCTGCTGACTCCACTCGCCGTCGACCGGGACCGTGGCGCACGCCAGGGTGGCATCGTGTGGGACCGGGAGGGCAGGGCGGCATGGCTCAGGGCCCGCTCGAAGAGCCGGCTTCGCCGCCGTGCTGAGGTGGGGTGGTGGCGGTCGCGATGCTTGTGTCGTTGGTGTTCTGCGAGGACTCGACCTCACTACCCTCGCGGGCGGTGATCGCCAGAACCAGGCACGGTAGAACGGTCAGCAGTGTGGAGTGGCGCATTCCCGCAGCAGCGCAGTCGTGGTCCACAGCGCAGAAGTTGTCCACAGTCGCCCTGGTGTGACCACCGGTGTCGGCTCCGCGGCATACCCTGGGGTCATGCCAGCCGATCTCGATGCCCTCCTGCACGCAGCGGTCCAGGGAGTCGGCGGCACCGAGCGGCCCGGGCAGGTCCAGATGGCCCACGCCGTTCGGGATGCGGTGGAGCGCGAGGAGCACCTGCTCGTGCAGGCGGGGACTGGCACCGGCAAGTCGCTGGCCTATCTGGTGCCCGCCATCGCGCACGGCATGGCGACCGGGAAGCCGGTCGTCGTGGCCACGGCCACCCTCGCGCTGCAGGCCCAGATCATTGATCGCGACCTGCCGCGCATCGCCGAGGCCATTGAGTCGGTCGTGGGTCGGCGGCCGACGTTCGCGCTGGTCAAGGGGCGGGCCAATTATCTGTGCCAGCACAAGCTCGGCGGTGGCTTCCCCGACGAGGATGAGGACACCCTGATGTCCGTCGGGCAGGTCGACAAGGAGCGTTCCCGCCTCGGCGAGGAGGTGCTCCGGCTCCGCGAGTGGTCCGAGCTGACCGAGTCCGGCGACCGCGACGAGCTGGTGCCGGGCGTCAGCAACCGTGCCTGGCGGCAGGTCTCGGTCTCGGCGCGGGAGTGCCTCGGACAGAGCTGCCCACAGGTGGGGGAGTGCTTTGTCGAGTTGTCGAGGGCCGCTGCCCAGCAGGTCGACGTCATCGTCACCAACCACTCGTTCATGGCGATCGACGCCTTCGAGGGCCGGCAGATGCTGCCCGACCACGACCTGTTGATCATCGACGAGGGCCACGAGCTGGTCGACCGGGTCACCTCCACGATCACCGATGAGCTCACCTCGGGCACCATCGCCGCCGCCGCCAAGCGGGCCGCTCGCATGGGGGAGACCGCCGAACTCAACGAGGCCGCCACCCGACTACAGACCGTCCTGGACGAGTTGCCCGAGGGGCGGATGACCGGTCTGCCCGACCGGCTCGTGCTGGCGCTTACCTCCGTGCGCGACACGGCGCGAGCCCTGCAGTCCGAGCTGAAGCCATCCGGCAAGGAGGAGGCCGACGGCGCCCGGCAGGTCGCCCGCGTCGCGGTCGACGAGGTCTTTGACACAGCCGGTCGCGTCCTGGAGGAGCGCGAGCTGGACGTCGCCTGGATCACGCAGGACCGGATGCGGGGAGCGGTCCTGCGAGTGGCCCCGATGAGCGTGGCGATGTTGCTGCGCGACAAGCTGTTTGCCGACCGCACTGTTGTGCTCACCTCCGCGACCCTCGAGCTGGGTGGCAGCTTCGACTCCGTCGGCGGCACCTTGGGACTCACCGGCCGCGGTGGGCCTGCCTGGAACGGCCTCGACGTGGGCAGCCCCTTCAACTACAAGCAGCAGGCCATCGCCTACGTCGCCAAGAACCTGCCGCCGCCAGGCCGGGACGGCACCTCCGACAAGGTCTTTGACGAGATCGAGGCCCTGGTCCGCGCGGCAGGTGGTCGGACGCTGGGCCTGTTCAGCTCCCGGCGAGCCGCTGAGGCGGCCACCGAGGAGATGCGCAGCCGGCTGGAGGGCGCGGGCATCACCGTGCTCTGTCAGGGCGATGACCAGACCCCGACGCTGGTGCGCCAGTTCGCCGCCGACGCCTCCACCTGCCTGTTCGGCACCATGTCCCTGTGGCAGGGAGTCGACGTCCCCGGGTCGGCATGCCAGTTGGTGATCATCGACCGGATCCCCTTTCCCCGGCCCGACGACCCGCTGTCCTCGGCCCGCTCCGAGGCGATCGCCCGCATGGGAGGCAACGGTTTCATGCAGGTCGCAGCCACCCACGCTGCGCTCAAGCTCGCCCAGGGCGCCGGGCGGCTGGTGCGGCGCGGCCAGGACCGCGGTGTCGTGGCCTTCCTCGACTCACGGATGATGACCGCCCGCTATGCCGGGTTCCTGCAGAAGTCGCTGCCGCCGTTCTGGCCGACCACCAACCGGCAGATGGTGCTCGATGCGCTCAAACGGCTCGACCAGACCGCGCCCGAGACGTTGCCGGTCGCCGAGCCGGTGCTGCGGGGGACCGGTGCGGCGGCGCCCGCGTCGGCGACCGAGGGAGCCAACGGGGCTGACCGGGCACCGGTGGCGGATCCACCGCCGGTGGCCCGCAGCGCTCGCACGGCCGTGACCGGTGGGCACGCCTGGACCGATGAGCAGGACGAGGAGCTGCGCGATGCCGTGGAGGCCGGGATCGACCTGGCCGAGGCCGCCGACCACCTGCAGCTGCCCCCCGATGCGATCACAGCACGTCTGAACCAGCTGGGTCTGGAGCTGCAGGCCGATGGGATGCTGGAGCTGTGAGCGAGCCCGACGTCCCCGATCTGGTCCTGGTCTCGGGCCCGGAGCAGATCCTGGCCCAGCGCGCGGTGAACACGGTCCTGACCACCCTGCGAGCCCACGATCCCGAGCTCGACGTGGTGCGGATCGCGGCCACAGACTACGAGCCCGGTGCGCTCGGCGTGCACGCCAGCCCCTCGCTGTTCGGCGGCTGGACCGCGCTCGTCGTGGAGGACTTCGACGAGGCCGACGACGCGCTGGTCGAGGATGCGCACTCCCTGGCACAGGCTCCGCCCGACGGGGTCACGCTGATCGTGCGGCACAAGAGCGGCAACCGTGGCAAGCGGGTCCTGGACGTGTTCAAGAAGTCTGGCCGGGTGATCACCGCGCCCGCCGTGAAGTCCGACCGGGACAAGATCGCGTTCGTCCAGCAGGAGTTCAAGGACGCCAGGCGGCAGATCGAGGAGCCGGCCGCCACGGCCCTGGTGCAGGCCGTCGGCAAGGATGTCGCCGAGCTGGCCACTGCCTGTGCCCAGCTGGTCCGGGACACCACGGGCAAGGTGCGGACGACCGACGTGGAGACCTACTACGGCGACAAGGTGGAGACGACCGGCTTCAAGGTCGCCGATGCCGCCCTCCGTGGTGACACGGCCGAGGCCCTGCGCCTCCTGCGGCACGCGCTGGCCGGGGGACTGGACCCGGTGCCGATCATCGCGGTGCTGGCGATGCAGCTGCGTCAGGTCGGCAAGGTCGCCAGTGCCGGGCGGGCGAGCTCAGGGAACCTCGCGCGAGACCTGGGGATGGCGCCCTGGCAGGTGGATCAGGCTCGACGCACCGCGCAGGGCTGGGACGGGCCGCGCCTCGGCCGGGCGATCCAGGCCGTTGCCGCGGCAGACGTGGAGGTCAAGGGCGGGGTGCGCACCGGGACCGCGGTCGCCCGGGACCCGGAGTATGCCGTGGAGATGGCCGTCCTGGCCGTGTGCCGGGCGCGTCGGGGCTGAGCGGGTTAGGGTCTGGGTTAGCGCCGAACGGCTGGGCTACGTTACCGTAGGTTACGCAAGCGAAACTTACGGTGACGTAAGCCGAGCACCCAAGACCCATGAGGAGGCCCCTGTGGCTCCCACTACTCTCCCCGTCGTGATCCAAGGGGGCATGGGCGTCGCCGTCTCCTCCTGGCAGCTCGCCCGCGAGGTCGCCATGACCGGTCAGATGGGCGTCGTCTCCGGCACGGCCATGGACGCGGTGCTCTCCCGCCGCCTGCAGGACGGTGACCCCGGTGGCCACATGCGGCGTGCGATGGCCGCCTTCCCCGACGCCGACATGGCCGCGCGGGTCATGGACAAGTACTTCATCGCCGGTGGTCGTTCGCCGGGCACCCCCTACAAGCCGATCCCCAAACTGACGCTGGCGACTGCCCGCGCGGGCCAGGAGCTCGGCGTGGTGGGGAACTTCGTCGAGGTCTGGCTGGCGAAGGAAGGGCACGACGGTGCCGTCGGCATCAACTGTCTCGAGAAGGTGCAGATGGCCACGCCGACCGCCCTGTTCGGTGCGGTGCTGGCCGGTGTCGACTACGTGCTGATGGGCGCTGGTATCCCGCGCGAGATCCCGCGGCTGCTCACCGAGATCTCCGCCGGACGGCCCGGGCGGATCACCGCCGACGTGCTCGGTGGCCGGATCAAGCGTCACATCGAGGTCGACCCCGTTGACCTGCTGGGGGACTCCCTGCCCGCGATGCGCCGTCCGGACTTCCTGGCCATCGTGTCCGCCGACGCCCTGGCCAACTACCTCTATCGCGACCCGGAGATCCGCCCCGACGGATTCGTCGTCGAGGGCCCGGTCGCGGGTGGGCACAGCGCGCCGCCGCGCGGCAAGATGCAGCTCGACGAGCACGGGGAACCGGTCTACGGTCCCCGCGACGACGTCAACCTGGCCAAGATGGTCGAGTTGGGCCTGCCGTTCTGGCTCGCCGGCGCCTACGGCACGCCGGAGCGGGTCGAGGAAGCCCTCGCGGTGGGCGCCGCCGGTGTCCAGGTCGGCACCCTGTTTGCGCTCTCTCTCGACAGCGGCATCACCAACGCCACCCGCAGCACCATGCTGCAGGAGCTGCGGGACGGCACACTCGATGTCAAGAACGACGCGCTCGCCAGCCCGACCGGCTTCCCCTTCAAGGTGGCCAGCCTCGAGGACACCGCCAGCGAGGAGGAGACCTACCAGGCACGTCCCCGTCTCTGCGACCTGTCCTACCTCCGCACGCCGTATGAGCGAGAGGACGGCGAGGTCGGCTACCGCTGCGCGGCCGAGCCGGTCCACATGTTCCTGAAGAAGGGCGGCGACGAGGAGGACACCGTCGGCCGCAAGTGCCTGTGCAACGGTCTGATGGCCAACATCGGCCTGGGGCAGGAGCGCAAGGACGGCTACGCCGAGACCCGCCTGGTCACGCTCGGACAGGACCTGGCCGGAGCGCGCGAGCTGATCCGCACCTATGTCGAGGGCTGGTCCGCGCAGCAGGCCGTCGAGTGGCTGTTGACACGGGTGCCGACGGCACGGCTGCGCCGGGTCCAGTTCGCCTGAGCCGGGCGGTCAACCGGCCCGCTCGACGGCCTCCGGCAGGGGCCGGGTGCCGGCAGTGAGGTCCATGACCACGGCCGCGGCCGTCACCTGCCCGGCGCTCGCGGCGGCCAGGACCGAGGCCATGGGCATCGGCAGGCTCGCCCGGTGCGCCAGGTCGCCCGCGGCATAGATGCCGGGCACGCTGGTCCGCCCGAAGTCATCCACCTCGACGCAGCCCGAGGACAGCAGGTCCAGCCCCAGCTGCTCGACGAGCGGAGAGGCCTGGCTCAGGACGGTTCTGATGAACAGGCCACCCACCTCCACGACGGTCCCGTCCGCGAGGGCGACCTCCGCTCCGAGGCTGCTGGACTCGACTCCGGTGACCTGCTGAGGGTGCACCGTGACCCCGAGCGCCCGCAGGTCCTCCGCGAGCTCTTCCTCGGGTGCGGTCCCGTCGCCGAACACCAGCACCTCGGAGGCGACAGGCCCCATCACCCCCGCCAGGTGTCGGGTCGCGGGTCCGAGGCCGAGGAGCCCGACGGGCTTCCCCGCGAACTCGTGGCCATGGCAGTACGGGCAGTGCGCGACGACATCGCCCCACAGCTGCTCCAGGCCGGGCACAGCCGGCAGGGTGTCGCGCAGCCCCGTGGCCAGGACCACGGCCGCCGCGCGCACGGCATACCCCTCATCAGTGTGCACCACCCACCGACCGAGGGCTCCCGCGATGTCGGTCACCTCCCCGTCGTGGACGGTGATGGTCTCGTATGCCGGGAGGTCGGCTCGGGCGCGGGTGCGGAAGTCCGCGGGTGGGACCCCATCGAGGGTGACGAAGTTGCGCAGGTGGGTGGCCGCGTCGTTGCGGTAGCGGCCGGAGTCGACCAGGAGTGCCCGGCGGTGCACGCGGCCGAGGGTGAGGGCGGCCTGCAGTCCCGCGGGACCGCCGCCGATGATGACGACGTCGACCTCCTCCGGCACGCGCGGCTCGTGGATGATCGGTGAGACGGGGGTGGTCATAGCGTTCTCGCTCTCGTGTCGACGTTGCTTTCCACCCCAGGATGTGACTTCATGTAAACATGAAGTCAAGGTCAGCGGGTGGAGTGCGTGACGCGGCCGAGCCGGGGTGGTCGGTGGGGGAGCTGGCGCAGCGGTTCAACCTGCCCACCCACGCTCTGCGCTACTGGGAGGACGAGGGACTGCTGCACCCTGCGCGCGACGGCGGTGGACGCCGCCGCTACGGACCGGACCACCTCACCCGGGTGGCGATCATCGTGCGCAGCAAGGCGGCGGGCATGAGCCTGGCCCAGATCAGGGTGCTGCTGGACGCCCGGGCCGCGGGTCGGCATACGATCCTGGAGGAGCATCTCGCCGATCTGGAGCGGCGGATGCGCGACATGGAACGCTCCCGGGAGATGACCCGGCACGCCCTTGAGTGCCAGGCCCACGACATCACCACCTGCCCGCGCTTCCGAGCTGCCGTCCAGGACCTCATCGACGGCGCCGCCGTCACCGACCGTCACCTCGCGTAGTCTGTCTCTTTGTGGCACTGGACTTCGACAGCGAGATCAAGACCCTCCGGACGACTGTGAAGTCGGTCCGGGACGTGAGTGACCTGGACAAGCTCGAGCGCCAGATCGAGGACCTGGAGGCGCAGGCTTCCGCGCCGGACCTCTGGGACGACGTGGAGCATGCCCAGCAGGTCACCAGCCAACTCTCGCGGGTCAAGGCCGAGCATGACCGGGTGACCTCGATGGAGGCCCGGGTCGACGACCTCGAGGCACTCGTGGAGATGGGGCAGGAGGAGTCCGACGCCGAGACCCTGGCTGAGGCCGAGGTCGAGCTGGCCAAACTGAAGAAGGCCGTCGGTGAGCTCGAGGTTCGCACGCTGCTCAACGGGGAGTATGACGAGCGCGAGGCCGTCGTCACGATCCGCGCGGGAGCCGGGGGCGTGGACGCGGCGGACTTCGCGGAGATGCTGATGCGGATGTACCTGCGCTGGGCGGAGCGTCGGGGCTACTCCACCGCGGTGCTGGACACCTCCTACGCCGAGGAGGCGGGCCTGAAGTCCGCGACCTTCGAGGTCAAGGCCCCGTATGCCTACGGCACGCTGGCCGTCGAGGCTGGCACGCACCGGCTGGTCCGGATCAGTCCGTTCGACAACCAGGGGCGCCGGCAGACCAGTTTCGCAGCGGTCGAGGTCGTCCCGCTCATCGAGTCCACCGACACGATCGAGATTCCCGAGGCGGATCTGAAGGTCGATGTCTTCCGCTCCTCTGGCCCGGGTGGTCAGTCGGTCAACACCACGGACTCAGCCGTGCGGATGACGCACATCCCGACCGGCACGGTCGTCTCGATGCAGAACGAGAAGAGCCAGATCCAGAACCGCGCCGCCGCCCTGCGGGTCCTGCAGTCGCGACTGCTACTGCTCAAGAAGCAGGAGGAGGACGCGGCCAAGAAGGAGATGGCTGGCGACATCAAGGCCAGCTGGGGCGAGCAGATGCGTTCCTATGTCCTGCATCCCTATCAGATGGTCAAGGACCTGCGGACCGAGTTCGAGGTCGGCTCCACCGGTGCTGTCCTCGACGGTGAGATCGACGCCTTCATCGAGGCCGGGATCCGCTGGAAGCGTGGCCAGGAGCGCGCGGCCGCGGAGGAGTAGGCGGGACGTCGCGCGGTCCGAACCTCCCCAAGAAGATGTGGGGCGCGGTCCGAACCTCCCCAAAAATTGGTCAGACGACGCGCACGGGGGTGCCGGTGGTCATCGTGCCGCCCCAGAGCATGTCCATGGCGGCGACGGACACGCGGGCGCACCCGTGGGAGTCGGGCCACGGCGGGATGTGGTCCGAGCCGTGCACCGCGATGGCCCCGTTGAAGTACTGCGGTCGGTACAGGTCGCCCAACGGTCCGGTCTGCCAGCCCTGGCTGTAGGTCGAGAAGACCGCGAACTCACCGGGCGGCGTGGTGGCCTTGACCTCGCGCCCGTACCAGTCATACGGCTCGCCGTTGCCCGTCGAGGTGTTCAGGGTGAGCTGCAGGGCACCGTCGTGCAGCACGGTCAGGAGCTGGCGCTGCAGGTCGATGACCACCCGGGTGCCGGTCCCCTCATCGAGCACCGGCGGCAGGACCCAGTGGGCCAGCGCTCGCAGCGTGTTGCGACCGACGATCGCATCCGGAGTCAGTCCACCGGCCTTCTGGATCGCATAGACGGCCTGCTCGGTCAGCCCGCCGAAGTAGCCGTCCGGGGCGCCACACCAGTAGCCTCGCTCGCCCAGCATCCGCTGGACGGCCCACACGTGGTCCCCGGCAGCGCCGGTGGTGAAGGTCGGCCAGGCCGCCTGGCTGGGAGTGGCGGCCAGGACTGCCAGGGCACCGCCGACGGCGCTGGCCGCCCCACCGCGGAGCAGGCTCCGCCGAGAAGGTGCCCACCCTGATCTGGGTGCGGTGGATCGTGTCATCGTGTGCCTCCCCGAATTGTCAAACCCTGTCCTTGCTCCAACGCTCCCGGGGCCGAGAAAGGTTGCGGGCTCCGAGGGACACACCACGCCCGAACCGGGCGATTTACCACAATCACAGCAGCCTCACACGTAACGTGGCAAGTACCCGAGACAACCCCGTGTCGCAGGGTGGCCGACCGGTCGCGGCCCACAGGCCGGACGGTCCCGCACGACGAAGGCAGCGGACCAACAGGATGATCACGTTCGAGAACGTCACGATGCGCTATGCCAAGGGTGACACCCCGGCGCTGCAGAGCGTCGACGTCGAAATCGGCCGGGGGGATTTCGTCTTCGTGGTGGGGGCCTCCGGTTCGGGCAAGTCCACCATGATGCGCCTGATCATCCTGGAGAAGGAAGCCACGCAGGGCAGGGTCCTGGTGGCGGGCAAGGACCTGTCCCGGCTGCCCAACCGCAAGGTGCCCGGCCTTCGGCGCCAGGTGGGCACGGTCTTCCAGGACTTCCGACTCCTGTCGGGGAAGACGGTCCATCAGAACATCGCCTACGTGCTGCAGGTGCTGGGGGCGCGCCGGCACACGATCCGGCAGCTCGTCCCCGAGACCCTCGAGCTGGTGGGGCTGCAGGGCAAGGGCAAGCGCCTGCCCCACGAGCTCTCCGGCGGTGAGCAGCAACGGGTGGCGATCGCCCGTGCCATGGTCAACAAGCCCCCGATCCTGCTCGCCGACGAGCCGACCGGCAACCTCGACCCGGAGACGAGCCAGGAGATCGTGGCCATCCTGGACCGGATCAACCGCACCGGCACCACCGTCGTGATGGCCACCCACGACACCACCATCGTCAACCGGTTCCGCAAGCGCGTCGTCCAGCTGCGCGACGGGGTGCTGGTGCGTGACCAGGCCGAGGGCGAGTACGAGGCCGTCGAGGAGCGACTGGTATGAGAGCCGGTTTCCTGTTCGGCGAGGTCGGCAACGGTCTGCGCCGCAACACCTCCATGTTCGTGGCCGTCGTGCTGGTCACCATGGTGTCCCTGTTCTTCCTGGGCAGCGGGCTGCTGGCCCAGCGGCAGGTCGACACGCTCAAGGGCTACTGGTACGACAAGGTGCAGGTCTCGATCTTCCTGTGCACACCCGACTCGACCGACGTCGCATCGTGCGCGGGCGGCGGAGTGACCGAGGTCCAGCGCGAGGGGTTGACCGGCGACCTGGACCGTCTGGACGGGCTGGTCGAGGAGTACTGGTACGAGTCGAACGAGCAGGCGTACGAGCGCTTCCGGGAACAGTTCCGCAACTCTCCGGTCCTGGACTCCATCCCGCAGGATGCGATCCCGGAGAGTTTCCGGGTGCAGCTGGCCGACCCCACCAAGTACGAGGTCGTCGCCAGCGCCTTCGAGGGAGCACCGGGGGTGGAGAGCGTGGAGGACCAACGGGAGGTCGTCGACCGCCTGTTCACCTTCCTCAATGCGGTGAGCCTGTCCGCGGTCGGGTTAGCGGCGGCCATGGTGGTCTGTGCGGTGCTGCTGATCAGCACGACCATCCGGCTCACGGCCTGGAGCCGGAGACGGGAGACCAACATCATGCGCCTGGTGGGGGCCTCGGCCTTCACCATCCACACACCGTTCCTGGTGGAGACCGTGCTGGCCACGCTGTTGGGGGCTGGCCTGTCCATCGGTCTGCTCTGGGCCATGGTCCAGTACGGCATCAGCGGGTTCCTGACGGACCTGCTGGCCGGTCAGACCGGCATGATCGGACTCATCGGTCCCCGCGACCTGTGGGTCATCACCCCCATCCTCGTCGGCGGCGCGGTGCTGCTGGCGGTAGTCACGTCCTGGTTGGCGCTACGGAGGCACGTCCGTGTCTGAGAGGCGGTCAAAGATGACGAGCACACGACGGAGGCTGACCGGTGTGGTCGCCCTGGCGATGGCCGGCCTGATGGTGGCCGGCCCGGCCTTTGCGCTGGACGACATCAGGGACCGGATCAGGGAGGTGGAGGAGCAGCAGGAGAAGGGCCAGCAGGACCAGGAGGTGTCCCAGCAGCGGCAGGAGGAGCTGGAGCACGAGCTGTCCGAGACCAGTGTCGAGCTGCAGGCGGCTGACCAGAAGCTGCGGGAGACGACGGCTCAGGTCGAGCGGGCCCGTCTGGACCTCACCCTCGCCGAGGATGAGCTGGCGGCGGCCGAGGCTGCGGAGGAGCGCATCGCCGGGGAGCTGGAGGTCGCCTATGCCAACGAGACCAAGATCGAGGACAGTCTGGCCGAGAACGCCGCAGCCCAGGAGGAGACCCGCAGCGCCGTCGGTTCCATCGCCCGTGAGTCCTACAAGTCCGGTGGCGTCGGCAACCTGGCGATGACCCTGGAGGTGCTCTCCGGTGGAGACAACGCCGTCCGGGAGATGTCGATGGCGCGCACGGTGATGCGTGTCCAGGACAGCCAGATCCAGCGGCTCGGGACCATCCTGGCGGAGGAGACCGCCGAGCAGGACCGGCTGGCCGGCGTGCGGCGCGACATCGCGCTGCTGCTCGCCGAGGCAGAGGCGACGACGATCCGCAAGGGCGAGGCCCGGGACAGGGCCGAGCAGCTCAAGAAGGACCTGGAGGCCCTCGAGGCCCAGCAGGCCGAGGACAAGGCGGCGCTGGAGACCGAGATGGCCAAGCTGGAGAAGACGCTGGCGCAGGAGCAGCAGGAGGCCGACGCGCTGGAGACCCAGCTCAAGAAGCTGGCCGAGCAGAAGTACGGCCTCAAACAGGATGAGAAGGCCGAGAAGGAACGCCTCGCCGAGGAGGCCAGGAAGAAGAAGGAGGCCGAGGAGCGGGCCGAGCGCCAGCGCAAGGCCGAGGAGCGCCGCAAGGCGGCGGCAGCCGAGGAGGAGCGGCGCAAGGCCGCTGAGGAGCGCCAGAAGCGTTACCACGACCCGGCACCCCCGCCACCGGTGGCGCCCGCTCCGGACCCGGCCCCCGTCCCACCCCCGGCACCCCCGCCGGGCAACGGCACCCTGAGCTGGCCGGCCAACGCGCCGGTCACCAGCGAGTACGGCTGGCGGGTCCACCCGATCATGGGCGTGGGCCGACTGCACGCAGGGATGGACATCGGGGCGCACTGCGGCGAGCCCGTCTACGCGGCCGCCTCCGGCACGATCATCGCCAACAGCTACAACAACATCGCCGGCAACAAGGTGATCCTCGACCACGGCGTCATCGATGGCGTCAACCTGGTGACGACCTACCACCACCTGCAGAGCTTCGCCCGGGACACCGGTCCCGTCGCGCGCGGCGAGATCGTGGGCTATTCCGGCACGACCGGTGGGTCCACCGCCTGCCACCTGCACTTCGAGACTCACGAAAACGGCACCAAGGTCAACCCGCGCAACTGGCTCTAGACCGACAAACGGCTCTGTATCTGCGCTCCCAGCCGGTAACCTGGGGAGTTGCACCGGGAGCACTGCCCGGCGCACTCCGCATACCGACCGAGGAGGTGGCACGACCGTGGCCAGGGAGACCGGGCGCAAGCTCATCGCCAGCAACAAGAAGGCGCGGCACGACTACCTCATCGAGGACACCATCGAGGCCGGCCTCGCACTCACCGGCACCGAGGTGAAGTCGCTGCGGATGGGCCGGGCCTCACTGGTGGACGGTTACGCGACCGACTACAACGGGGAGCTGTGGCTGGAGGGTGTCCACATCCCGGAATACGTCCAGGGCAACTGGACCAACCACACGGCGCGTCGTCGGCGCAAGCTGTTGCTGCACCGGCACGAGATTGACAAGCTGCTCGCCAAGGCGGGCCAGCAGGGCCACACCATCGTCCCACTGGCCCTCTACTTCAAGGACGGTCGGGCCAAGGTCGAGATCGCCCTGGCCAAGGGCAAGAAGATCCACGACAAGCGGCAGACCCTCCGCGAGCGCCAGGACCAGCGAGAGGTCCAAAAGGCGATGTCGGCGCACCTCAAGCAGCACGGCTGACCGGACCGGCAGGACGCGCTTCCGGTTGCCGGTCGTGGCGCGCTGGGCAAGGGTGGGGTCGACGCATCCACCCATGCAAGGAGTCGTGATGAGCACAGCACGCGAGATCATGAGCAGCGGCATCCAGACCCTCAACGAGGACCAGTCGCTGGCCGAGGCCGCCGTCCTGATGCGTGATCTCGGGGTCGGCGCCCTGCCGGTGCGGAGCGCGGACGGTGCCCTCACCGGCATCATCACCGACCGGGACATCGTCGTGCAGGCCTGTGCCGAGGAGCGTGACCTGGCCTCCACCCTGGCCGGCGACCTGGCCCAGGGAATTGTCTCCACGATCGGGCCGGACGAGCCAGTGGAGACCATCGTGGACCTGATGGGCACCCAGCAGGTCAAGCGCATGCCGGTCGTGGAGAACGGTTCGGTGGTGGGCATCATCAGCGAGTCCGACCTGGCCCGCCACGTCGCCGAGGACCAGATCAACCACTTCGTGACGATGGTCTACGGCCGCGACTGAGTCGGCCGTCCCGCACTGAGCCGTATGCCGAGGGGCCGGGTCCACCCGGACCCGCGCCTCGGCATACGCGCTGGTCAGGCCAGACGGCCCAGGAGCTTGTCGGCGAACTGGGTGCGTGCGCCGCCGGCGTCCAGGGCCCGCTCGTAACGGCGCAGCACGCCCTCGTGCGGGAAGACCAGCCACAGCATCAACAGGACCGTGGGGACCGCGGTGATCGCCACGGTGACCCATGAGGGCTCCTCGGCCAGGAACATCAGGACCACCGACAGGATCGCGGGTGCCTCCATGACTGCCAGTCGCAGGATGTGCACGCTCTGGACCTTCGGCAGCATCGACCCCACAGGGTCACCCTGGGAGGCGGCTGGCACGCTGCCCACCATCACCAGGGACAGCACGGTGGACGCGGCGACCAGGCCCAGCAGCACCGCGAGCACCCACGGCTCGGGCACGATGACCTCGGGGGCCACGACGACCATGATGCCGGTGAAGACGGCGATGCCGCCGATGAAGGCACCCGAGAGCATGCGCAGGGTCATCAGGTGTGGTGAGGCAGTCACAGCGAGGCACTCTATCCGAGGCTCGGTCCGCGGGAATCATGTGGACCGCCCCGGCGTTGGGCGGGTAGGCTGGGTCCTCCGGCCACGGTTCTGGCCACGGCCGGGACTGGTTGACAACTGCACAGTGTGACGTGCCCCCGCAGCATGGGGGTGATCGGTTTCGACGTTGTACGCAACTCCAGGAGAAGCGGGTCGAGAACGCAAGGTCAACTCGTAAATGTCCCTTGCAAACTATTAGGTGCCGATTCCAAGCGCACCGACTTCGCCCTCGCCGCCTGAGCGAGCCACGAAGTCTGTCAGCCTGAGCTAGTTTCCGACTCAGTGTCTGGCATCAGCTAGGAAACTTGCTGCGTGATCATGTTGGGGGATCACGTGGGACTCTTACTCAACTGGGCCTGTCAGGGAACGTGTGCGCGCGAGCCCTGGGGCCGAGAAACTCCATAGCGCACTGCACCCGGAGAAGTCCTGGTCTTCCGGCAGCGGACGCGGGTTCGATTCCCGCCACCTCCACCACTCGCGGTGGGCACGTCACACATCTGCGCACGTTGTCGCACGTCAACCCCTAGATCCCCGCTCTGACGTGGGGGTCTAGGGGTTTTCGTGTTACCGCCACAAGGGGGCAGATGTATGCTCTTCTGAGCGTCCGATTTGTCACAGGGTTGTCACAAGGTGTCAACCTGCGGAGGAGTGGGTACCTTGCGCGTAAAAGAACCCAAACTGCCCATGGGGATCACGTCATACCGGGGTCGGTACCGGGTCCGGCTGCACCACGATGGCACCACGCACGCACTCGGGGTCTACGACACCATCACCGATGCGCGTGCCGCTCTGGACATAGCTCGCGCCGACGTGGCACGGGGAATCTTCGTGCCGCCCTCTGCTCGCCGGGCTGCTCGGAAGGCGGAGTGCGAGAGATCCGAGGCCGAGTCGCTCACGCTCAGACAGTGGTCCGACACGTGGTTGGCGCAAATGGAGGCCAACCCAGAGCGCTCACGCGCGACAGTTCTGTCGTACAGGTCCGTCCTCAAGAACCACGTCTTGCCAGAGTTGGGCGATGTTCGTCTGAAGGAGTTGACGACACGACAGGTGGCCGATCACCTGGGTTTGCTGGCGAGCCGACCCAGCAAACGACACCCTCGGGCCAGGGTCAACGGCGTGACGCCCAATGTGGTGATCGCACTGCGCTCTTGTATCAATGCTGCAGTCAAGGCAAAGGCCGGGGGCCTGGAGTCGTTCGAGTTCCCAGCTGCTCCCAAGCACCGGCGGGTTCGGCCAGAGGACGAACACGGGGACGTCGCAACCCCCGAGGAAGTCAGGGTTATGACTGAGGCTATGCCAGAACGTCTGCGCATCGCTCTACCGCTAGCCGCATGGTGCGCTCTCAGGCTCGGGGAGGTCTTAGGTCTCGAGCGTAGGGACCTCGAGCACCTGGAAGACCCCGAGAGGGCTGTCCTTCACGTGCGGCGCCAGTTCAACGTCAAGGCGAACGCGGTCACGCCACCCAAGGCAGACAGTGTCAGGACCATCGCCATCCCTGCGGCACTCCTACCCGCGTTGCGACATCACCTAGGTACCTACACCCCCGCTGCTCGGACGGCCCCAGTCCTTGCTGGCACCAGCGGGCAGCGAGTCTCACAGACGACGTTGGACCGACACTGGAGGGCAGCGCGAGATGAGGCACGTAGGCCCGGCTTTCACTTCCATAACCTGCGACACACCGGGCTGAGCAAGTATGCCGAACAGGGCGCGACGCTGGCAGAGTTGCTGCACAGGGGTGGCCACACGGACGTCACGGTAGCGCTTCGCTACCAGCACGCCACTGCTCAACGGGACAGGGCACTGACCGAACGGCTGAGCAGGGATATCGCGCTCTAGCCGTACGGTGTGACGGTCGGGATGCGCGTTAGAAGACCGTCGACATCTGCAGGGTCGACTCGAATGATGCGCGGCCCGCTGCGGTAGGCGGGTAACCTACCTTCAGCGATCCTGCGACGCAGGGTATAGGTGCTCAGGCCAGTGCGTTCGGCCGCGTCGGCGAGAGACTCGAACTGTCGCCTCGTGGCCGTCTCGATCTGCTTGCTCATGCCTACCAAAGGCCCCAACGCGGATCAGTGGGGACTCACTAGATGCTGCGCGCCCGACCGATACATGGTCGGACGCGGGCAGAAGGTTCAAACCCAGTATCGCCCACGCACAGAAGCCCCCTTTGACCAGCGAAAATGGTCGAGGGGGTTTCGCGTGGGGGGACTACGGGGGGAATGACACAGTGCCTGCTCGAGCTGGTCGTGCGATCAGAAGGTCGAGCGTGGAGGGTTCGAGTCACGTCCACCCAGCCTGTTGTCCTCTCACCAGCAGATATGTGGGTGAGAGGCCTTCCTCCGGCCATCCACGTGCATCTCACGTCCATCTTGTGCCAGTGAGTGATCCCTGGTCCGGCCAGGGCACGAGCCGAGCGACGGGCCAGAGGCGGTTGCGCGGGCGAGGCAAGGGAGTTTGCCCTCAGCCAACTGCAAGAGTCGCTGCGCGAGGCTGGCTCACCGTCTCAGATTAGTCATGCCGCCGCGCCGACCCGATCCGCGAAACCATCCCACCGGACAGGCCCGCAACCTCGGCGACCCTGCCGCCTGCTACTCCGCCCTTCAGCGCAGCGCGCACCGCGCCGTCGCGGATCTCCCGCGCGCGGGCCGCAGCGGCATCAACGCGGACAAGATCTACGGCGGCAGCCTCAAGCCGGTCCAGCAGCCGCTGCTCGTGCGACGCAGACGCGCCGATCTCGCTCAGTACCATCCCGTGACGGTAGCCGAGGCTGCGTGGGCCAGGGACCGATCGACGGCACCCTGTGGACAATTGGTGTTGGGGGAAACGGATCAGCGTGGCGCGGATACCGTGCGGCCCGGCGGGCGCAGGACCGTGAGCAAAAGCGCGTCTTCTTAGCAGCGGTCAACGTGCAGAAGGCGGCTCCGCGCCACTCGCCCACGACGACGATACGAGGCCGCGCCTTCCACGACCTGGTGTGTGCTCTGCTGGCTGCCAGACCTTCCGGAGACATGCCGGAATCGCTGGCCGGCCGTACAGCAGCAGCGGCTGCCGGCCGCCCTGGGCACCAGTGTCCCACTGGAGACGCGAACATCTGGGCCACGGCACACCTGACGTGAACCACTTCTTGGGTACACGACCGCGTCAGTTCGGCTCATTATGGGGCAGCGTCAGATCGCCCACTTTGGGGCAGCGTCGATCCGCCCAGTAGGACACATCGTTTGGTCGAGTCTCGCCCGAGGGCGAAGGCGCGCTGCGCCTACCAGGACCTTCGGTCCGGCTGAGTCTCGGGCTGTGCACCGTCAAAGCGGAGCTACTCCCTGTCCAGGTAATTACGCGGTAGCGATGACAGTGACAACAGCGCAACTCGTGTCGACATTTCGTGCTGGTCGGCTCAACTAGTCCCCCGGAATTCGCCACCTGGCCACTGGTCTATTCGGCTGCGACTGCCGGCCTCTCGAACGGATCCGAATGGTCGATGTCATCCTCGCTCCAACCGTACCTGGCCCGAAGAAGCTCCAGTACCGCAGCCGATGGCAGCGGCTCCGGCCGAACGACCAGACTCCACCAGGTCTGGGCGCTGGACGTGACGGTCACCAGTAGTGCCTGTCTCAACGCCTCGACGGTGAACAGGTCGGTTGCCACCGGGTCGTCCTCCGGCTCCGGGGCCATGAACACCTCGCGCAGCTGCCGCGCCTCATCGGGTGACCCCGGCGCGAGAAATGTGTGCCGTGCGTTCTTCGCGACGTTGTGGACCGCGATCAGTATTTGCCAGTCCCTCCAGCCCTCGTCGCGCAGCGTTACGACCACATCGGCAAAGGCGGCATCGTTCCGCAACGCGTCGAGAGTTGGCCTCATCCGCGACGGCAAGTCGTTGTAGCGATGCTGGATCTCCTCTCGGCTCCGGTCTGGGTCGTACCCGGGCCCTCTCGTGCTAGGAGCTGCGAGCTCTCGATGTGATTCAGCCGAGGTCACGTCCGGCGCTGAGAGTGGCGCGGTCGTGCGCGGTCGGGCATCGAAACTCGCCTCGGATACGGCCGAGCGCCAGAGCACGTCGTACGGGACAGCGAATGTGATGTCGGTTAGCAGATCATCCTCAAGACCACCGACCAAGATCTCCTGGAACCGTTCATCGGACAGCGTGGAAACCTCCACGACCACGGCCGTGACCGCCGCCAGTGTCCGCCGAGCGACCACGTTGGCCGACTCATGCGTCAGATGGTCGACGGCGGGCAGCAGCACACTGAGCCTGCTTTCCTCGGGCGTCGATGCCTTGTCCTCGACGCTAAAGTCAGCGCCTGCGGGAAGCGCGGTGACGTAGACGGCCCTGCACATCGGTACGAGGCCCAAATCCTTGTCAGCCAGATGCGCCAGTACGACCTGCAAAGCGGCCGCGAACCGCTCACCGACCGCAACGTCGGCATACAAGTTGCGAAACACGACCTTCCAAGTAACCCCTAGGGCATCGAACCGGACGTGGCGGACTTCGGTCGTGTCACCGAACGGTGGCCTCCCGAGATCGTCGACCACCCGATCGACGTGCTCGTCGAACTCGATGTCCTCGAACCACGGCCGTCGACCCTCAAACGTTTCAGCGAGAAGGACATCCAGGAACTCGCTGATCCCGCCGCGGACGATAGCGCCCTCAACGTCCGCCCAGTACGGATCCCCGGCCTTGCGAGCCAAAGACCTGATCTGGGTCAGCTCGAAGAACGCGCCCGTGAGCCAGCCATGCTGATCGAAGTCCATCGGCCGCTCGGCGAGCAGACGGTGTGACACCAGTGCCACGCAGTTCATGTGAGCCGCGCTGCACCACGACCCCTGGTGGTAGTCGGCGAACGCGGCGTACGCCAACCCGATCGAGTGCTGAGCTGGGTCCGTGCTATCGACGAGATATGCCGCCGCCAGTGCGTACTGCTTGGCCGCCATGTACAGGCCCAGCTCTCGGTAGGCGACGGAGGTTGCCAGAGTCGCGTGCACCATTTGTTCCCGGCTGTCCCCCGAGAACAACCCGTTCCGAGCCCGGTGCAGCTGCTTAAGCGCAGCGACTCGCCGTTCCGCGCTGATCAACGCCTGGCACCGATCGAGGGCGTTGTTCGCAGCTGTCGCCTCTCCGCTGGTCGTCGCGACCCGCGCGTCGATGGCATCGACCACCTGGTCGTAACCGGGGATGTCAACCAGGACCGGCGCAAACATCGTCAACACCTTGCCAAGAGTCTCCACAGGGAACAAGGGTGCCCCTGGGAGAACCTCCAGCAGCCTCCTGTACGCGCCGATCGCACCCGCCGGGTCCACAAGTGGCACTTTGACCAGCGTCAGTTCACCGGCCGCCAACGCCGCTAGGCGCTCCTCCGAGGTCATGTCTGTGAACTCGTCACCGATGACGTACCCGTCCTCGGTCTCGTTCGCGGTCATCACATCGGGCTGAAGCCGCAGCCACCCGAGCGTGTCGAGGAGGACGCAGGCGGCACCAGGAGGCGGGTCCGCGTTTAGGAGCACCTCGACCCTTTCGGACAGGCCGAC
Source organism: Ornithinimicrobium murale (assembly GCF_003352835.1). GTDB lineage: Bacteria > Actinomycetota > Actinomycetes > Actinomycetales > Dermatophilaceae > Ornithinicoccus > Ornithinicoccus muralis. The sequence goes on along the minus strand of NZ_QLVD01000001.1, from coordinate 66,260 downwards.
GTTCCAAGCATGAAGGGTCTCCGCAGCGTGCCCAGTCCTGCCACGTGCCGCCGCACCAGTCATGTACATCAGGAGCACCGACGCGTCCGAGAGTTCCTGACCGTCAGCGGTTATGAGGGCTTCGTTCAGGTACTCCGCGGCCCGATCATCGGCCGGAGTCAGGTCGCCCAGGCCGCGGATGTTCGCGGCCACGCACTCGTACAGCGCCCTCCTGCGAAGCGATTGCGGACGGCCTGGCTCGAGGGCACTCTCCAGCCGCTCGAGCCAAAAGGGCAGGTCGGGGCGGCCCTCGCGGGTCACGCACGCGTAGTGCAAGCACCCAGCGAGGTCGAGCAGGCGACCCACCGTGTCGACTGGGTCGGTATCCGCGCGCCAGCGAGCAAGGTCCTCGCCGTACCAGTCGGGCCGGTCAACGGGCACGGGCAGCACCCGCGCTGGAAGGTGCAGGTACGTCTCTGCGATCCAAAACATTGCATGGTCCGAGAGAAGCTCAGCGATCGCGTTGCCGTCGAAGACGGCCAGGCGCACCCGGTTTCGCTCCATCGCATCGCGCTCGATTGCGTGCCGCCGCGCGACCGGGATATCCGCCTCGCAGTACGCGACGATGAACTCGACCTCGGACCCGCCGGCGACGATCTCGGCGACATCAGCACGGATCTTCCCGCGCAGGTCGTCCTGCTGCAGTGTGCACGCGAAACCGGCCATGGCCCGGTCCGGGACGCCGAGGTCGCGCCCGATCCGCTGGACCTGTCCCGGCAGCTGCGTCGGGAATGTCTCGAAGTCGCGGCCCTGGTCTCCACCACCGGCGACCGGCCCGGTTGCCGGCAGCAGGTTCCGGGTCACCGTCGCCCTGGCGAGCATCCGCGTCAAGGTCTCGAACTCGTGTTGGCCGTTCCGAACGCGCAGTTGATTCAGCGCGAACCGGATTTCGTGTCGAACTTGCTCGACATCGTCAGCCATCGACAGACGCTCTTACAACGGTGTGCGTTCTCGACCGTCGACCTACCCCGGAGGGGTATCGACGGCCCCAGCCAGTACGCCAGGAGACGATCGCGGGCGCTCGTACAGCGTCCAGCGGCCGTGCCCCGCCGGGTTCACGCAGTGCAAGATTCACTTCAATCGCGACGTCCACACGACGATGGAGCGCGGATTCGAGCAGCGGTGGTCCTTCCAGAAGTGGACCGGGAGATCTCATCTCCCGTCCATGACCCACGCGTCGAGGACGAGGCGCCTGTAGGACTTGAGTGTCTGGCCGCCGCGCCCCACTAAGAGTTCTCTGGCGATTCGACCAGATCTGCGCCAGGAGGGCCCGGGAGGCGACTCACTAGCAGAGGGCCCATCTCGGCGGTGCGGAGCCGGGTTGCCAGAAGTGTTCACTAGACCAGCGTGGCACAGGCCCCGACCCCGCCTGAGGTTTGGCCCCGCTAGCAACGCAGCCAGAACATCGTGAATCAACGTAGGGTCACTCTCAGAGCGAGGAGATGTATGAAGCAGATGCCTGAACTCAGCCCCGAGCCTTCGAACGATGGGGAGATACCGTTCAACGAAGACCCAGAGGCGGAGCTCGGCCTGTTCGCGGGATGCCACACCCCGACAGACCTTCGAAGGGTGTTCCGCGCCGAGGTCGACACGGCGGTGGAGCAGATGCTCGCCTTGGTGACTGACGCGGACGCGTTCGACGTCATCGAACTCATGCGGATGCAAGAGTTCTTCCCCCTGAGCCCGCTCCTTACCCTCCCCGACGCGTCAGCACTGAACGTCGAGATCGTCGCAGCCATGCTCCTGGGCCGACCTTCGCGCAGGCGCCCACCTACACCGCACGAGGATTCACGCCCTGACGGTGTCATCCCTGAAATTCGCGATCGCTCGTCGCGCCTGATTCGACTAGCGAACTACCGTCACCTGTCGGAGGCCAAGTTCCAGGGCGACTCGTTAGCGCTGCTCGCCGCGCAGTACCAGTCGTCCGTCCTGCTCATCCGCAACCTTCGGTACGACAGCATTCGCGACGCGCAGGATAGCCAACTGTTCGACAACCCGAGAGTCACGCCGCTCATGAGTGAGTACCTCGGGTACACCTATCCAGATGTTGTCGCGGTCCGCAGCACGATGAAGAACCTCGGCGGGGAGCGCTTGGAGTCGGTTGTCGACGAGACCATCGATGTGTTCGGACGCGACCGAGGGACCGCGCAAGCCGACATGCCAGAGGAAGGGCGGAAAGCGCTCCAGGTAGCCCTCGAGAAGCTCTTGATCCGGCCAGCGGGCAGAGCAGTGATGACGCCGGCACAGGTGGCCCAGCGTGCTGGGATCTCGGAAACGGCTGCGTTCGCTGTCATGAACTCCTCGGCCCAAGAGTTCGACCCGAGCGTCGCACCGGCAGACCGGGTGTTCGAACTACTGACTTCGACAAACCCGTTTCTTGCCAAACCTCTGGTGTCGGACGGGGCCGGGAACTTTGTCGAGACCACCATCGGTGTCGGACTGGACTCCTTGCGTCGTACCGTCGAGGGTGCGCTCACTAATACCAAGCACTGGCACACCTACGACCAGAAGGTCCGGCAGGTCGTCAGCGAACGTCTTGCCCTCGACTCCCTACAACGGGTCTTGGGGGCGCCACCGGCCCTGGCAGGCGTCAAGTACTACGCACCCACGGACGACGCCAGCGCACACCTGCTTGGTCGGGACAGCGCGGATCTGAAGAGTGTAGGGAAGATCGTGGAGGGTGACGGGCTGTTCGTCATCGGCGACGTGGCGATCTGCGTCGAGGTGAAGGGCAAGTCGATGTCAGCCCCGGCTCGTCGGGGGAGACATCCGCCGACTATGGAACGACCTGCGCGCGACGATCGGGAACGGCCATGCACAGGCTGCACGTCTACAGGCGCTCATCGAGAACAACCACGGGATCTGGTTGCGCGACGGCACCTGGTTCGACCTGAGCCCCGTGCGTGAAGTCCGGTCTGTGGTCGCACTCCTTGATGACATCGGTCCCTTGGGCACGAACCTCGGCGATCATCGCAGCAGCGGGTTGCTACCAACACACGGCACTCCGTGGATCACATCGCTGCACGATCTTGAGACCATCGCCCAGGTTTGCCAACGGCCCTCGGAGTTCCTCCTGTACCTGCGCCGACGCACCGACTCGGACGTAACTACCTATTACAAGGGCGCAGACGAGCTCGATCTCTTCATGCTGTTCATGGACGCCGACCTCTACGTCGAACCCGACCCTGACCAGCTCCACCCGCAGCACCCCGACGCTCCAAGAGAGACGAAGCGCGCCCGCCCGACTCACGACGAGGACGCGGTCCTGACGTTTGTCGGCGACCAGTGCGCCGAGCTGGACGCGTGGATGAACCGTGACAGCCTGGTCCCGGGTGCTCCCCAACCCGTAAAGCCGACTTACCGGGCGCTTCCCCGGGTCCTCGACCTCGTCGACGCAGTCGAGGCGCACGGAAACGGCATGGTCCGCTTCGGCGCTGACATGTTCGCCCTGTCGGAGGAAACCCAGCAGACTGTGCTGAAGGGTATCGACGAGTGCATCCGACGCACCCGCCTTGACGGGCAGCCCCACGACGGGATGATCTCCCTCGCCGGCGCGTGGGGACACCCGACCCTCTTCTTCTTCACGCGACCCCACGCTTCCGACCAAGACCCGGTCCTACGCCGGTTCGCTGCCTACATCCGCCTCAAGCGTCACCAGCTCGGGTCAGACCGGTCGTATGGACTGCTCTTCGACGAGGACGGTAACTTCGAACTCGCCATGTACTTCAACAGCCTTCCGGAGGCCGACGCAAACCTCGACGCCCTCGTCAAGGCGGCGAACCTCCAAGAACCCGCCGCGGCCGGCCCCCGCGTCCCCCCATTCGCTCGCCGAACGACTCGTCGTATCCGAAGCGGCAGGAAGAACCGCTGACCGATGAACGCGTCCGCCCCCATCGCCAACCTCCCGTCACGTCAGACTCTGGCGCCGCGGAGGAGGTCGTCGCCAACCCGCCCGCCGCATCCCTCGTCAGGAGAACACGCTGCCGCGTCGAATGGCCAAGCCGGTCTAGCATCGGCGCATCAGCGACAGCCCACTGGGAGATTTCGAAATCATGATCCCACTAAACAGGCACGACATAGACCCAGGCCCACTCCGCCAGCCTTGATTCGCTTGGGGAGCGGGCGTCTTGGACTGTGCTTCGAGTCATCCCGGGATTATGCGGCTCAAACCAAACCGAGCACCGCCGGGCCCTCTAGCATCACGGTTCCGACCAGCGTCCCACCGCAGGCCGGCGCGGGAGATCTTGGCCCCCAGGGCAGCCGCGGCGGTGGTGTCCCGACGCCACACGTGGCCGCACCCGGAGCACCGGTAGCCGAGAATGGTGAGCAGCTGCGTGGTGGGTCGCCACCCGAAACGGCTCGTGCGCCAGGTCCCGGGTCACGGTGTCCCGAGGAACCCCTTGGCACCCGCACCGCCGGCACCAGTCGTCCAGATCATCGACCCGGCAGGCCAGCACCGCCCGGCCGGGTTTGAGCAGCTGGCCAGTGACAGCGTTTGGCAGGACAAGCGCGGACGGTGTTCGGCAGGGCAAAGCAGAAATCGCCCCGGGACGCCCGGGCCACTCGCAGAGCCATGGAGGTGCAGGGCGTCCGAGTCATGCTCGACTACTTCGACGCGATCCGGCCGCCCGGGTGGCCGCCATCGGAACCGCCACTCCGAACTGAAGAGCCGTGGGCGCACACCGTGCCCCCAGAGCCCGAGGACGACGCCTGAGACGCAGACCGGTCTTCATGCGGACGTGGAGTATGTCCGTAACGGGTGGTATGCAGAGCACATGACTGACACCGACTGGATCGCCCTCGGTGCGATCGCGGGAGCCGTAACGGCGCTTGGGACAGCCGCTATGGCCGTTGCCATCATCGTCACCGCCCTATACGCACGAGACACTCTGCAAGCGACACGGGACGACAGCCGAGCGCGAACTCGACCGGTGATCGTCGCCGAATTGCGGCGGGAGAGCCTCTCGAAGGGCACCGCGCTCTTAGTGCTGAAGAACCTCGGACAGTCTGTGGCTGCGAACGTGTCGGTGACCTTCGACCCCGAGCCTCCTAAGGACGTGGCAAGCCTGCCCCTGGACAACATGTTGAAGTGGATCTACGAGCGGTACGCCAACCCAGTGACGACGTGGGCACCCGGATGGACGGCAAGCAACGTGATTCGCGCGGGGCACGATGACTTAGAAGCAATCACCGTGAAAGTGAAGTACGAGGGTCCCGACGAGACGAAGTACGAGGACTCTTATGACCTTCACCCGGACCACGTGCTCAAGCACACCGAGTCTAACCCCTCTAAGGTGGACAATCCGATCAAACTGGAGCAGCAGAAGGTGAGTGCCCTGCAAGCTTTGGTCAGGACGATCCGCGAACACTGACTGCCGGATCGTCGAACGGCAGTCTGAAGCCACTCGCTGATTGTGAATCGGATGTCAAGCGCTCGCGTTTGAGGTGTCCGCGCGAAGGGCTGAGTCGCCGACAGTGCACGCGCGTGGTCGCGGAGGGCAGACAGCCGGCGGCGGCCTCCCAGCCGTCGCGGAATCCGAGCGAGAGAGCGGTAGGCAAATCCATTGGGCTGGCCGGACCGCTCTTACCGATGGGCGCTCACCGACCGCAGCTTGCCGCCGCGAGCTGCCACGTCCTACCACCGCGTTCCGCCCCACAACGACACGTCAGTGCTTGTGTTCCGCGGTTCACCCCAGGTCGGGCCGGACCGCTCGACAGCGCGTGGCGCTGGCCCGAGGAATGGCTGGCGATAGATGCGGGTCCAAGGGGTGGCTGGCGATAGATAGGGTGGCCTGCGTGTCACCGGCCCGCGCACCCCTGAGTCCCGAACGGCTCAGGCAGGCCCGAGAGAAGGCGGGCTTCACGCAGCACCAGCTGGCCCGGCTGATTGACGTCGCCGGGGGGGAGCGGATATCCCGCTGGGAGCTCGGTATGTCACTGCCGCGCCCGGACGTGCTCCGCCGGGTCGCGGAGGCGTTGGGGATTGATGTCGTCGACCTGCTGGAGGTGCCCCCGGGCGGACCCGGACTCCGGGAACTGCGCCTAGCTGCCGGCCTGACCCTGACAGGCCTGGCGAGGGAGGTGCTGGTCTCCACGAGAACAGTGCATCGGTGGGAGCAGGGCGACTTCCAGAGGCTTCCAACGGAGGCGACGATCGACCTTCTGGCGCAGGCTCTGGGCGCGACAGAGTGGACGGTTGTCAGCGCACTGAGAGCCAGCCGCGACCGGAACCCCTGATCATCTCGCAGTCATCCACACGGCAGCGGTCCGTCCCCGCCTCGTCCACAGGACCAACACCTGACCAAATTTTTACCGGGCGTGGTGCCGCACGCCCGGACACCAGGGCTAGCGTGCTTGACATGGACCGGGGAAACCTGATAGCTCCGCAAGAAGCACAGGCCGAGACGTGGATGACATATAAGAACTAGTGCTATCGTGACGATTACTGGTTGCGTGACCCCTTGAGGGCACGGCTGGTGGCTTTCGGTAGTCGAGGAGGTACTCCGATGGGACGGACGCGGACCACGACACGCGACCTGGCCATGCTGCTGCTGGCCGGGAGCCTCATGGCTGGTTGCGCCGACTCGGATGAGCCCGAGGAGACCACCATGCCCGAGGCTCAGACCACGCCAACTCAGGCCGCGGCACCGACCACCTCGGAACCGGTCAGCGACGACACCGAAACAACAACCGCACCGCCCGTCGGCGAGACGCCCACTACAGAGGCACCCAGCAGTGCCGACCTGGAGGACGAGGGACAGGAAGCCGCCAGCCAGGCCGTGGTCGACTTCTGGAAGGTTCTGGACTCGCTAGCCCAGGACCCCGATTTGCCCATTCAGGAACTCGCAACGGTTGCAGGAGGCCAGGCCATCACTCAATGGGTCAGCACTGCTCAGGGTCGACGTGACAGTGGCCAACTTCAGACTGGCGATTCTCATGTGACTGTGACGGGCGTGGAAACGATCGAGGAGGCGGAGCGGTACGAAGTGACTGTGTGCCTGAACTGGACCGACGTCATGGTTGACGCGGAAAAGCCCGACCGGGGAGAGCTGGGGGACCACGGTAAGACGACCTACGTGGTGGAGGCAGACCCCGCGAGGGAAGGCGAACTGATCGTGACCGAAGACCCCATGGAGTACGAGCCGTGCGTGCCCTAACAAGAGCGGTCACGCTCTTGGTGGGGCTCCTGTTGCTCCTTGCAGGAGCGATATCGCCAGCCCAAGCCGGTGTGGCGGACTGTCCACCGGGACAATACTGGGACCCCATCTGGGCAACGTGCGTAGTGAAGGTCGTGATCCCTCCGGGCGGCGGTACTCCGATCGTTCCTGGCCCACCCGAGGCTGATCCCGTGCCTGTTGACCCGAAGTGCATCGAGCCCATATCCGGGGATGAGGTCCCGTGCCGGATGGGGGACTGGTACTGGGTTCCGGGATGGATGGCGTATGCGAAGTTGACTGACCCTCAACCCCCCAAGAGCGACCCCGTATGGGAGGGGCATGAGGATGGCGCGATTTACACGACCGGCAGATGGATGGGGGACCCGCGGATCAATCCGGGGGAGATTGGGGAACGATGGTCACCAGAGCCTCCGTGGGAGAACCTTCCGAACCCGATCGAGATTGCGCTGGAAGCTGTAGCGGCGATGCAACTGAGAGCGGTTTACATCGGCATTGTTCCTGATGACGCTGAGGGCAGTGTGGGTCTGATTGGTCTGCCCACGTGGATGTGGGCAGAGGATCCGACTGAGAACACGGTCGGTCCGATCACGCGTTCTGCATCAGCTGGTGGTTACACGGTGACCGCCACTGGTGAGTTGGACCGTGTGGTGTGGGACATGGGCGATGGCACGACGATCACGTGCGAGGGGCCCGGGACCCCGTATGAAGACGGCTACCTGGATTCCGATTCTCCGGATTGTGGGCACCGGTACCAGTCACCGGGGGAGTACACGGTGACGCCGACCTCGCATTGGGTCATCAACTGGTCCGGTATGGGCCAGTCCGGGGTGTTCCTGCTCGAGGTGTTGGACAGCACGACCATCACGATCGGGGAGGCCCAGGTGATCGTGCAGTGACTCGGAGGGATACCTGACCGCCCCACGCCAACGTGTAGCAAAGCCAACGAGTCCAAGGGGAAAGGGATGACGATGGCGAAGAAGAAGGACACGCAGGACCACCCGATGGGTGGTGGCGCACTACCGGAGGCCGAGGCTTCACAGGCTGCGGTCGGGCAGGACCCGCCGGCGCCGCCGAAGTTGCGCCGCCGGCCTCTCATGGCACTGGGGGGAATCGCCCTGGTCGTGATGGGCGCGTTGCTGGCGGTGTGGGCATGGTTGGCCACGAGTGAGACGAGCGAGGTCCTCGCCCTGCGTAACACCGTGATGCGGGGCGAGTCCATCGGTGCAGAGGATCTTCTCACGGTCCAGGTCGGCACCGACCCCGCTCTACAGTCCGTGCCCGGTGACGAGTTGGAGTTGTTCGTCGGCCAGAGCGCCTCGATGGACATGGCGGCGGGGTCGTTGCTGACCCGGGAGGCGGTGACCAGCGAAGTTGTGCCCGCGGCGGGGCAGTCTGTTGTCGGGTTGGCGCTGGGGCCGGCCACGATGCCGGGGGAGCCGTTGCAGGTGGGGGATGCCGTACGGGTTGTTGGGACCTCCGGGGGGCAGAACAGCCCCGATGAGGCCGCTGAAGCAGTCATGTTCGAGGCGGACATTGTCGGCGTGGTCTTGCCCGGTGACGCGGTGGCGGGTCAGACCGTGGTGTCGGTCCTGGTCGAGGAGGACGATGCCCCGACTATCGCACGGTGGGCGGCTGCTGGGCGGGTGGCCCTCATCCTGGACAGCCGGGAGGGCTGAGCGGTGGCTCTGATCACGCTGACGTCGGCCTCTGGGTCGCCGGGGGTCACCACCACCGCGGTGGGTCTGGCGTTGACCCGGGGGCGGCCCACCATCGTGCTGGATGCTGACCCGACAGGGGGGTCGGCGATCCTCGCTGGTTATCTGCGGGGCCAGATCGTCCCTCCGGACGCTCTGGTGGAGTTGGTCATGGCCCAGCAGCACGGCAGGTTGCGCAGCACGATCCCCACCGTGACGATGCCTGTCCCGGACTCCAAGGTGTCGCTGATTCCCGGGCCTCGCTCCCATACCCAGACCGGGGCGTTGACCGGCCTGTGGGAGCCGCTGCTGGCCGCGCTCAAAGGTCTGACTGAGACTGGTCAGGACACCATCGTGGACTTGGGCCGGCTAGGTCTGGCGGGCTCTGCCACGCCCTTGCTGTACGGCGCGGATCTGGCGCTGGTGGTGTGCCGCTCTGACCTGGTCTCCCTCTCGGGCGCGAGGTCGTGGGTGGGCAGCCTGCGTACCGAGTTTGAGCAGATGGGTGCTGGGACAGAGCTGGGGGTGCTGCTGGTCGGTCCCGGGCATCCCTACGGTGCCAGGGAGGTCAGGGACGCCCTCGGTGCTCCCGTCCTGGCGTCGGTGGACTGGGACCCCAAGGCGGCCGCGGCCTTCTCTGCGGGGGCGACTGTCCGAAAGTTGCCGAGTACGGCCCTGGTGCGGTCGCTGCGGGCGGTCGACGCTGCGCTGACCCGAACCTTGGCGGCGGCACGCTCAGAGTTGCTGGACGTCGAGGAGGAAGCCGTATGAGCTTCGAGGCTGAGAATCTGGACACCCCGGGGGCCAGTTCGGACCCGACCGCGCTGCCTCTTTTCGCGGCAGCGCCGACGAATGGTGTCCCAGCTGTCAGCAGGTCCCGCAGGGGCAGGCGGCGCGGGTCGTTCGTCCTGGGTGGTGATGCAGCACCCGACGCTGAACCGTTGACGGTGACGCCGAGACCGCCGGCGCCCCTGGGGGGAGATCCCGGTCACCGTGATCACGGTGATGGATTGGATTGGGCAGTTGTCGCCGTGTTGCGGCAGCAGACCGCGGACCGGCTCAGTCAGGAGACGACCGGCAGCGGTGAGAGCACCGAGGCGCAGCAGGAGCGCGGCCGCGCCATCATCTACGAACTGTTGGCTCAGGAGTCGGCTGAGCGGGCCCGGGCCGGGACCGACCCATGGAATGAGCTGGAGCAGCACCGGCTGGCCAAGGCGGTCTTCGACGCGGTCTTCGGGCTGGGTCGGCTGCAGCCGCTGGTGGATGACCCCGAGGTCGAGAACATCATGATCTTCGGCCACGACCGGGTCGTCCTCGAGTTGACCGGCGGCCGCCAGGTGCAGGCTGCCCCGGTCGCGGACTCCGACGAGGAGCTGCTGGAGTTCCTCGCGTTTGTTGCCACCCGCTCCGAGGTCAACGCCCGGTCGTTTTCGCCGTCCCAGCCCAGGCTGCACCTGCGACTGGATGGCGGGGCGCGACTGGCAGCTCAGGCATGGGTTGCGCCGCGGCCGCAGGCCGTGATCCGCCGGCACCGCATGAGGGACACCAGCCTGGAGGGCATGGTCGCGTTGGGTGCCTTGAGCCCGCTAGCGGCCTCCTTTCTTGGTGCTGTCGTGCGCAGCGGCCGGTCCGTGGTGGTATCCGGCGCCCAGGGGGCGGGCAAGACCACGATGGTGCGGGCCCTGTGCCACGAGATCCCGACCTATGAGGTCATCGGCACCTTCGAGACCGAGTACGAGCTGCACCTGCACGAGATGACGCAGCGGCACCCGTACTGCTTTGCCTACGAGGCCCGTCCTGGCTCCGGTGAGGTCGGCCCCGACGGTCAACGGGCCGGTGAGGTGACCCTCGAGCAACTGTTGTTCGACTCCTTCCGGATGAACCTGAACCGGCAGATCGTCGGTGAGGTCCGCGGCCCCGAGGCGATGGCGATGCTGAAGGCGATGCAGTCTGGGGCCGGGTCCATCTCGACCACGCACGCCGCCCACGCGAGCGGCGCGGTCGAGAAGCTGGTGACGTGCGTGATGGAGGCTGGCCAGCACGCCACTCACGCCTTCGCTGTTCGTGCGGTCTCCGCCGGCATCGACGTCGTCGTGCACGTCAACAAACAGACTGACCTGGATGCCGACGGCAATGCCCGGGTGCGCAGGTACGTCTCCGAGATCATGGTGGTCCATCCCGGTGAGGAGCAGCGTGGCTACGCCACGACCCACGTGTTCCGGGCCGGGCCGGGGGAGTCCGTGGCGGTCCCTGCCGTGCTACCGGAGGACTATCGCGAACTGGTCGCTCTGGGCTTTGACCTGGGCAGTTACGTCCAGCAGGGGAGTGAGCTGGGATGATCCCTCTCATCGCGCTGGCCGGTGCGCTGATCGCCGGTGGTCTCCTGCTGGCCAGCCTCGGGCTGGTCAAACGGCCCGTCACCCCTCGTCCACGCAGACGCCCCCAACGTAGGGGCATCCCGTTCGGTACCCGCACCCGCGCCCTGGTGCTGGTGGGTCTGGCGGTCGGGGTCCTAGTCGCCATCCTGACCGGTTGGGTCATTGCGGTGCTGGTTGCGCCGGTGGCCATCGCCGGGCTGCCTGCGTTGCTGTCTGCGCCACCGGCCCAGAAGGAACTCAAGCGCCTCGACGCGATGCAGGAATGGGTGCGGTCCGTGGCTGGGGTGCTGACCGCCGGGGTCGGTCTGGAGCAGGCGCTGACTACCTCCCTGCGGTCCACACCAGAACCGATCCGGCCGGAGGTTTCCCGGCTGGTTGGGCGTCTGCGGGCCAGGTGGGACACACAGAGTGCGCTGCGCCGGTTCGCCGATGACCTGGATGACCCGACCGGGGACCTGATCGCCAGCAACTTGCTGCTCGGCGCCAAACACCGCGGCGCGGGCCTGGCGAACGTCCTGGGCGCCTTGGCCGAGTCGGTCGCCGAGGACGTCAAGGCACGGCAGGAGATCGAGGCAGACCGGGCCAAGCCCCGCGGTAACGCCCGACTCATCACGCTCATCTCGGTGGTGGTGATGGGGATGCTCGCGCTGTCCGGCAACTACATCCAGCCCTATGGCACCCCGCTAGGGCAGATGCTGCTGGTGGTACTCCTGTCGGCCTATGCGGGCACCCTGCTCTGGTTGAAGGCCATGTCCCGTTCCAAGCCGCTGCCCCGGTTCATCGGGGCCGAGCTGGCGGAGGCGAACCGATGACCGGCCTGCAGCTGATACTGGCTGCCGGTGCGATGGTCGGCCTGGGACTGGCCATGATCATGTGGCGCCTGGTGCCTGGGGATCCGGACCTGGGGGAGACTCTGACCCGACTTTCACCGGCCGGTGCCCGGGCCGCGCAGGCCAAGCGGCAACAGATCAGCCGCACCGACGACGTGCGCGACGTCCTCGGCGCGTTCGGGGAGAGGTACCTCCCCGCGCGGGTGTGGGGGAGCGTCTCATCCCAGGATCTGGCGATCCTGCGGATGACGCCCGCCCGGTTCTACGGGGAGAAACTCCTGTTCGAGCTGGTCGGTCTCCTAGCCGGACCGCTCATGACCTGGGTGGTGATGTTCGCCGGTGTCAGCCTGCCGTTCTACGTCCCCGTTGGCGCGAGCCTGACTCTGGCCCTGGGGTTCTCGTTCATCCCGAACTGGAACGTCCGGGATGACGCCAGGAAGGCGAGGGGAGAGTTCACGCGCGCACTGGGGGCCTACATCGACCTGGTCGCCCTCGAGCGGGCGGCCGGCGCCGGGCCACGGCAGGCCATGGAAGCGGCCGCGGCCGCCGGGGACAGCTGGGTGTTCGCCCGGATCAGGGAGGAACTGGCGCGCACCCGATGGTCCGGGACAACCCCCTGGGAAGCCATGAGACTCCTCGGGGAGGAGTTCGGTGTCACCGACCTGCACGAACTGGCCGACATCATGCGACTCTCCGGCGACGAGGGCACCCAAGTGTACGCCCAGCTCAGGGCCCGAGCCGCCAGCATGCGCGCAGCCATGCTCGCGGCCCAGAAGGCCGAGGCAAACCAGACCAGCGAACGGATGGTTCTGCCCGTCTCACTGCTGTGCATGGTCTTCCTGACCATCCTGTTGGCTCCCCAAATGCTCAGGCTCATCGGGGGGTGAGCCACAACGGAACTGTTCAGACACCCCAATCGCCACCACTCAACCGGACCAGAAACCACGGCACACGAAAGGCACTCCCATGAAGCAGTCCACCCTCATCAACCTGCACACCCGGATCACTCACCACGCGACCACCCTGCGCACGGAACTCGCAGCCCAGCGGGAGCGTGGCGGGATCTCCGTGGAATACGTCGTGATCGCCGTGGGCGTTTTCGTCCTGGCAGGCATTGTCATCGCCACGATGACCGGCTGGGCACAGGATCGGCTCGCCGAGCTGACCTGATGCCTAACCCGCGGGAAGGAACCTCTGAGGGCCGCCGAAGGATCTGGTTCGGGCGGCGGGATGCAGGCGCGGCCAGCGTCGAGATGGTGGTCCTCGCCTCGTTCCTGTTCATGTTCACCTTCGCGGTCGTCCAAGGAGGCCTGTGGTTTCATGCCCGCAGCGTCGCCCTGGGCGCCGCCCAGGAAGGCGCACGGGTCGCCGCCGCCGAGAGTTCCTCGGGCGGTGCCGGTGCGGCCGCCGCCGCAGATTTTGTAGCCGATGCCGGCGGTGGCGGCGTGCTGCTGGGCGCCGCGACCTCAGGGACCCGCACGGCTACGACCGCCACCGTTGTGGTGACCGGCCAGTCCCAGAGCATCGTGTTCTTCTGGGATCCCACGATCGTGCAGACGGCCTCGGTCCCGGTGGAGAGGATCACCGGGTGATCACCGTCGCGCGATCACGTCAGGGCCACGCAGACAGGGGCGCGGTCTCGGTCGAGCTCGTGATCCTGGCCCCGGTGCTCCTGGTGTTCGTGCTGATGGTCATTTTCGCCGGACGCTGGGCCATCGCCCAACAGGCGGTCGCCTCGGCCGCCGCCGACGCGGCGAGGTCGGCCTCGCTCGCGCGATCTGCCGGCGATGCCGCAGGATCGGCGTCCTCGGCGGGGTACGCCTCACTGGATAACCAGGACCTTCGGTGCCAGAACCAGGAGGTCGCGGTGGACACCAGCCAGTTCAACCTGCCACCGGGCATCCCCGCCCAGGTGAGCGTCACCGTGACGTGTGTGGTCGATATGAGTGACTTGGTGATACCCGGAACCCCGGGGTCACGGACCCTCACCGCGACGATGACCTCGCCCCTGGACACCTACCGCAGCAGGCAGGGGTAGGCCATGCCAGGGGTGCACCAGTTGACCCACCCAGAGCCGGAGCGCGGCGCGGTGAGCGTCTTCGTCATCATGATGGCCACCATCGTCCTGATCGTGATGGGTGTCGCCGTCGATACCGCGGGGCACATCCACGCCATGCAGGAAGCCCGCAGTGTGGCCCGTGAGGCCGCTCGGGCCGGCGGTCAGCACCTGCAGATCCCCACCGCAGTGCGAGGCGAGGGTGCGGTCGTCGACCCGTCCGTGGCGTCAGCTGCTGCCAATGCCTACCTGGAGTCGGCAGGCATCGGCGGGTCCGCGTCGGTGACCGGACCCGAAAGTATCCACGTCACGGTCACCTCGACCTACGACACCACGTTCCTGAGCATCATCGGCATTGGCGGCCTGAGTGCCACCGGAGAGGCCGACGCGCGGGTAGCCCGATCCCACGGAGGTGTGGAGCAATGATGAAACAGCGACTGATGGGGGTCCTGGCCTGGCTGGTCCTGGCCGGCATCGTGGTCGGGCTTCCAGCCCTGTTGATCGCCCTCGGCGGCAGCCCGATCCCCACGAACCTGCCGACCGTAGATGGCCTACGACAGGCGCTGACCACACCCGATGACGGCACGCTCGTCCTGGCCGCCGTCAAGGTCCTCGGGTGGCTCGTGTGGGCCGCCCTGGCCGCCACCATCCTGGTCGAGCTCATTGCCCAGGTCCGGGGCCTGCCAGCCCCGTCCGTGCCTGCCCTCGGGGTGCCGCAAGCCACCGCCCGCGGCCTGGTCACGGCGGCTCTTGCGTTGTTCATCGCGACCCCCACCCTGGCCGCACCGGCCTTCGCCGGCGGCCCCGCCCAGGCGCTGCCCGCGGTGACCGCCCCCGCGGCCGTGGCCCAGAACGGGGATGAACCGCAGCAGACCGCCGACCAGGTGGCCGCCGACCAGACCCCGACCGAGCAGCAGGTCGTGCCCTACACCGTGCAAACCGGTGACACCCTCTGGTCGATCGCTGATAAGCATCTCGGAAGCGGGCAGGACTTCAACCGCATCGTCGAGCTGAACCGCACTGTGCTGACCGACGGGGCCGACTGGCTGGCACCAGGTATGCGGCTGCACCTGCCGGAAGGCTCGACCGCGGCCGCCGGCGAGGTCGACGAGCAGGGCCAGTACGTGGTGGCCGAGGGAGACACCCTCAGCGAGATCGCCGCCGAGCACCTCGGCGACGCCAACCGCTGGCCCGACATCTTCGAGGCATCCGCGGGGATCGAGCAGCCCGACGGGCAGCACCTCACCGACCCCGACCTGATCCTGCCCGGGTGGCGCTTGACCATTCCGGGAATGCCCGCAGCAACGCCTCCCGCGCCTGATCCGATCCGGGAGGACCCCGCCCCGGCCCCGGTGGAGGATCCACCGGAGGATTCTGTCGAGGAGCTCTCCCAGATCGCGCAGGACGCCGGGCAGCAGGGAGCCGGCGTCGGGGTGATGAGCGCGGCAATGGCCGGTGAGCAGACACCCGCACCGGCCGAGGATGGTGGTGAGGGCCAGATGGTTTCGGACACCGTCACAGAGGAGCAGGAAGACGCCGAACTGGGCTGGATGCTGCCCGGCCTGATCGGCAGCGGTGCCCTCCTCAGTGGCGGCATGCTCGTCGTCCTGTCCGCCCGTCGCCGCGGCCAGTTCCGCAACCGTCGACCCGGCCGCACGATCACTACCCCCGAGCCGGCCGTGGCGCCGGTCGAGATGACTGTGCAGACCATCGGCAGGGAGGCCGCGGTCACCCTGCAGGACCTCGACGACATCCTGCGGCGCCTGGGCGGTCTGTGCGCCCGCGAGGGCACACCCGTGCCGGTACTGGCCGCGGTCCAACTGACGCAGGCGGACCTGAGGCTGCACCTGGCTGAACCCGCTGACCTCGCCGCCCCCTGGGTCGGCACCGAGGACCACCTGCAGTGGACGTTGACCGTCGACACTCCGCGTGAAGAAGTCGGCCCGCTCGTGCCCGGTCACCGGGCGCCATACCCACTGCTGGCCTCCATCGGGTCCGACGACGCCGGGGGACGGTGGCTGCTGAATCTGGAGGACCTGCAGACCGCCATCAGTGGGGCCGATGAGTACGTGCTGGACCTGGCCCGCTACCTGGCCGCGGACATCGCGGTCAACCCCTGGGCGACCGGTGTGCGCCTCGATTGCATCGGGGTCGCTGAAGAGGTCGCGGCGATGAACCCGGCGCGGGTCCGCGCCGCCACCACCGAGGTCCTGGCGGACACCGTCGCCGGTGTCGTCGGGGTCATCGACCGGCTCGAGGAGGGAACCGACGTGCCCACGGCACGGGCCGCGCAGGCAGCCGACGACACATGGCCAGCTCGAATGGTCATGGTCACCGCCGAGGCAGCGGCCGCCAGCGCACACTATGACCAACTGACTGAACTGCTCGAGTCCCACGAGGGCCGTACCGCGGCCGCGGTCGTCGTCATCGGCGACCACCAGAGCACTCACGCAGCGCGGCTCATCGCCAACGAGCAGGGGAGGGTGCTGCTGCCCGACTTCGGGCTCGACCTGGTCGGAGTGGGACTCACCGGCGAAGAAGCCAAAGGATGCGCCGCCTTGCTGGCCCAGGGCGAGGACGTGCTGGACGCGCCGATGCCCGTGCGCGAGGTCGTCGACCACGCCAGCCAGGGATGGCGGTCCTGGAGTGATGAGGCTGGGGCCCTGCGCCCAGAGCACACCGTGCCCCGCGCCCCGCGCACGGAGACGACCGACACCGAGGAGCCGGCACCGGCCCACACCCTGCTGCCCGAGCCGGACGAGGACTACCTGGACGCGGCCGCCACCACAGCCGCTGATATCGACACCCTCGCGCCACACGTGCCCCCCACAGTGTCCCAGCAAGTGGTCGACACCGACCCCCGGCTTGACGCGGACCTGGAAGCCTGGTGGGCCAAGGACAGTGCGCTGCCCAGGCTGACGCTGATGGGTCCGGTCGGGGCGCGAACCCGCGGCAAGCCCCTGGTGGACCGTAGGCCCTACTTCACCGAGCTGCTGGCCTACCTGGCGCTGCGCCCCAACGGCGCCACGGTGGAAGAGACCGCCGACGCCTTTGGTCTCAACGCCGGCAAGATCCGCGAGTACGCCCGACGCTGCCGGGAATGGTTGGGCACCAACCCACGCACCGACGAGCCGCACCTACCTCACGCCTCCAGGGCCCCGGCAGCCAAGAACCGCGGCGTCAACGTCTACCAGGTCATCGACGTCCTGGTAGACCTCGACCTGTTCCGCCGACTCCGGGTCCGCGGGGAGGCCCGCGGCGGGCCCGAGGGCATCGCAGACCTTCGCCAGGCACTGCGGCTGGTGCAGGGCCGACCGTTCAGCCAGTTGCGCACGGGCGGGTGGGGATGGCTGTTCGAAGGGGACCGGCTGGACCACCACATCGTCTGCGCGATCGTGGACGTGGCGCACTTGGTGGCCGTTCACGATCTGCAGGCCGGCGAGACGACCAGTGCCCGCCAGGCCGCCGAGGTGGCCGCCCTGGCGGCACCAGACGAGGAGATCCCGACCCTCGATCTGGCGGCCGTCGCTCACGCTGAGGGGCACTTCGCCGAGGCAGTGAAACTGCTCCGCGGCGAGGTCTGCAACCGGGTTGAGGACGAGGACTCAGTACCTGGTGAACTCCCCGAACGGACTCAGGAGATCCTGGACCGGCGCGGCTGGCTGAACCAGCGCGAGGCCGGCTAGACCCGCCCTGGTCCGGGGTCCTCGCAGCCCCGACCCCCAGAACGAGTAGCCCTCACGCTCTTTCCCCCGAACGGCGTGGGGGCTACTCCATGCCACCGGTGCCCACCGGCGCAAGGTGCTTCCCGAAAGTTTCTCAGGGACGTTCGGGGACGTGCCCTGACCTGCGTAAATGCGAACGTCCCCCTTCGCGTGGGTCCGGTGATGAGCCGGGGTAGGGACGTTCTCGGGGATGCCTGATCGAGACCTTCTTGTCGTGTCCGCACGACGAAGGGAGCTCGAGATGAGCGTCGCCACGCAACTAGGTCTGCACGACCCCGACAGCGACCTGCTGCACCTGGCACGGTGCAGCTGGCCCCACTGGCAACAGGCGCACCCGTCCCTGCGAGTGGTTGAGGACCTGCTCGACCTTCCCGTCTGGGTGGTGGCCCACAAGGGCACCGCGAACGAGGTCCTCTTGAGTCTGGCCGAGCTGTCTGCGGTAGATGGCTCGGACGACCCGGCAGCGTCAGCGGCCCTGGTGTGGCTCCTGCTGCCCGGAGCGTGCCTGGCCGCGCACCGGTTGCGGCGGTGGAGCGACCGGATTGACGAGGTGGTCGCCGCACAACTGTGGATCGAGGCTCGCACTACCAACTGGCGCAGCGGCTACAACGTGGCCGCCAACGTCCTGATGAACACCCGCAAAGGGGTGCTGCGCGACCTGGGGGTGCCCTCACCAGACCGAGACCGACACGACCGCTCCTGGTCCATGACCGACCTCACCGAGGACCCTGATGGTGCCGCGGCCCACCGGGGCGAAGGGGAGCCCAGCATCACCTCGGACTTCTGTTATGACCTGCTGGCCGAGGCGGTCGAGACCGGTGTGCTGAGCGGAGACGACTGCCGGTGCCTGCTGGAACTGGCGGACGCGGTCGAGGTCATCGGGGAGACCCGGGTCAACCGTGGCTCGGCGGGGCTGCTGGGAAAACGACCCACGACGGCCGTGGCAACCCAATGGGGCGTCTCCCGCGAGACCATCGCCCGCCGAGCCCGACGTGCGGTGCGCGCCCTGCGGGACGAATACGCCGGGGCCGAGAAAGTCCTGAGCGCATGAGTCTCTGGGCGCCGCGGGCCCGGCTTGAGGACCTCATGATGGCCACACCAACAGACCCCGACGAGGTCGACCACGTCCTTGCGCTAAGCCGTGCCGAGCCCGAGGTGCTCGCACAACTGGAGGCAGCCGTCGGCCGACTTCGTGCGTCCCGGGAGGCCAAGGCCGCCCTTGCCGGGCTGGACCCCGCCACCCTGCCGGGGGGTGCTGGCCCGGCGCCGGCCCCGTCACCCCGGGAGTGAACCGTCATGACGGTCGTGAGTGTGCAGGAACTGCGACGAGCGTGGCAGGCGGTGGAGGCCGGAGAGTTCCGCGCTCACCCCCGCCCCTCGCCGCAGAGCGTCAGCTCGGTGCAGCCCTGGGTCCCGTCCCACCAGGTGCTGCCAGTCCTGGGATGCCACGGCCACGCGGGCGCCACCACGGCCGCGACCGCCCTGGCCACGGCCAGCGACCAGCGGGCGCGGGTCCTGGAAACGAGCAACCGCTCGGCGACCGGCCTGGCGGCCGCGGCGAATGCCGAACTGGGACTGAGCGAGAGCGGCTGGGTCCGGAGCACGCGAGGCACCGTGGTCCTGGAACGGACCAACACCGTGGTCGCAACACCGAACGCCACACCCCACCCCGATGACAGCGGCGGCCCGTTCGAGCTGACCGTTCTCGATACCGGGTGGGAGGCCGGTGCGTTACTGGCCGCCGATTCCTGGGTGTCCGCAACGGTCCTGGAGGCGCCCGCCCTGGTGCTGGTCACCACCGCCACCGTCCCGGGGATGCGCCGACTGGAGGCGGTACTACACATGGTGGGCGACACCTCGGCCCGGGTGGTGTTGGTCACCGGACCGCGGCGTCGCCGGTGGCCGCGGGAAGTCACCCACTCAAGGGGGCCGCTGTCGCAGGCCGTCGATACCGCCGGAGCACTTCTGGAACTTCCGCACGACCCCGCCCTGGCCACCAACGGCCTCGATGACTGCCCGCTTCCCGCCGGGGTGCTGGCAACGGCCAGTCAGGTTCTCCAGCTGCTCGGGCTGGACGCAGGTTCACACCCAACGAAAGGAACAACATGAACACCCTCACCCTGATTTCCTCACAGGTTGTCTCCATGGTGCCTGCCGCAGCTGTGTGCCCTGCGGCACCCCCCGGTGCACAGACGCACGTCGACTCAATCCTCGGCTACGTCCTCTGGGGCGTCGCGATTCTCATGTTCCTCGGCGTCGTTGTCGGCATCGGTGGGCTGGTCGCCGGACGCGTGATCGGTATGCCCCACGCATCCAAGGCCGCGATCGGCGGTCTGGTCATGGTGTTCATCGCCGTCATCGCCTACTTCGTCCTGCCCAGCATCCTCGACACCATGATGGGCTCGGGATGCGTGGTGACCCCGTGATGACCAACGCGACCACCCAGGAGGGTTGGAGCCGGCGCCGCCTGCTCGCGATCCTGGCCGTGGTTGCCCTCGTGGCTGTCATGTTGCTGGTCGGGCTGGGTCTGGCGGTATGGCAAGCCTTCACGGGGGGCACCGCGGTCGCCGGACGGCCGGCCGATGATGCTGTGGCCACCCTGGGCGAGGACATATCTGATGAGGGGCAGTCGCGGGCCGCGCTTGCTGCTGCCCCGATGAGGGAGGTACCGCAGGAGGCCGCCATTAAGCCGGGTACTCCGGCTACCATCCCGGCTCAGACCATCCAGATTCCAGCGGCAACAACTGCCGGCGAAGCCGGGGTGCCGACCGGCTTTCCACACACCCCGGAGGGTGCGGTCGCTCAGCTGGCCGCGATCGACACCACGGTGCTGCCGGCCATGTCGGTCCCGTTCGCTCACGACGTGTACGAGGCGTGGTCACAGGACGGTGCCCGCCCGGCGCAGGAGTGGGCGATGACGCAGAACATCGCGGTCTTCCTGGGGTCGGCCAGGCAGATGGGCCAGGAGGCAGGAGAGGGAGTACGGGTCAGCGCCGTCCCGGTTGGGGCCCAGGTGAAAGGCACTGACGGGCAGGACTGGGTCGTGGCGTGCGTCCTGCTCGATGTGCAGGCCGTCATTGAGGACCGTGCGCAGATCGCCTACGGCCACTGCGAGGCCATGACCTGGCAGGAAGAGCGGTGGGTCATCGCCGCCGGCCCGGCCGCGGCACCAGCGCCCTCGACCTGGCCAGGAACAGAGACCGCGGTCAAGGCCGGGTGGAAGACCTGGGCCTCCGGCGAGAACCGCTAAACCACCCGAGGAGCCGACCATGATGCCGACATTCTGGATTCCCCCGTTCAACCCGTTCTCCTTCCTCGGCTCGGGCGCGGCGAAGATCGTCGCCGAGGGGTGGACCTCTCTCATGGTTGCCCTCTGGAACGCTGGCTTGTGGGTCCTGAAACTGACCCTGACCCTGAGTGACTACTTCACCCTCCCGGACTTGGCTGCAGAGGGACCGGCCGCCCAGGCCTACGCGGTCATGACGTGGATTGGGCTCAGCCTGCTGCTTATCCTGGCCATGGTCCAGTTGGGGATTTCGGTGTTGCGTCGGGACGGCAAATCACTGGCCCAGGTCCTGATCGGGGTGGGCCAGTACGTCGTGGTCTGGTCCTGCTACATCAGCCTGGCCGTGGCGATCCTGGTGGCGGTGAAAGGGATCACCAAAGCGCTGATGAACTCGATGCTCCACATCGACGCGTGGGCCCACTGGGACCCGGTCGGGGTGGTCATCCCCGAGGACCTCAGCGACGGGACGTTGGCTACCGTGCTCGGCGTCATGGGCCTGTTTCTGTGGGTCGCGGGGGTCGGCCACTTCCTGATCATGCTGGCCCGCGGTGTGGCGTTGATCGTCCTGGCCGTGACAGCACCGGTCTCGGCGGCGGGACTGTCCACCGGGTTCGGCCGCAGCTGGTTCTGGAAGGGCGTGCGCTGGTTCCTGGCCGCGGCGTTCACCCCGATCGTGGTCGTGATGGTCCTGGGCACCGGGGTGATGCTCACCGGAGGGATCCTCTGGGAGGACATGACCGATTTCCAGGCCGTCCTGGGAACGGCCTTCCCCTCGGTCATCCTCATCTGTGTTTCCTGCTTCTCGCCGCTGGTCCTGTTCAAGCTGCTGGCGTTCGTCGACCCGGGGACGAGTTCGGGTGCGGCGATGCGGGTGGGTCTGGCTGCCTCCGGTGGTGTGCAGGGTGTGCTGGGCGGAAAGGCTGAGGGCGGCACCTCAAGCGCCGCCTCGACCACCGATGCCGCGGGCCGGTCCCAGGCCGAGAAGTCGGCCGCCAGCGACACCAGCGAGCGGGCCTCCCAGGGCTTGGGCAGCCTCGTCGGCGCTGCCGGTGCCGCCCTCGGCCCGGTGGGTGCCGCTGTCGGGACAGGCCTCGGCCTGGGCCTGAGCGCCATGACGAAGGCGGGCACGGCCGGAGCTGTTGTTGGGGCCGACCTGACCAACCAGATGGGCGTCGGCCACGGCACCTACATCCCCGAGGTCGGTCACGCGCGCCGCGGGTTTGTCGACGACCCCGACGGCGGTGCTCCCGCCGGCGGCGAGGCGAACAACGCGGGCGCTCCGCCAGAAGGCGACGACGATGACGGGCGCCCGGTAGGCCCCCGTCGCGACAACACAATCCCGCGGCCCCCACCCATCTCCCCTCCGGCCCAGGCCACCCCAACCGGGCCCGTGCCACCGGCCGGCGCGGCAGGAACCGGGGGTCCCGGTGGGGGCAGTCCAACACCCCCCGCGCCCGGGGGAAGCGGCGCGGCAGCGACCGGTGCAGGAGCGGGAACGGCCGGTGCCGGGGCGGGAACGGCCGCGGCCGTCCCGCCTGTGGTGTGACGACGAACCCAACGAGACGAAAAGGAACCGGAAAATGACGATCTATTCTGACTACTCTCGCGCACGGATCGGGTGGTTCTTCGGGCTGTCCGGCTGGCAACTCGGTGCAGTGGCGCTGACCATCCTGCCGGTTTTCCTGGCGGTATCCCGGCAGTGGTGGGCCTCGGCAGGGATGCTCCTGGTGGTGTGGGCTGTGGTGACCGTCGTGACCGTCGTTCCTGTTGGTGGGCGGTCGGCCACCGGGTGGCTGATCGCGGCCGTCAAGTTCGCATTCGGCGGCCTGGCCGGCTGGACCCGGTTCCGGTCCAAGGCCGCCACCGGTCGTGCCATCGACCTCGGCGCGCCCGACCTGCCCGGTGCCCTGGAGAGCATCGAGGTCATCGAGGGACAACCGGCCGGGGCAACCTACAAACGGATTGCCCTGATCCAGAACCACGGCGCCCGGACCTGGGCAATGACCGCGAGCATCGTGCATCCTGGGCTGGGATTGACAGAAGCCGACGAACGCCAGCGTCTCGGCACCGGCCTGTCTGAGTTGCTCGACGTCGCGGTGCGCACCGAACTGGTCTCCGAGGTGATCCTGCTGGTTCGTACCGTCCCGGAGGACGGCGCCGAACGGGCCGAATGGGTGCGCCGCCACCGCACGACTGAGGGTCCCCAGGTGGCCCGTCAGATCAACGACGACCTGCAGCGTTCCCTGACCTCCGCCGCGGTCCGCACCGAGGCCTTCTTCACCTTCGTCGTCCCCGAGGGGAGGCTGGCCAAGGTCGCCAAGGAAGCCGGCGGCGGCCGCAACGGGCGAGCCCGTGCCCTGTACGGGATCAGCACCGAACTGGAGGGCCACCTGCGCGGCGGCATGGGCGTCGACACCGTCGACTGGCTCACCAGTCCGGAACTAGCCGCGGCCTGCCGCACCGGGTTCGCCCCGGCGGATCGGGCCTCGATCATCGAGGCGCTGGGCGCGCGCGACTCCGATCCGGCCGTCAACGCTGAGATCCCCTGGGCGATGGCCGGGCCATCCGGTGCCGACGTCGCACCCCGCCACTACTCCCACGACGCCTGGAACTCGGTGAGCGCCACCCTGAAACTGCCGGTCAAAGGGGCGGCGATGGGTGCCCTGGCGCCCGTGCTCTCCACCCGTGAGGAGGGCGAACGGCGCAGCTTCGCCGTCGTCTACCCAGTCGTCCCGGCCGCCCGGGCCGGGCGGCAGTCTGGCACCGCCGAGTGGTCAGCCGATATCGGGGAGGAGCTGCGGGCCAAGGCCAAGATGAAGCAGCGCACCAGGTCTCGAGACGAGGCGGAGATGGTGCGCCGCCTTGAGGAGAAGATGGCGCGAGGAAACTCGCTGGCCCAGCCCTACGCGGTGGCCACCGTCACGGTTCCGAAGACGGTTCGCGCTGCCGAGGCGGGGAGACGACTGGATGCCGCGATCCGGCGGGCCGGTTTCGCACCGCTGCGGCTGGACCTGTCCCATGACGTCGCTTTCGCTGCCTCGACCATCCCGATGGGGATCAGCCTGACCGGGGGGAAACGCTGATGGGCAGGGCAGCCACCACGCGTCCCAGCCGGCGAGGTGGGGGCCGGGATGTGTCCACGCTGCTGGCCGATTTCGGCCATGACCTGCCCTCTGTTCCCGTTTCCGCGCCCCGGGCCCGGGAGGGACGGCTGTTCCGAAACGCCTCCCCGGCCGGGGCACGGCGCCGCGGCGGCGGGTGGGCCCCGGCCCGGGCTGCCGTCGCGGCTTGGCGGATGACCAGCGACCAGGCTCCGGCTCTGTGGCCGTTGATCGCGGCTCCTGCCCTACCGTCCACGGGCGCGCAGATCGGCATCGACATGCTGGCCGGGTCGGCGTTCCACTGTGACCCGCTCGGATGGGTACTGCGCGATGAGATCCCGGTGACCAACGCGAACGTCATGTGCTTCGGCAAACCCGGCACGGGCAAGTCCGGAACCACCAAGGCGTTCTGTCTACGGATGATGGATTTCGGGTACCGGACCCTGATTCTGGGAGACACCAAGGACGAGTACGAGGCCCTGGCCCGTTACCTCGGAGTCGAGCCCATCGCCCTGGGCCCGGGGCTGGTCGCCCGAGTCAACCCGTTGGCGATCGGCCCGTTGGCGATCGGCTGGGAGAACCTGAGCCGCACTGAGGCCCAGGCCCGCGCAGCAGTCGTGTTCGGTCGTTGGCTCACCCTAGTGCGTGGCCTCGTCGGGTCCCAGCGCATCGGGGAGGCGCGGGTGCCGTTCGGCCCGAGTGATGAGGTCGTGGTCAAGACGGCCCTAGCCGCTCTCACCGGTTACGCCAGCGGTGCGACCACCCTGGTCGAGACCACCATCCCCGCCCTGTGGCACGCACTGGACAACCCCACCGACCAGCTGGTCGCTGACTGCCGCTTTGCCACGGCACGGCACTTCCTGGACCACACCCGGCTGCTGCGCGACGCCCTGGGGCAGCTGGTCGATGGTGCGTTGGCCGGGCTGTTCGATGACCACACCAACATTGACATCGACTGGACCGCGCCGATGCAGTCCCTGTCCCTGTCGAGGTTGCGGCCGTTGGGTGATGAGGCGGTGGGGATCGCCCTGACGTGCCTGAATTCTTGGGGCCGAGGCATTCGGGAGATGGCCAAACCCGGGGATCTACGCATCGTCGTGCGTGACGAGTCCTGGCTCCAGCTGCGACTAGGACCGGAAGCAGTCAAGTCCTTTGACGCTGACCTGCGACTGTCCCGTGGCGTGGCCGGGCGCGGCGGTGATATCCAGTACGCGGTTGCGCACAAACCCTCTGATTTGCTCTCGGCTGGTGACCAGGGTTCTCAGGCGCAGACCATCGCCAAGGACCTGCTGCATCTGGCGGATATCAAGATCCTGCACGGGCAGAAGGCCGGGGTGGCCGCCGAGTTGGACGCCATGCTCGGGTTGGGACCGCTGGCCCGTGAGGTCATCACCGGGTGGGCCATGCAGGGCAAGGGGCGGGCTCTGTGGCAGGTGGGGGAACGGTCCTACCAGGTGCAGACCGTCCTACATCCGGTGGAGCAGCGACTGACGTTCACCAACGAAGCCATTGAAGGCGCCCGGTAGACGTGAGCAAGACAGCCGGTCTGGCAACCGTCGTGGTCGCGGTGTTGTTCGGCGTGCCGCTGGGGTTGATCCTGGTGCTTTCAACCGTGGTGGCCCCGGCATCCGGTGAGGAATGGCGTACCCAGTATTGCGAGGGTGTGGTGCCGCCCACCGGTGGTTGGCGCCCACCCTTCCAACAGGCGTACACCGTCACCTCCGGCTTCGGGAAGCGTTACCACCCGGTCTATGAGGAATGGCGCCTGCACGCCGGGATCGACCTGGTCTCCCAGCCAGGCCCTGGGCCGGTCGTGGCGGCAGCGGCCGGACGGGTCAGCGACGTGAGCTGGTCCGACTCCGGGGGGAACCGGGTTGCCATCGAGCACGCCGGTGGCATCACCACCCGGTACCTGCACCTGGCCCAGCCCAGCGAGCTGGCCGTGGGGGCGCAGGTCCATTCCGGTCAACTGGTCGGCACCGAGGGCTCAACCGGTGCCAGCACGGGCAACCACCTGCACTTCGAGGTCAGGATCGACGGGGAGGCGGTTGACCCGGCACCGTTCATGCTCTCGCGGGGGGCACCACTGAACGGCGCCGAGGTACCACCCACCCCACCGCCTGGTGAACTCCCGGCCCCCCAGCTACCGGCGGACGGGGAAGGGGGCGTCGGGTTCGAACTGCCGCCACCGGGGGAGCCGCGCCAGGACTCCCTGGTCAACCCCCCGACCCCCATGCCGTTGGAGATTGAGGAGCTGTACCGGGCCGCGGCCGCCGAGTACAACCTGCCGTGGGCGCTGCTGGCGGGGGTCGGGATGGAAGAGACCAACCACGGTCGCAACACGGCTGAGTCCGAGGCTGGGGCCCAGGGGCTGATGCAGTTCATGCCGGCCACCTTCGCGGACTACGGCGTTGATGGCGATGGTGATGGCAAGGCCGATATCGGTAACGACGCCGACAGCATCTACTCGGCCGCGAACTATCTGGTGGCGTCCGGGGTAACGAACGGTCCCGAAGGCGTGCGGGAGGCACTGTTCGCCTACAACCACGCTCACTGGTATGTCAACGATGTCCTCTACTACGCCGCGGCGTACGGCGGCGGCATGGTCATTGCCGAGCCCATCGACTGTGGGCCGGGTGGCATCGGCAACCCCGGGATGCCGCCGATCGACGACGAACGGGTCCAGGCCATGCTCGAGTTCGCCGCGGCCCAGGTCGGCGACGACTACATTCTCGGAGCCACCGGGCCGCACGCCTGGGACTGCTCCTCCCTGGTGATGACCTCTCTGGCACAGATCGGCATCACTTCACCACGGACCGCTCAAGCCCAACGGGACTGGCTGGCCCTGGGCAATGGTTTCCAGGTGACGGCCAAGGAGGCCCAACCCGGCGACCTGATCTTCTACGACTCCTATCTGGGGCCGAACACCGTCGGTCACGTCGCTTTCGTCTGGGACCCCGAGACGATGACGACCCTGGAAGCTGCCAACCCGGCCCTGGGCGTCGGGCACTTCTCCTACGCCGAGTACCTCGACAACAACATCTTCGAGATCTGGCGCATCGGGTCGATCAAAGACGTCCCCGGAGAACCCGCACCCGGAGAACTTCTCGGCGTGAGTCTGTCCGCGGACGCCGCGGGGGCTTTAGGCCACCAACAGGACAAGCCGCCCAAGGAGAGACACCGTGCAGAGAGAGCGCAGACGCAACCCCTACCCCCTCACCTGGGAGATCCCCCTCGGCGTCCTGTGCGCCGTCGCACTGGCCTTGGTCCTCGGCGCCCACGGCGGCCGCGCGATCGCCAACCTGTTCGCCGGTGCCGGACCGACCCTGCCGCCCAGCGAAGCGCTATTCGGCAGTCTCGGCGGGCTGCTCACCGGGGACGCCGGCGCCGGACTGAACCCGCGACCGACTACCCTCGCCAGCCCCCGCGCCCTCCTCACGTGGGTGGTCCTTGCCGAGGTCTTCATGCTGACCCTATCGAGCGTGATCATCGGTCTTGCGCTGCAACGGTGGGGACCGTGGCGACTGCGGGGAATGGCGTCCAAGGCCGAAGCGATCGAGCTGCTTGGGGAGCGACGCTTGCGCAAGGGCAGAGCCATCGTCCGGCCCGACCTGTACGGCCGAGACCGACACACCACCGAGGCAACCTCATGAGGAAACCCAGTCTGGACAGCGTCACCCGTCGCGCACGGCCCTTCGATCCCCGCGACGTCGGGTGGCACCTGGGGCGCGCCCGCGAGCCACGCGGCACACAGCTGTGGGTGCCGTGGGACCGGACTGCCGGCGTCATCGGACCCCAAGGATCCGGTAAGACCCTTGACCTGCTCACCCCCGCCCTGCTCGACGCCCCAGGCGCAGCGCTGGTCACCCTCACCAAACCCGACGACCTGCTGCTGACGTTCACCGCCCGCTCACAGCAGGACCGGCCATGTGCGGTGCTGGACCCGTTCGGGCTTGTCCCCGGCCTGCCCGAACTGCTGTGGGACCCCATCGACGGGTGCGTTGATCCGATGGTCGCCGAACGCCGAGCCAAAGCCTTCACCGCCGGCACCATCAAAGGAGCGGTAGACGTCGGCACCGGGGACCAGGCCGCCCGGTTCTACGCGGCCGAGGCCGCGAAAGTCATTCAGGCCTACTTCCACGCGGCCGCCCTCACCGGTCGCGACCTCGACGACCTCCTGGCCTGGGTCGCCAACCCGTTGAACACGGCCGAGCCGGAGGAGATTCTGCGCGAGCATCCACACGCCGCGCAGTTCTGGCACGGGCTGCTCCACGGCGCCCTGCACGGCGACCACCGCACAGCCGGGAACACCATCACGACCGTGCAACAGGCCATGTCCCTGTTCTTCCAGGAGCACATCCGTCGCCGCTGCGTCCCCGGCCCCGACCGGCAACCCACCGACATCGCGCAGGTCATTGCCCAGGGCGGGACCATCTACCTCCTCGGCCGCGAAGACCCCTACGCCTCCGCCTCCCCGTTGATGACGGCGCTGGCCGAGCATGTCCTGGACACCGCCCTGGCCTCAGCCCAACACTCTCGGTGGGGTCGGCTCTGCCCACCCATGCTGGCCTGCCTCGATGAGCTGCCCTCCACCGCGCCGCTACCGACCCTGCGTACCCGCATGGCCAACGAGCGAGCCCTCGGGCTCTCCTTCATCTGGGCCGCGCAGACCCGAGCACAACTCGACGCCATCTTTGGCCAGCAGGAAGCCCGCGCAGTTCTCGGCCTGACCAACAACCTCGTCCTGTTCGGCGGTTCCAAAGACGTCCAGTTCAACCAGGAAATGAGCGATCTGGTCGGCAAGGTCCGGATCAGCCGCACCCAGTGGCACACCGGGGCACGCGGCGGCCGCAACGTCTCCGCAGAAGACATACCGATCCTCACCGGCCCAGAGATCCGACAACTCACCGAACGGCACGCCCTCGTGGTCGCCGAGAACGGTAAGCCCATCATCGCCCGACTGAACCGGTGCATCGACGGAAAAGAGGGCAAACGGCTCCTCGCCGACCAGGCCCGACTGCGCGACCAGCTGACACACCACCAGGGCATGACCATCACCGCCGAAGCCCGTACCACCGCGGCCCTGGCCGAGGCACGGCGACACAACCTGGCCCGCGACACTCTGGAGCAACGATGACAACCCATGACACCCAACCGTTAGACGTCAAGGCCGCGAAGCGGCTGCCCCTGCCCCTGGCCCTGCCCTTCCCGAGCCCCGGCAGGGGCCTGCTCACGGTCTACCGCGAACTCGACAAAGCGATAAACGGCGACGACTCCGACCGCAAAGCGTTGGGCAACCTCGACGAACTCCCGCGGCCCTGGATACCCGCCACAGTGACCACCCCGAGGCTGCGAACAGAACTATGGAAGTGGCTCGAGCAGGTCGTGGACTGGATCAACACCGAGCACGTCTGGGAGACCAGCACCACCATCCCGCCGTGCTGGGTACTGCACCCCCACCTCGTACACGAGATTCCGGTCCTGGCCGACCTGAGATACCGGGCCGGCACCGCGCTGACCAGCGATCCCCTCGAGGAGTGGCAACACTTCACCCTTCCGGCCTTCACCGACCGGTTCAAGGCACGGGTACGCACCATGTGCGAGGAGGACCACAAGGTATGGCCCGCCCGCAGCCGCTACAATCGGTACGCCAAAGACCACGCCAAACGTGTGGACGCTTTCGAGCGTGACGCCGCCCTCCTGCGCACACAGCCCACCGAGCCCGACGGAGAGACCCAGCCGCAACTGCGCCTCATCGACGGACACACCGTGGACACCACCACAGGCGAAATCCACGAGCCATAGCAGGAAGTGAGAGTCTGGTCTTCGTGCCACACGGCGTTTCAACCTGGCCAATCCATGGGCACTGGTGATCCGGCTGAAATTTTCCGCGACCCAGTTGCAAGATGCCCATGACCTGTGTGGTAATGCTGCACCGTGAAACGACTCATTGTCACCGCATTGACCGCCCCCTTTTTTCTCGCCAACTGCGGTGCAGGCGGCCTTCTGAACTTGATTCACACGGCAGCGCCCGCAAAATATTGGCCAACTGGCCGGTGTGGTGTACCCAGAGGGCGAAATTGGTAGAAGGGTTTTCGCCTGGTGGAACTTGATCCCGATTCAAGCACCGGCGCCACCTTGGCCGAACTCATGGCCCGGATCGGCCACTCCACCCCCCAGGCTGCTCTGCGTTACCAGCACGCAGCCCAAGGCCGCGACGCGCACATAGCCACTCAACTCTCTCAACTGGCGCAGAGCGAGTCGCAACCCGGGTCCGCGGCCAAACCGTGAAGCGTCGACCCGGCGCGGCGTCGCACGAGATTCCCTGGGCGGCCCGCCTGGGGCCCAGACGTACCTCATACGTCACGGTCGACGCAGGTGGACCTGAAGGTCATGAGTGGCATGGGATGGAGTTCAATCAAGGTATAGGTACGCACTTCAACAGCCAACAGGTGCCCGGAGTCGGCCGCACCCTTGATCTGGTTTGAACTATCACCAGGGCCTACTCCCACGATCTGGGCCTTCAGGACCTAGATTGAGGTGCTGAGAACCGTTGCGGCGAGAGCGGACTGCCGAAGTGACGAGGACTTCCTCGGGCTGAGGGCGCATCTCATAATGAGTTCGGGACCTTCGCGATTCTCACCCAGCGGCGCGTCGTGCGAGCGGACCGAGATCGACGGGCGAGGTCGGCACTTTGGCGTCTTTATCGCCATCATGGAGGACGCAAGGACGCTGCATGGTGGCTGCTCAGACCTGACGCGGCTCAGGGCGTCAGGCATGGTCGGCGACAACTTCTTCGCTGTGCTCGTGGACGCAGCAGTGGTCTTTTTACTCGGTCAGATCACCGAGGCCTTCTTCAAGATCGGCTGGCGGCAACACCGGCGCAACGTCTGAGGGCCGAGGATTCGCGAGTCCCGATGGTGGTCAGAGCTACGCGGAGGGTCTCGAGTTCGTCCTGGCGCATGCCGTGGGCCAGGAAGTAGGTGCGCGCACCGCCATACTGCTCGTCGAGGTGGCCGAGCAGCCCGGCCATGACCGGCGCTGGGCTTGTGGTGACGATGGCTCGGATGTCCTCCTCGCCGATGGTCCAGTCGCTGACTCCTGCCAACATGCGCGTGCTCCACTCACCGGCCAGGTTATGCTCGGTCGCGGCGTAGTCCTCGACAACCGCATCCCGTTCCACGCCGACCGCCTCCAGGGCGAGGGCTACCAAGACGCCCGTGCGGTCCTTCCCCGCCGTGCAATGCACTAAGACTGGGCCCTCAGCGCCGGCCATGGCGCGCAGCGCGGCGGTCAGGTGCTTGCCTCGCCGCTCGATCATCAGGCGGTAGAGCGTTTCCAGCGAATGGCTCCGGTGGGTCTCCGTCTGGGGAGCGGCTGCCTTGAGGATCGGGTGGTGCTGTACGTCCATCCCCAGGCCATCTACCGCACTCGCGTTCACCGCGCGTTCAGGGCTGCTGCGGAGGTCCAGGATCCGACGCAGGCCCAGGGCAGCGAGGGCCTTCCGTCCGGCCTCAGTCAGTCCGGCAAGTGCGTCTGAGCGATAGAGCGCGCCAGCCCGGGTCATTCCACCTCCGGTCACGGGGTAGCCACCGACCTCGCGGAAGTTGTAGGTGCCCTCGATCGGCAGCGGCGCGGAGGGGATTGGGTGGGCGATCATAGTCCGTGCGACTCCTTCGCGATGAGGACATTGGCGGCAGGGTCGTTGGTGGCGACACCCATCATGGTGAGGGCCAACTCGGCATAGCGGCGGGCAACTGAGCGACCGTTCCCGCGGTCAGAACCAGCTCGGCGTCGGGGTGCGCATGGTCGGAGATCGCCCGTCCGACCGTGTGCGGGTCCGAGCAACTGAGCCCGGCGCCCAGACACCAGTCTGCCTGCTTGACCACTATCTTAGGCCAGGGCAAGCACCACTGCGATCGAGGACGGGTGCGCGTCGTCCCCGACAGCCGATGGCGCTGACCGCATTTGACTCGGCTATCGGTCACCGCCATACTTACGGACGATCGTTCGTCGGAAAGGGGGATCAGTGACCACCACGAACAACGCCCGCGGCCGCCGCGAGAGCGGCACCCAGAACATGATCGTGGAAACCGCCTGCCGTCTGTTTGGTGAAGTCGGCTATGAGGGCACCTCCATGCGCGACTTGGCACGCGCGGTCGGGATCCAGCCTGCGAGTATCTACAGTCATTATAAGTCGAAGGAAGAACTCCTATGGGAGATCTACCAGGAGGCGATGGGCACGCTAGACCGTATGCAGACCGATGGTAACGACGATAACCAGGCACTTGAAGAACGAATCCTCAAGTATGTGCAAATTCACGCCGAATTCCATGCCGAGCATCATCGGCATGCCCACATCTCGAACACGCAGATGGCGAGTCTTTCTCCCATTCACTACAACGTAGCTAACGAGTGGCGGAACGATTATGAGTTGCGGTTCCGTCGACTCCTCGAGCAGGCCCTTGACGAGGGTCTCACTGACATCGATAACCCCCGGTTGTATTCGTACGCCATTCTCCAAATGGGAATGTCGATCGCTTCCTGGTTTAGGCCGGAAGGGCCCATTAGCGTCGCTGAGATCGGTGCCGCCTACGCCAGCATGGCTGCACGTCTGCTGGGCTTGAAACCTCTGGAGGCAGCTCCTCGTGAGCAATTGAGGAATCTTTGAGTGGCGGTCGACCGCCCCTCGATCTGAGGTTCACCCCGGCCAGCTGCGCGGCCGAGTGCAGACTCTCGGTGGCGGCAACGACTCAAGGATTTCGATGATCTTCCATGTTCGACTTCTTCATACGTCCTCCGGTGGAACCTGCTCGGCGGTGGTCGAAGACCTCGAGCGCATCCCCGGGGGCGGCTCAGGTTGGGACCGACACACCGGTCCCATGGCCACGGACAGGGAGGTCACCTGCACCTCAGCAGGTAGGACGTGTTCGCCTACCGGAGGTTGGGCTGGGCGCTAGCATTCACGGCCTACGGCCGCCGGTCTACAGCGCCGCGACCAATTTCTAGGGGCGCCAGGCGGGATCCATCGAGGGACGCTCAGGTTCGTTCCGCTCGTGGAATGCGCTAGGGAATCATTGATTTTCTAGCTCGGTCGGGGACCATGTGGCGTCGTGAGGGAGGGTGACTGGTTGGAGAGGATGGGGCATGCGTAGCGAGCAGCCTTCGTTCACTGACATTGAGTACGGCAACCGTCGGCGGGTCTTGCGCCGGGAGAAGTTCTTGGAGTCGATGGACGCGGTCATCCCGTGGGCACGGTGGGTGGCGTTGATCGAGCCGCACTATTACGCCGACCGGCCGGGGAAGAAGGGGCGCAAGGCCAAGCCGGTGGAGACGATGCTGCGGATGTACCTGCTGCAGGCGTGGTTCTCGCTGTCGGATGAGGGCGTGGAGGAGGCGATCTACGACTCGTACGCGATGCGGAAGTTCATGGCTTTGGACTTCGCCTTCGAGCAGGTCCCGGACGCGACCACGTTGCTGCACTTCCGGCACCTGCTGGAGGAGCACGACCTGGGCGCGAAGCTGTTTGCCGATCAGAACGAGATCTTCGACGCTCAGGGGTGGGTCATGCGGGGCGGGTCGATCGTGGATGCCACGATCATCGCCGCACCGTCTTCGACGAAGAACGCGACCGGTACGCGGGACCCGCAGATGCACCAGACGAAGAAAGGCAACCAGTGGTACTTCGGCATGAAGGCCCACATCGGTGTCGACGCCGGCACCGGGTACGTCCACTCGGTCACTGCGACGGCCGCGAACGTGCATGACCTGGACGAGACGGTGCGCCTGCTACGGCCCGATGACCAGGTGGTGTACACCGATGCTGGCTACCAGGGCATCGCGAACCGTCCGGAGATCACCGAGGACGAGCGCTTGTCGAAGGTCGAGTTCCGGGTCGCGGCACGCAAAGGGGTGCTCAAGGCGATGCCCGAACCGGACCGGGCGCCCCAGTCAGTTCAGGCCGGGGTGCGGGCCAAGGTCGAGCACCCGTTCCTGGTCATCAAACGAGACTTCGGGTTCACCAAGACCCGATACCGCGGCATCGCCAAGAACCTCAACCACCTGAACGTGCTGTTCGCCTCAGCGAATTGGCTGATGCGCGCCCGTGCTGTCGCCCTGACCGGGTGAAGGCCCAGGCGCCAGCCTGCCGGGAATCCGCCCACCAGCCCCGAAACCGGGGCCAGAGGGCAGGAAAACAGGCCCCTCCCCAGCCCGCTGAGCAACTCCCAGACCACGACAGGCCCTTCACGGCCAGAATCGCGACTTGATCAGCGCTTCCCTAGGACCTTCCTTCCTTCGCCGCACTGCGCAGTCCGCAACACCCACTGCCGACATGTCGGGCCCCACTGTTCGTGGCACACCAAGCTGGTCATCGCTCGCGGCCCTGAGCTCGCGGTTTCACTTTCAGCAGTGGTTTGACTTGACACAGCCGGTGCGAGGTGGTGTCCTCTACATACGAACGCCCGTTAGGAGATTGGTGAGATGAGTAGACAACACCATGGCAAGTGGGCCCTGGCCACGACGTGCGCCGCATCCGTCCTGCTGACAGCATGCGGCTCGGGAGGCGAGACGAGCAGTGGCAACGGAGATAGTGAGGAGGCCTCCGAGCCAGTTTCGCTGCAGTACGCCAGCGGCATCGCCGCGCAGTCCTCGATTGGGCAAGGACTCCAGTTCTGGGTGGATGAGGCGGTGAGCGACAGTGACGGGTCTGTGGAGATCGAAATGTTTGAAGGGGGATCCTTGCTGTCCATACAAGACACCCTTGATGGGGTCAAGGACGGCCGCGCAGACCTGGGGTACATCACCGACGGTTACGTGGCAGACCAACTACCACTTTGGACAGTGGCTGACATCCCGTTCGTGAGTGACGATCCAGGCGCGGCCATCCGTGCCTTCGACGACCTTTACGAGTCGAACGAGGACTTCCGCGCCGAGTTTGAGGCCCAAGGCGTGCACGTCCTCCACTTCATCCCTGTCGGTCCCGCCTCAACCGGTACGGCGGACCCGCTAGATGAGCCTCAGGACTACGAGGGCCTCACGATCCGCGGTGTCGGACGCGTGGCTGAGGCCGAGCAGTTGCTTGGTGCCGAACTTGTTTTCCTGCCATTGGACCAAGTCCACGACGCGCTGCAGCGGAACCTAGTCGACGGCTGGTCGGGAATTCTCTTCGACCTCACCATCGACCTCGGTTTTCATGAACTACGCAACAACATCACAGATACGGGTGTGGGACTTTATGCATCCTCAGCCACGGTGATTAACCTCGACCGCTGGAATTCGTTGTCTGCGGTGCAGCAAACCGCTCTGGAGGAGCAGGCGGACGCCTATTACGAAGAGGCCATGTCATTACTAACAATGAATGAAGCGTCCGCTTGTGAACGCGCACAAGAATCGGGAGTCAATGTCACGGCCTTCTCGGACGACGAAGTGAGCGAATGGAAGGACATCGCTCAGCAGAAGGTGATCGATGGCTGGAAGGCCGACGTGGAGGCTGCCGGGACAACCGCTGAAACTGCCCAAGCGTTCTACGACGAGTACGTTGCGGCAGTTGAGCAGTACGCAGCAGACAGCGATTACGTCAGCGGCATGCAGCAGTGTGCGTCAGGGTCATGACTCAAAACAGTGACACCCACGACGGCGTGACGCCGAACTCAGGAACAGTGCTGTCCGGCTTACTGCGTGAGCAGGCCAGGAAGCGCACAAACGCCGAGTACGTACGGTTCCTGGGCGGGCGTGCCGCCACCTTCGGTGAAACCGACTCCGAGGTGGACGCCCTGGCTGCCTGGTTGACAAAACGAGAAGTTCGTAGCGGTGATCGAGTGGCTATTCTGTTGCCCAATCGCTTTGAATTCCTTGTCACGTGGTTCGCTACCAATAGGCTAGGCGCAATCGAGGTGCCCCTCAACGTCTACCTGCGCGGAGCTGCCCTAGCCCATCAACTGACTCTCACCACGCCCCGGGTGCTAGTAACTGACTTGGCGGGCTGGCAAGCTGTCCTCGCGGCTGGTACAGAATTTCCGCCGACAGACGTCTTGCTAGTGGACGAGGGCGGCCCAAGTAACACGATGGCATACGCTGAGGCGGTGGCCTGGGGTCGTAACCAGGGCCAGCGTCAAGAACAGTCTTCATTTAGCGAAACAGCCGCGATCCTTTTCACTTCGGGCACCACCGGGCGGCCCAAGGGTGTGATGGCCAGCCACCAGTACATCCGTACCACTGCCGAGAACTGGGTCCGCCATACCGAGTGCACGTCAACGGACACCCTGTTCAACCCTCTGCCACTGTTCCATGTGAACGCACAGTTTCTGACCGCGATACCACCCTTGATCACGGGATGTCGAGCCGTCCTTGCATCCACGTTCAGCGCCAGCGCGTTCTGGTCGCAAGTAAGCGACAACGACGTCACCATTTTCAATTATCACTCCTCCGTGCTGGCGATTCTGCTGCGGACCTGGCCAAGTACGGTGCCGCAACACTCTTTACGGCTGGGCATGGGCGCCGGCGCTGCCGAACGCGACTGGTTGGAGTTTGAAGAAAGGACCGGGGTCCCGCTGGTTGAGGCCTACGGACTCACGGAATGCGCCACGGTTACCGCGATGGATCTTCGGACCCGACGGCCTGGTTCGTGTGGACTCCCAGTTAACGGTTACGACGTCCGTGTCGTCGACGAGAACGACGCCGAACTTCCGGCGGGCGAAGTGGGACAGATCGTTGTCAGGCCCAGATCCGCGTTCCTCGGATTCTCCGGCTACTGGGGGGACCCTTCCGCGACCGTCAAAGCCTGCCGCAACTTCTGGTTCCACACCGGTGATCTGGGTTCGATGGACGGAGACGATTACCTCAGATTCGTGGACCGACGCTCTGACGCCATCCGTCGGCGTGGAGAGAATATCTCCAGCACCGAAGTCGAGGCCGCGGTCCGCGAGTACCCAGGAGTCGTGGACTGTGCAGTCGTCGCGGTGCCTTCGGAGTTGGGTGAGGACGAGGTAATGGTAGTCGTCGAGCACCATAGGGGTGGTGCGCCTCGGCCAGCCGAACTCCTGAGGTATCTGTATCCGCGGCTCCCCTACTTCGCAGTGCCGCGGTATATCTTGACCACCGAGGATTTGCCCCGCAACGCCTCACGACGCGTGCTCAAAGCGGGCCTCCGTAGCGCGAAGGTCCGAGCCGCCGCGTGGGACGGCGGCGCAGTCCTTGCCGAGATGGAGCAAACAGTCGGTCGTCGGTGACCCGATGCCAGAGAAAGAGAGAGTCTTGGTGCTTAAGCCGTCTGAGTTCAGTTTCCTTGATATCGAGATCCAGGGTTCGGTCGCTGTTGCCTCCTTTAATCGACCAGACAAGCTCAATGCTTGCGCCGAGGCTGACCACGAGGAGCTTGCGCGCTTTCTGCGTAACCTACAACTCGACCCGAATTTGAATGTCGCTGTTGTCACGGGCAAGGGACGAGCGTTCTCCGTGGGGGGTGACATCGACCTTATCGAGCGGATGAACACTGGACCCGAGGAGGACCTCACGCAACTACTCGACGAGGCGAGCGACATGATCCACGCCCATATCCAACTGACCAAGCCAGTGGTAGCGGCGGTAAACGGTGTCGCGATGGGCGCTGGGGCGGCATTCGGTTTGATGTGTGACTTCATTATCATGGAGGAGCACGCCCGCATCGCGGACGGCCACATTCGCGCAGCGCTAGCTGCCGGTGACGGTGGAGTGATCGCATGGCCGCTATCAGTCGGCCTGATCCGCGCGAAGAGGTTCCTGTTGACCGGCGACTGGATTGCAGCTGAGGATGCGTTGGCCGCGGGCTTGGTCACTGAGGTAGTGCCGACCGGGAGATCTCTGGAGTGCGCGCTGGAGATCGCGCACAGGCTGGCGGACGGCCCCCAACTCGCGATTCGCACGACCAAGAAGGCGCTCAACCAGTGGATGCATGTCGGTGTGACCGCATTCGAACAGTCTGTGATGGCCGAGGGCCTCACGATGCGGTCGGAGGCCACGCTAGCTGCCGTACATCGGTTGCGGGCTGAGGGACGCGGTGCTATCGCTCCCGAGGAACAGCGATGACACGCAGTTCCGGGGCGCCGAAGCCCTCGCCCTCCGAGAGCGAAATTGTGCAGCTTTTGCTCCGACGCGCCA
This sequence comes from Ornithinimicrobium murale, assembly GCF_003352835.1. Lineage (GTDB taxonomy): Bacteria > Actinomycetota > Actinomycetes > Actinomycetales > Dermatophilaceae > Ornithinicoccus > Ornithinicoccus muralis. The sequence continues at coordinate 27,837 of NZ_QLVD01000001.1, read as the reverse complement.
CAGAAAACCCGCTCGGCTCGGCTGTGCTGTCCCAAGCCGGAAGGCTCACTTGGGGTGAACTGCACCAACGCGCCGAGCAGGTATCCAAGGCCATCGACGTGGCCGCAGCACGTTCAGGCCCAGTTCTGTTGGTGGGTTCCAATAGTGTCGGCTATCTAGTCGCCTTCTATGGAATCCGAATGTCCGGCCGGCTCGTGGTGCCAGCCGCAGCAGCCACGCCCACGGCCCAGCTCAACCGCATGGCTGACTTTGTCGGCGTTGACCTCGCCGTCGTCGTGCTGGATGAGGACGGGGCAATGCAACGGGCCAGCGAATGCGAGACCGTTGTCGCTGCAGTGCTGCACCTGACGCGCGAAGGTCAGGTCGCTCATGTCTGCCGGGCCGGTTCCCAGACGCGGACGCAGGTCCCAGTCCCCGCTCAGGCCGCATTGGTCGGCTTCACTTCGGGCAGCACGGGGCAACCCAAGGCCGTGGTACACGCAGAAGCCTCACTGATGCACGGCGCCAGGTGCTATTACCGTGACGTGATGCACGGTCGGCCCGACCCGATCATGGCAACCCTCCCGTTGAGTCACGCAGGCGCGGTCACGGTCACCATGCTGACGGCCTTGGTAGCGGGTTCCCCCCTGGTCGCACTGGACCGCTTCTCCGCCGAGTCCTTCGAGGCCTCGGCAGCACTCGCGCCGGCGCAGGTCGTTATGCTCGTGCCAACCATGGTCGAGTTGATCGATCGTGCCAACCTCCGACTTCAGTCGGAAAGTCGGCCACGCGTCGTAGTGATATCAGGGGCGCCGATACACGCCGGAGTCGTCGAGCGCGCTCACGAAGTTACTGGCGCCGAGGTCCGTGCCGGCCTGGGAATGTCGGAATGCCCAGGCACGGTTCTGCTTTCGCCTGAAGGAATGGATCTTCCGAGTCTCACTCAAATTTTGGGTGCCGCCTCGAAGGGCTACGCGGCGACTACACGCCCATTAAGTTCGAAAGATAGGGACTCGCCGTTAGAACTGCTAGTCCAGGCTGATGTCCCTGCGCTTGGCTACCTCCTAGAGAACGGAGAAATGTCGTCCATCGGCGACAATGAGGGCTGGATTTCGAGTGGCGACCTAGTGTATCCGACAAGAGACGGCGTCTACAGGTTGCGCGGACGCATCAAAGACGTCTACATCCGGGGTGGATTCAACGTGTTTCCTGCTGAGGTCGAGGCTGTCTTGCTGCGCTATCCAGGGGTAACGCAGGGAGTCGTGGTCGGGGTTCCAGATCCGGTGCTTGGCGAGCGTGGTCATGCCTGGCTGCGTGCCGATGACCCCGCGACCTTCGATGTCGAGTCGTTGCGCCGCTTCTTAACCGAACAGTTGCCGATGTACAAGAACCCCGACGAAATCTCAGTGGTCAAAGAACTCCCGACGAACTCAACAGGGAAGATCGACAGGCGGGTCCTCGCGGAAGCGGCGGTCTCGAGGGCCTTAGGGGTGACGTTGTGACTGCTCGGCGCGCCCGGCGAGTCTCATGGACGATGGCTTTACCGACAATCGACCCACTTGAATCGGGGATTCCTCCAGTCCGACGGAGTGCCCAGGAGGCGGAAGCATTGGGCTTCGATGGACTGTGGGTCGGCGACCACTTGTTCTTCCACGTTCCACTCCTGGAGTGTCTGACCACCGTCGGCTATGCCCTCGGTGCGACCGAAACTCTAAGTGTTGGCACGGGGGTCCTGCTGCCAGCGCTCCGAGAGCCGGTCTCGCTGGCACGGCAGCTCGCCACCCTCGATGTGCTCAGCTCCGGCAGATTGGTGATAGGTGTAGGGGTGGGCGGCGAGTTCCAGCCTGAGTGGGAAGCCGTGAACGTCGACATGCGCGAGCGGGGTGGGCGAACTGATGAGTTCCTATCCTTGTGGAAGCGGTGGTGCACGGGCGAGCCACTCACCCATGACGGCCGCTATTGGCGGCTTGACACACCTCCGATGCGACCTTTGGCCCCGCGAGAGAATCAAGCGCCCGTCTGGATCGGAGGTCGCAGCGACGCGTCGCTCGCGAGAACAGTGCGGATGCGAGCGGGCTGGCTGGGGATGTTAGCCAGTCCGCGTAGGGTCACCGAGGTGGGGGAGCAGTTGCATGCGCTTTGTGCCGCCGAGCAGGTTGAGCCCTCGCCCTTGGGTCTCATCGTCTTTGTCAACGTTGGCGAGCCGAAGAAAGCCCGAGCTGAGTTGGCGGCCTACGTCTCAGCGAATTTTCGGACGCCGTTCGAGAAGTTGGAGCGTTGGATGGTTTATGGGACTTCGCAACAGGTCGCCGAGCAATTGACCGCTTATGTCAAAGCGGGACTAGACACAGTCGTTATCCACGCTGCCGCCGCTGAGCCCCGGAGTCAGATGGGCGCGATTCGAGAGGCCGTCGAACTTGCGGAGCGCGCAGTCGCACAGGGTGCTGAGCATGCGTAGTCCAACCGTCGATGCGCCCTCCCATCGTCCAGCCGCCTGGGCCAGCCGCGCATTCGACCTGATCACCGAGATCGCCGGATCCGTAGCGGGACTCTGCTTGGTCGTGATCATGCTGCTGACCACTGCAGACGTTGTCCTGCGTCGAATCTTCGACACCCGTTTGCCGGGCACCATTGAGTACTCAGAACTTTTCCTCGGTCTCGGGGTCTTCTTGGGTCTCGGACTCGCACACCGGATGGGAAGCCACGTGTCCACCTCCGCGGTCACCGATCGGCTGGGCAACAGGCCCGCTCAGGTCGCGATCGTACTTGGACTGTTGTGCGGTGCCGCGTTGCTAGTGCTTGCTGTCGGCGCCACAGCGGACAAAGCGATGACGGCGATGGAGTTCGGTGAAACGCGCATCGGCCTTGTCCGAGTTCCCATCTGGCCGGCCCGGATAGCGCTGGCGATCGGCCTAGCAGTCTTTCTCCTAGAGGTTGTCCGAGAGCTCGTGCGCACTTTGAGGAGGTCATCCGGTGATTCCGGTTTCCCCTCTCAGGGCCGAAAGGCGCAATCATGACCGACACGACCATTGTCGCCGTGGGTCTCCTGGTGCTGTTTGCCCTGCTGGCGCTGCGCGTCCCCGTAGCACTGTGCCTGGCAGCGGCCGGCACGCTCGGCATTATCTTGGTCTCCGGCCTGGACGTGGCTATCAGCACCCTCGCGTCGATCCCTTTTAGCTCCACTGTTGTGTACTCGCTCACGGTCGTACCGATGTTCGTGTTAATGGGACTGCTCGTGAGCAACTCCGGAATGCTGGACGGGCTATTCGACGTGGCGGAACGGGCCACCCGACGACTACCCGGAGGCCTGGGTGTCGGGACCGTCGGCGCGGCCGCCTTCCTCGGCGGCATCAGCGGTTCCAGCGCGGCGGATGCTGCTGCCATCGGCCGAGTAGCGATCGGCGAGATGAGCAAGCGTGGCTATGACCGTGCTAGCGCGGCTGCGATCGTGGCCGCCGCCAACACTGTGGCCGTACTCATCCCACCAAGCGTTGTTATCGTGATCTTCGGGATCACCACGGCTCAACCAATCGGTCCCCTGTTACTTGCCGGGATCGTGCCCGGCATCCTCACCGCCGTCGCCTACGCCTTGCTGATTATGTACATGGCTCGGCGCAAGAGCCGGAGGGCTCGGGTTGAACCGCCAGAGCCCATGTCGATTGAGCTGCGAAGCCAGCAACCAGTCTTGGCCGGTCAAAGCACGCCCTTGCAGCGAATCTATGCCGTGCTTGGGGGGGGGCTGCTCTTCACGGTCGTCGTCGGGGGTCTCTACATCGGACTATTCACCGCTACTGAGGCTGCTGCGGTAGGGGCGTTCGCCGGCTTGCTGATCGGCTCGATTTACATGGGTATCACCACCGCTAGCGAGGGCCGGTTGTCCTCCATGCTGAGGGCTGGACGGTTATCGGTGCGCGAGGGCGTTGCCCTTACCAGTATGGTCTTCGCCCTGATAATCGGTGCTTCAATCTTCACCCAGTTTCTGGTCCTCACTGGCGTACCTCGTGCCGTCGGTGCTTGGGTGCTGAGCTGGGACGTCGCACCGGCAGTGGTCGTGGCCGCGTTCTTGCTCCTCCTGATCCCGATGGGCATGTTCATCGACGGTCTCTCGATGATGTTGGTGGTAGCGCCCATCGCCTACCCGATCGTGACGGAGTTGGGCTTCAGCGGCATCTGGTTCGCCATCCTATTCGTCAAGATGATCGAGATAGGCCTGCTGACGCCTCCAGTCGGACTCAACATCTACGTCGTCGCCAGCCTATTCCCTGATCTTAAGGCGGAGGCGATATTTGCGCGCATCTTGCCCTTTATTCTCATCGAGCTGATAGTAACCGCCCTGCTCTTCACTTTTCCCGAGATTGTGACTTTTCTTCCTGATATTTCGAAGGCCACTGGCTAATCCCGAACCGAACGGAGTACGTATGTCCATACAACTCGAGCTCGACGGCCCTATCGCGCGTATCACACTGGCGCGCCCGGAGGCTTTGAACGCATTTACATATCAAGCTTACGGGGAATTGGCCGACGCGGTCATCCAGGCCAACGCGGCACCCAGGGTGAGCGTGATTGTGATCAAGGGTACCGGACGCGCATTTAGTACGGGAGGGGACCTCAAGCAAATCAACGATGCGTTCTTGGCCAACGACCGTCAGCGGATAGCTGAGGTCACCCAACTCTTCGCCACGAACTCACTCCGAGCCTTCACGAGCCTCGAGAGTTCGCCGAAGACTATCGTTGGCGCGATCAACGGCACTTGCGAGGCAGGGGGTGTGGGGCTCCTTCTGTGTACGGACCTATCTGTGGCCGTCAGGTCGGCCGTCTTTCGTGTGCCCGAGGGCCTAGTGGGACTTGCCGACCCGTTCATACCCGCCCGTTTGCCGGCGCGTGTCGGGATAGCAGCGGCGAAGCGCTTGCTACTGACAGCCGAGCGCATCGACGCCGATTCGGCGCTTGAGATGGGCCTAGTCAACGAGGTGTGCGAGGCAGAGGATTTTGATAGGCGGGTCGAGGAGCTGGTCGCTGACCTTCTCGAAATCTCCCCGGCCACGAGGCACCTCTACAAGCGCGTGGTGAATGTCGCGCAGCTCCCCTTCGACGCCGACATCATGCTGCGTGGAAACATGGGAGCCGACGCGCAGGAGGGCGTGGCGGCCTTCGCCGCCCGGAAGAAGCCCGACTGGCCCTCGGCCAGGTCCTCGTGAAGTTTCCCACTAGCGTGATGACGTCCAGTGATACGGCGACGTACGCCGCCGACGTGCTCGTCATCGGCGGCGGAATGGCCGGGATGACTGCAGCCTTGGCCGCTACACGTGCGGGAAAGCGCGTGGTAGTCGTTGACAAAGCCTCTGCGTTCGGTGGGTCAGCCGCGATCTCGGGAGGATTTGTATGGACGGTCAGGTCCGTGGAGGAGTTCGCGTCCCAGTGTCCGCTCGGTGATCTCGAGCTGGGGCACGTTCTCGTAGAGGGCTATCCCGCACTCATAGCGCGCCTCGCAGACACCGGGGTGGAACTCGGTGACGAGCAGCCGGTGCTCTACGGCCGAGGGCGGCGACTCGACGTGCTCGGCTACATTCGGCGGGTGTGTCGAAAGGTCGCGGCTCACGACGGGATACTGGCGCCGATAACGCAGGTTTGCAGCCTAGTGCAGGAGGGAAGGAAGGTGACCGGCGCGCAGGTCCGGGACGCCGGTGGCCTCACCACCATCCTTGCAGAGCGGACAGTCCTGGCGACTGGCGGCTTTCAAGGAAACCGAGCTCTACTGCACCGGCATCTTAAGGGTAGTGCGGCGCGTCTGCTTCACCGAGCCGGACCACAGAGCACGGGCGACGGGCTCACTCTTGGAATTTCTGCGGGCGCCGGGACCAGCCGTGGCATGGACGCTTTCTACGGACACTTGGTCGCGTCAGGCATTCCCGAGTTTACCGAACGCCAGTTTGTTAGGTTCGCACAGTTCTGCAGCGATCAAGGGTTGCTCCTCAATACAGACGGCCGCCGTTTCACTGATGAGTCGCTGGGGGATCACATGAACGCTCAGCAAGTCGCACGCCAGACCGAGGGTCGAGCTTTGCTGGTGTTCGACCATGCGACCCGACGTCGGGCTGCCGCGTCGTTTGTCCCCGGACTCGAGTCCTATGATCCTGTGGTCGAGTGCAGCACGGCCGGAGCGCGGCTCACGTCCGGAGAAGACCTGTCCGCCGTTGCTGCCGGAGCTGCAGTCTGGGGCTACCCGGCGGAGAGCGTGGCGGGTCTCCCGGCGGGTGCCGATTCCTCCGCAGTTGCGAAGAGCCGGCTGGGCGCGCCACCCTATTACGCGGTGGAGGTGCGCCCTGCCATCACGTTCACCGAAGGAGGGCTTCGGATCGACCCGGGGGGGCGTGTGCTTGACCCAGCTGGAACCGTGATTCCAGGTCTGTACTCGGCAGGTGCGGACGCCGGGGGGTTGTTTGCCGGCGGATACGCTGGCGGGCTTGCCAGCGCTGGGGTCTTCGGGATGGTGGCAGTCGAAGATGGGTGATGTTCAGGCTGATATGTCGTCGTCGACCCGTCCGCAGCCACCTTCACCTGACACCAGACAACCAGCTTCACCTCACACCAGACAATTAGGAGTAGCCGTGCGTCGATTTGAGAACGCCGTCGCCGTCATAACCGGCGCTAGCCGAGGCATCGGCATGGGGATCGCTGAGCGTCTAGTGGCCGAGGGCGCACGCGTCGTGATCACCGCTCGCGGCGAGGGGACCCTGGCTGAGTCCATCGCCCACCTTGGAGGTCCTTCGGTCGCGATCGGTGTGTCTGGCAAAAGCGATGACCCCGAGCACAGACGACAGGTCATCCAGACAGCTGTTGAGCAGTTCGGCTCGGTGGACCTGCTGGTCAACAACGTGGGGATCAACCCTGTCTACGGACCCCTGATGGAGTTGGATCTGGACGCAGCCCGCAAAACCGTTGAGGTGAATTGCCTCTCCGCGATTTCGTGGGTCAAGCTGGCCGTCGAGCACGGCCTCAGCGCCCCGCACGCAGCCGTCCTGAACGTCGCCTCCGTCGCTGGCGTCCGGGCTGCTCCAGGCATCGCCTTTTACGGTGCCACCAAAGCCATGCTTATCCACCTGACTACAGAGCTCGCTGTGGAACTGGCACCGAGGATCCGGGTCAACGCTCTGGCTCCGGCCCTGGTCAAGACCCGCTTCGCCAGCGCGCTCCTCGAAGGTAGAGAGGAGCACGTGGTCCGCGACTACCCGATGGGCCGTATCGCCGAGCCCTCGGACATCGCTGGTCCTGCCGCTTTTCTACTCTCGTCGGATGCTGCCTGGGTCACCGGCCAAACCCTCGTCGTCGACGGGGGCCTGATGCTCAGTAGTGGGATTTGACATGGCAGTCGGGATAGCGGCCACTGGTGCCGTTTACGGCATCGGGAGGGCGCTGGCCCGTCGCCTGGCGAGCAAGGGCGACCTATTGTGCCTGCATGCCCCGGACGAACCGGCCATGGTGAGCCTTCGCGACGATCTTGGGCAAGCCGTGTGCCCACAAGGAGTGCGGAGCCGGAGCCAGATGCTGCAGCAGTCCGGCACGAGTGCCTCCCTGCTGGAGGAGGAACAACCACTGGAGCCGGAGCAGGTCGCACAGGTCGTCTTGGAGGCCCTGCAGGACGACCGTCTCCTGATCCTCTCCCACCCTGAGGTCCTCGACTACTACCGCCGCGCGGAGACCACGGATCGCTGGCTGAGCGCGATGAACCGCCTCCGTCAGCGGCTGGTGCCGAGCACGGAAGGACGGTCATGAACACCGCTGCCGCCCCGGCCGGAGACCTGCCCGGCCTGGATCTGGACCGGCTGCGTGAGCACCTCGACCGACAGGCGCCGCACCTGCTGACAGGTGAGCTCACCGCCACCGCACTACCGGGGGGCAAGTCCAACCTGACCTTCAGACTGGACACCCCCACTGCCTCGGCGGTGTTGCGGCGACCTCCGCTGGGGCATGTACTGGCCACCGCCCACGACATGGGCCGCGAGGCCCGGGTGCTGCGGGCCGTGGCTGACAGTCCCGTCCCCGCCCCCAGCGTTCTGCACGAGTGCCACGATCCGGGCGTCATCGGCGCTCCGTTCTACCTCATGGGCTACGTCCCTGGTCAGGTGTACCGCACTCGCGAGCAGTTGCTGGTCATCGGCCCGGAGCGGACGTCGACGATCAGTCATGCGTGCCTGGATACGCTGCTGGACCTGCACCGGATCGATATCACCGGATCCGCGGTTGCCGGTCTCGGTCACCCGGACGGCTTCGTGGAGCGCCAGGTGCGCCGCTGGTCCCGACAGCTGGAAAGCTCACGCTCGCGCGAGCTGCCCGGGGTCGAGAGGCTCATCGAGTGGCTGAGCACCCACCTACCCAGGCCTCAGGAACCGACGATCGTGCACGGTGACTACCGCCTGGACAACCTCATCGTCGACGATGAGGACCAGGTCGCCGCGGTGCTCGACTGGGAGATGACGACGCTAGGCGATCCGCTCATGGACGTGGGCCTATTTCAGGTCTACGAGCAGCTCTCCGAGATCAGCCCTGGCATCATCGACATCGGCACGGCGCCGGGATCCCTGACCCCTGAGCAGTGGCTGCAGCACTATGCGGAGTCCAGCGGCCGGGACCTGTCCGATATCGACTTCTATGTCGCCTTCAGCGCCTTCAAGCTAGCGGTCATCCTGGAGGGAATCCACTACCGCCATCAACGCGGCATGACGTCAGGGCCGGGCTTCGCGCACATCGCCGAGGCCGTCCAACCATTGATCACCTGGTCAATCGACCTCTGTGACAGGAGCATACGATGAACAGCGCCTCCCACCCGGCCACCTCGGGCATGCACTTCGCCTACGACGACCTGACGCACGACCTGATCGCCCGGACCCGCCAGTTCCTGGACGACGAAGTTGCGCCGCGCGTTCCGGACTTCGCCTCCGGCGTGGCGCAGCTCGATAACCACTGGGCATGGAGCCGGGTTGCGGCACTTCAGGAGCTGCGCACCATCGCCCGCGAGCGGGGACTGTGGAATCTCTTCCTCCCGGGCGCGGACGGGGCAGGCCTGACCAATCTGCAGTATGCGCCGCTGGCGGAGATGTCCGGCCGCATCGGCCACCTTGCGCCGGCCGCGATGAACTGTGCGGCACCCGACACCGGGAACATGGAACTGCTCTCATTGTTCGCCTCCCCGGACCAGCGGACGCAGTGGCTGAAGCCGCTACTGGAGGGCCGGATTCGTTCGGCCTTCCTGATGACCGAACCGGAAGTCGCCTCTTCGGATGCGACCAACATCAGCACCCGTATCGAGACCAAGGACGGCGGGTATCTCATCAATGGTCGCAAGTGGTGGGCGACCGGCGCTATGAACCCCGATGCCGCCGTCTTCATCCTCCTCGGGCGGAGTGACCCCGAGGCAGCACGGCACGAACAGCACAGCATGCTGCTCGTGCCCCGAGACACCCCTGGAGTGCAGATCGTCCGGCCGCTCACTGTGTTCGGCTATGACGATCGCGAGCACGGTGGTCACGCCGAGATCAGCCTGACGGACGTTTGGGTCCCACGAGAGGCACTCCTCGGAGAGGAGGGCGCCGGGTTCGCCATGGCGCAGGCCAGACTCGGGCCTGGCCGGATCCACCACTGCATGCGCTCTATCGGCGTGGCCGAAGTCGCCCTGGAGCTCATGTGCGAACGCGCCGATCAGCGGCGTCCGTTCGGTGGGCCCCTCTCCGACCGCGGCGTCGTGCGCGAGTGGATCGCCCAGTCCCGGATCCAGATCGAGCAACTGCGTCTCTTGGTCCTGAAGACCGCCTGGATGATTGATACCGTCGGCGTGAAGGCAGCGGCCACCGAGGTTGCGGCGATCAAGGTCGCGACCCCGGCCACCGTGCAGTCCATCGTCGACACGGCCATCCAGGCCCACGGTGCCGCCGGGGTCTCCGGTGACTTTACCTTGGCCAAGGCCGCAGCGGACATTCGCACGCTGCGCCTTGCCGACGGTCCCGACGAAGTCCACCGCCGCGCCCTAGGCCGCACGGAGTTGCGCAGGCAGCGCGACCGGCGTGCGCTGCTGACGGACTGAACGCCCCGCCCACAGGTTGAGACCGCTCGCCAATTTCGGGCAGTAGTTCTACCGGTGCAGGAAGCCCTTCCGTCGGCCGCGTGTGTGGTCGGCGCGGGAGGCAGCCCCAGCCACAACTCGCAGGGCATGCGTTCAAACGGGGCGTGGAGTACCCAAAGCGCTTGCTCAGGGCCGCACTTGCACAGGCGTCCACTCTCGCGTTCATCCACCTCCTTCTAGAGCCCCATTCACTTGGATAAGGCTGCGGCAGGAACGCCGGGTGAAGCTTCTTGGTCCTGGGCATTCTGAGCATCCTGCTCTTCGCGCGCTCGTACCCGGTTCAGTTCTTCCTCAATGGCGGCGCCCCTGGACCGCGGGTCTGAACCTGCGCCCGTGCCAGCGCTCTGCGCACCGCGGTCTGCGTGCGATCCGTCAACCCTGCTAGTTCACGCAGCGATCGCCCGGCTTGGTACTCCCTGGACACAAATTCGATCAACCTCGCGCGTTGCTCCGGCGTCTGCCTTATTGTGGCTGAGCCGACGAACTCTGGTAACGGGCCTGGGTAAGACGCTCGGCCGGGGTACGCCATGCACTACAGCATGCCAGCGCCCGGGCCGCCGTGGTGATCGACTGTGAGAACGCCCGCCCTCGACGGCTTGCTCCTCAAGGCAACTGCCGCAGCAATCACGATCCAGTTCCGACTCGGCCCGTTCCACCTGCCCAGTCTGCGTCGACCACTCGTGCGTGTGGTTGTGCCCTACCGGGAGGGACCTGTGTGGTCGCGTCGCTGGTTTGTCGTTGTGGTGCTGTTCTTGCGTTCGTACTGCCGGCCGAGGGGCACCTCGGTGGTGGGTGTGGAGACGCTGCCGTGGTCATCGGGGAGCACGGTCATCAGTCGGGAGCGTAGGTCATGGGCGGGGCGGTCCGTCAGGGGCTCCTGGGCCACGGACTCCCATAGGAGTGCGGCGACGTCATGCCCTTCCTGGTGCAGCTGCTGCATAACGCGGGCCAGGGCAGGCCAGTCTGTCTGTAGGGGCAGTCGGGTGTCGATCTGCGTGGCGAGAGGCGCCCAGCGGGTCTCGGGTGTTTGAGGTTCGCTGGACGGCTGCTTGGTGCGGGAGTCGTCGCCGGAAGTGGCTTTCTTGTAGTGCTGTGGGCGACGACTGGTGGCCGCAGGGGTGTCGACCCCAGCAGTCGGCCTGGCCTCGTCCTGGCGCTCCAGCCGTTCCTTTAGGCTGCTGACTCCCTCGAGCTGGGCGGTCACTACTCTCCTGGGGTCCTCGTGCCAGGACTGCACGGCGCGAAGGAGCGCCCGGCGGCTTTCATCCTGGGTGATGCCGAGGCTCTTGGCGATGGTGTCTATGCCGGATTCCCACTCTGTGGGGGAGTGCGTGGCCAACACCGTTGCCGCCGCGGGGAGCGCCTGGTCAGCGGTCAAGTTGGTGAGGCACTTATCTATCAGTATCTGCGTGAGCGGCTTGGTGTTGCCCATGGCCTCGCGCAGCCTCTCAGGACCGCGGTATTCCAACAGGTCTGCAGGGTCGGACCCGGCCGGCAGGGTTGGTACACGGGGGGTGAGGTTGTGTTGGGACAGGAGCCAGTGGTCACGTTCTGCGGCCAGTCGCCCTGCCAGGTCGGCGTCGGTGGCGACCAACGGGGTGTCTGAGAAGGTGGCCAACTGGCGGGCCTGTGTCTGGGTCAGGGCCGTGCCCAGTGGTGCGACGCCGACGTACTTGCCCGCACCGGCGAGAGTGACAGCGTGCGCGTCCATCGGTCCCTCGACGAGCACTGGTGTTGCACCGGCGGCCAGGAGGTCGGGGACAAGGCCGTACAGCTGGTCGCATTTGGCGAATAGTGGGGTGCCGGGGGTGTTGAGGTACTTTGGGCCGGCGTGCGGGGTGTCGTCGGTGTGCGCTGGGTTGCGGCGTCCGATAAATCCGAGGACCTGCCCGCGCGAGTCCTGGATCGGGAAGAGTGCACGGTCGCGGAAGCGGTCGATCAGCCGCCCATCGCGAGTTGTCGAGGCCAGACCAGACTCGGTGAGCTCGAGGGTAGTCACACCACGGGCGCGCAGGTGGTCGACCAGATGGGTCCAGCCCGCGGGGGCATACCCGGGACGGACGTGTGCGTGCCCGGCCACGTCCTGCCCGAACCGGTCCGTGAGGTAGTCGCGGGCCCACCCCCCGGTAGCGAACCGGCCCTCGTAGAAGGCTAGTGCCATTGCGTTGACGTGGGCGAGACGCTCCAAGGGGACGGCGGACTCACGGGCGGCCGCCTCACGCTCGAAGATCTGACCGAGCTCGGCGTCACTGAGTTCGAGCGGGTCCATCGTCTCCCGGACCAGGGCGGCCAGGACCAGGCCGCGCTCCACCTCGCCCTCGTCGAGTGGCGCGGGGGAGGTGTCGGTCACCTCGGCCGGGACCGGGCCGTCGCTGAGGCTGACCAGGTAGGCGGCCCACTCCGCATCGCTGGCGACATTCGAGGGGGCATCGAGGTCGCCGGGCAGGTCGTCCTCTGGGGGAGCGGTCTGCGGGTCGGGCTCGTGGCTGGTCGGCGGTTCGGTGAGCATCGTGATCCGCCAGACCATCGCCTGGGCGTCGTCGACGTCGGTGCCAGGTTCGGGGGCAGTCGTGGCCAGGTCCGAAAGATCCCAGCCGCGTTGCAGCGCGTGGTCCACGCTGGTCACCAGGACCGGCCACCAGGGACTGTCCTGCATGGCCTGCACCCGTGAGGTGCCCAACTGATCGCCCAGGACAGGCACCCAGGTGGTGGTGAGGGGGTGTGGTTCGTCGACCTGCGCGGTGACGGCCGGGGAGAGGTGCTCGGCCACCCGCCACCACAGGGCGGAGGCGGCGTGGTCATCGGGCAACGGACCAGTGTGCGCGGCCGAACTGACCAGACCGGCGGCATTCAGCCCGGCGCGCGAGACCGCGGCCAGTCGCTCGGCCAGGACAGGAGCGAACTGGTCGGCGCGGGCCTGCGGGGAGATCCGCCCGATCAGGTCCCCCCACTCGTCCAGGGCCGGGGTGCGATGACCGGCCAGCTGCTGGGTCAACTCGCGCTGGTAGAGGGTGGGGGCCTTGTCCATCTGGGGCGGCCCGGTGGGGCGCAGGTCCGCGGGGTCGACGCTCATAGCGGCCCGCCAGACCGCGACCTTGCCGAGGACCTCGTCGCTGGGGCGGGCGTGGCCCTGCGTGGCCCAGTCAGGCAGCGCGGAGGAGACGGCCTGGTCGGTGACCTCACTGGCCAGGTTGGTCACGAGGCCGGCGCGGCGGGTGAGGTAGTCACCCCAGGTGGGGTGCTCGGCCAGGGGCTGGGGGACGGCGGGCACCCACGGCAGGGGGCCGGCCCCGGCGTTGCGGAGCCCGGAATCGTCCAGGCGCCATCCCAGGACGGCAGCCGGGTCGCTGGCACTGTCCAGCTCGCGGGATGCCACGGCCGCCCCCAACGCCGCGGCCGGGTCGATATCGTGCGCGGCCAGCAGGGTGAGGTGGGCTCGCAGTGTCGGCCAGGCCGCGGCTTTGGTGAGGTCGGGGACCATCGCGTCGGCAGCCTCGTCCAGCCGGGTGAGGCCTTCCTGGCCGAGCCGGTCGGCCGCCGCCATGTAGAGCGCGTCAAGGTACCGGTCGGTGGACTGACCCAGCAGGTGCGCCGGGTCGGACAGTGTGCGGCGCATCGTGGTGGCCGAGACCGGGGACTCGTCGCGGGCCAGGATCTGCTCGAGGAGGTCGGTGGCGGTTCGCGGGTGGACCGTGCCTGGCTTGACCAGGTTGTGTTCGTCGCCGTCGCCGACGACCTCGAGGTAGAGGTGGTTGGCGTGAGCACCGCGGGTCATCATCGTGTATAGCTGCTGGCGGGACTCCGCGCCGGTGGCCAGGGCGTGGGTGGTGTCCACCGACACCCCTTGGGCTGCGTGAACGGTGGTGGCGTAGCCCAGTTCGGTGGAATCCTGCACGTAGGCGGGCGGGAGGTTGACCGTGCGGCCGGCGCGGGTGTGCTGGACCTGCAGGGACCCGTCTGCGGGGAGATCCACGATCGTCCACCGGTCGCCGTTCTTCACGAAGTCGGTTGCGGTCATGGTCAGGCGCCGGTCGTTGGTGCGGGTGATGATCACGTCACCGACCGAGGCTTCGTTGCCGTCGGAGAGGATGCGGGCCGGGCAGGGGTCGTTGGTGCCCTCCATCCGGTGTGCCCGAGCCTTCTGGTTCAGTTCGGCGACGAGCTCACGGGTCGGAGCGAGCATGATCGCGTCCCGACCTTGCCCGCGGTCGGCCTGCCAGGACTGGAACACTTCTTCGGTCATGGTGGCCATGTCCCCGACATGCACCCGCTGGGCGTCCAGGTAGAACCCGAGGGCTTCTGGCTTCCCGTCGCGCAACGCCAGGGACGCCGCTCCCTCGGCTATACCCTCGAACCGCATCAGCTCGGTCAGGTGCAGGGCGCCGTGCGTGGCGCGGATATCGCGCAGTACACCGCCGGCGCCGATCGCGGCGAGCTGCTGGTCGTCCCCGATGAGCCGGACCGCACCGCCCCGGGTGGTGATGAAATCGACCGCCGTGTCCAGGGAGAGGGTGTCGGCCATCCCCGCCTCGTCGATCAGGACCAGGGTGTCCGGGCCGATGGAGTGTGCCCACTGCGGCAGCCCGTCCTGGTCGCGCTGCAGTGTCCAGACCAACTTGGCGAGGGTGTCTGTGTGGGTCTGTGCCTGGTCGCGCAGCGCCGCGGCCGCGGCCGCCGACGGGGCCAGGCCCAGGACCGTTCCGCCGGACTCCTCCCACGCCTTGGTCAGCGACCTCATTGCCGTGGTCTTGCCCGCGCCGGCGGGCGCGATCGCCAGTTGGAGTCGTGCACCGGAGGTTGCCATCTCACGCACCAGCTCGGCCTGGCCAGCGTTGAGGGTGACGCCGTTAGCGACCGATTCCAGGAGCGCAACTTCGACGGCCTCGGGGCTGGCACGGCGGGCGTCGGTGCGGCCAGCGGTCGCCACGAGGCGTTGTTCGGCGGCGACGACGGTGTGGGAGGTGAACAGGTCCGACCCGGCCACCTGGTAGACGCTGCTGCCGTCGCTGCGCCGTAGCGGTGCGGGTTCCACTAAGGGGTCTTTCCGCTCCTGCAGCTGCTGACTCAGCCGCAAGGCCTGCGTGCTGAGCCGGTCCACCAGGGTCTCGACCTGCTCGTGGGATACGTCCATCCGGCGCACTCGTCGCTGTGCTTCGGCCCGCACGTGCCAGACCTGCCAGGTCGAGCGGGAGGACTCGACCGTGCTCACGATCCGCCTCGCTGTCTCCCGCACCCAGGCGTCGGTCACCGCCTGCCCGCGGCCCTCGGTGACCGCGCCGCGGCGGGCCTGGTTGACCATCGCCCGGATCGCCTCGGGACCGCCCAGCACCTGCACCGCCTCGGCGTGCCAGGTCGCGCGCTGCTGCGCCAGACTCCGCGGCTCGTGCTTGGCCTCACGGGTCTCCAGCGTGGCCTGCTGGGCGAGCTGGATCGACTCGATCGGGGTCGGCGGGCGGCCGTGCCTTCCCTGAAACTCCTGGGCCAGAATGCTGCGCCTGGCCTCGATGCTGGCCCGCCTCGAGGACCACCGTTCGTTCAGCGCGGGGTCGACCCCCACGACCTCCCGGACCGAGCGCTTCTGGGTGTCCGTGCCCTGGCGTTCCTCAAAGGCGATGCCCAGTGGCCGCAGCTGCTTCTCCAACGCGGTGTTGTACGTCTCCGACGCAGTGACGGTGGCCTTGAACAGCAACCGACCGTCGATGGAGAGCCAGTTGCCGTCCAGGGTCTGCACCTTGTTCGCCACCGCGACGTGGGTGTGCAGGTCGGGGTCGCCGGCCCGCGAGTCGCGATGCGTGAACGCCGTGGCGACCAGGCCGCGCACGTCCACCTGCTGCACCCCGTTCTTCCCGGTGCGGGTGAACAGGGCG
The DNA here is from genome assembly GCF_003352835.1 of Ornithinimicrobium murale. Lineage (GTDB taxonomy): Bacteria > Actinomycetota > Actinomycetes > Actinomycetales > Dermatophilaceae > Ornithinicoccus > Ornithinicoccus muralis. The sequence goes on along the minus strand of NZ_QLVD01000001.1, from coordinate 11,874 downwards.
TGTTGCTCAAGGAAGGACAGCGCTTCCCGGACCGCGTTCTGGTGAGCCCGTTCGATCTGTGCAGCGGTGGACAAGTCCGCGACCGCCCACAGTGTCGATACCGATTTCACGGGGGAGAAAGTCAGGTCATAGCCGGCGACAGCCGTGGTCTTCGGGCGGGACTGACGTGCGATGAACCCTGCCAGTTCCCTCTCGCTCAGCGGTGCCCGGCGATGCTCCGTGACGAACATCGCGGCGGCGACTTCGGTGCGGATACGGGCCCGCTCCTGCACCTCGATCGGATGATCCGCCGGCAGCCCCAGGGACCGGTTGTGCTTCTCGAAACGGCGGGCGACCTGGATCCGGAACGGTGAGAGGTCATCCCGCCCGGTGTAGACCCGAAAGCGTGCCCCCAGCGGGCCGCCGACCTGCTCCCCCAAGGGGTGCTCACCGGTGCCGAACAACCTGGCCATCTGCTCGGCGGTGACCTCATCACCGGCCGCGAGACCCTCGATGCCGACCATGCCCGAGCCGACCCACACCCCCGGGGACTCGCCCTTGGCGGTGTAGTAGCTCGTCAGCCCGGCGTGCCCGGTCTCGGTGGCGTCTTGACGCGCGACCTGCCGGGTGAGGTAGTCATACCCTGACCCCGCGGTCAACTTGTGAATCGTCATCGCCACACCTCCCTAAAGCCCCAAAACCGCCCCTCAGAGACTCACCTTTCGACGCCGAACCCGCGGCGAAAACACCCATCATGACCAGTCCCGCCAGACGGGACTGGTCACGGTTTGACCGTGGATGCAAGAGGTGTGTCGGACTTGGGTGCTGGTGTTGCGTGGTGGGGACGTTGGCGGTGAAGGTGAGCAATGGGTCTGTTCGGTTCTGTGGATGGGGACGGGGCCTGTTGGGGTCCTGTGGATCGTGAGGTGGGGATGGTGAGTCTGTGTCGGTGCTTACTGGGGCTTTAGGGGGTGAGATGGTGTCGAGTTGGAAGGTGTTGAGCGTGGCTAATCAGAGGGTGCGGCAGTTGGCGCGGCGTCGAGTGCGGGAGGCGCAGGCTCAGGCGTTGAGTGATCGGCGGGCGCGGGAGAGGCGGTGGAGTGATCTGGGGGTGGCGGTCGTGGTGGCGCTAGCTGAGCGGGATCAGGCGGTGCTAGCGCATGAGCGGGCGGCGGGGGAGGCGCTGCGGGAGTTGACCGAGGATGAGGGGGTGACGTTGCGGGAGGCGGTGACCTGGTGTGGGGAAGGGTTGAGCGTGCGGGAGGCTGGCCGGTTGCGGGGCCTGTCGTGCGGGGATGACAGCAGCGGGGACGACGGCGGCGCGGCTGAAACCAATCAGGGTGAAACCGGGGGCGGTGGGACCCTGGAGGGGTGAAGGTGGCTGGCCGGTTGGACGGTGCGGGGCTCGACGCTCTCGGGGTGGCCCTGGCCGATGCTGGGGCGCTTGGCCGCTACCTGTCAAAGATTGTGGCGGTGCCGGGTTCTGGCTGCGCGTGGTGGACGGGGGCGATCAGCGGGCGCGGGCACGGGCGCTTTACTACAGCCAGGGGCGGGTGGTGATCGCGCACCGGTTCGGCTTCGGCCTGGTGTACGGGGCGGCGGTTCTGGATTCGGTGCGGGTGCTTGGTCATCGGTGTGACAACCCGCTGTGTCAGCGGGTCCACCCTGATCACGTGGTGGCCTCCTCATTTGAGGCGAACCGGCGTGAGTTCCTGATCCGGCGTGATCTGATCGGGTCCCCGTTGGGCGACCCGCGAGGGGCGCGGCGGCGGGCGCGTGAGTTGCGCGACCTGGCGCGGGTTGATCCTGGGCTGGTGGCGGTCGACCTAGCGCGGCTGCGGGACCGCTACGGGGAGCAGATGCCCGTTGTGGTGACGTCCTGCGCGGGTCTGGTCGGCATAGAGGCGGCGGGACAGCAGCACGGCGGCGCGGCGGTTGACCTCGGCAGCGACGGCGGGGACCTCGGCGGGGACGGCCAGGTGCTCGACTAGTTCGGCCCATGGTTGGGGGCGGTTTTCGGCGAGCAGCTGCAGGCGGTAGTGCAACGTGGCCAGGCGGCGAGCCAGCAGCGCGGCCGCGAAGTGTGGTGAGGTGGTGCGGTCGGCGGCGGCTCTGACGGCGCGGCCGGTGTCCCGGTTCACGAGGGCGACAATCTGCACGGCGGGGTGTCCTTTCTGAAAACGTGTGCAGGCCGGCCCGTGGGAAGGGGTCACGGGCCGGCCTGCAGTTCTGGGGGTGGGTCAGATGGTGGCCACCGCTGAGCGCCAGGCGGCCTCCTTGGCCCGGTTGGGCTCCTCGGAGGTCAGCAGCCGCCGAGCGCGGGCCGTTGCGCGGTCCTCCTTGGTGCGGACGGGGGCGTAATGGTCGATGTACTCCACGACCGACTGATAGCCCGCCCACGCTGTGCCGCGCACCCGGGCGTGGGTGTCGGCGTCGGCCCACAGGCTCATCAGCGCGTTGTCACGTTCGGCGGCGGTGCGCTTGGTGCGGCCGGTGGCGTCCTGAGCGGTGGTGCCGAACACGCTCCGCGTGAGGTCCACGAAGGCGGCTTCGGTCATCGTGATGTTGATCAACTTCTCTGCCTCGGCCTCGAACTCGGCTGCGTAGTCGAACGTCAACCCCAGGGCCTCGCGGGCCTGCTGCACGGCGGCCTTGGCGTTGGCGGTGTGCCGGATCGACACGCTCCCGGCGTTGTGGCGCAGCGCGGCCCGCTGGGTGTTGGCGCAGACCACGCGAACCGGGGTGAGTAGCAGCCGGAACGCGCTCGTTCCGTCGTGACTGTTCAGGGCGGCGATGTTCAGGTCTATCCGGTCCACTCCGCCGACGTGGATCGACTTGGGCAGGGCCATGGTGACGAAGACCTGACGGCCACTCCGCAATGATCCGGCGGTGTCGAAGATCGCGCCGCCCTCGTCGGCCAGCAGGTTCAGGAACTCGGCGTGCTCCTCGTTCTGCAGCGGGTGGTAGCCAGCACCGACGACGCCCAGCGCCTCGGGCTGGTTGGTCCAGGGGTTGGTGCGGATGGTGGCGAACTTGTCCGGGACCTCGATCGTGGTCACGCCCTCCTCTGTGACCTCGCTAGCGGTCAGGGGGGCCTTGCGGACGTTCCACCCGCCGAGGCGGCCCAGGTGCATGGCCTCCTCGGCGGTGAAGGCAACGCCGCGCACGGTGGTGCCCAACTGGTGCCAGGCGCTCTTACGGGCGAAGATCGCTGCGGCCTGTCCCTCGTGGGTCTCGACTTCGTGTGACATGTCGTGTCCCCTTCCTGGGGTGTTCGGGTTGGTGTGGTCTTGCACTTCTCAGTCTTGGGAATGGGGGCCGGGAGCGGGGGGCGTCCTGCCGAATCTGTGGAAGGGAGCACCGCCTGCCCTCGGCCCTGTGGATGAACGGGTCGGGCGGCGTCGGTGCTTCTCGCTTCGTCCTGGTCCTCGTCGCACCTGGGGAGCGTCAAGAAATCGCGGTCAATCGACGGGGTCCGGCGACGTCTCGAGCTGAACGTGCCGACCCCCGTCAATGCACTGACTGGGTGTTAGGAGAGTGAAATCGGGGCGTAATCAGCTGCTCGAAGGGTGGCGACCTCGCACACGGTCAGCGTGCGGCATGGCCTCTCCCGTCGTTCTGTTCGCCCGGTTGCTCCTGGTGGTCCACGCCGGCAACTTCGATAGTTGGTGGGATCGGTTTGTGTTGGCAGACGCAATGCCGGTACGGGAACATCCGCGGGGGACTTGGCCTGCTCGTCGACGCAGTCCTCGGGTCGGTGCGGCACTTGGCACGGGGTGCAGATCATGCATCCTCCCAGGGGGTGATCACTCGACCGTGAGAGTCACCGGTTGGTCCTCGAGGAGCTCGGCCCGCGTGGCCGTCGCCTCCTCGGCGTGACACCCCGGACGGCCGGTCTCCGGTGCTTTGGCGCCGAGGACACGGACCCGCCCAAGGTCGCGGCCATCGAGGGAGTGGACCACTACGGTGTCTCCGTCGGTAACATGCACGATCCCGGCCCGCATCTGATGGCCATGACTGGACACCGAGGCAGGAGGCGAACTGAGATCCGGGACTCCGTCCGGCGCCTCGATAATCGGGCTGCGACAGCCCCTGCCACCACCGTCACGACGCCGATCACTCTGCAACACATACCTCCATAAGCCACAGGGTCGACGTCCGGAGGCACAGCTGGGTTGAAATTTTCTAGGCCTCCAGTTGTCGGGGTCCCGCCGCTTCGGTGGCTGTCGAGGAGAGGTAGCAGTGGTGGCTCAACGGGGACAAGGCACGGGCCAAGACTCAGTCAGGACTCGGCAAACGATCTGGTGGTTGGCGGCCGTTGGTCCGTAGCCTCCTGCTATGGCCTATCCCGGGCGTGGCTACCCGCAGCCGCTTCCGCAGTTCCGCGGGACCGGCACAGTGCGCCAGACGCGTGCCCAGCGGCAAGTGTTCCTCCAGTTCGTGGCTGCGGAATACCAGGCTGGTCGGTCGCTGCGAGAAGTAGCCGCGCTGACGGACCGAACCCAGACGGCCGTGCGTCGTGCCTTGGCTGAAGCCGAGGTTCAACTTCGTAGACCCGGTGCCCCACGGATCAGGATGGACTGAGGGGACGGGTCTCGCTGACGTAACCCGTCAAGTGCGTGCCCAACGATGGGCTTGCTCGACCTCGGACGGTGCAGGTGATCCGGCTGAGCAGGTCCGGGCCGACCTCAGCAGCAGCCGCGACCTGGCGACCGGGGACCCCTGCTCGGACCGCGGTACCAACGGCCTGGTCGCGGATCTCGAGCACGCTGAATCTGAGACTCGGCACGCCTGAGCTCTCCGGCGGCAGCTTCTACCCTGCCTAGCAGTTCACGTTGGCGAGCAGTGGCGGATGGACTCCGCGACCAGATCAGGTTGCTCATCTCCGAAGTCGTGCACGAGCAGGGGACGCACAAGCAGGCGTGTCGGTCGTGACGGACGAGGAGGTCGCGCGATACCACTCGGATCCTGTCGGGCCAGACTTTGTCGCCGAGAAGAGGCAAGCTCCAGAGCGGCCCCTCCTTGACCGAAGCTACCGCACGCGACATGTGACGACGCCAGACCCTGTGCGAGACGCACGTGAGACCGGGATTCGTTGGTCCAGGCCAGCGGCGTGACGAGCGGAGGCGGTATCCGATCTGCCAGCGGGCCCAGCCTGTCGCTTGCCAGCCCACAGGGACGCCCTGGCCACCTGACGGTGGGTGGTTCTCTCTCCCCCGACGTACTCCTCTGGTGGTCTCACCAGAGCGGTCCGACCGGTGGCGTTCGGTGTCCACCCGAGGCAGTCGCGGGTCTTACGAGGCTGCGGCGTAGTCCCTCCCGATCGCTGTGTCGTGACCCGTCGATAGCCTGTCACCGTGAAGACCACTGATCTCGCCAAGGTACGAGCCACCCTTTGGGCCGCCGCCGATGAGCTGCGCGCCAACTCGAAGCTCACTCCCGTCCAGTATCGCGACCCCGTCCTGGGACTGGTGTTCCTCGCCTACGCCGAGAACCGATTCGAAGCCGTCCAAGGTGAGATCGAAGCCAAAGCCAGTGCCCGCAACCCAGCGACGATCGCCGACTACAAGGCCAAGTCGGTGCTATATGTCCCCGACAAGTCGCGCCTGTCGAGCCTGGTCGACCTTCCCGAGGGCGAAGACGTCGGCAAGGCCACCGACGAGGCGATCAAGGCCATCGAGGCAGCTAATCCCGAGCTGAAGGACATCCTGCCGCGCGGTTACCAGAAGCTCGAGCGTTCGACCCTGATCGAGCTGCTGCGTCTCTTCGCACCGCTGCCCACCCAGCTCGAAGGCGACGCCTTCGGCTTCATCTACGAAGACTTCCTGTCCAACTTCGCCGCCCAGGAAGGCAAGGGCGGTGGTGAGTACTTCACGCCGTACTCCATCGTCCGGCTCATCGTCGAGATCCTCGAGCCCTTCCAAGGGCGCGTCTTCGACCCAGCCTGCGGGTCGGGCGGCATGTTCGTCCAGTGCGCAAAGTTCGTCGAGCGCCACCACGAATCCGCCAGCCGCAAGCTGTCCGTGTTCGGCGCGGAGAAGACAGAGGACACCGTCCCGCTGGCCAAGATGAACCTGGCTCTGCACGGGCTCTCCGGCGACATCCGCCAGGCCAACAGCTACTACGAGGACCCCCACGACGCAGTCGGCGCCTTCGACTACGTGATGGCCAACCCGCCCTTCAACGTCGATAAGATCAAGAAGGAGCAGCTGGCCGGCGACAAGCGGTTCCCCTTCGGCCTGCCAAAGGCCGACAACGGCAACTTCGTGTGGATCCAGCAGTTCTACGCGGCACTGTCCCCGAAGGGCCGTGCTGGCTTCGTCATGGCCAACTCCGCCGGCGACGCTGGCCACTCGGAGAAGGAGATCCGCAAGCAGCTAGTCGAGTCCGGCACCGTCGACGTGATGGTCGCGATCAGCTCCAACTTCTTCTACACCGTCACCCTCCCGGTGACGCTGTGGTTCCTCGACAAGGCCAAGCTTGGAACGCCGCGTGAGGACACCGTGCTGTTCCTGGACGCCCGGCACATCTTCCGCCAGATCGACCGCGCCCATCGCGACTTCCTGTCGGACCAGATCGAGTTCCTGGCCAACATCGTGCGGCTCTACCGCGGCGAGGACGTCGAGACCAGCGAGGGGAGCGGGGCGCTGCTGACGGAGAACTTCCCTGACGGGAAGTACGTCGACGTCGGCGGACTGTGCAAGGTCGCCACCCGCGCCGAGATCGAGGCGCAAGGCTGGAGCCTCAACCCCGGCAGATATACCGGCACGGCTGCCGTCGACGAAAATGACGTCGACTTCGTTGGTGATTTGGAACGAATGTATGAGGAATTCACGCAACTGAGCGACGGGGCCGATGTGCTGCGCTCGAAGGTCGACGCCGCTGTTCAAGGGATCCTCGACGCATGAGCGAGTGGCGTGAGTTGGCGGTCGAGGATCTGTGTGTTCGGGTAACCAGTGGTGGTACGCCTAGCCGTAAACGGGCCGACTTCTACGCCGACGACGGCATCCCCTGGGTCAAGTCGCAGGAGCTCGTTGAGGCAAAGATCGCCGTGACGGAGGAGCACATCTCCGAAGCTGGCCTGAAGGGTTCGTCCGCGAAACTGCTTCCGCCCAACACAGTCCTGTTGGCCATGTATGGGGCAAACGTCGGACAGCTGGGCTGGCTCGGCGTTGAAGCGACCGTCAACCAGGCAATCTGTGCGATGGTGACGGACCCCGAAGTGACGGACTCGCGATTCCTGTACTACGCACTGGCTGGTGCCCGCGTGAACCTAATCGGGAAGGCGCATGGTGCGGCTCAGCAGAACCTCAGTCAGCAACTGATCAGGCCCTTCAAACTGGCCGTCCCAGATCTGGCGACCCAGCGAGGCATTGGTGAGATCCTTCGTTCCATCGACGACCTGATTGAGAACAACCGGCGGCGGGTCGAGGTGCTGGAGGAGATGGCGCGGGCCATCTACCGCGAGTGGTTCGTGAAGTTCCGCTACCCCGGCCACGGAGACGTGCCCATGGTCGACTCCGACCTCGGCCCGATTCCTGAGGGGTGGAATGTACAGGCCCTCACGACCATCGCGACGGTGAACCGTTCCTCGCGGAAGCCTGGCGCCGACGAAACGTTCAAGTACCTCGATATCACGGCACTCTCGGAGCGTTACATCGGCGAACTGGACTCCATCGCTGGTTCGCAGGCCCCGGGGCGAGCGAGACGTGTGGTCGGCCCCGGCGACACTGTCTGGGCAACGGTGCGGCCCAACCGCAGGGCACATGCGCTTGTCGTGACACCTGGGGACGATTGGATCGCCTCGACGGGCTTGGCTGTCCTGACGCCTTCGGGGGTGTCGCCCGCCTTCCTGTTCGAGACAACCTCAACGACAGCGTTCTCAGACTGGCTCGTCGGAAGGGCAACTGGGTCGGCTTACCCCGCGGTTCGGGCGAAGGATTTCGAAGTGGCGCTGGTCATCGTTCCCGACGTCGCGGTGGACGCCGCTTTCGCCGAGAAGGTGTCCCCCATGCATGAGCTGAGCTGGAACCTACGTGTTGAGTGCTCAGCCTTAACCAAACTCCGTGACCTCCTGTTGCCGAAGCTCGTTACTGGTCAGATCGACGTCTCCACGCTCGACCTGGATGCACTGATCGCAGAGCAGGTGGCCTGATGACTCCTACGGGTCCGGAGTACTGGTATGTGGAGAAGCCGAGTATCGAGCTTCTGGCAACGCTGGGCTGGACCCCCGTGGACGCCTTCCAAGAGGCGCTAGGGGCCCAGGGAACCCTCGGGCGTGATTCCCAGCGCGACGTGGTGCTCACGCACCGACTGCGCGGAGCCATGCGCCGGCTCAACCCCGAGGCTGTGCCTGCCACGTCGATCGACGAGGCCATCGAGGTGCTCACGAAGGACCGTTCAGCTATGGACCGGGTACGCGCCAACCGCGAGGTCCACGACTTGCTGTGTGACGGCTACGGGGCGGAGTGGACCGACGAGGACGGTGAGAAGCAGGTCGAGACCCTGCGCTACCTCGACCTGGGCGCACCCTTGAACAATGACCTGCTGGCCGTGCAGCAGATGTGGGTCAAGGGCAACCTGCATAGTCGTCGACTGGATCTAGCACTGTTCGTTAACGGTGTGCCGTTGGTGCTGATGGAGTTCAAGGAGCCCAACGAGTCGGTCAAGTCGGCGTACGACAACAACCTGACCGACTACCGCGACACAATCCCGCAACTATTCGTCCCGAACTGCCTCGTGCTGCTGTCCAACGGCAGTCACGCGAAAGTCGGGTCGACGTACGCGCCGTGGGAGTTCTTCAACGACTGGAAGGTCATCGACGCCCACGGCACCCGCGGCGCGGTCGCTCTGGAGACGGCCCTGCGGGGCACCTGCGACCCGGCAGTGCTGCTGGACCTCCTGGAGAATTTCGTCGCGTACATGGAACGCCCCGGCGGGCTGATCAAGGTCCTGGCGCGGTCGCACCAGTACCTCGGCGTGAACGCAGCGATCGAGAACCTGCACCGGGCGCGGGCCGAGCAGGACAAGCGCCTGGGTGTCTTCTGGCACACGCAGGGCTCGGGCAAGTCGCTGTCGATGTTGTGGTTCACGCAGAAGGTGCTGCGACAAGTGCCCGGTAAGTGGACCTTCGTCATGGTCACCGACCGCACCGAACTCGACACCCAACTGCACGGCGAGTTCGCAGATGCTGGGGCGATCGCGCCCGAGGCTCGTGTGCATGCACGGTCTGTCGCGCACCTGCGTGACCTGCTGGATGCTGATCACCGCTATGTGTTCACGCTGATCCAGAAGTTCCAACCTTCCATAGCGCTGGGGGAACGGCAGATGCCGGTCCTCTCCACCCGGTCCGATGTCGTCGTCATCACCGACGAGGCCCACCGCAGCCAGTACGACACCCTCGCCCTCAACATGCGCACCGCACTGCCGAACGCCTCGATGATGGGCTTCACCGGCACCCCGCTGATCGCAGGCGAGGAGCAGGCCACACGCGAGCAGTTCGGTGACTACGTCAGCGTCTACAACTTCCGCGACGCTATCGAGGACGGCGCGACCGTGCCGCTCTACTACGAGAACCGCATCCCTGAGCTCCAGTTGGTCAACGAGAACTTCTCCGACGACCTTAACGACCTGCTCGAGGAAGCTGAGCTCGACGAGGACGCCGAGGGCCAGCTCGCCCGGGCTTTCGGCACGCAATACACGGTCCTGACGCGCCCTGAGCGGCTGAATACCATCGCCAAGGACCTTGTCACGCACTTCGTCGGGCGTGGCTTCACCGGCAAGGCGATGTACGTCGGACTCGACAAGGCCGCAGCCGTGCGGATGTACAACCTCGTGCAGGAAGCTTGGGCCAACCACCTGGACGAACTACGGGCTGAACACGATGCTTTGCCCGAGCTGGAGCGGCCGTGGTTGGCCTCGCGGATCGAGCTGATGGAGACCACCGACATGGCGGTCGTGGTCTCGCAGAGCCAGAACGAACTGAAGATGCTCGACGACCTCGGCCTCGACATCCGACCGCACCGCGAGCGGATGAACCGCGAGGATCTGGCTGAGAAGTTCAAGGACGCCAAGGACCCACTCCGGCTGGTGTTCGTCTGTGCGATGTGGATGACCGGCTTCGACGCGCCCAGCGTCTCGACGGTCTACCTTGACCGGCCGATGCGCAACCACACGCTGATGCAGACGATCGCCCGCGCCAACAGGGTCTTTCCCGAGAAGGACAACGGCCTGATCGTCGACTACGTCGGTGTCTTCCGGAACCTGGAGAAGGCCCTGGCGATCTACGGTGCCGCGAACGCTGACGAGTCGCCCATCGAGATTATCGACGCACTAGCAGGAGAGCTCGACGCCGCCGTGGCAGGCCTGTTCACGTTCTGCTCCGGTGTCGGCGTGGACCTTGCCGCGATGCGCGATGCCGAGGGGTTCGACCACGTCGCCAAGCGGGACGCCGCCGTCGAGGCGCTGCTGGTCGACGAAGAGACCCGGACCGAGTTTCAGCAGCAAGCCCGTCAGGTTCGCAAGCTCTTCAAGGCCCTCCTGCCGGACCCGACCGCGGCCGCCCAGCAGCGCAACGTCGCTGCGATCCGAGTAATCGCCGAGCGCATCGCGGAAGTCACGCGCCCGCCCGAAGCCGACCTCGGGTCGGTCACGGATGCGGTCGACGCGTTGCTCGACCGGTCGGTGGGTGCCGAGGAGTACGTCATCCGAGCAGCTGCAGAGGGGACCAAGCCTGACCCGCTGATCGACCTGTCGCAGATCGACTTCGAGGGTTTGGCAGCCAAGATCGCCGGGCGGGAACGAGCCGAGACCGACCGGATGGCACAGCTCCTACGGCAGCAGGCCATCAGGTCGGCCACCCGCAACCCGACTCGGTACGAACTCGTCGAGCGGATCGAGCAGCTCATCGACGACTACAACGCCGGCAGCGTGAACATCGACGAGTACCTGCGACGCCTCATCGAGCTGTCCCAGACCCTGACCGAGGAAGAGGAACGCTCGGCACGCGAGGGTCTGACTGAAGAGGAGCTCGCGATCTTCGACCTGTTGACACAGCCCGACCCGGTGCTGACCGCCGACGAGCGGGAGGCGGTCAAGGCGAGCGCCAAGAAGCTTTTGGAGCACCTCCACGACAAGCTCGTCCAGGACTGGCGTCGCAAGGTCGACGTCAAGAACGACGTCGACAGCACAATCCGACGCGTCCTGGACCAGGGCCTGCCGGAGACGCCCTACACCCTCGATATCTTCATCTCAAAGGTGCAGCTTGTCTTCGATCACGTGCTCACCGCCTATGGTGACGATGGCGAGAGCGCATACACCACTCAAGATGACGGCCACCGACCACTGCAGGGCAGTCAGTACGACGGTCCGCTTGACGTGAATAGGATTGCTGACGACGTCGTAGCACGTATCCACGACGATCCGGCCTTCGCCGCGCATGTTGCGGCGCAGTTGGGCGCCGCTGATGGGCTCCGCTAGGCGCCGGCCGAAGCCCCGCACCCGGGAGGCTGATGAAGCCCGGATCAGGCTTCGTCATTCCGACGAAACTCCCAGTCGCGCGGGCCATTCCGCGCGAGTCTTTGCGCGGGGATCTCAGGGTCTTGGATAAGTTCGGTGGCGGCTCGGTCGCCGAGTTGCGCCCGCCTCGGCAGGGGAGCGGACACCGACGTCCGCCGTCCACCGTCGAGGGGCTAGTTTGGGCTGTTGCCCCGATGTGGGAACTTCAAGAAGGTGTGACGACGACATGAACGACCTGCAGGCGGAGCGCCATGAATGGGTGAGGTGTTTCAGCGTTAATGTCCGCTTCGGGCGGTCGGATCAAACCACATCCGGGTCTTCTGGATTGGGTTGATTCTTCCTCTGGTCTCGGTGGTAGGCAAGTCGCTGCCGGGCGGC
>NZ_QLVD01000010.1 GCF_003352835.1 Ornithinimicrobium murale | reverse complement strand
ACGTCGCGCCGCGCGACTGGGTAGTCCTCGGGCACGTGCCCGCCTCGGCTGTGACTGGAGTAACCAGAGTGACTGAGGCGGCGGGTGGGTGGCTGCGCGATCACGCGGACATCAGCGAGTCCATCGGCCGTGGCAGGAAAGCGACTCATCTGGTCGAGCAGCAACCAGAACAGACCAATCAAACCCATCACATGAGCCGCGACACGCCACTAGTCGGCGGCCGCGAGCGCCAGCACCCGCGCCGTGTGCGGACCCACGCCCAGTTGGGCCGCGGCCGTCAGGTCAGCCAGGTCGTCGACGTCCTGGCGCAGCCGTGGAAGGTCGAGGGGCAGGAGCTCGGCGCGCTGGGCGTGCCGCGCTGCCGAGCCGTTGCCAAAGCTGGGGACCAGGGGCGCGCCGGGGCGCGCGGTGAGCAGGACCGTGCCGCTGCCGTTCCGGTCCGGAACGACCGCCCGCTCGTGCCGTGCGCAGGCGGAGAGCCCGGCCAGCAGGTCCTCGGGGCGCAGTGCCGGCAGGTCCCCGAGCAGGACCGCCACGGCGGCTTTGGGCGCCGCGGCCACCTGCAGCCCAGCGAGGATCGCGTCGTTGAGGCCCGTGCCAGGGTCGGTCACCACCTGGCAGCCGAGGCTCTCGGCAGCACCCCGGATGTGCTCATCAGAGGTCACGGTGACCACATCCACGGGAGCCAGCCCTCGGCATACGGCCTCCAGGGTGTCCAGGGCGATCGCCCTGGCGAGCTCGGGCCGGGACAGCGGGGCGGGCGGCTGTAGGCGGCTCTTGGCGATCCTGGCCTCCTTGACCGGCACCACCAGGCGCCAGCGGACTCGTTCGGGCACGACCTCAGTATGCCGTGGGCCGGCCAGGACACCGGCGACGGCCGAGGGTGACAAGATGTGCCCGTGGAACCACAGCCGCTTCGCACGCAGACCCCGCTGGCCTACCGGGGGGTGATCGCCACGCTGCGTCCGGTGCTGGCCCGGATGACCCGACAGGAGTGGAGCGGGGGCGAGAACCTCCCCGAGACCGGGGGCTTCCTCGTGGCCGGCAACCACCTCTCGGAGATCGACCCGTTCATGGTGGCGCACTACCTGGTCAACCACGGATGGGCGCCGCGCTTCCTGGCGAAGTCGGGACTGTTCGACATCCCGGTGCTGGGCCGGGCGCTGCACAGCCTGGGTCAGGTGCCGGTCTACCGTGGGACGCGACAGGCCTCCGAGTCCCTGCGGGACGCAGCGGCCGCCATCGAGGGTGGTGACTGCGTCGTGATCATGCCCGAGGGCACCCTGACCCGGGACCCGGGGCTGTGGCCGATGCGGGCCAAGAACGGCGTCGGACGTCTGGCGCTGATGACAGGGGCGCCAGTGATCCCCATCGCCCAGTGGGGCGCTCAGAACCTCCTGCCGCCCTACGCCCGCCGGCCCAAGGGGCTCTTCTCCCGGCACGCGATGCACGTGCGTGCCGGCGCGCCAGTCGAGCTGTCCGACCTGGTCGGTCGCACTGACTCCGCCGCCGCGACGCAGGCCACGGAGCGGATCATGGCAGCGGTGACCGAGGTGCTGGCGCAGATCCGCAACGAGGAGCCGCCCACGGAACGTTTCGTGTGGGACGGGAAGTCGCGGCCGTGACGCGCACGGCGGTCTTCGGCAGCGGCTCCTGGGGCACGGCCTTCGCGGCCGTGCTCGCCGACGCTGGCGGCGAGGCGGTGCTGCACGCCCGCCGGCAGGAGGTGGCCGAGGCGATCAACGCCGACCGAGTCAACTCGGCCTACCTGCCGGATCTCGTTCTGCCCGAGTCGATCACGGCCACGGCCGACCCTGCGGTTGCGGCACGCGGTGCGGATCTGATCGTCCTGGCGATCCCCTCGCAGGTGCTGCGGGCGAATCTCGCCGAGTGGGGGCACCACCTGCCGACCGGAGTGCCTGTGGTCTCCCTGATGAAGGGCATCGAGCTGGGCACCGGCCTGCGCATGAGCGAGGTCATCCACGAGGCGGGCGGGGTGCCCGCTGACCAGGTCGTGGTCGTCTCCGGCCCCAACCTCTCCCGGGAGATCGCCGACAAGCAGCCCGCGGCCGCCGTGGTGGCCTGCCGTGCCCTCGACACCGCCGAGCAGGTCGCCGGAGCGTGCGCCAACAGCTACTTCCGCCCCTACACCCAGACCGATGTGGTCGGGGCCGAGCTCGGAGGTGCCGTCAAGAATGTCATCGCCCTCGCTGTCGGCATGGCCGAGGGGCTGGGCTACGGCGACAACACCAAGGCCACGATCATCACCCGGGGGCTGGCGGAGACGGCCCGGCTCGGAGCCGCCCTCGGCGCCGACCCGGCAACCCTGATGGGGCTGGCCGGTGTCGGCGACCTCATCGCCACCTGCATGTCGCCGCTGTCGCGCAACCACTCCTTCGGCGTCAACCTGGGCAAGGGGATGTCGGTGGAGGAGGTCGTGGCGATCACCAGCCAGACCGCGGAGGGCGTCAAGTCCTGCCGCTCGATCCGGGACCTGGCGGCCGTCCACGGGGTGGATATGCCGATCTGCGCCGGGGTCACGGCGGTGGTCGAGCATGCGATGGACGTGCGCGAGCTGGGCGACCAGCTGATGGCCCGGCCGCACAAGCACGAGCGTCACTGACTTCCCACCGGACACCCGCTCCTGTTCCCCGGAGTTGCCGCTCCCACCGATTAGGCTCACCCGCGATGGACGAGACCCAGCCCGCACCCCCGACCGACCACCGCTCCGATGCTCAGACCGTGCCCACGGCCGGTTCCGGACGGGTCACCGTCGCCCTGGTCTTCGGCGGCCGCTCGGCCGAACACGCGATCTCCTGTGCCACCGCCGCCAGTGTGCTGCGGGCCATCGACCGGGACCGTTACGACGTGGTGCCGATCGGCATCACCCGGGAGGGGCGGTGGGTGCAGGTCGCGGACGACCCCACCGCGCTGGAGATCACCGCCGGCCGGTTGCCCGAGGTGCCCGACAGTGCCAGCACGGTCGTCCTGCCGCTGGGGGCCGGGAGCAACACCGTGACCGTCTCGGAGCCGGGACAGGTGCCGCGGGTCCTCTCCGAGGTGGACGTCGTCTTCCCGCTGCTGCACGGCCCGTTCGGTGAGGACGGCACGATCCAGGGCTTGTTGGAGCTTGCTGACATCCGCTATGTCGGCTGCGGCGTGCTGGCCTCGGCTGCCATGATGGACAAGGCCTTCATGAAGACGGTCTTCACCAGCGCCGGCCTCCCCGTCGGGCCCTACACCGTGATCACCGACCGGCAGTGGCAGCGTGACCGGGCCGCCGCCCTGGACGCGGTCCACGCCCTGCAGTTCCCCGTCTTCGTCAAGCCTGCCCGCGCCGGCTCCTCGGTCGGGATCACGAAGGTGGAGGATCCGGCCGACCTGGAGGCCGCGGTCGAGGCGGCCCGGCAGCACGACCCGAAGGTGCTCGTCGAGGCGGGGGTGGTCGGTCGCGAGCTGGAGGTCGGGGTGCTGGGCGGTCACGGCAGCCAGCCGCCGCGGGTCAGCGAGGTCGGCGAGATCGTGGTCGGCGGCGCGCACGCCTTCTATGACTTCGAGGCGAAGTATCTCGATGAGGCCGGTGTGGTCATCTCCAGCCCCGCGGAGGTGTCGGACCAGGTGCGCGAGGAGATCCAGCGCATCGCGGCGATCGCGTTCGAGGCCGCCGGCTGCGAGGGGATCTCGCGCGTCGACTGCTTCCTGACCGAGACCGGCGACGTGCTGCTCAACGAGATCAACACCATGCCCGGATTCACGCCGTTCTCGATGTACCCCCAGGTCTGGGCCGCCTCCGGGGTGAACTATCCCGAACTCATCGACGAGCTGATCACCCTCGCCCTGGAGCGGCGCACCGGTCTGCGCTGAGTCCGGGTCCCGCCGACCGCCTCGGCCCTCTGGTGGCTGGTGGGCTGGCGCAGCTGCAGCACGCTCACGAGCAGCGGTTGGAGCCCTGCTCGATGGTCTCCGCCGCGGGGCCGAATGCCGGCAGGAGCAGGGGAGGGGTGGAGTAGGCATCAGGCACCAGCACCTGGATGGCCGGGCTGCGGCCATAGGTCGTGAAGGAGGTGCCATCCTCGAGCTCCTCGACGATCCAGTCCACGCCGGCGCTGTCGATGCACAGGTCCTCGGTCGGTCCGGGAGGCACCGCGCCGCACCGGGCGATGATTGCGGGGTCCCCCCAGGCCGCGACGGTCACCGAGTCAACGGCGGTCTCGCGCCACTGGGCGTCGCCCACCGTGCTCGGCCACAGAGCGCCCACCGCGTGACACTCCGGGGTCTCGGCACCCTCGAAAGGAGCCACCTTGACGGCAGAGGAGCAGGCGCTGAGGAACAGGAGGACCAGGAGTATGCCGAGGCCCACCGCACCGACCCGGCTCGCCCGGGCGGGGGCCCGGGTGTCGGTCCGCGGGGTCAGAGGTGGACCACCGTGCAGGTCGTGGTGCGGGTGATGTGCGGGACCTCCTGGATCTGCGAGATCACCTGTCGCCCAAGGTCATCCACGCTCGGGGCCTCGACGCGAGCGATCACGTCGTAGGGCCCGGTCACGTCCTCGGACGTCACCACACCGGGGAGCTGGCCCACGGTGCGTGAGACGACACCCGACTTGCCGACCTCGGTCTGGATGAGGATGTACGCCTGGACCATGTCGCCTCCTGTTGCCTGGTGCGGGCCGCTGCACAGCCCACCGTCCTGCAGACGCTACCGTGCAGGGACGCGACGCGGGAGGAGGCCTGGCATGTCGGCTGCGGCAGAGGGTTCTGCTGAGGGCTCGGCGACCCTTGGGGAGCTCGGCGAGGCCGGGATCCTGGGGGACATCTTCGCGCTGCTGCGCACCTCGGACGCGGTGCTGGTGGGGCCCGGTGACGACACCGCCCTGCTGGCCACCTCCGGCCCCGTCCTGGCGACGACCGACACCATGGTGCGCGGCCGGGACTGGCTCGATGAGTGGTCCTCCGCCGAGGACGTCGGGGCCAAGGTCGTCGTGCAGAACCTCGCCGATCTAGCGGCGATGGGTGGTGCAGGCACCGGTCTGCTCGTCACGCTCGTCGCGCCGGGCACGCTGGCTGCACAGTGGGCGCGGGACCTCACGGCGGGGATTGCATCGGTCGCCGACTCGTGGGGCGTCCCGGTGATCGGGGGCGACCTGTCCTCCTCCGACGGGACCGTGATGGTCTCGATCACTGCCCTGGGTGAACTGCCCGGCGGCGCGGCCGTGCTGCGCTCGGGAGCGGCGCCCGGTCAGGAGGTCGCGGTCTCCGGGTCGCTCGGACGGTCCGCCGCCGGGCTGGAGCTGCTGCGGCGCAGTGACGCCGGGTGGTGGCCGCCCCAGGAGTCTGCCGAGGTCGCCTCCGGGTGGGTCGCCTACCACTGCCGCCCCGACCCGGACCTGAGCCAGGGACCGCTCGCAGCGGCAGCCGGAGCGACGGCGATGATTGACGTGTCTGACGGTCTGGTCCGGGACGGCGGCCGGATCGCCGAGGCAAGCTCGCTGCGGCTGGACCTGGACGAGCAGGCCATCACTCGTCTTGCGGCAGAGTTCGAGCCTGTGCTTGGCGAGACCACTGCGGTGGACTGTGTGCTGACAGGAGGGGAGGAGCACTCTCTGCTCGCGACCTTCCCAGCCGGTGGGGCCCCGGCTGGTTGGACGGTCATCGGGAGCACCGCAGCGGCAGGTGGCCCAGGACCGGGGGTCTGGTGGCGGGGGGAGCGCGCCGCCGGAGGCGGCTGGGACCACTTCGGCGGCTAACACCTCCCGCATGCCGACCGAGCGCGTGGGCACCTGGATATTCTCCCGACCGGGCGCGTGGGCACCTGGGATGTCAGGCGACCGAGCGCGTGGGCACCTGGATGTCAGCTGACCTTGCCCGGCGGGTTCGGGCTTCAGGGTAGAGTGGACCTGCCGGTCGGCGCTTCCCCTGGTCAGGCTTCGGTAGCCGCGGGGATGACAAAAGCCGGCCTCCACAGGGGAGTCCGGCTTGTCGACGCGGTCTGCGACCGCGGGGTGTCAGCGCGTGGTGACCTTGCCCGCCTTCAGGCAGGAGGTGCACACGTTGACGCGCTTGGGGGTCACACCCTTGGGTCCGACGAGGGCCCGCACACGCTGGATGTTCGGGTTCCAACGGCGCTTGGTGCGGCGGTGGGAGTGCGAGATGCTGTGACCGAAGCTCGGTCCCTTGCCGCAGACGTCGCAAGTGGCAGCCACGGTGTCTCCTGAGGTCGAATGGTGGATCGGCGCGTCCCCGACCGCCACAACGCACACTGGAGCGCCGCGAAGTCTTTCGGGAACCGGCCTAGCGTAGCCGACGTCGGGCGCACGCGCCAAAACGGCCCAGCGCCACGAACGCCGGTGATGCCCGGCCCTGCCCAGACTAGTCGGCCGTGGCCTGCCCGGCCACGGCGCACGCGGGTGTGGACGGCTGCGATGGCAGGTCCGCCCCGGGCGATAACCTGCGGGTGCCCCCCACAACCAGGACCGAGCGAGTCCGGTCCGCACGCGAGCAGATCAAGGCAGGTGACCCGTGAGCACCCCGACCGCGCTCCCGCTGGACCTGGCTGCCGCGCGCCGCTGGGCCCTGGCAGCTCGCGCGGGCCTGGCTGATGCCCGAGCCAAGATCGACGCGCTCAATGTCTTTCCCGTGCCCGACGGCGACACGGGGACCAACATGTTCCTCACCTTCGACGGCGCGCTCGACGTCCTGCGAGGGCACCACGACGTCGCCGGCGCAGACATCAGTCTCACGCAGGGCCTGGCACTCCTGGCTCGCGGCATGCTGCTGTCGGCCCGCGGCAACTCCGGGGTGATCCTGAGCCAGCTTGCACGCGGCCTGCACGAGGCCGCTGCCGCGGTCGATGCCACAGCGGACGACCTCGGGGCCGATCTGCTCGCTGAGGCGTTCACCCGCGCCGACCAGCTCGCCTGGGCCGGGGTCTCCTCGCCCGTGGAGGGCACCATCCTGTCGGTCTCCCGCGCCGCCGCCGCGGCAGCCCGCGAGGCGGCAGCCGATCAGGAGGCCACCCCGGCCGACGTCAGCGCGGCCGCTCTCGAGGCAGCTCGCCGCGCACTGGAGCACACTCCCACCCAGTTGCCGGCCCTCGCACGGGCCGGTGTGGTGGATGCCGGGGGAGCCGGACTGGTCATCGTCCTGGAGGCCCTGCTGCGGGTGCTGACCGACGGCCGGGTCGAGGCAGATGCAGGCTCGAGCCCGTGGTTCCGGGGCGGCGCCGTCCTGCCACCGGTCGAGTGCGGCGACGACGGGGAGGGGGCCTATGAGGTGATGTTCCTCCTCAGTGCCTCCGACGAGGCCAGCGTGGGTCACCTGCGAGCGCACCTGGAGCAGGTCGGCAACTCGGTCCTGGTCGTCGGTGGGCCGGAGGAATGGCGGGTGCACGTCCACCTGGACGAGCCACAGGTCGCCGTGGAGGCTGGAGCGATGGCCGGCCACGTGCACCAGGTCACCATCGAGACCCTGGTCAGGACGGGCGGTATGCCGCACGCTCCCGCACTGCACCCGCGCGCCGCTGTCGGGGTGGTTGCCTGTGCCGGCGGCGACGGCCTGGTTCGGCTCTTTGAACAGTCCGGGGCGACCGTCGTGCGCTCCGCAGCAGGCGCACGAGCCTCGACGGGACAGCTGCTCAATGCGATCTGGGCCGTGGGAGCCGAGGCGGCGGTGGTCCTGCCTAATGATGACGATGTGCTGATGGCAGCGGAGGCGGCGGCCGCTGCAGCGCGCGAGGACGGTCTGGTCGTCGAGGTGGTGCCCAGCCGGGCGGCGGTCCAGGGGCTGGCGGCGCTGGCGGTGCTCGATCCGGCGGCGGACCTGTTCAGTGCGAGGGCCGCGATGGCCGAGGCCGCGGGGGCGACGCTGCACGCCGAGCTCACGGTCGCCTCGCGGGATGCCCAGACCGGGGCCGGACCGTGTCGGGCCGGGCAGTCCCTGGGGCTGCTGGACGGCCAGATCGTGGTCATCGACGACGACCCCCGCCGGGCGGCCACCCGCCTGCTGGCCCGGCTGGTGACCGACCAGACCGAGCTGTTGACCGTGGTTGCCGGGGCCGATGTCGGTCCGGACGAACGGACGGGGATGGAGCACGTGGTCGGTGCTCTCGAGCGAGCCCACCCGGAGATCGAGGTCGCCTGGGTCGACGGGGGGCAGCCGGGCTATCCGTGGCTGCTGGGCGCGGAGTGAGGACGGGAGACTGATGGCCGAGCGGACGACCCTGGACACCAACCTGCGCACGATCGTGGCCAAGGCCGCCACCAACCTGGCCAAGAAGGACCTGGTCACGGTGCGGGACCTGCTGGAGTTCTATCCCCGCGACTACCTGGACCCGACCAGGCCGACGGACTTCTCGACCCTGGTCGAGGGGGACACCGTCGTGGTGCTGGCCGACGTCCGGCACGCCGTCACCCGCAGGATGCGGCAGCGGCGTGGCAGCATGCTTATCGCCACGATCCAGGACGGTCTCGGCAACGCCCTGGAGCTCACCTTCTTCTCCGCCTGGGGCCACGAGAAGGCCCTCGTGCCGGGGCGCCGCGTCCTGGTGAGCGGCACCGTCAGCCACTACGGCGGCAAGCGACAGCTCACCCATCCGGAGTATGAGGTGCTCGGCGCCGGGGCGGAGGCCGGGAGCGCCTTCGGCGAGGGGCCGATCCCGGTCTATCGCCAGGTCCCGAAGATGACCTCGATGAAGGTCGCCGCCGCCGTCGACCTGGTGCTGCACGCGGTGGCCGAGATGCCCGACCCGATTCCCGTCGAGGTCCGCGCCAAGCGCGGCCTGCCGCCGCTGAGCAACGCCCTGACGATGGTGCACCAGCCCCGCAGCACCCAGGAGGAACGCAAGGCCCGCTGGCGGATGAAGTTTCAGGAGGCCTTCGTCCTGCAGGCGGCACTCGCCGTGATGCGCCACTCCTCGGATGCCGTGCCAGCGACCTCTCGGGTGGCGACCAGCGGCGGCCTGGCCGACCAGTTCCGGGAGCGGTTGCCCTTCCAGCTCACCCAGGGTCAGGAGCAGGTGCTCGCCGAGATCACCGGGGACCTGGCCCGCACCCGTCCGATGCACCGGTTGCTCCAGGGCGAGGTGGGCTCGGGCAAGACGGTCGTCGCGCTCCTGGCGATGCTGAGCGTCATCGATACGGGGGGCCAGGCCGCCCTGCTGGCGCCCACGGAGGTGCTCGCGCTGCAGCACCACCGCTCGATCACCGCCATGCTCGGACCGCTGGCCGAGGCCGGCCTGCTGGGCGGATCCACCGACGGGACCCGGGTCGCCCTGCTCACCGGCAGCCAGCCCGCGGCCGAGCGGCGCAGCAACCTGCTGATGGCAGCCTCCGGGGAGGCCGGCATCGTCGTCGGCACTCACGCCCTGATCCAGGAGCACGTGCAGTTCGCCGAGCTCGGCCTCGTCGTCGTCGACGAGCAACACCGCTTCGGGGTGGAGCAGCGGGATGCGCTGCGCGCCAAGGTTGAGGGAGCCTCACCGCACACCCTGGTCATGACGGCCACCCCCATCCCGCGCACCGTCGCGATGACCGTCTTCGGTGATATGGAGACCTCGACCATGACCGAGGTGCCCCGCGGACGGCAGCCGATCACCACGCACGTGGTGCGCGGTGACCAACCGTCGTGGGTGCAGCGCACCTGGGAGCGAGTCGCCGAGGAGGTCGCCCGGGGAGGTCAGGTCTATGTCGTCTGCCCGCGGATCGGTCAGGAGGACGACCCCGATCTGCCCGGTGCCGCCGACCTCGGGCCCGGCGGGCCGATCGTGATCCAGCAGGACGATGCGGACGAGGAGGGTGGCTCCCTGCACGGCGTGCTGCAGGTGGAACGCGCCCTGCAGGAGCTGCCGGCGACCGCGGGGCTGCGGGTCGGCATACTCCACGGTCGTCAGCCGGCCGAGGACAAGGACGCCACGATGCGCGCCTTTGCTGCCGGCGAGATCGACGTCCTCGTCGCCACCACCGTGATCGAAGTGGGGGTCGACGTGCCCAACGCCACCCAGATGGTCATCATCGATGCCGACCGGTTCGGGATCTCCCAGCTGCACCAGTTGCGCGGCCGGATCGGTCGCGGGTCCAAGCCCGGGCTGTGCCTGCTGATGAGTCAGGCTGCCGAGAGTCAGAGCCTGGAGCGACTTGAGGCCGTGGCCTCCACGACGGACGGCTTCGAGCTGGCCCGCCTGGACCTGGCCCAGCGTCGGGAGGGGGACGTGCTGGGTGCCTCCCAGTCCGGTGCGCGCAGCAGTCTGCGGCTGCTCAAGCTGACCCGTGATGAGGACCTCATCACCGCGGCCCACGAGGACGCCTGGCACCTGGTCGGCGCCGACCCCGACCTCACCGACCACCCGGAGCTGCGCGCCGAGCTGGCGCGGCTCGACGCCGAACGCGCCGCCTTCCTGGAGCGTGGCTGAGTGACCAGGATCATTGCCGGGCGACTCGGCGGCCGGCGTCTGAGCGCGCCACCAGGTGTCGACACCCGACCCACCACCGACCGGGTCCGGGAGGCGCTGTTCTCACGGGTCGAGTCGCTCTTGGATCTCGACGGGGCGCGGGTGCTGGATCTGTATGCCGGATCCGGCGCCCTCGGGCTCGAGGCAGCGAGCCGCGGAGCTGGTGCGGTCGTCCTCGTCGAGTCCCACCGCCGGACGGCACGACTGATCGAGGCCAATGTCGGGCAGCTCGGCCTGCAGGACACAGCCCAGGTGCGGGCCGAGACAGTCGACCGGGTGCTGCAGCGCGGCCCGGCGGAGCCGTTCGACCTCGTGCTGCTCGACCCGCCCTATCCGCTCCCCGAGGAGGAGCTGACCAACACGCTCGGGTTGCTGGTGAGCCACGGCTGGCTGACGCCTCAGGCCCTGGTCCTCATCGAGCGCGGCGCCCGCTCACCGGACCCGACCCTGCCCGACGGGCTGAGGGCCATGGGGCCACGCCGCTACGGCGAGACGGTCGTGCACTACCTGGAGCCCGACGTCCAGACCGAGGACGTCTGAGACGAGGGCACCGTTCAGCGCCCCTGCGACGATCCGACCAGGCGCAGCACGGATTCCAGGCCGTGGACCGTCCCGGACGTACGGGGGAGCAGGAGGGTGCGGATGCCGAGCGCGGCGGCGCCGGAGTCGTCCCGCCAGCTGTCGCCGACCATGAGTGCCTCCTGCGGTGCCGCTCCCAGGAGCTCCAGAGCGCGGGTGAAGATCCCGGCGTCGGGCTTCACACTGCCGACCTCGTAGGACAGCACGACGGCGTCCACGTCCATGCCACTGCGCTCGATGATCGGTCGGAGATCGAAACCGACATTGGAGACGACCGCGGTGCGCACACCCCGCTGACGGAGAGCCGTGAGCACCGGGACGGTGTCGGCATATGCCTCCCAGCGCCGGGGCATGGCCTCGTAGAGCGCCTCCGCAAGGTCGGCGTCCAGGCTCGGGCAGCGGGCCGCTGTCGCCAGGAAGACCGACCGGTGCCGCTCCGGACTCTCGTCGCGTGAGCTGTCGGGGTCGATCTCTTGGGCGTGCTCCCAGACTCGGTCCAGGAAGGCGGCCGCAGCGGAGGCGGGCCCGCTGCCCAGGCCGGTGAGGGGATCTGCGCCGCGTCCGCACGCAGTCCAGCCGGCCGCCAGCCAGGCAGCCGCGTCCCCGCTGTGCACCAGCGTCTGGTGGAAGTCGAACAGGACGGCCGTGATCGGAGGCGGACCCGTCGGTCCCGGCCCGGCGGCGCCAGCCTCGGTGTCGACCACGGGTCAGCGGCGGCGGGCGATGAGCGCGTCCCGCACGTGGTCCGGGACGAGACCGGTGACGTCCCCGCCATAGGTGGCGACCTCGGAGACCAGAGAGCTGGAGACGTGCTCCAGAGCAGGGTCCCCGGGCAGGAAGACCGTCTCCACCCCCGTGAGGTGCCGGTTCATCAGGGCCATCGGCAGTTCGTAGGCAAAGTCGGTGCCGCCACGCAGGCCCTTGACGATCGCCGTGGCTCCGAGCTCCCGAGCGATGTCGACCAGCAGCTGCCCCCCAAACGCCTCGACCCGCACAGACAGCCCCTCCGGGATCGCCTCCCGGATGAACTCCAGACGTTGCTCGACAGGGAAACGGCCACGTTTGGACGGGTTGTGCAGCACGCCGACGACGACGTCGTCGTAGAGTGCAGCGGCGCGCACGATGATGTCCAGGTGCCCGTTGGTGACCGGGTCGTAGGATCCGGGGCAGAGGCAGCGAGTCATGGCGCCAACCTACCGGCCCGCTGATTTGTTGGGCCGTGGGCCGCTCCGCTAACCTAGTGTGTCGGTCTGTGTCCCTGCGTGGGTCCAGACCGATCCACACGACACGCGAGGGACGACATGGCAACGCAGGACGCCGCGAGCCCCTGGGTCTTCGACACCCGGGAGCTCGTCCGCCGGGCGGGCGCTATGAAGGAGACCTCTCGGGTCGTGACGGCTCCGGACCAGATCGGCACGGACGTCATCGCAA
This sequence comes from Ornithinimicrobium murale, assembly GCF_003352835.1. Taxonomy (GTDB): domain Bacteria; phylum Actinomycetota; class Actinomycetes; order Actinomycetales; family Dermatophilaceae; genus Ornithinicoccus; species Ornithinicoccus muralis. The sequence goes on along the minus strand of NZ_QLVD01000010.1, from coordinate 274,082 downwards.
TCAAGGCCGGGGACCCGGTCGAGCTTGAGCTGCGCATGGAGTCCGTGATGGAGGGTGTCCTGGCCACTGGATCGGTCGGGGCTACTGCGACCGGGGTGTGCGTGCGGTGCCTGGACGACCTCGAGATTCCGGTCGAGGTCACCTTCCAGGAGCTGTTCGCCTACCCCGACCGTGCGGCCCACCACCAGCAGGTGGCGGCCGGCGAGGACGAGCAGGACGATGTGCACGAGCTCGAGGACGATCAGATGGACCTCGAGGAACTGGTTCGGGACGCAGTGGTGACCGCCCTGCCGTTCCAGCCGGTGTGCCGGGACGACTGTCCGGGTCTGTGCTCCGAGTGCGGAGCACGCCTGGCGGACGACCCGGAGCACCACCATGACGTGATTGACCCACGGTGGTCGGCTCTCGCCGACCTGGCCCACCCGGGCACCGACGACGAGAAGAAGAGGAACTGACGTGGCTGTCCCGAAGCGGAAGATGTCCCGCTCCAACACCCGTTCGCGCCGCGCCAACTGGAAGGCGTCACCGGTCGCGGTGAGCACCTGCCCGCAGTGCAAGGAGCTCAAGCAGCCCCACATGGCGTGCCCGTCCTGCGGCACCTACGCGGGGCGTCACTACGACGCCGCAGAGCGCACCGAGCACCAGGGCTGAAGTCCCCCGTCAGGATGACGTCGGGCTCCGGCTCCAGCTCGGACGGCTCTGCCGCCTCCGAGCAGCGCCCCCTCGCAGACCTGCGCGACTACCTCGCTGAGGTGGTCGGGCAGGCCTGCGACGAGGCGCTGCTTCGCCGTGCCATCACGCACCGTTCCTATGCCTACGAGAACGGCAACGTGCCGCACAACGAGCGCCTGGAGTTCCTGGGCGACTCGGTGCTGGGCCTGGTCGTCACCGACACCCTCTACAGCCGGCACCCGGACCTCCCCGAGGGACAGCTGGCCAAGCTGCGCGCGGCCGTCGTGAACTCCCGCGCGCTCGCGGACGTCGCCCGCACCATGGGTCTGGGTGACTACGTCCTGCTCGGTCGTGGCGAGGAGTCCACCGGCGGGCGGGACAAGGCCTCGATCCTGGCCGACACCACCGAGGCGGTGATCGGCTGCGTCTATGTCTCCGTCGGTCTGGCAGCGGCTGACACCTTCGTCCACCACCTGCTGGACCCGCTCATGGAGCACACCGCCAACCTGGGGGCCGCCCTGGACTGGAAGACGAGCCTTCAGGAGCTCGTCTCCACCGAGACCCCCACCTCGCCGAACTACCACATCGCCGAGGACGGTCCCGACCACGACAAGGTGTTCACTGCGACTGCCGTCGTCAACGACGAGGCACTCGGGACCGGTGTGGGGCGCAGCAAGAAGGCGGCTGAGCAGAAGGCCGCAGAGGCCGCCTGGAAGCTGCTCACCGAGCGGGCGACAGTGGTCGAGGACGTGGAGACCGAGCAGTCCGCCCGGTCCGCGCCACCCACCCAGACCCCCAGCGACTGACCAGCCGTGCCGGAGCTCCCGGAGGTCGAGGTCGTCCGACGCGGGCTGGCCGACCACGTCGTCGGGCGAGACATCGCCGCCGCCACCATCACCGGTGCCCGCGTCGCCCGCCGTCACGAGGCCGGGCCCGCCGACCTGGCCGCCCGGCTCGCCGGGGCACGGGTGCTGACGGCTGACCGCCGTGGGAAGTACCTCTGGCTCGTCGTCCAGTCGCCACATGACGACCCGCACGCGCTCGTGATCCACCTCGGGATGAGCGGACAGCTCCTGGTCGAACGCCCCGAGGCACCACGCGAGAAGCACCTGCACGCCACCTTCGACTTCGCCGACGACGGCCCACAGCTCCGCTTCGTCGACCAGCGCACCTTCGGTGGCCTGGCACTCACCCCGCTCGTGCCGGACCTGAGCCCCCACAACAGCCACCGGCACGGCCTCCCGGTCCCCGTCGAGCACATCGCCCCCGACCCGCTCGAGCCGGCCTACGACCAACCGGCGGTGGTCCGCGCGCTCAAGCGTCGGCATACGGCCGTCAAACGGGCCCTCCTGGACCAGGGGCTGATCAGTGGCGTCGGCAACATCTATGCCGACGAGGCGCTCTGGCGGGCGCGGGTGAACCCGCTGCGGGAGACCTCCGCCCTGACCAAGCCGTCGCTCGGGCGCGTCCTCGACCACGCCACCGAGGTGATGCGCGAGGCGCTGGGGCAGGGCGGCACGAGCTTCGACTCCCTCTATGTCAATGTCAACGGCGCCAGCGGCTACTTCGACCGGTCCCTGCACGCCTACGGCCGCGCAGGGCAGCCGTGCGACCGGTGCGGCACGCCCATCCGGCGCGAGGCCTTCATGAACCGGTCCTCGCACTACTGCCCGCGGTGCCAACCCCGCCCACGGACCCCGCGCAGGTGAGCGCGGCTCCCTACACTGACCCCGTGGTCAGTGCACTGGTGTTTGTCAGGGGCCGGGTCCAGGGCGTGGGCTTCCGGTGGTGGACGCGCGCCCGGGCGCTCGAGCTGGGGCTGGTCGGGCACGCCCGCAACCTGCCCGACGGGCGCGTCGAGGTGAACGCCCAGGGACCTGAGGACGCGGTCAGCGCCCTGATCGAGCTGCTCGGCGAGGAGCAGTCGCTACGCAGCAGACCTGGTCACGTCTCGGGGATCACGGTCCAGTGGCACCAGCCCACGGCCGACCTCGTCGGCTTCCGGGAGCGCTGAGCAGCACGCGGTCAGCGGGGGTGTGTTTCGGCCGACGGTGCCGAGGTGCGGGTGATCGGGGTCGTCCGCCGGTACAGTGACCGGAAGTCCGCCGCACAGGAGCTGCCTTTCCACGTGTATGTCAAGAGCCTGACCCTCAAGGGGTTCAAGTCGTTCGCCTCGGCCACAAAGCTGCGTCTGGAGCCGGGCATCACGTGCATTGTCGGTCCCAACGGGTCCGGCAAGTCCAACGTCGTCGACGCCCTGGCCTGGGTGATGGGCGAGCAGGGCGCCAAGAGCCTGCGCGGCGGCAAGATGGAGGACGTGATCTTCGCCGGCACCTCCGGCCGTGCCCCGTTGGGCCGCGCCGAGGTCACGATGACGATTGACAACACCGACGGCGCGCTACCGATCGACTACTCCGAGGTCACGATCTCGCGGACCATGTTCCGCAACGGCGGCTCGGACTATGCCATCAACGGCACCTCCTGCCGACTGCTGGACATCCAGGAGCTGCTCTCCGACTCCGGCATCGGCCGGGAGATGCACGTCATCGTCGGCCAGGGCCAGCTCGACGCTGTCCTGCGGGCCACGCCCGAGGAGCGCCGCGGCTTCATCGAGGAGGCGGCCGGCGTCCTGAAACACCGCAAGCGCAAGGAGAAGGCGCTGCGCAAGCTGGAGACGATGGAGGGCAACCTCACCCGGCTGGGCGACCTGACCTCCGAGATCCGTCGCCAGCTGGGACCCCTGGGACGACAGGCCGAGACCGCCCGGCGTGCAGCCAGCATCCAGGCCGAGGTGCGCGACGCCCGCCTGCGCATCCTGGCCGACGACCTCGTGCAGCTCACCAGCACCCTTGAGCAGGAACTGGCCGACGAGACCGCCATGATCAACAGGCGCACCTCCGTGCAGGAGGCACTGGCGGTCGCGCAGTCCACGGTCGCCGAGCTGGAGGCCGAGGCCGCCGAGGCCGCGCCGGCGCTCAATGCGGCGCAGGATCAGTGGTATGCCCTGTCCTCCCTCGTCGAGCGCACCTCCGCCACCGCTGACCTGGCGCGCGAGCGGGTGCGCCTCCTGGCGAGTGAGAGCGAGGAGGAGGCCACTAGCGGTTCCGAGCAGGGTCGTGACCCGGAGAAGCTGCGCGCCCAGGCCGCCGCCCTGCGTGAGCAGGAGCAGCAGCTGGAGCAGGAGGTCGCCGGCATCGGGGAGTCCCTGCAGGCGGCCGAGCAGGAGCGGCGCGACGCCGAGGCCGCCCACCACGAGGAACAGCAGCGTCTGACCCGGCTCGCGCGCGCGGCAGCGGACCGGCGGGAAGGCCTGGCCCGGCTCTCCGGCAAGGTCGCCGCGGCGCGCAGCAAGCAGGAGGCCGGGGAGGCCGAGGTCGGCCGTCTGCGCGCAGCCCTGGAGTCCATCACCACCCGGTCGGCCGACGCGGAGCAGGAGTTCGCCGCGCTCGAGGGTCGCGTCCTGGACGTCGAGGAGGGCGAGGAGAGCCTCGACCAGGACTATGAGAACGCCGAGGCCGCACGAGTCGCCGCCGCCGCGGATGTCGAGCGGCTCACCGAGGAGGTCCGGACCGCGGAGTCCCAGCGCTTGAGCCTCACGGCCCGCTGTGAGGCCCTGGAGCTGAGCCTGCGCCGCAAGGACGGCGCCGCCGCGCTGCTGGCCGAGCCGGAGGGGCGTGGCGTGGTGGGCACGGTGACCAGCCTGGTCACCGTGCAGACCGGCTACGAAGCCGCCCTCGCCGCGGCCCTGGGCTGGGCCGGCGACGGCCTGGTCATGGAGTCCCTCGACCAGGCCCGCACTGCCGTCGCCACCCTGCGCTCCGAGGACCAGGGCCGGGCTGCTCTCCTGGTCCCGCGGACGGCGCCCCCGGTCGACACCAGCGACTGGCCGGAGCTGGGACACGGCGCGGTCTGGGCCCGCGAGGTCGTCACACTGGCTGAGGCGGCGGCGCCCGCGGTCGAGGCCCTCCTGCACCGGGTGGCGGTCGTCGAGGACGACGCCGCGGCCGCCGAGCTGGTCGCCCGGCACCAGATCACCGCGGTCACCCGGGACGGCGATGTGTATGCCGAGGGCTGGGTCCGCGGAGGAAGCTCGGCCGCGCCGAGCCTCCTGGAGATCCAGAGCGCGCTCGATGAGGCCCAGGAGCAGCTGGCCGCCGCGACCACCCGGGGAGAACAGGCCACCTTTGCCCTGGCCACCGCCAAGGAACAGCTCACGCGGCACACCGCAGCCGCCCAGCAGGCGCTGGACGCTCTCCACGACTCCGACGCCAAGATGGCCGCCGTCGCCGAGAAACTGGGTCAGCTCGGGTCGGCCGTGCGCGCCGCACGCTCGGAGCACGAGCGCACCACCGCCTCCATCGCCTCAGCGGAGGAGGCACTGGAGGCCGGCCGGGTGGACCTGCAGGCCCTGGCCCAGCGGCTGGCCGACGCCGAAGCCGAGCCCGGCGAGGAGGAGCCGAGCACCCAGGAGCGCGACCGGCTGGCGGCCGTCGCCGCAGCCGCGCGCACTAAGGAGACCGAGGTGCGGCTGTCCCTGCGCACCCAGGAGGAACGCGGCCGGGCCCTGCAGGGACGGGCCGAGTCCCTGGAGGCCGCCGCCCGCTCCGAGATCGCCGCCCGCGAACGGGCCGCCGCCCGTCGCGAGCGCCGGGCCCACGCCGCCCGGGTCGCGACCGCCGTCGCCGACGGATCGGCATACCTGTTGGAGGAGGTGCGCGCCCTGGTGGGGGAGGCCGCCACCGTCCGAGACCGGGCACGCGCCCAGGCCGCCGAGCGCGACACGCGCCTGGCCGAGGCACGGGGCCGGGTCTCGACGCTCGGGGACGAGCTGCGCGACCTCACCGACTCGGTCCACCGCGACGAGGTGGCCCGCGCCGAGCAGCGGCTGCGCATCGAGGCCCTGCAGACCCGGGCGGTCGAGGAGCTCGGCGTGGCCCCCGAGGCCCTGATCGAGGAGTTCGGCCCGCACCAGCTGGTCCCGGCGGTGCCTGGGCCTGATGACGACCCGGAGGACCTGCCGGAGCCAGCACCTTTCGTGCGTGAGGAGCAGGACAAGCGCCTGCGCCGGGCGGAGCGCAAGCTCTCCGCGCTGGGCAAGGTCAACCCGCTGGCACTGGAGGAGTTTGCGGCGCTGGAGGAGCGGCACAAGTTCCTCACCGAGCAGGTCGAGGACCTGCGGCGCTCCAAGGAGGACCTGCTCGGCATCATCAAGGAGGTCGACGAGCGCGTCGAGCGGGTCTTCGCCGAGGCCTTCGAGGACACTGCCGAGCAGTTCGCCGGGGTCTTCGGGAGGCTGTTCCCCGGGGGCGAGGGTCGGTTGACGCTCACCAACCCCGGGGACATGCTGACCACCGGCATCGAGGTCGAGGCCCGCCCGCCCGGCAAGAAGATCAAGCGGCTCTCGCTGCTCTCCGGTGGCGAGCGGTCGCTGACCGCGGTGGCACTGCTGGTGTCGATCTTCAAGGCGCGGCCGAGCCCGTTCTACATCATGGACGAGGTCGAGGCGGCACTGGACGACACCAACCTGGGCCGGCTCATCACGCTGTTCGCTGAGCTGCGCGACTCCAGCCAGCTGATTGTCATCACCCACCAGAAGCGCACCATGGAGGTCGCCGACGCGCTCTACGGCGTCTCGATGAAGGGGGACGGCGTGACGACGGTCGTGTCCCAGCGGCTGCGCGACGTGCAGCCGCAGTCCGCCTAGCCGCGGGCGGGTCGGAGCCGCCTGCGCGCTCTCAGTCCGTCGGCCCAATGTCACTTCTGTCACATGCGTCGCACTGTGCACGGCGCGGTGATTTGGCGCTGCCCCCAAATCGTTGCACGATTGTGACCATGATCGCGTTGGTGCTGGCCATGATCGTGTGTGTGGCCCTCGGGGGACTCGTCGTGGGCTTCGTTGCCGTGGAGGCCAGACGGGACGGGCGCCAGGTGCTCACGCCGGAGGGCGAGGAGATCCTGGCCGATGCCCGACGCCGTCAGGACGCCCTGCTGCACCGCGGCGAGAAGGCCGCTCGCGGGACCCTCCCGAACGTCCGCAAGTAGCGCCTCTCCTTCCCACGCGCCGTAGCGCCTCCTCTCGGCACCACGTAGCGCGTCCTCCCCACACGACGCCACACACTCCTCCACACCACGTCAACACCCGGGCTTGACGTTCGCGGTCGGGGCGCGCCCTGACGGGTGTCCGGGCGACGGCGAGGCCATCCCGCAGGCTCCCGGTTCTGCAGTCGGTGTGGATCGCCCCCTCGGCTCTGCAGAAGTGGCGCTATGTGACCTCAGGTGCAGAGCGCAGAAGTCGGCCCCTCTCGGCTCTGCAGAAGTGGCGCTATGTGACCTCAGGTGCAGAGCGGAGGAGTCGGCCCCCCTCGGCTCTGCAGAAGTGGCGCTATGTGACCTCAGGTGCAGAGCGCAGGAGTCGGCCAGTCTCGGCTCTGCAGAAGTGGCGCTATGTGACCTCGGGCGCAGAGCGCAAGAGCCGCCATGGCCCGGCCGGCCGGGCCACCGACAAGGGCCCAGAGGCAGTGGAACCGGCACCCTCGGTGTCTGTGAGAATGACGGGTGTGGACAGTTTGTGGGAGTACCTGACCGTCGCCACCCTGGTGGCCCTGGCCGGGCTGGCCGTCATCGTCGGCCTCGTCCGCGGGGGCCGCGGACGCAAGGGCGACAGCACAACGATCGAGCGGCCCCCCGCCGCGCCACCGGTCGAGGAGGCGCGCGACGGTGACCGGGCCGAGCCCCCAGCCGGTGAGCCGGTCGAGGATGTCGGGGGCGGTGTCGCGGTCGACGTCGAACCGGAGCCGGCCACCCCGACCCTGGAGAAGCCCGCATCGGCACGCGGGCGGCTGGCCCGGCTGCGAGCCCGCCTGGCACGCTCCAACAACGCCATCGGCAACGCCCTGCTGGCGCTGCTCTCCAGCGGTGGCCTGGACGAGCAGTCGTGGGAGGACGTCGAGGACACCCTCCTGCAGGCAGACCTCGGTGTGGAGGCCACCAACGAGCTGGTCGAGAAGCTGCGCACCCGGGTTCGGGTGGACGGTGCCACCGACCCTGAGGTCGTCAAGGGTTGGCTGCGCGCGGAGCTCCTCGCCCTGGTCGACCCGTCCATGGACCGTCGGGTGGCCGCCAGCCGGGTGGGCGATCGTCCCTCGGTGATCCTGGTCGTCGGTGTCAACGGCACCGGCAAGACCACGACCGTCGGCAAGCTGGCCCGTGTGCTGGTGGCAGAGGACAAGGACGTCATCCTGGGAGCCGCCGACACCTTCCGCGCGGCGGCGGCCGACCAGCTGCAGACCTGGGGCGAGCGGGTCGGCGTGCCGACGGTGCGGTCCCACCGCGAGGGCGCCGATCCCGCCTCGGTGGCCTTCGACGCCGTGAAGTCGGCCCAGGAGTACGAGGCGGACGCGGTCATCATCGACACCGCCGGCCGGCTGCACAACAAGGCGGGTCTGATGGACGAGCTGTCCAAGGTCAAGCGGGTCGTGGAGAAGCAGAGCCCGATCGATGAGGTGCTGCTCGTCCTGGACGCGACGACCGGTCAGAACGGGATGCGCCAGGCGGAGGTCTTCGGTGAGGCCGTCAACATCACCGGCATCGTGCTGAGCAAGCTGGACGGCACGGCCAAGGGCGGGATCGTGGTCAATGTGCAGCGCCGCCTGGGCGTCCCCGTCAAGCTGGTCGGGCTCGGTGAGGGACCCGACGACCTGGCCCCGTTCGACCCCGAGGCCTTCGTCGACGCCATCATCGGCTGACGCGCATCAGGACACGGCGGAGCTGCCCGGCGAGTTGCGCGGATCCGAGGGCTCGCTCAGCGCCCAGCCGACGGCAGCGGTGCCGAGCCGTCCCGCCGGGGTGAGGACCAGCCGCTCCACGACCGAACCCAGCGGACCGCCCACCCGCAGCCCCAGCAGGTCCTTGGCGTAGTCCGGCAGCATCGACACGGCGCCCGCCGCCAGGAGCCAGTAGCCCGGCCGCGCCGCGATCGGCAGCGGCGGCTCCCGGAGAAGGAAGGCGGCTGCGTCCCGGGCCCCGTCGGTGACCTCGAGCTCAGGCCGGTATGCCGACAGGCGCCTCCGCAGGTCGGCGACGGTCTGCGGAGGGTCGGGCACGCCCAGCTCGCCGGCAGCCCAGCCGGTCTGGGCCACGTAGGTGTCTGCCTCCGCGGGGGTGAGCGGGGTGCGGGCATAGCGCTGGTGGGCGACCAGGAACGAGTCGATCTCCGCGATGTGCACCCAGGTGAGCAGGTGCGGGTCGCGGGCGTGGTACGCGCGTCCATCGGGCGCGGTCCCCGAGACGGTGCCGTGGACCCGGTCGATGTGCTCGACCATCCGCTGGGCGCCCTCGACGGGACCGAACGTGGTCATCGCGATGAACTCGCTGGTCCGCTGCAGTCGGCCCCACGGGTCCCCGCGATAGCCGGAGTGCTCCCCGACGCCCGCCATGGCCAGCGGATGCAGTGACTGCAGCAGCAGGGCACGCAACCCACCGGCATACATCCCGGCGTGGTTGTGCACCCGGCAGATCGGGTCGTTCGGCGCGAACCTCCGCTCGCCCGGCGCGAGCCAGATCGCGGCGGCGCGCCGGTCGGCGTCCGGGCCGGCCACGCGGGAACGGAGGGCCGCGGCGAGGCGGCGACGCAACGGCATACCGCCCATTCTGCAGCCTGGAGGCGGGGAGGACGGTCTGGCTGGCGTCAGCGGTTAACCTGTGGGGGTGTTCAACAGCCTCTCCGACCGTCTGACAGACACCTTCCGCAACCTCAAGCGCAAAGGGACCCTGTCCGAGACCGACGTGAACAAGACCGTCCGAGACATTCGGATGGCGCTGCTCGACGCCGATGTCGCGCTGCCGGTCGTCAAGCAGTTCACGGGCAGCATCCGCGAGCGTGCGCTCGGCGCCGAGGTCTCCAAGGCACTCAACCCTGGCCAGCAGGTCGTCAAGATCGTCAACGAGGAGCTCGTCAGCATCCTCGGTGGGCAGACTCGGCGCCTCAACCTGGCCAAGAACCCGCCGACGGTCATCATGCTGGCCGGTCTGCAGGGGTCGGGCAAGACCACGCTGGCGGGCAAGCTCGGGCACTGGCTCAAGGAGCAGGGGCACGCTCCGCTGCTGATCGCGGCCGACCTGCAGCGGCCCAACGCCGTCACGCAGCTGGAGGTCGTGGGGGAGCGGGCAGGGGTTGCGGTCTTCGCGCCCGAGCGGGGCAACGTCTTCGGGCACGACGCCGCGCTGGAGTCCGGTGAGGGCACGCGCTCGTTCGGTGACCCGATCGACGTCGCGGTCGACGGTGTGGCACACGCCCGCGACAAGGGTCATGACGTGGTCATCATCGACACCGCCGGCCGGTTGGCCGTTGATGTCGACCTGATGCGTCAGGCCCACGACATCCGGATGGAGACCAACGCCCACGAGGTGCTGTTCGTCATCGACGCGATGATCGGTCAGGCTGCCGTCGACACGGCCAAGGCTTTCGCTGAGGGTGTGGGACTCACCGGCACCGTGCTCACCAAGCTCGATGGTGACGCGCGCGGTGGTGCAGCGCTGTCCGTGGCGACGGTGACGGGACAGCCGATCCTGTTCGCCTCCACCGGCGAGAAGGTCACCGACTTCGAGACCTTCCACCCGGACCGGATGGCCAGCCGGATCCTGGACATGGGTGATGTGCTGACCCTGATCGAGCAGGCTGAGAAGGCCTTCGACCAGGCGCAGCAGCGGGAGATGGCGCGCAAGTTCCTCTCGGAGGAGGACTTCACCTTCACCGACTTCCTGGAGCAGATGCAGGCCATCAAGAAGATGGGCTCGCTGAAGCAGATGCTCGGCATGATGCCCGGGATGCAGCAGATGCGCGCTCAGCTGGACTCGCTCGATGACAAGGAGTTCGACCGGGTCGAGGCAATGGTCCGCTCGATGACGCCGTTCGAGCGTGCCCACCCCAAGCAGATCAACGGGTCCCGCCGCGCCCGCATCGCCAAGGGTTCTGGGGTCTCGACCTCCGAGGTCAACCAGCTGCTGGAGCGGTTCGGTCAGGCGCAGAAGATGATGCGGCAGATGCGCAAGGGCGGTGGCGGCATGCCGGGGATGCCGGGGATGCCCGGCATGGGCGCCGGTGGTGGCAAGGCCAAGCAGAAGCCGCAGCGCAAGAAGGGCAAGAGCGGCAACCCCGCCAAGCGGGCCGAGCAGGAGCGGCTGGCCGCTCAGAAGGCCGAGGAGTCCCGCGGCAACGCGCTGGGCAGCGCCTTCGGTCTGCCGGGTGGCACTGAGGAGCCATCGGAGCAGGACCTGTCCAACCTCAAACTGCCGGCCGGCTTCGACAAGTTCCTCAAGAACGACGGGAGATAGGCGGCAGTCCTGCCCACACGGCAGGACGCGAACAGGTCGACGCAGGTTGTCGACCCATGTGTTCGGGTCCCGTGCACTCAGCGCAGGTCCTCGACCAGCCTGTTCGGGACGATCTCGAGGGCCCAGAGCTGCGTGAGCTGCGCCAGCTCCTCGCCTGACACATGCGCCGTCTGGACGAAGCGGCGCTCCCGGAGTTCCCAGGCGCGGAGAGCAGGCTCGTCGGGGTCGATGACCCAGTAGGCCGGGGTGCCGGCCGCTTCGTAGCGGGACAGCTTGAGCCCGAGGACGATGTGCCGGGTGCTGGGCGAGAGCACCTCCACGGCCAGCACGGTGGTGCCCCTCCCGGTCCCTGCCGTCCACGGTGGCACGGATCCTGGGCCTGGGTCAGGAGCTGTCCACAAACCCTGCCAGCCCTCAGCCGAGCGCCTCCTCACCCAGAGCGGCGGCGACCGCGGCACGACCGGGGATGCCGCTGACCGCACCGCCGCGTCGCGCACCCGACCCACAGAGGAAGATGTTGGCGTGCCGCGTCTCGGTGCCCCAGCGCCCGACCTCGTCCTCGGACTCGGCGAACGGCCACTGCAGGTCCCCGTGGAAGATGTGCCCTCCGGGCATCCCGACCGAGGCCTCGATGTCCAGCGGGCTGCGCACGTCGAGGGTGTCGGGCGCCAGCAGGCAGTCCTCGATCGGCTCGGCCAGCACCGAGTTGATCGAGGCCAGCGTCAGCTCGAGCGCCCGCTCGCGGGCACCCGCGGGATCCTCGCGGAACAGCCGGGCCGGCATGTGCAGGCCGAACAGGGTCAGGGTGTGCGCACCGGCGGCAACCAGGTCCGGTCCGAGGATCGAGTCGTCGGACAGGCTGTGGCAGTACACCTCACACGGCGGGACCTCGGGAATCTGTCCCGACGCCGCCTGGGCGTAGGCCGTCGCGATCTGCCCGTAGCCCTCGTTGATGTGGAAAGTCCCGGCGAAGGCCTCCTCCGGGGTGACGGAGTCGTCCCGGAGCGCGGGGAGCCTGGAGAGCAGCATGTTGATCTTGAGCTGGGCACCCTCGGGCTCCGGCCGCGACGGTGCGTCCCCGAGCAGGCGGTCCAGGACGTTCGGCGCACAGTTGGCGAAGACCTGCCCGGCGCGGACCTCCAGCCCGTCCGCAGTGGTGACCACCGCCTCGCTCCCGTCCGTCGAGACCGCGGTGACAGTGGTCGAGGTCCGCAACTGCGCGCCATACGACTGGGCGGTGCGCAGCAGTCCGTCAGTCACGGCTCCCATGCCGCCGACCGGCACGTCCCAGTCCCCGGTGCCGCGCCCGATCACGTGATACAGGAGGCACCGGTTGACCAGGCGATCCGCGTCGCCGGGTCGGCCGAACGTGCCGATCAGCCCGTCGGTGAGCACGATCCCGCGCACGGTGTCGGAGGAGAACCGGCGTTCGATCGCCTCGCCCAGCGGCCGCTCGACGACGTCACGCCAGGCCTCCTCACCGACCAGCGCACGCACGTCCTGGCTGGAGCGCAGCGGTTCGGTGACCGTGGGGAACAGTTTCTGGGCGAGCTCCCCGGTCATGCCGTAGAAGTCGTCCCACGCCTGCGCGTCGGCGCCGAGGTCGGACGCGGTGCGGGCTGCGTCGCCGTTGTCCACCAGGATCCCGCCGTCCCCGACCGGGGTGTAGGAGCTGATCCGACGCCGGATCAGCTGCAGGTCCAGACCCAGCTCCTCGATGATCTGGTCGGGCAGCAGGCTGACCAGATAGGAGTATGCCGACAGCCGGGCGTCGTAGGCCGGGAACACCTGGTCCGAGCGTGCGGCCCCGCCGATGTGCTCGGCCCGCTCCAGGATCAGGACCGAGCGCCCGGCCCTGGCCAGGTAGGCGGCTGCGGTCAGGCCGTTGTGCCCGGCCCCGATGACGACGGCATCGACTCTCATGGGCACACGGTATCCACCACGGCGCCGCGTGCGCCGTCCACTCCCACGGGTAGGCTCCCGAACCGTGCCACCCGCTACCCGACCGGGCCGGTTCAGCCGCGCCGAGCTGGAGTCGTTCCGGGACACCGAGGTGCCGGACCTGCTGCCCGCAGCGGGACAGGGCCTGCGCCTGTTGTTCGTCGGCATCAACCCCGGCTTGTGGACCGCCGCCACGCAGACCCACTTCGCCCACCCGGGCAACCGGTTCTATCCCGCACTGCTCGAGGCCGGGATCGTGCAGCGCCGGATCGATCCGTCAGCGGGCATGACGGAGGAGGACCGCCAGCACCTCAGAGGGCGCGGCCTGGGCATCACCAACCTGGTGCGTCGGGCCACGGCCCGGGCGGATGAGCTGACGATGCCGGAGTTGCGCGAGGGCGGTGAGCACCTCCGTGCCACGGTGCGCGATGCCCGACCTGCGGTCGTCGCGGTCGCCGGCATCACGGCATACCGCAGCGCTTTTGGGGTGCGGGGCGCACGGGTGGGGGAGCAGGCGGAGTCGTTCGAGGGATCCCGGCTGTGGGTCGTGCCCAACCCCAGCGGCCTGAACGCCCACGAGACGGTCGGATCGCTCGCGCTGGCCTATGCCGAGCCGGCGCGCGCCGCGCGCCTCATCGACTGAACCCGACGGGCACCCGCGCTCCCCGGCCGATAGCCTGCCGACAGCACCCACCCCGAGGAGGCAGGACCCGATGAGCAAGCCCGTGCTGCACGTCCGCGGCCAGATCCTGGTCGGACCCGAGGAGACGCTCGATGAGGTGTGGGTCGTGGACGGGCGGATCAGTCTCACCCCGCCGAGCGGCTTGGCGGGCGAGGCCGAGACCATCCAGGGTTGGGTCCTGCCAGGGCTCGTCGACGCGCACTGCCACGTGGGTCTTGAAGCACACGGTGCGGTGACGCCTGAGCGCGCCGAGGAGCACGCGCTTGCCGACCGCGACGCCGGGGCACTGTTGCTGCGAGATGCCGGCAGCCCGTTGGACACCTCGTGGGTCCATGACCGGGACGACCTGCCGCGGTTGATCCGGGCCGGGCGGCACATCGCCCGCCCCAAGCGCTATCTGCGGAACTTCGGTCACGAGATCGAGCCAGAGGACCTGGTCACCTATGTCCGGCGGGAAGCCCGCCGCGGGGACGGCTGGGTCAAGCTGGTCGGTGACTGGATCGACCGCGAGACCGGTGACCTGGGCACCCTGTGGCCCCTCGAGGAGCTCACAGCTGCGATCGCGGCCGCGCACGAGGAGGGAGCCCGGGTCACCGCCCACTGTTTCGGTGAGCAGTCGCTGCGGGACTTCGCCGCGGCAGGGACGGACTGCATCGAGCACGCGACCGGGCTGCTGGACGACACGATCGACGCCTTCGCCGAGCAGCAGATCGCGATTGTGCCGACCCTGATCAACATCGACAACTTCCCGAAGTTCGCGGACGCCGGCGAGGCCAAGTTCCCCTCGTATGCCGCACACATGCGTGACCTGCACGCACGCCGTTATGAGACGGTCGCCAAGGCCCGCGAGGCCGGCGTGCCGGTGTATGTCGGGACCGATGCCGGCGGCCAGCTGCCGCACGGCCTGGTCGCCCGCGAGGTCGAGGCTCTGACCAAGACCGGCATGAGCAACCTCGAGGCGATTGGTGCCGCGACCTGGGCCGCGCGAGAGTGGCTAGGTCGCCCCGGCATCGCCGAGGGGGAGTCGGCAGACCTGGTGGTCTATCGCGATGACCCCCGTGAGGACCTGCGCACGATGGCCGATCCGCACCGGGTCATCTTGCGCGGCCACGCCCACGAGTCGCAGGGACGCCACCACCACTGACGGGTCAAGCGGCACACCCGCCGCGGCGACCTGCGCCCACATGTCGGTCATGCGGTCTCGGCGTTGCGGAGCTCGGGCTTATGCCCCCAATCCTGCAACACCGAAACCGCATGACGCTCGGCCGGGCCACGGGTGGGAGTGTGCGTGGTTCGTGGGTGCTCGCGGGATCTGGCACAATAGGCCGGTACCCGTCTGCGGGTCGGCCCCTCTCTCCGACTCCAGCGTGTTCCCGAGCGACCGCCCCGCGCGTGTTTCCCCACGTGGGCAAGCGGCTGCTCACCCTGACCAAGAATGAGGAGACACCCGAACTCGTGGCTGTCAAGATTCGTCTGAAGCGCATGGGCAAGATCCGTGCACCGTTCTACCGCGTCGTCGTCATGGACGGCCGCAAGAAGCGCGATGGCCGTGCCATCGAGGAGATCGGCCGTTACGTGCCGGCCGAGGAGCCGTCACTCATCGAGATCGACTCCGAGCGTGCGCAGTACTGGCTGTCCGTGGGCGCGCAGCCGACCGAGCAGGTCGCCGCGCTGCTGAAGGTGACCGGCGACTGGCAGAAGTTCAAGGGCGAGGAGGGCGCCGAGGGCACCCTCAAGGCCGCCGAGCCCCGCCAGGACAAGAAGTCGCTCTACGAGGCCGCACTGGCCGCTGCCGACGGCAAGGAGGCCAGCGACACGCCGACCTCCAAGGCCAAGAAGGACGAGAAGCCGGCCAAGAAGGACGAGAAGGCCAAGGCCGACAAGAAGTCCGACAAGAAGGCCGACGAGGCTGCCGCCGCAGAGGTGGCCGCCGAGTCCCCGGCCGAGGCGACCGCTGACGCCGAGGCACCAGCTGCCGGAAACGCTGCGGAGGCCGCGGGCGCCGAGCCGGCGACCGAGGTCGCTGCAGCGGTCGACGCTGCCGCGGTCGACGGTGGGTTCGGCCCCGACTCCGCCCCCGTGACCGAGGACGGATCGGCCCCCGTGGGCTTCACCGTCAAGGGCAACAAGGACTCGATGAAGTTCCACGTCGAGGGCTCCCAGTGGTATGACGCCACCACGGCCGAGGTCTGGTTCCGCACGGCTGAGGCCGCCCAGGCCGCTGGCTTCGAGCCCGCGGGCGGCGCTGCCAAGCAGTCCGCTGACACGGGTGCCGAGATCGGCACCGACAAGGCCGAGGGCTGATCATGCTTGAAGAGGCCTTGGAACACCTCGTCAAGGGGATCGTCGACCACGACGGTGACGTGACCGTGCGCACCAAGAACGTCCGCCACGGCGACGTCCTGGAGGTGCGGGTCCACCCCGAGGACCTCGGCCGGGTGATCGGCCGGCGCGGCCGGACCGCCAGCGCGCTGCGCACCGTCATGGGTGCGCTCGCCGGTGGCGAGAAGGTCCGCGTCGACATCGTCGACACCGACCGGGCTCGCTGAGCCCACCACGCACCACCCTGGAGGGGTATGCCGGCAGTCACCTGTCGTCATACCCCTCCAGTCTGTTCCCGGCCGGTGAACTCGCCGGGGACCGCCCACCACGTCCCGTCCCAGAGGAGCGCCCGTGTTCGTCGTCGCCCGCATCGGCAAGGCCCACGGCCTGAAGGGTGAGGTCACCGTCCAGACCCACACCGACGCACCGGAGGAGCGGTTCACGGTCGGCACCGAGTTCGCCACGGAGCCGGACCGCGGGCCCCTGACCCTGCGGTCGGTGCGGCTGCACCAACAGATCTACCTGCTCGGCTTCGAGGGCGTTGCCGACCGGACGGCCGCCGAGGCGCTGCGCAACACCCGGCTGCTGCTGCCCGAGGACGCCGAGGCAGAGGTCGAGGACGACGGGTGGTACGAAGAGGACATCCTCGGGTTCACCGTCGCCCTGTCCGACGGGACGGTCGTGGGAGAGGTGAGCGGGCTGCATACCCGGGACGTGCAGGACCTGCTCGAGGTCCGCCGCGCCGACGGCGGCGAGCTGCTCATCCCGTTCGTCGAGGAGCTGGTCCCCGAGATCGACGAGGAGGCCCGCCGGGTCATCGTCAACCCACCAGGGGGTCTGCTGGAGCTGGGGGACTGACATGCGCCTGGATGTCATCACGATCTTCCCGGACTACCTCGCGCCGCTGGACCTGAGCCTCATCGGCACCGCGCGCCGCAACGGGCTGCTGGACCTGCACGTCCACGACCTGCGCGACCACACCCACGACCGGCACCGCACCGTGGACGACAGCCCCTACGGCGGCGGCGCGGGCATGGTGATGAAGCCCGAGCCGTGGGGTGAGGCGCTCGACGCGCTGGCTACCCAGGACGTCGAAGGTGGCACCGTGCCGCACCTGATCGTCCCGGGGCCGGGTGGCACCCCGTTCACCCAGCAGACCGCCCGCGACCTGGCGGCCGAACCCTGGCTGGCGTTCGCCTGCGGCCGCTACGAGGGCATCGACGAGCGCGTTTATGAGGAGGCGGCCGAGCGGATGCCCGTCTCCGTGCTCTCCCTGGGCGACTACGTCCTCAACGGGGGAGAGGTCGCCGTGCTGGCCATGGTCGAGGCGATCGCCCGGCTCATCCCCGGCGTCATCGGCAACGAGCAGTCGCTGGTCGAGGAGTCCCATGAGGACGGTCTGCTGGAGTACCCCGTCTACACCAAGCCCGCCTCCTGGCGGGGCCGTGAGGTGCCCGGGATCCTGCTGTCCGGCAACCATGGTGCCATCGCGGCCTGGCGGCACGAGCAGCGGCTGCAGCGCACCGCCGCGCGGCGACCGGATCTGCTGTCCGACTGAGGGGCCGTATGCCGACGGCCGGCTCTCCCCGGTCAGTCCCCACGGGATTGGCCCAGGGGGTGCGGGTGTGGCAAACTTGACCCTTGCGTCCGCCCGGACGAGGACATCGTGCCCCTGCCACAGGGGGAAGTGCGCGATCAGGACGGGCTGACACACCCCTTGACCACGACCGTCCGACGTGACGGCACACCGCCGTGGGTGACCTGTGGCACCGACGAGAAAGCGAACTGATCATGCACAAGCTCGACGACGTCGACGCAGCCAGCCTGCGCGACGACATCCCGGAGTTCCGCGCCGGCGACACCATCAAGGTGCACGTGAAGGTCATTGAGGGCACGCGCTCCCGCGTCCAGATCTTCCAGGGCGTCGTCATCCGGCGCCACGGCGGCGGTATCGGCGAGACCTACACCGTCCGCAAGGTCAGCTTCGGCGTCGGCGTCGAGCGCACCTTCCCGGTGCACTCCCCGAACGTCGAGAAGATCGAGCGCGTCTCCCGCGGTGACGTCCGTCGCGCCAAGCTCTACTACCTGCGCGACCTGCGCGGCAAGGCCGCGAAGATCCGCGAGAAGCGCGACAACACCCCGACGGCCTGACACGCCGCGAACCCTCTGCGCAGCAGCCGCCCCGGACCGTCTGGCCGGGGCGGCTCTCGTATGCCGCGGTTCGCCCGCATGGCACGCGAGCAAGCAGACCCCCTCGCGCTCGTGCGGCCGCCCGAATGCGTGCCACGGCACTCCTTGTGGCGGCCACCACGGGGCGCGGCAGGTCGAGTTGGGCGCGCCGCAGAGCAGGCATAGGCGTTGCTGTTCGCAGGCCGGCTCTCCTGCCGATCGGCCCGCCGGCCGCGTCGGGGCCACGACACCCAGCCAGGGGTATTAGTGTCGACGCAAGAGGCCCGACCAACGACCCGCAGACGAGGACACCACCCGTGACGCACGACTCGCGATCCGCTGAGAGCGGGGCCGCCGCCCCTGACGATCCGAGCAGCACAGCGGGCCCGCAGAGCCCCGCAGTCGACGAGCAGCACCTCGAGGTCGACGAGCGGCACGCTGAGGGTGCGCCCACAGTCGAGGAGGAGCACGCGAGTGGGGCCACCGCCGTGCACCCGGGGCGGGAGCGCTCGGCGTCCCAGGGACGCACGCGGCGGCACCCGGTGGTCCACTTCGTGCGCGAGGTCCTGATCATCGGCGTGACAGCCCTGCTGATCTCCTTCCTGATCAAGACCTTCCTGGTGCAGGCATTCTGGATCCCCTCGGGCTCGATGGAGACGACCCTGGTCTATGGCGACCGGGTGCTGGTCAGCAAGATCCAGGCAGGGCCGATGTCGGTGGAGCGCGGCGACATCATCGTCTTCGAGGACCCGGGTGGGTGGTTGCCCCCCAGCGACGAGGTGGACCGGGGCCCGATCATCGGCCCGCTCGTGGAGGCCGCCAAGTTCGTGGGCATCGCCCCGGAGGGGGAGAGCCACCACCTCATCAAGCGGGTCATCGGCGTCGGTGGCGACCACATCGTGTGCTGTGACGACCAGGGACGGCTCACGGTCAACGACGAGGCGCTCATCGAGACCTATCTGTTCGAGGGGGACGAACCCAGCCAGGAGAACTTCGACATCACCGTGCCGGAAGACAGCTACTGGATGATGGGTGACCACCGTTCCTACTCCAGGGACTCCCGCGCCCACGACGACGGCACCGGCACCGCCGGGTCGATCCCGGCGGACCGGGTGGTCGGGCAGGCCTTCGCGTTGGTCTGGCCGTTGGACCGGTTCGAGTTCTTCACCAACCCGCAGGACGTCTTCGGGTCCGTCCCGGATCCCGTCGCGGGGCACCAGTGACCCAGCTGACCCGTGGCGGGACGCGCCGGCGCACGCCGCCGCGCAGCACCCGCCCGAGCCTGCGGCTGGAGCGTGCCCTGATGCGAGAGGGGCACACCGTCCTGGTCGGCATGGACGAGGTCGGTCGCGGCGCCCTGGCCGGCCCGGTGTCGGTGGGCGTGGTCGCGATCGACCCCACCTGTCGCAGCGCACCCCAGGGCGTCAAGGACTCCAAGCTGCTCACCCAACAGGCCCGCGAACGCCTCGCACCACGGATCAAGCGTTGGGCCCTGGGCTGGGGCGTCGGGCACGCGTGGCCCGCGGAGATCGATGCGATCGGCATCATGGCCGCGCTGCGGTTGGCCGGGCAGCGGGCCCTGACACAGCTTGCCGTCACGCCCGACCTGATCGTGCTGGACGGCAACCACGACTGGCTCACCGACCCCAGGAGCGAGGGCCTGCTGGCCCTGGCCGAGGACGCAGCGCCGCCACAGACACCGGTGCGGACCATGATCAAGGCGGACATGACGTGCTCGTCGGTCGCCGCCGCCAGCGTGCTGGCCAAGGTGACCCGCGACGACCACATGATCTCGATCGCCCCCGAGCACCCGGCATACTCCTGGGAGTTGAACAAGGGCTATGCCGCCCCCGAGCACCAGGAGGCGCTGCGCGCCCTGGGCGCGTGCGTCCACCACCGCCGGTCGTGGAATATCACCGGCACCACCGACCGGGACCTGAGCGTCCCGCCCGAGGCGAGGGAGATGAACCAAGCATGAGCGCCGAGGATCTCGAGAAGTACGAGACCGACATGGAGCTGCAGCTGTATCGCGAGTACCGCGATGTGGTGAGCCTGTTCAGCCATGTGGTGGAGACCGAGCGGCGGTTCTATCTGGCCAACGAGGTCGATGTGCAGGTGCGCACGGGCGGCGGCGAGACCTGGTTCGAGGTGACGATGACCGATGCCTGGGTGTGGGATGTCTACCGACCCGCACGGTTCGTCAAGAACGTCCGCGTCATCACCTTCAAGGACGTCAACGTCGAGGAGCTCGCCAAGAGCGACCTGGACCTGACCAAGCTGGATCGCGACTCCTAGGAGGACAGAGGTCTCGTGCACGCCGCGGCACGGTCCTCCCCAGGGCCTGCTGGGCCGGCAGACCATCCACAGATCCTCCGTCGTCCTTTCCGGGCGAGGTGGCCACCGCGACGGTGGTCCCGGAGGTGGTGGAGATGGGAATGTCCCATCAGGTCGCGAGCGCGATCGGGGCGTATGGCGAGGGGTTGGCCTGCGAGTACCTGACCGGTTTGGGCTATGAGGTCGTCGAACGCAACTGGCGGTGTGACCAGGGTGAGCTAGACATCGTGGCCAGGGACGGCGCGTGCCTGGTGTTCTGTGAGGTGAAGACACGCCGGTCGACGGCGTTCGGCACCCCGGTCGAGGCGGTCACCCGCGCCAAGGCCGGCCGCCTGCGCAGACTTGCCATCCGGTGGCTGCGGGAGCACGACCAGCGCTCGGACGAGGTGCGGATCGACGTCATCGGCGTGTTGCGCCCACCCGGTGCCCCGGCACAGCTCGAGCACCTGATCGGGGTGGCCTGATGGGGCTCGGGCGGACGCATGCCGTCGCCCTCAGCGGGGTGGAGGGACGGTTGGTGGAGGTCGAGGCGCACATGGCGCAGGGCCTGCCGGCGATGACCATGAGCGGTCTGCCCGACGCCGCCTGCTCCCGTGCGCCCAACCGCATCCGGGCGGCGGTGGAGGACTGTGGCCTGACGATCCCGCAACGACGCTGGACCATCAACCTGACACCCGCCTGGTTGCCCAAGACCGGCAGCGGGTTCGACATCGGCATCGCGGTCGCCCAGCTCGCTGCCACCGCGGTCCTGCCCCCGACGGTGGTGGAGTCGGTTGTGCATATCGGGGAGCTGGGCCTGGACGGGGCCGTGCGGCCGGTCGCCGGCGTGCTGCCCATGGTCGTAGCGGCCGCTGATGCTGGCATGCGCACCGTGGTGGTGCCCAGCGCCAACGCTCGTGAGGCGGTGCTCGTCCCGGGGGTTCGGATCTATGGGGTCTCCTCGCTGCGTGAACTGATCGACCTGCATCTCGCGGCCCACGCCGGGGCGGTCCCTGTGCCCGCGGCGCTGGTGCCGGACCGCGGTCCGAGCGAGCTGGTCCCCGACCTGGCGGACGTGGTGGGGCAGCCGGAGGCCAGGGCTGCACTCGAGGTGGCCGCCGCCGGCAGGCACCACATGCTCATGGTGGGTGCCCCCGGAGCGGGCAAGACGATGCTCGCTGAGCGGCTGCCCGGTCTGCTCCCGGAGCTGGAGCGGTCCGAGGCGTTGGAGGTCACGGCCGTGCACTCGGTGCTGGGGGTGCTGGACAGCGCCCGGTCCCTGGTCGCACGCGCGCCCTTTGTGGCGCCCCACCACGGTGCCTCCATGGCGGCGGTCATCGGCGGCGGCAGCGCGCGAGTGCGTCCGGGTGCCGTGTCGCGGGCTCACCGTGGTGTCCTCTTTCTGGACGAGACCCCGGAGTTTCGACGCGACGTCCTCGACGGCCTGCGGCAGCCGCTGGAGAGCGGCGAGGTCGTGATCGCCCGCGCGGACCGGCAGACCCGGCTCCCGGCCCGCTTCCAGCTGGTCGCCGCGGCCAACCCCTGCCCCTGCGGTCGTGGCGTCGGCAAGGGCGAGCGATGTGAGTGCACCCCTCTAGCCCGCCGGACCTACTTCGGCAAACTGAGCGGTCCGCTCCTGGACCGCATCGACGTCCGGGTCAGTCTGTTGCCGGTCAGTCTGACGGCTCTCGCCGGACCGCCAGGTGAGACCACCCACGAAGTGGCACAACGGGTCCGTGCCGCCCGGGAGCGACAACGTGAGCGTTGGTCGGAGACTCCCTGGACGGTCAACGCGGAGGTCCCGGGGAGCATGTTGCGTGGCGACCGGTGGCGGCTGCCACGCCTGGTGACCCGGCCCCTGGAGCGGGCGATGGATGTGGGCGAGCTGACACTGCGCGGCTATGACCGGTGTCTGCGGATCGCCTGGACCCTCGCGGACCTCGACGGCGTCGACCGCCCGCAGGCGGGGCACCTCGGTCACGCCCTCGCGCTCCGGACGAGCTCGGAGGTGGCGGCGTGAGTCACGAAGTCACGGACGAGATGACGGCCCGCATGGCCTGGGCGCGACTTGCCGAGCCCACCGACAGTGTCGCCCTCGGGCTGATCGACCACTTCGGCTACGTCGATGCCTTCGAGATCGCGGCCCGCGGTGGAGTCAGCCCCTCGGGCAAGCGCGTCGACCGGTTCGCTGCACGACTCGAGCACCTGGACCTGGCGCGTGACCGTGAGATCTGCGGCCGGCTCGGAGCGCGCACACTGCTGCCGGGCGATCCCGAGTGGCCCGATGCGCTGGGTGACCTGGACGTCCCACCCTGGTGTCTGTGGGTCCGGGGGCCGCTGCCACTGAACGATGTCCCGCGGCGCAGTGTCGCCGTCGTGGGGGCCCGGGCGAGCACCCCGTATGGCAACCATGTGGCCGCCGAGATCGCCTCCGGAGCCGGGGCGCGTGGTTTCACCGTCGTCTCTGGAGCGGCCTTCGGCATCGACGCCGCGGCGCACCGGGCCGCGCTCGCGATGGAGACCCCGACCGTCGCCGTGCTGGCCGGAGGGGTGGATCGTCCCTATCCCACGGCACACAGTGACCTGATCGAGCAGATCGCCCGGACCGGAGCGGTCGTCAGCGAGGTGCCACCGGGAAGTTCACCGACGCGCCCCAGGTTCCTGGCCCGCAATCGCCTGATCGCCGCCCTGGCCACCGGCACGGTGGTGGTCGAGGCGGGCCTGAGGTCCGGGTCACTGCGCACCCTGCGCGATGCGTCGGGCATCGGGCGGCCGGTGGGCGCGGTCCCTGGCCCGGTGACATCGATGGCTTCCGCGGGGTGCCACTACGCCGTGCGGGAGGAGAACGCCGTGCTGGTGACCGACGCGGCAGAGGTGGTCGATCTGCTCGGTGAGATCGGCGGCGATGACCTGGCACCCCGCAGACGCGGGCCGGAGCGGCCCGAGGACCAGTTGGAGCCCCTCCCGCACCTGGTGTGGTCCACCTTGGCGCCGTTCCGCTCCAAGACGGTGGAGGAGCTCACGGTGCAGGCCGGGCTGTCAGCCCGTGAGGTGCTCGGGGCGCTCGGGGACCTGCAGAGCCGCGGGATGGCCGAGCTGCGTCTCGACGGGTGGGGGAGAGCGTGATGCGGTGCCACCGAGCCCATCGCCTGGCCTCGGCCGCGGTGCGCGTGACTCTCGGGTTGGTGCTGGCAGCACTGTGCGTGGTGCCGGTCGCGGCAGCCCCGGACCACCGACTCCCTGTAGAGAATGAGGAGCAGCGCCACCTGGTCGTCTCCTTTGTCCACGGACTGACCCGGGCTGCCTCGCACCTCGTCATGGAGACGGTCCGTGTCGAGGAGGCGGCTGTGCACGGGACGGTCGGGCGGGGTGCCTCGCAGGCAGTGGAACCGCGAGGGAGTTGGCAGTGGCCACTGCCAGGGCAACCGGAGGTTGTGAACACCTTCGATCCTCCCGAGGAGCGGTGGTTGCCCGGGCACCGCGGCGTCGACCTCGCGGGCTTCACCTATGCACCTGTTCTCGCGGTGGCTGACGGCACGGTCAGCTACAGCGGGAGGATCGCGGGCGTCGGGATCGTCTCGGTCACGCACCCCAGCGGAGTGCGCAGCACGTATCAACCCGTGACCGAGCGGATCGAGCAGGGGCAGCCGGTGTCCGCTGGTGATCGGCTCGGCCTCCTGGGAGTGCTGGGCAGTCACTGTCTGCCCCGGACCTGCCTGCACCTGGGGGCGGTCCGGGGGAAGGACGACTACCTCGACCCCCTCCTGTTCCTGCAGGCCTGGGAGCTGACGCTCTTGCCCCACGAGCCATGACCGTGCCGAACGTCGCACCGGGGCCCACGGACGGTGGCCTCAGTGAAAGCCCCACCCGGCGGCAGGGCGCGTCGCGGAAGTGCGTCCTCCTGCGCGAGGCGTGCCGGACATGACATCGTGGACAGGTGGAGCAGGACACGCAGCGGCCGACCGAGGCGGTCTCGTCCGACGCCGTGGTCGAGGCCGTCGAGGAGCAGCCGGCGCTCATCCCGGACGAGGTGCTGAGCGACTTCCGCACGCACCTGGGGGCCGAGCGGAACCGCTCCGAGCACACCGTCCGGGCCTACCTGGGAGACGTGACCGCCCTGTCCCGGGCACTCGCCCTCGCGGGCGTGAGGAACCTGTCGGACATCACGCTGAGTGATCTGCGCACCTGGTTGGGTGCCATGGCGGCCGACGGTTCGGCGTCCTCCACCATCGCGCGACGGTCAGCAGCAGCGCGGACCTTCCTGCGGTGGGCCAAGCAGACCGGGCTGATCGAGCAGGATCCCGCGCTGCGACTGGGAGCCCCGGCCCGGGGGAGACATCTGCCGGGAGTGCTCAAACAATCCGAGGCAGGCCATCTGATGGATCTGGCCGCCGTCGCGGCCGATGACGACGACCCCGTGCACATCCGCAACCGCGCTGTTCTCGAGCTCCTCTACGCCAGTGGCATGCGGGTGGGGGAACTCACCGGCTTGGACGTCGATGACGTGGACCTGGACGACCAGGTCGCGCGCGTGCTCGGCAAGGGCGCCAAGGAGCGCACGGTGCCGTTTGGGGCCCCGGCCGCGGCGGCGCTGCGTGCGTGGCTGGAGCACGGACGCCCCCGCCTGGTCACCGGCGACTCCGGGCCGGCGCTGTTCCTGGGGCGGCGGGGACGACGCGTGGACCAGCGACAGGTGCGCAGCGTGGTGCACGACCTGCTCTCGCACGTGCCCGAGGCGGCAGATCTCGGGCCGCACGGGCTGCGTCACAGCGCAGCGACCCACCTGCTGGAGGGAGGCGCCGACCTGCGGACCGTCCAGGAGATGCTCGGTCACGCCAGCCTGTCCACCACCCAGATCTACACCCACGTGTCCGTCGACCGGCTCCGCGCTGCCTACCGTCAGGCCCACCCCCGCGCCTGAGATCGCCCCCGGCGGCCCACGGCGAGGCGGTTATCCAGCAAGCCGGCGGAGCCGCCGCGCACCCTCACGCAGCACGTCCTCGCGCTTGCAGAAGGCAAACCGGACCAAGGTGCGGACCGGCTCGGTCTCGTCACAGAAGGCCGAGACCGGCACGCCGACGACGCCCACCTCCTCGGGCATCCGGCGGCAGAACTCGACCGCATCGGTGACGCCCAGGGGAGCAGCGTCCGCGATCACGAAGTAGGTCCCCTGGCAGGGCATGACCGGCAGCCCGACTCCCGTGAGTGCCTCGACCAGCACGTCCCGCTTGCCCTGCAGCTCCGCGGCGAACCCGCTGAAGAACCCGTCCGGCAGGGTCAGCCCGTGGGCGATCGCCGGCTGGAACGGTCCGGACCCCACGAAGGTCAGGAACTGCTTGACCGCGCGCACCGCGGCGATCAGCTCCTCGGGGCCGTGCACCCAGCCGACTTTCCACCCGGTGACCGAGAAGGTCTTGCCGCCGGAGCTGATCGTCAGGGTCCGCTCCGCCATCCCCGGCAGCGTCGCGATGGGGAGGTGCGTCGTCCCGTCGAACGTGAGGTGCTCATAGACCTCGTCCGAGATCACCACGGCATCGTGCTCGCGCGCCAGCTCGGCGACCAACTCCAGCTCGGCCCGTGTGAACACCTTACCGGTGGGGTTGTGCGGCGAGTTCAGCAGCACGGCGCGAGTGCGCGGCCCGAACGCCGCGCGGAGCGCCGCCTCGTCGATCGCGAGGTCGGGGAAGTGCAGCGGCACGGTGCGCCGGACACCGCCGGCCAGGGCGATCGAGGCGGCGTAGGAGTCGTAGAACGGCTCGAAGGTGACCACCTCCTCACCGGGCTCGACCAGCGCCAGGATCGAGGCAGCGATCGCCTCCGTGGCTCCCACGGTGACCAGCACCTCGCGGTCCGGGTCGACGTCAATCCCGTAGAACCGCTGCTGGTGGCTGGCGACCGCCTCACGCAGCACGGGCATCCCGATGGCGGGGGAGTACTGGTTCAGGCCGGAGGCGATCGACTCCCGGGCGATGTCGAGCAGTTCCTGCGGGCCGTCGGTGTCCGGGAAGCCCTGGCCGAGATTCACCGCATCGTGGCGCAGTGCCGCCTGGGTCATCTCCGCGAAGATCGTGGAGCCGAAGCCGGTCATCCGGGTCACAAGAGGATTTCGCATGTCACCGACCGTAGCCGTAGAATGCTGAGCACGTGTGGTGTGCCTGCTTGCGGGTGCGCCGGACGAATTCGCGCACGAGCCCACCGGCGCACCACCTGAGACCTGCGGTCGAGGGCCAGGTATGCCGGGACGCACCTCCGCGGTCCCGTCCCCTCCGTAGGGGTCGGGTGGAGGACGTCGCCCGTGCCAGGAGATAACTGCACCCTAGAAGAAAGCGAGACCTCGGCATGGCCGTCGTCACTATGCGTCAGCTCCTCGAGAGCGGCGTCCACTTCGGGCACCAGACCCGTCGCTGGAACCCCAAGATGAAGCGCTTCATCATGACCGAGCGCAATGGCATCTACATCATTGACCTGCAGCAGTCGCTGACCTACCTCAACGAGGCCTACGACTTCGTCAAGCAGACCGTCGCCCACGGTGGCACGATCCTGTTCGTCGGCACCAAGAAGCAGGCCCAGGAGGCCATCGCCGAGCAGGCGACCCGCGTCGGCATGCCCTACGTGAACCACCGCTGGCTGGGTGGCATGCTCACCAACTTCCAGACCGTCTCCAAGCGGCTGAGCCGCCTCAAGGAGCTTGAGGAGATCGACTTCGACGCGGTGGCCGGTTCCGGCCACACCAAGAAGGAGCTCCTCATGATGCGCCGCGAGTACGAGAAGCTCGAGCGCACCCTGGGCGGCATCCGCGACATGGGCAAGGTCCCCTCCGCCGTGTGGGTTGTCGACACCAAGAAGGAGCACCTGGCCGTCACCGAGGCCCGCAAGCTCGGCGTCCCGGTCATCGCGATCCTGGACACCAACTGCGACCCGGACGAGGTCGACTACAAGGTCCCGGGCAACGACGACGCCATCCGCTCGGTCACGCTGCTGACCCGCGTGGTCGCTGACGCCGTCGCCGACGGTCTCATGTCGCGCGCCGGTGGGGGCACCTCCGAGGAGGGCGCTGCGGCCGCCGAGCCGATGGCCGAGTGGGAGCGCGAGCTCCTGGCCGGCACCGAGGGCGACCAGCCCGCTGCGACGCCCGCCGAGGCACCGACCGCTGACGCCACGGCGGTTCCGGCTGCTGAGGAGCCCGCCACCGAGGCTCCGGCCGCCGAGTCGACCGAGGCTCCGGCCACCGAGTCCACCGAGGCTCCGGCCACCGAGTCGACCGAGGCCCCGGCCGAGCAGGCCTGAGCTTTCCAGATCCCTATCCACGAAGTTCCCTGACGAAGGAGCGAACCCGATCCATGGCGAACTACACCGCCGCTGACATCAAGGCCCTGCGCGAGGCGACGGGCGCCGGCATGATGGACGTCAAGAAGGCTCTCGACGAGGCCGAGGGTGATGCCACCAAGGCGACCGACATCCTGCGGGTCAAGGGCCTGAAGGGTGTCACCAAGCGTGAGGGCCGCTCGGCCTCCAACGGCCTGGTCGCCGCTCACGTCGACGGCAACGTCGGCACCCTGGTGGAGATCAACTGCGAGACCGACTTCGTCGCCAAGGGCGAGAAGTTCGGTGAGCTGGCCGACCGCGTGCTGGCGCACACGGTGGCCATCGGGGCGGCTGACGCCGAGACCCTGCTGAGCAGTGACCTCGACGGCCAGACCGTCAAGGAGGTTCTCGACGAGGCCAACGCCACCATCGGCGAGAAGATCGAGATCCGTCGGGTCGCCCGCCTCGAGGGCGACCAGGTCGTGTCCTACCTGCACAAGACCAGCCCCGACCTGCCCGCGCAGATCGGTGTCCTGGTGACGACCACCGGTGGGGACGAGCAAACCGCCCGCGACATCGCGATGCACGTCGCGGCGTTCAGCCCGACCGTGCTGACCCGCGACGACGTCGACGCGGAGACCGTCGCCAACGAGCGCCGGATCGCCGAGGAGACCGCTCGTGAGGAGGGCAAGCCCGAGCAGGCCCTGCCCAAGATCATCGAGGGTCGCGTCAATGGCTACTTCAAGGAGAACGTGCTGGTCGACCAGGCGTTCGCCAAGGACCCGAAGAAGTCGGTGGCCCAGGTGGCTCAGGAGGCCGGCGCGGAGATCACCTCCTTCGCTCGCTTCAAGGTCGGCGTCTGAGCTTGACGCACTGATCAACGTGTATGCCGTGAGGCCGGGTCTCCCTGTGGGGCCCGGCCTCACGGCATGTCGGTCCGCCCGTCTACCTGCCGAAATGGGCCGCAGTCACCTCGGTATGGCAGGATCGATCGACCCCTCACCGCCGCAGGACCCACAGGAGGCTTCGTGTCCGAGCGCCTAACCACCACCCACGAAGCGTTTGCCTCGACAGCGACCGACACCCTGGCCGACGACGCACCCGAGGGCGCCGAGCCGGGCCGCCGGGTGCTGCTGAAGCTCTCCGGCGAGGCCTTCGGCGGGGGGAGCGTCGGTCTGGACCCCGATGTCGTCAGGGGCATCGCCCACCAGATCGCACGGGCTGCACGGGAGGGCGTGCAGATCGCCGTCGTCATGGGCGGTGGCAACTTCTTCCGCGGTGCCCAGCTGCAGCAGCGCGGCATGGACCGTGCGCGTGCCGACTACATGGGCATGCTCGGCACCGTGATGAACTGTCTGGCCCTCCAGGACTACCTGGAGAAGGAGGGCGTGCCCACCCGCGTGCAGACCGCCATCACCATGGGCCAGGTCGCCGAGCCCTACATTCCCCGTCGGGCGATCCGGCACATGGAGAAGGGGCGCGTGGTCATCTTCGGGGCCGGCGCCGGCATGCCCTACTTCTCCACCGACACCGTCTCGGCACAGCGCGCTCTGGAGATCCACTGCGATGTCGTGTTGATGAGCAAGCACGGGGTGGACGGCGTCTACACCGCCGACCCCCGCACGGATCCCGACGCGGTCAAGCTGGACACGCTGACCTACGCCGACGCGCTCGCGAGCAACCTCAAGGTGGTCGACGCCGCGGCCTTCAGCCTGTGCATGGACAACCAGTTGGACATGCTGGTGTTCGGCATGGGCGGCGAGGACAGCATCACCCGTGCCCTACGTGGTGAGAAGATCGGCACACTGGTCACCGCCGACTGACTGGGTGACCCGCGCACCGACCAACCAGGAACCGCGCCCTCCCACCGGGGGCACAACGTGAAGGAGCAGGACCTGATGTCCGAAGCGATCGAGATGGCGGTCATGGAGGCCGAGGAGAAGATGGGCAAGGCCGTTGAGGTCGCCCGCGACGACATGGCCACGATCCGGACGGGCCGTGCCCACCCGAGCATGTTCAACAAGCTCACGGTCGACTACTACGGCGCGCCGACCCCGCTGCAGCAACTGGCCTCGTTCCAGATCCAGGACGCGCGCACCGTGCTGATCACCCCCTTCGACAAGGGCGCGATGGCCGGCATCGAGAAGGTCCTGCGCGAGGGTGAGCTCCAGCTCAACCCCAGCAATGACGGGCACGCCATCCGCATCGTCATGCCCCAGCTGACCGAGGACCGCCGCAAGGAGTACATCAAGCTGGCGCGCACCAAGGGCGAGGACGCCAAGGTCGCGGTCCGCAACGTGCGCCGCTCCACGATGGACACCATCTCCAAGGCGGTCAAGGACGGCGACATCGGCGAGGACGAAGGCACCCGCTCCGAGAAGGAGATCGAGGCCATCACCAAGAAGTACGTCGACCAGATCGACGAGGTCCTCAAGCTCAAGGAAGCCGAGTTGCTGGAGGTCTGAAGCCGCCTACCCCGAGGAAGCATGATGGACGCGTCGTCGCGTCGCGCCTATCGAGCGCAACTGCGGCACCCCGAGACCCCGACAGGCAAGGCCCCCTCGCGGGCCGGCCGGAACCTCCCGGCCGCTATTGGCGTCGGTGCGGCACTGGGGTCGCTGATCATCGCGACCGCGCTGCTGTTTCCTCCCTCGTTCGTCGCCCTGGTCACCGTGGTGGTGGTGATCGGGTCGTTGGAGATGACCACCGCGCTCCGGGCGGGTCGATTCAGTCCTCCGCTCGCTCCCGAGCTCCTCGGGGCGACCCTGGTGCCCGTGGCCTACCTGTGGGGCAGCGACGCGCTCGTGGTGGGCTACGGTCTGGTCTGCCTGTCGGTTCTGGCGTGGCGGGCGACCCAAGGGCCCGGCCGCGTGGCTCGGGACGTCGCCGGGGGCGTCTTCATCGTCACCTACGTGGCCCTGCTGGCGAGTTTCACCTCGCTGCTGATCGATGCCCCGGACGGTGGCCAGCGGATCGTCGTCTATGCCCTCGTGACGACCATGAGCGACATCGGGGGCTATGCCGTGGGGGTCCTGTTCGGCAAGCACCCGATGGCGCCCTCGATCAGTCCGAAGAAGTCGTGGGAGGGCTTCTCCGGCTCGCTGGCGACCAGCGCGCTCGCCGGTGCCATCAGCGTGCCCCTGCTGCTCGGCGGTGACTGGTGGGCCGGTGCCCTCCTCGGGCTGCCGCTGGCGTTCTTCGCCACCGTCGGGGACCTCTCCGAGTCCACGCTCAAGCGCGATCTGGGCATCAAGGACATGGGCAACCTGCTGCCGGGGCACGGCGGTCTGATGGACCGGCTGGACTCTCTGCTGATCACCGCTCCGCTCTGCTGGATTCTGCTCGGGATCCTGGTCCCCGCCTGACCAAGAATACTATGGTGCTAGCATTATGGTGTGAGTGATCGAGCTGCTGACCGCACGCAGTCCCGGGCCGGCAACCGCTCGGCCGGGGTCCTCGCCGCGGCCATGCTGGTCGTGGAGCTGGTGGCAGCCTGCCAGTCCTACCTGACCACCACGATCACGCCCCTGATGGCCCACGACCTGCGGGCGCAGGACGGCTATGGGTTGCTCATCGCCTCGACCGAGGCGGCCATGTTTCTCACCATGCCGCTGGGGGCCGCCCTGCTGTCCCGCTGGCCCGCTGCACAGATGCTCACCTGGCTCACCCCGCTGGTGGTGCTTGGTGCGGCGCTGAGCGCGCTGGCCCCCACCTTCGCTGTCTTCCTGTCCGGCCGGGTGCTGGCGGCCCTGGCGGCCGGGGCCCTGATGACGGTGTCGTTGTCCGCCCTCGCCACCGCCCTCCCGCCTGCCTGGCGGCGGCTGGTGCTGGCCGGCTACGCCCTGGTCTGGTTGGTCGCCTCCGTCGCCGGACCGGTGTATGCCGGATGGGCAGCGGCCACGATCGGGTGGCGGTGGGCACTGATCGCCTACCTCCCGCTCTTCCTGGTCGCCCGCGCGCTCGTCATCGCCCGACTGCATCAACTGGACCGTGCCGAGCAGGACGGCAGGCAGCCGCTCGGCCTGCTGCCCGCGCTCGGGTTGGCGGGCGGGGTGACCGTGGTCTCCCTCGCGGGCACCTCCCTGCCGGGCACGGGCGTGGCGGTGGGCGGCGCAGTCGTAGTGCTCGTTGCGGCCTCCCGCATCCTGCCCGCCGGCACCCTGCTGGCCCGGCCCGGTCGACCCGCGGCGATCCTGTTGATGGGGCTGCTGTGCGCCGTCTACTTCGGCGGCCACGCCGTCGTGGCCATCACGGCTCACGACCTGCTCGGGCGCGACGCCGGTGACCTGGCCCTCCTGCTCGGCGCCGGAGGCGTCGCCTGGTCTGTCCTCGGTGTGGTCTGTGGCAGGTGGCCGGCCAGGCGCGCCTCGGCATACGGCTGGCGGGTGGTGGGCTCCGCCGTCCTGCTGGCCGCAGGCTTCGGCGCCCTCGGGCTGTCCCTGCTGCCTGGGGCGAGCGGTGCCTGGGAGCTGCACCTGCTGGGCTGGGCGCTGAGCGGGGCCGGGATGGGACTGAGCTACGTCGACACCCTGAACCGGGTGCTGGACCAGCCCACCGAGCAGGACGGCATCGGCACCAGTGCGGCGGCCCAGGCCCTGGTCATGATCGAGGGGATCGGCACGGCCCTGGCCGCCACGATCACCGCCTCGGCGTTGGCGTGGGTGGTGGCCTCGCCGGCGGCCCGAGCCATCCCTGGCGCCGGGGTCTACCTCGGGCTCGCGGTGCTCTCCCTGGGGCTCATCCCGTTGTCCCGGCGGGCAGCGGCTGGGGATTCCCCGGCAGTCCTGAGACACTAGGGGCGATGACCACCGATCTGCCCAGTCCCAGCACGCGTCCAGCCCCCGGCACGCTGACCTTCAGCGCGCCCCGACGGGGCAAGGCACCGCAACACCTGGCCGACCTCGACATGGCCGGCCGACGGGCGTGGTTCGCCGAGCTGGGCCACAAGCCCTTCCGGGCCGACCAGATCTCACGGCACTACTTCGAGCGCCTGGTCACCGACCCCGAGCAGATGACCGACCTGCCCAAGCCGGGACGCGAGGAACTGGTCACCGGTGTGTTGCCGACCCTGCTGACGCCCATCCGCAACCTGAGCACCGACGATGGCGCCACCGTCAAGCAGGTGCACCGCCTGCACGACGGTGCGATGGTCGAGTCGGTGCTGATGCGTTATCCGGGCCGGGTCACGATGTGCATCTCCAGCCAGGCCGGCTGCGGCATGAACTGCCCGTTCTGCGCCACCGGACAGGCCGGGCTGACCCGCAACCTCTCGACGGCCGAGATCGTCGAGCAGGTCGTGGCCGCGGCGCGCTACCTTCGCCACGGGGACCTGGGCGGTGGCAGCGACGGCGCCGGCGACACCGCCGAGGCGCTGCGCGTCAGCAATGTGGTCTTCATGGGCATGGGGGAGGCGCTGGCCAACTACCGCAAGGCCGTCGACGCCATCCGCCGCCTGGTCGATCCCTCGCCCGAGGGACTCGGCATGTCGGCCCGCGGTGTCACCATGTCCACCGTCGGTCTGGTCCCGGCCATCGACAAGCTGGCCAAGGAGGGCATCCCGGTCACCCTGGCACTCTCGCTGCACGCACCCGACGACGAGCTGCGCGATGAGCTGGTCCCGATCAACACCCGGTGGAAGGTCGACGAGGCACTCGATGCCGCGCACCGCTACTACGAGACCACCGGTCGCCGGGTCAGCATCGAGTACGCCCTGATCAAGGACATCAACGACCATGCCTGGCGTGCCGACCTGCTGGGCGAGAAGCTCAATGCCCGCGGTCGCGGTTGGGTGCACGTCAACCCGATCCCGCTCAACCCCACGCCCGGGTCCAAGTGGACCGCGTCGCGCCCAGGCGTCGAGCAGCAGTTCGTGGAGCGGCTGCGCGCGCACGGGATCCCCACGACGGTGCGGGACACCCGCGGCTCGGAGATCGACGGTGCCTGCGGCCAGCTCGCCGCCACCGTCTGAGACCCCTGCCCCCTGACCGAGCGCGTCGTCGCGTGCTCCTCATGCCGACCGAGCGCGTGGGCGCCTGCCCTCAACCCTGACCGAGCGTGTCGGGATCTGCGTCACCCCAGGAGCGCGGCGGCCTCCTCGACGGTGTCCACCAGGTGCACCCGGCCGGCCATGGGACGGTCCCGTCCCAGTGCCGTCAGCAGCGGATAGACGGGCAGGTGTTCGGTCCAGTGGCGGTGACCGACGAGCACGACCGGGGGCACGCGGCCGTCCACCTCGTAGTACTGCCGGGTGGCCATCTGGAAGATCTCCTGGACCGTGCCAGCCGCCCCGGGCAGCACGACCAGCCCCGAACTGCTGTGGTGCAGCAGCAGGTCCTCGCGCAGGGCGTTGCTGAAGAACTTCGCGATCTGGTCGCCGAAGACGTTCGGTGGCTCATGGCCGTAGTGCCAGGTCGGGATCCCCAGGCTGCGCAACGGCCCGGGGGCCGGCTCGGTGCCGTGAGCAGCATGGACGACGTCCAGGGCCACCTGGGCCCACGGGCCGATGCCCTCTGCGAAATGGGGCACCGCTGCCAGCGTCTGCAGAGCGGGGGCCAACTGGTCCTCGGTGCGGCACCAGGCTCCCAGGTTCGCCGCCTCCATGGCGCCGGGCCCACCCCCTGTTGCCACGGCATACCCGGCCTCGGCCAGCGCGAAACCCAGGTGAGCGGCCGCGGCGAAATGCTCAGTTCCACGGGCCAGGGCGTGCCCGCCCATCACTCCGACCACCCGGCGCTCGGAGACCACGTCCACCAGGGCGTCGGCCATCGCATCATCGTGAATGGCGCGCAGCACGGTGACATAGGCGTCGTGGCGGACAGCGGCATCCTGCAACCACCGGTAGGCGCGGGCGTCCGTGGTGGCGTCGTAGCCGTGCTCGCGCAGACCGTCGTAGAGTTCGTCCGGCGTGTAGAGACTGCCGCGGTAGGCCCGCACGGGCGCCTGGGGTGCCGCGGGGAAGATGATCGCCCCCTGGCGGCGCAGGTGCAGCTCCAGCGCCGGCGTGAGGACCCCTCCCAGCACCACCAGGCCGGACAGGTCCTCCCGAGCCAGCAACGCCTCCTCGTAGGCGGTCAGGTCAAGGCCCTGCAGGCGGGATCCGTGCAGATCAGCGCCCGCGCGAAGGAGTGCCTCCAGCGTGGCCAACTCCGAGATCTCGTGGACGAGCCCGGGCACGGGCGTGCGGAAGGCACGGTGGTAGCGCACCTCGTGGTCATCGCGATCTGCCGCAGCCATGGCTCGACACTAGCTGCGCCGGGCCGCGTCGCGTCGGACCGACGAACCGCGCCAGGGCTTACCATCAGGGGTCACACCAGGGCGGGGCCGGCACCAGCTGCCGGTGGACGCCGCAGGGCGCGAACCGGAGGAGGACCAGTGGGTCTGCGGGCACGGGTGCGACGACTTCCAGCGATCGCGTGGCGGGACGACCGCATCGCAGAGCTGCGCCGCAGTGAGAAGACACTGCGGGCGCAGGTGTCCAGGGCTGAGCGACGCCTTGAGCAGGCGACCACCCGGCTGGCGACGGTGAAGCAGGAGTGGGACGACGCACAGCGCGCGATCGCTGACCGCAAGTACTCACCCACCGAGCCGTCCTGGCACACCCGCATCATGGAGCAGGCCCGGGTCGGTCGCTTTCTGTCCACGCTGGACACCCAGCGCGAGTATCCGCGGCGCCGGCTCCTGGAGAAGTTGCACAACTACGAACTGGCCCGCAGCTATGGCGTGGCGACACCGCGGGTGATCGGCTCCTGGCCCCGGATCACCGAGCTGCCCTGGGATGAGCTGCCGGAGTCCTTCGTCATCAAGAGCAACCGCGGCTACAGCGGCAACGGCGTGCTGCCCCTGCGTCGGCACGGAGACGCCTTCTGCTTTCTGGACTCGGGGAAGGCCATCACCCCCGAGGAGATCGTCCGGCACTACCAGGATGCCCGGGGGCTGGCCGCGCCCTACTTCGTGGAGGAGGTCCTGCCCGGCACCGGTGCGGTCCTACCCGACGACGTGAAGATCTATGCCTTCTACGGTGAGGTCGCCGACGTGATGCTGCGGCGGGTGACCAGGCACAACGACATCAGCTCCTTCACCTACCGCTTTCTGGACGCCGAGGGCAACGACCGGGGGCGGGTGCAGGAGCGGCACCGGCACGCGCCGGACATCGCGGTGCCCCGCGACCTGGCGCACATGGTCGAGGCTGCTCGGGTGCTCTCGACGGCCGTGCCGGTCCCGTTCGTGCGGGTGGACCTCTATCAGCTGCCCGAGGGCATCATGCTCGGCGAGTTGACGCCGCTGCCCGGCACCTCTGGCAGCTTCACCAGGGAGCACGACCGGTTGCTCGGGCGGATGTATGACGAAGCGGAGGCCCGCGTGAACCTGGACTTTGCCCGGGGGCGGCCCTTCGCCGTGGTGCCGGGCCCGCACGACCCGTCGGTGACGACACCGATGCCCGCCAGACGATCCCTGCAGCGCTGACGGGACCGAGCAGACCAGTCGCCTCCCGCGGGTGAGTGCCACGGCCCCCTCCTGGGCCGCTGTGGACAACTCCGGCGCGCTGCGCGCCCTTCCGCCTACCGTGAGCCGCACGGCATCGGAAAGGGGAAGCGATGAGCACGTTCGAGGTCCACCCAGACGTGGTCGACAGTTCGGGGACCACGCTGCGGAGCGCGGCTGAGGAGATGCGTCAGGCGGCGCAGCGCGTCGGTCAGGCACTGCAACTGGCCGGGGGAGCGGGTGGGGCCGGCAGCCTGGTCGCCACCGGATCCCTGGCCGCGCGTCAGTGGCGGGACGGACTGGTGGGGTATGCCGAGGCGGGGGTCGCCGTGGCCCGCGCCACCGAGCAGGCAGCCCTGGCCTACCGCCTGGTCGAGCTGCAGACGAGTCAGGTGCTGACGCCGGTGGTCGCCCCGTGACCGCCCTGGCCACACGGCCCGAAGACCTCCGGGTGGCCTCCCGGGCACTGCTCGGGGCAGCCGCCGAGCTGAGCGAGGCAGGTCACCGCGTGCAGCGAGCCGAGGCGGAGGCTGCCAGTGGATGGCAGGGTGTCGCTGCGCTGGGCCAGCGGCTGGCGACCCAGCGCGTGGCCACCGCCGTGCTGTCCCGGTGTGGCCCGGCGGAGCAGCTGGCGGGGGCGCTGGGTGTCTTTGCCGACCAGGCGGAGCAGGCCAAGGTCGTGGTGCGGGCCGCTCAGGGGGCCGGGGACGAGGCGCGCGCCCAGCGGGTCCGCGAGATCGCGCAGCTGGCCGCGGCCACCGACCCCCAGGTGATCGACGTGCTCCGGCAACGGATCCTCCGGCTGGAACAGACCATTCGTCGCTCCGAGGACGAGATCGACTGGGCCGAGGAGCAGCTCGAGCGCGGCCGGCGGACCATCGACCGACTGCTCCGTGACTCCTGGGTCGGGCTCGGCGTGGAGGAGCTCAAGGACCTGGTCAGGATCGGCCAGGAGGTGGCACCGATCTGGCGGGGCGGAGGCCTGCTCATCGTCGGGAGCCGGGTGGTGCTCACCACCGCGCGGCTGGCCCGGGACCTGACCCCCGTCGCACGCCACGCCCTTGAGGTCAGGCTGGCCCGGCTGCTCACAGTGGTCCGCAAGCCACCGGTCATGTTCCTGCTCACCCGGTTGCCCTTCCGGGTCCTGATCCCGCTCACGGTCATCCCCAGCGCCGTCGACGACCTTCGCACCGGTGGCGGCTACGAGGGGGTGCAGGGGTTCTCCCTGCGACTGTCGGCCGCGGTGGCCATCCCGGGCAGCGTGGCGATGGTGCTCCCGCACCCGGTCGTGGCCGGTCTGGGCTCGGTGTCGGTCGGCATCTACTACCTGGCCAAGGGCGGCTATGCCATCTGGGATCACCGGATTCTCCTGACACAGGTGGGCGCGGCCATCATCCAGAAGCGGCACGCGATCATCGAGGCGGCTCGCAGGGTGCTCCGGCCGAGCCCGGCCTTCCCCCTCGGCCCGCTCGGCCCGATGCAGCCGCTGGTGCCCGGGGCCAAGGATCTGCTCTCCGAGTTGCCGCGACTGTCCGAGCTCGGCCGATTCCTGCCCGGGGTCGGTGGCCCCGTCACCGTGCCCAACGTGCCGATCGACAAGGGGCTCCGCCTGCCCGTGATTCCGTCCCCGAGCATGGGGGCGGCCGGTCTCGGGATCCTGCTCCCGTCGCTGGGGAAGCTCTTCTGATGGACGAGGGCACCCCAAGCCCGGGCAGATCGGACGCCGATCTGCCGCTGCAGCCGGCTCTGACGCTGACCGAGGAGGAGTTGCTGGTCCTGACCAAGGGCTCCCTGGGCATCGTGCCGAGGCGGATCCCGCAGCCGGAGGATCCCGCGGCGGCCGATCTGATGCAATCGATGGCGCTGCGGACCCTGATGGCCCGTGGGCTGGTCCTGCCGACCGGAGCTCCGACCGGGGAGGGGGTGTCCTGGGAGGTGATCGAGCCGCTGGGCCTGACCCTGCAGCTGCGTGAGCTCGCTCCGGCTGTGCTCGGGCTGCACCGGGTCCTGGGGCCCTTGTCCGCGGACGCCACAGACCAGAAGGGCGGTCCGGAGACGGCAGGCACCCACGCGGTCCGCTACCTGCACCTGCACGAGGAGATCGCCGTCATCGAGGACGTCACCGACAGCGGGATGCACGGTCTGCTCACGGTCTTCCCCGACCGCTACCAGGACGCTGTGGCTGACTTCATCCGCCCACCCGATGCGACCCCTGGGCGCGGCGCGGTGCGTGTGCTGGACGGTGCCGTTGAGGACCTGCTGGAGGCGCTCGGACACCCGACTGTCCTGGTGGAGGCAAGCCGTCTGACCGGGATCGGGTCGGAGGCACCGCCGACCCACCCGCTGAGCCTCATGCTTGCGCTCGGTCCGGGCGGCACCTTCCGCGCGCACGACTCAGTCAGCTATCACCCAGTCGACCCCGACGGTGCGATCGCCGAACTGCTCTGCGACACACTCTCCGGGGTGGGCACGGGTGCCGGGACCGCCGGACCGACGTAGCGTGCCGAGGGCCGGAAGATCTTGCTGTCCTGCGACTGTTCCAGGATGTGAGCTCCCCAGCCGACGACCCGTGCCGTGGCGAAGGTCGGCGTGAACATCTCACGCGGCAGCCCACACTGCTCCATCACGACGCCGGCGTAGTACTCCACATTGGTATGCAGCTCGCGGCCCGGCTTCAGGGCGGCGAGCGCCTGAATGACCTCCTGCTCGACCTGCACCGCGAGCTCTGCCAGGGGACCACCCAGGTTGGTGGCGATGTCGCGGAGCATCGCCGCACGCGGGTCCATCGTCCGATACACCGGGTGCCCGAAGCCCATGATGCGGTCCCCCGCGGCGACCTTGCTTCGGACCCAGTCCCGCGCCCGCTCCGGACGGCCAATCTCATCCAGTGAATCCAGTGCTCGGTCCGGCGCGCCGCCGTGCAGCGGCCCGGCGAAGGTCCCGATGGCTGCACACACCGCCGAGGCAACGTCCGAGCCGGCGGAGGTCACCACGCGGCTGGCGAAGGTCGAGGCGCTGAAGCCGTGATCGATGGTCGAGGTGAGATACGCACCGATGGCTGCCTGGTGCGCCGGACCTGGTTCCTGACCAGTCACCAGCCACAGCCAGCTGCCGCCAGCGCCCAGCTCCGGGCGGGCGGTCAGCGGCTCCCGGCCCATCCGCAGTCGGTGCAGGGCGGCCTGGATGACCGGGACCGCGCCGACCAGACGGAGGACCTGGGCTCGCACCTGGGCAGGCTCGGTCCCGTAGGTCGGACCGAAGCTCTCCAGTGCTCCGAGGTGGGAGACGGCGGTGCGCAAGCGGGCCAGGGCGGCTCGGTCAGGCCCCGACCGTGCGATCGTGGGCAGGAGCTCCACCAGCTCAGGAGGCAGGACCGCTGCCTCGGCCAGCGTGCGTTGCAGGGCGGCGGACTGCTCCGGTGTCGGCAGTGTGCCCTCGAGCATCAGGTGGCAGACGTCCTCGAAGCTGTGCGTCAGTGCCAGCTCCACGGCGGAGTACTCCCGGAAGTGGTAGAAGCCCTCCTCGCCCCGGACGTCACCCGTTCCGGTGTCGGCGACGACGACACCTTTCAGGCCCGGGGGAGCGATGAGATGGTTCTGCGACGGCTGGGTTGTGGTCATGCCCCGAGCGTCCCTAGCATTGACAAAGATGTCAACGTTGATCCAATCAATGTCAGGAGTCGGTGTGGACGGCGAACTCACCACGGAGCAGGTGGCGGACTACCTCGGTGTCCAGATCCAGACTGTCTACGCCTACGTGAGCCGCGGGGTGCTGACTCCGGTGCGGAAGGAGCCCGGGACCGGCAGTCTGTTCCGGCTCGAGGACGTCCAGGAACGGGCGGGTGGGGGACGAGGTGGCCGTCGGACCAGTCGTCCGGCGACCAGTGACGACGTGCGCACCGCGATCACCGAGATCACGAGTGGAAGCCTGGCCTACCGGGGCGTCGACATCAGGGCACTGGC
Source organism: Ornithinimicrobium murale (assembly GCF_003352835.1). Lineage (GTDB taxonomy): Bacteria > Actinomycetota > Actinomycetes > Actinomycetales > Dermatophilaceae > Ornithinicoccus > Ornithinicoccus muralis. The sequence continues at coordinate 233,903 of NZ_QLVD01000010.1, read as the reverse complement.
GGGCAGCGCGAGCTATGAGCAGGTGCGGGACCTGCTCACCGGTGGACAGGGCACCTCGGGAGCGCCCACGCAGGCCGAGCAGCAGGCCCTGGCGGCACTGATGGCTGCCCTGCCGGAGCAGACGGCACAGCTAGACCGGTTCAAGCACGCCGTCCTGGTCGGTGCCACCACCGACCCGGGCCGACAGGACCGCCGGGCCACGGCACTGGCCAGGGCCGGGCGCCGCGCGGCCTACCTGATGGCCCTCACCCTGCCGGACGCCTCGCTGGCGCCCGCTGCGCAGCCCACGCTCGCGGGCACTCTCGCCACGGCACTCGCCCCTGAGCGTGCGGAGCTCATCGACGCCGCCCTGGTGCTGCTGGCCGACCACGACCTGGCCGTCTCGACCACGGCTGTGCGGGTGGCGATCTCCTCGGGTGCCGATGTCTATAGCGCCCTGCTCGCGGGGCTGGCCGCGGCCGACAGTCCGCACCACATCGCTGCCTCGCTGCAGGCCAACGACTGGTTGGCTACCGCCGTTCGGGACCCGCACGAGGTCCTGGACGTCGCGCTCGCCGCAGAGCGGCCGCCGCCGGGCTTCGGACACCTGGTCTACACCGAGCAGGACCCCCGGGCGCAGGTGCTCCTGGACCTACTTGAGCCGAGGTGTGCACCCGCGGAGTGGGCGGCCGTCATGACCGTGGAGCAGGAGCTGCTCGAACGGCGCGGCTGGGTGCTCAACGTCGACCTCGCCATGGCCCTCCTGGTGCGGGCGTTGGGCATGCCCCGGGACGCCGGGCCGGCCATCTTCGCCTGCGCCCGCACTGCGGGATGGACCGCGCACGCACTCGAGGAGCTGGCGGAGCCGGCGATGCGCTTCCGGCTGCGTGGCGTCTACAGCGGCCGACGGCGACCGGTCGGCGAGTCCTGACTCGCCCACCCTGCCCACCGGTGACGAGGGGCTGGTCGTCGTGGCACGGGGCTCCCTGACCCCGGCGGCAACCGAGCGGAATGCCGGTCGGCATCCAGGGATGGGGTCACAATGGGTCGGTGACCGCTCCCCGCACCCTGACGCTGCTCGGCTCCACCGGCTCCATCGGCACCCAGGCCGAGCAGGTGGTGCGGGCCAACCCCGAGGCGTTCACGGTGCGCGCCATCAGCGCTGCTGGGTCAGACCTCGACCTGCTGGCGCGACAGGCGGTTGCCTTCCAGGTCGAACAGGTGGCGGTGGCCCGCGAGGGCGCGGCAGACGCCCTCATCCGGGCGATCGCCAGCCTGAGCGGACCCGGGGCGGCGCTTCCGGAGGTGTTGGCCGGACCCGAGGCCGCGATCGAGGTCGCCGGGAACGGCGCCGACGTGGTGCTCAACGGGATCACCGGCAGCATCGGGCTGCGTCCCACGCTCGCCGCACTCGCCGCGGGCAGCACGCTGGCCCTGGCCAACAAGGAGTCGCTCATTATCGGCGGCCCGGTCGTCACCGCGGCGGCGGCGCCCGGGCAGATCGTGCCCGTCGACTCCGAGCACAGCGCGATTGCCCAGTGTCTGCGGTCGGGCCGGGCCGAGGAGGTTCGGCGGTTGGTGCTCACCGCCAGCGGTGGCCCGTTCCGGGGTCGGGCCAGGGCAGACCTGGGGGACGTGACTCCGGCGCAGGCGCTGCGTCACCCCAACTTCGCGATGGGACGGGTGGTCACCACCAACTCGGCCACCCTGGTCAACAAGGGGCTGGAGGTGATCGAGGCTCACCTGCTCTTCGGGATCCCCTTCGAGCGGATCGAGGTCGTGGTCCACCCGCAGCAGCAGATCCACTCCATGGTCGAGTTCCACGACGGCTCGACCATCGCGCAGGCAGGTCCACCGCGGATGCTGGTGCCGATCGCACTGGGGTTGTCCTGGCCCGACCGGCTCGCTGACGTTGACGAGCCGAGCGACTGGAGCACGGCGAGCACCTGGGAGTTCCACCCGCTTGATGACGAGGCCTTCCCGGCCGTCCGGCTCGCCCGCCGGGTCGGTGAGGCGGGAGGCACCCACCCCGCGGTGTACAACGCGGCCAACGAGGTGTGTGTCGACGCCTTCCACGACGGGGTCATCGGCTTCCTGGACATTGTGGACACCGTCGCCCAGGTGGTGCGGGACCACCTGACCGGCACCTCGGCATACTCGGGCGGCTTCGTGGCCGGAGGCCGCTCGGCGGGCTCACCGGGCGTAGAATCGGGTCGGCAGGGGAACGATTCTCCTGCGCTGTCGGTTGATGTCGTGTTAGCGGCCGACCGGTGGGCCAGGGAGCGTGCCCGCCAGGTGATCGGCCGGTCGTCACAGGGAGAGAGCCAGTCATGACCTACCTGCTCGGGGTGCTGCTGATGGCCCTCGGCATCGCGGTCTCCATCGCCCTGCACGAGATCGGCCACCTGCTGCCCGCCAAGAAGTTCGGCGTGAAGGTGACCCAGTACATGGTCGGCTTCGGGCCGACCATCTGGTCGCGTCGACGGGGGGAGACCGAGTACGGCGTCAAGGCCATCCCGCTCGGGGGCTACGTCCGGATGATCGGGATGTTCCCGCCCCGTGCCCAGGACCAGGGCAAACTGCGCGCCTCATCCACCGGCCGGTTCAGCCAGATGGCTGACCAGGCCCGTGCCGAGTCGATGGAGGAGGTCGGCCCCGGTGATGAGGACCGGGTCTTCTACAAGCTGCCGGTCTGGAAGCGCATCATCGTGATGCTGGGCGGGCCACTGATGAACCTGGCCATCGCCGCAGTGGTGCTGACCGGCATCCTCGTGCTGCTCGGCCTGCCCACCAGCACCGCCAGGATCTCCTCCATCAGCCAGTGCGCTCCCACTGATGTCTTGGCCACCGACTGCGAGGGGGAGCCGGACTCACCGGCCCTGGCCTCGGACCTGGAGGTCGGGGACCGGATCATCGAGGTCAACGGCGTGCCCGTGGCTGACTGGGCCGAGGCGAGCTACCAGATCCAGAACTCCTCCGAGCAGGCGACCTTCGTCGTCGACCGGGCCGGTGCGCAGCACGAGATCGCCGCGACCCTGGTCGAGCGCGACCGTCCCGTCTACAACGCCGATGGAAGCATCCAGCTCGATGCCGCCGGTGAGCCGGTGATGGAGCCGCGCCGCTACTTCGGTGCCAGCGGTTCCATCGAGTATGTCGCGCAGCCGATCACCGAGGCTCCGGCCTTCGTCGGCGGTGCCGTGGCTGACACGGGCCGGATCTTCCTCAAGCTTCCCGAGAAGCTGGTCGGCGTCTACCAGGCCGCCTTCGGCGACCAGGAACGCGACGTCGAGAGCCCGATGTCGGTTGTCGGGGTGGGCCGCGTCGCCGGGGAGGTCACCGACGGTTCCCTCGGTGCTCTGACCAGCACGTTCGAGGGCAAGGCGGTGATGCTGCTGTCACTGCTGGCCTCCCTGAACATCGCGCTCTTCGTCTTTAACATGGTGCCGCTGCTGCCGCTGGACGGCGGACACGTGGCCGGTGCCCTCTGGGAGGGTGTGAAGAAGACCGGCGCCCGGCTGCTCGGGCGTCCCGAGCCGGCTCCGGTCGACATCGCCAAAGCCCTGCCGGTGGCCTACACCGTGGCCATCGCCCTGATCGGCATGACGCTCCTCCTGGTCTACGCAGACCTGGTCAACCCTGTCCGCCTCGCCGGATGACGTTTCCCCGGCCCAGCAAGGAGATACTGACTCCATGACAGCAGGCACCCCCATCTCCCTCGGCATGCCCGCCGCCCCGCCGCCGGTCCTCGCGCCGCGCCGGGCGACCCGCAAGATCAAGGTCGGCAAGGTCGAGGTCGGCGGCGACGCCCCGATCTCGGTGCAGTCGATGACCACGACGCCCACGACGGACATCAACGCCACCCTGCAGCAGATCGCTGAGCTGACAGCGACCGGGTGCGACATCGTGCGGGTCGCCTGCCCCAGCCAGGACGATGCGGACGCGCTGCCCGCGATCGCGCAGAAGTCGCAGATCCCGGTCATCGCCGACATCCACTTCCAGCCCCGCTACGTCTTCGCCGCCATCGACGCAGGATGTGCGGCGGTGCGTGTCAACCCGGGCAACATCCGCAAGTTCGATGACCAGGTCAAGGAGATCGCCCGGGCGGCCAAGGATGCCGGGATCTCCATCCGGATCGGTGTCAACGCCGGTTCCCTGGACAAGCGCGTGATGGAGAAGTACGGCAAGGCCACGCCCGAGGCGCTGGTCGAGTCGGCCGTCTGGGAGGCCTCCCTGTTCGAGGAGCACGACTTCCACGACTTCAAGATCTCGGTCAAGCACAACGACCCGGTCGTGATGGTGCGCGCCTACGAGCTGCTCGCCGAGCGCGGCGACTGGCCGCTGCACCTCGGGGTGACCGAGGCGGGTCCCGCCTTCCAGGGCACGATCAAGTCGGCCACGGCTTTCGGCGCGCTGCTCTCGCAGGGGATCGGTGACACGATCCGGGTCTCGCTGTCGGCCCCGCCCGTGGAGGAGGTCAAGGTCGGCAACCAGATCCTGCAGAGCCTCAACCTGCGGCCGCGCAAGCTGGAGATCGTCTCCTGCCCCTCGTGTGGCCGCGCACAGGTTGACGTCTACACCCTGGCTGATGAGGTCACCGCCGGTCTGGAGGGCCTGGAGGTGCCGTTGCGGGTGGCGGTCATGGGCTGCGTCGTCAACGGTCCGGGGGAGGCGCGCGAGGCTGACCTGGGTGTCGCCTCCGGCAACGGCAAGGGCCAGATCTTCGTCAAGGGTGAGGTCATCAAGACTGTGCCGGAGAGCCAGATCGTGGAGACCCTGATCGAGGAGGCCATGCGGATCGCTGAGGAGATGGGCGAGCTCGAGGGCGCGGGCGAGGGCTCGGGAACTCCCTCGGTCACCGTCGGCTGACGTATGCCGACAGCCGGCTTCCTGCCCGTCCGCCAGCTTGTGCTGGTGGACCTGTTGTCGATGATGGTTGCCGTCCGGCCGGGGGAGCGCGCGGTCATTGCCATCGACGGGGTCGACGGAGCCGGCAAGAGCCGGCTCGCTGCTGAGCTGGTGGCGCTGGCTCCGCACGTGGCCGGGCGCGAGGTCCGCAACGTCGGGATGGACGGGTTCCACCACCCGAAGGCCGTGCGCCACGCCAGGGGGACCGGCCCGGAGACCTTCTATGAGGACTCCTACGACTATGAGGCCTTCCGTCGTGCGGTGCTGCGACCGTTCCGGGCCGGCGGCGACTACCTGCCTGCCGTCCACGACGTGGTCACCGACCAGCACGTGTCACCGGACCCGGTGGCGGCCAGTGACGATGCCCTGTTGCTGGTCGAAGGGATCTTTCTGCGCAGGCCCGAGCTTGCGGAGGAGTGGGACGCCACGCTCATGCTGTGGGTGCCACTGACGGTCTCGGTCCCGAGGGGCAACACCCGCTTCCCGGACCGGCCGGAGGGATCGGGCGACCCGGCACACCCGGCGAACGCCCGCTATGTCGGCGGCCAGAAGCTCTATCTCCAGCAGGCGCGATTGCATCCGCCGACCTGGATCCTGGACAACACCGACCTGCGGCGACCGGCACTGATCGATCCCGACCCGGAGGAGCCTGTGTGGTTAGAGCTGCCCTGAGGCAGGCTGAGCGGTCGCGCGGATGGTTGGTGCTCCGTTCGGGGCAGTGCATGACACTTCCTCACAGAGGGTCGGTGAGGAAGGGGCGGTAAACGTGTCTGATCGTCGTCGTCGGCGGAGCGAAGGTGCGAGGCTGCCGCGCCGCGGCCGCCTGGGCGCGGCGCGACAGCCTGCTGTGCTACCCGGCCATCGGCTGCCTCTCCGCGGTGGCCGGCGAGCGGGAGATGACCACGGCACCGACGACCAGCCCGAGGACGGCGAGGACCGCGGCGATCACGAACGGGTCACCGGTGTGCAGGGCAGGGGCGAATCCGAGACCTATGTAGATCGCCACACCGGCTGCTCCGCCGAGCTGGTCTGCTGCTCGCTGGACACCCGAGGCGATCCCGGCGTCCTCGTCAGTGGTCCCGCTGACCGCGATGTACTGCAGACCCACGATCCCGAAGCCCATGCCCGCTGCGATCAGCAGCATCGACGGGAGCAGCCATGCCGCCCCGCCGCCCAGAACGGCCACCAGCGCGATCACGGCCATCGCGCCCGCAGCAGAAGTGAGGCCGACCAGCACGCATGCCCGTGCGCCCCAGTGTCCCAGCAGCCGGGGCACGAGCACCGAGGCCGCGATCAATGACGCGGCCAGGGGCAGCATCGTCAGGCCTGCTCCCAGAGGCCCGATCCCGAGCCTGTCCTGCAGGTAGAAGGTGAACAGCAGGAACGAGGTCGACAACGCACCGCTGAGCAGCATTGTCGTCAGGTTCGCCCGCAACCGGGCGCGGTCCGCGAAGAACGTCATCGGGACCAGCGGGTTCGGAGACCTCGACTCGACTCGCACGAACCCGACAGCAGCCAGCACCGCCCCGACCAGTCCCGCCACGCTCACCCACGCGTCGGTGCCAGGTTCGCCCGCCTCGACCACCGCGTAGACGAACAACAACGGGCACGCCATCAGCAGAAGGGAACCCGGAAGATCCAGCCGTGCCCGCTCACGAGACGCGGACCGGTCCGCCGGGACCAGGACGAGCGCCGCCACGATCACGACCAGGATGAACGGCACCGAGATCAGAAAGATCCAGCGCCAGCCCAGGTGGGCGGTGATGACCCCCGACAGGGCAAAGCCGAGCACCAGGCCGCAGCTGGCCACGGCGGCCCACACGCTCAGGGCACGCGACCGGCGCGGACCCTCCGGGAAGAGCAACACGATGGTCGCCATTGCCGCCGGCAGCGCGACGGCCTCGCCGGCTCCCTGGAGCAGACGGGCGGCGACCAGGACCGGGAACGACGGGGCCAGACCAGCTAGCAGGGACGCCAGGCCGAAGAGAGTCGTGCCGACCAGAAGGGTGCGGCGGCGGCCGAGAAGGTCACCGAGCCGGCCGCCGAGCATCAGCAGCCCGCCGCCGGTGATGGTGTAGCCGACCACAACCCAGGTCAAGGAATGGCCCTCGACTCCCAGGTCTGTGCCGATCGAGGGTAGTGCGATGTTGACCACAGTCACGTCGACCGCGATGAAGAACTGCAACATGGACATCGCGCACAGCACGAGCCATGCGCGGACAGGGGCGGGACCGAGCCCGCGGGTGGAAGAGGTTACGCCTGAAAGCATCGATTGCTCCGTCGCTCGGAAGAGTTACGAGCAGCACAAAACGGCCGCTCCGGATGGGTCACGAAGCGACTGGACGTTCCAGGTGAGGTGGTGCTGTGAGCCGGACGTCCCGCCGCTAGCGGGACGTCCTGGTCACTGCCGCGCAAGCGGCCGAACACGAAGCGGCTGACATGCTGCGGATCCTAGCAGCGGGGACCTGGCCCTGAGTCTGTGCCCCCTCCCTCACCGCGCGAGTTCCTCTGGAGCGAGCCGCAGGACGGCGCCCTTTCCCTCGGCCATGCTGCGCCCTGCGGTGAGCACGTAGAGCGACCCGTCAGGTCCGGAGTCCACATCCCACACATAGGACTGGTGGCCTGTCAGATCCTTGCCGTCGCTGCGGATCTCGTGCTTCCACGGTGCCTCGCCGGGGGTCGTGACGAGCACCGTGCCGAGCCAGTCGGTCACGATCACCTGACCCTCCAGGTCCCCGCCGGTGCCAACCGTCACCCCACTGAGGATCTCGCCCACCTCTGGGCCGTACTCCATCACGGGAGGGGCGATGACCATCCCGGCCTCAGTCTCCCGGCAGGCCCCGGAGAGCTCGCGGTCCTGGCCCCAGCAGGAGCCCGTCACCTCCGGATAGCCGGCGTTGTCCCCCGCGGCCGGTTGGCCGACCTGCTGGTCCTTGTCCCGAGACATCGCCTCACCCACCAGCAGCCCGTGCTCGCTGTCCCAACTCAGACGCCAGGGGTTGCGATAGCCATAGGAGTAGACCTCCGGCAACCCGCCCGCACCGTCCGCGAACGGGTTGTCCTCGGGTATGCCGTAGGCCCGGTCCTCCAGAGCCGTCCCCTCCGCGGGGGTCGGGTCGATTCGCAGGACAGTGCCGGCATAGGACGCCGGATCCTGCGCCGCCTCGTCGCGGGAGGGGGCACCGAGCGAGGTGTAGAGCAAGCCGTCGTCGTCGAAGACGATCTCGCCACCGACATGGTCCGCGTCGCGTGATGGCAGCACCATGAGTTGTTCCTCGCTCTCTGGGTCAGCCACGAGGGTGCTCGGATCAACAGTCCACCGGGACAGGATGTTGACCTGCCGAGTCCCCTGGGGCAGATCCCGGTCGACATCCGCGATCGAGTGGGTCGTCGTGGTGTAGACGTGCCCGCTGTCGGCGAAGTCGGGCGCAACCTCAAAGCCGGCGAGTCCCGCCTCCAACGCCGTGCGTCCCGGCTGCTTGATCGAGTCCTGCACGTCCAGCAGCGGCTCTGGCCGTGCGGCGCCGTCGGCAGTGACGACGTGCACCACCCCGACCTGGTCGGAGATGAGCAGGGTGCCGTCGTCGAGGGTCACCACCTCCCGTGGGGCTGTCACGCTCACCTCGAGCAGGTCGAGCCCCGTACTTCCCGGGCTCGGTGCCGCGTCCGGATCGGCTGTCGCCGCCCCCTCGGCAGAGTCCGGGGTCCTGGGTGTCGCGGCTGCCTCGGCCGTCGCGCTGGGAGAGGACGACGGCTGGTCGTGGGTGCTGCCCGAGCAGGCGACCAGACCGCCCACGGCGAAGGCAAGGACGGAGAGACGAACGAGTGGGCGAGTTGCCATACCGGCAAACTACTACGAAATCGTAGCAATGTCGCGGCTAGACTCTCCGCATGCCAACGAGTCCGGCTCCTGACGAGCAGAGGTCAGGTCCCACGCCCTTGCTCCACGCCATGGTGCTGGACCGGGCCGTCGGTGCCCTGCTGGCGCAGGCCATGCGCGACAGCCCGTTGAACGCCCACGACTACGGCGTGGCGAGCGCGATCTCCGACCAGCCAGGTATCAGCGCCAGCCAGCTCGCCGAACAGTTCTCGGTGCCGTTGACCACGCTGGCCGAGTGGGTCGGGCGCCTCGCGACCCTCGGGGTGGTCCGCCGGGAGCGCGACCCGCGGGACGGGCGGCGTCATCAACTGTGGATCACCCAGGAGGGACAGACGACGATGGCCGAGGCCGAGGGCGCCTTTGGTCGTGGTTACCTCGCCTTCCTGGACCATCTGCCGGTGTCAGCACGCGAGGCGACGGCGCAACTGGAGGCGATGACGACGGCCTGCCGTCAGGCGCTGGCATCCCTCGCTCGCGATGGTGGCGACGAGAGATTGTGAGCCGCTTCCCCGACGCCCCGGGGAAGCGCAGGCCACATGGTCCGGGCCCGGTCCCGCTGGGTGCAGGACCGGGCCCGGCCGGCGGCTGAACGGCGCCGGCTCTAGCTCTCAGCTGCCTCCTCGGCCGCTTCCTCGGCGGCCTCGGCGTCCTCGTCCACCCAGTCGAAGGTCTTGGTGACAGCCTTCTTCCACTGGCGGTAGAGCCGGTCACGCTCGGCGTCGGCCATCTTCGGGGACCAACGGTTGCCCTCGGCCCAGTTGTCGATGACGTCCTGCTCGCCTTGCCAGAACCCGACCGCGATCCCAGCCGCGTAGGCGGCGCCCAGCGCGGTGGTCTCGGCCACCTTCGGCCGCACCACGTCCACGCCCAGGATGTCGGCCTGGAACTGCATCAGCGTCTCGTTGGCGATCATCCCGCCGTCAACCCGCAGCTCGGACAGGTCCACCCCGGAGTCGGCGTTCATCGCGTCCAGCACCTCGCGGGTCTGGAACGCGGTGGCCTCCAGGGATGCCCTCGCGATGTGGTTCTTGTTCACATAGCGGGTGAGACCGACGATGGCACCGCGGGCGTCGTCCTTCCAGTAGGGCGCGAACAGCCCCGAGAACGCCGGCACGATGTAGCAGCCGCCGTTGTCGTCGACCTGCTTGGCCAGGTTCTCGACCTCGGGGGCGTCCTTGATGAGGCCCAGGTTGTCGCGCAGCCACTGCACCAGTGACCCGGTGACCGCGATCGAACCCTCGAGGGCATACACCGTCTCCTGCTCGCCGATCTTGTAGCAGACCGTGGTGAGCAGTCCGTTCTCGGAGGGCACGATCTCGGTGCCGGTGTTGAGCAACATGAAGTTGCCGGTGCCATAGGTGTTCTTGGACATGCCCTTCTCGAAACAGGCCTGACCGAAGGTAGCCGCCTGCTGGTCCCCCAGGATGCCGGCGATCGGCACGCCGAGCTTCTCGCTCTCGCCATAGACCTCGGAGGAGGACTTGATCTCGGGAAGCATCGACATCGGGATGCCCATGTCCGAGGCGATGCTCTCGTCCCAGCTCAGGGTCTTCAGGTCCATGAGCATGGTGCGCGAGGCATTGGTCACGTCGGTGACGTGCACCCCGCCGTTCGGGCCTCCGGTCAGGTTCCACAGTGTCCAGCAGTCGGTGTTGCCGAAGATCAGATCGCCGGCCTCAGCCTTCTCGCGGGCTCCCTCGACGTTGTCCAGGATCCACTTCACCTTGGGGCCGGAGAAGTAGGTCGCCAGGGGCAACCCACAGACCGCCTTGTACTTGTCCGCTCCCTCGTCGCCGCCGAGCTCGGCGACGATCTTGTCCGTGCGGGTGTCCTGCCAGACGATCGCGTTGTAGACGGCCTCACCGGTGTTCTTGTCCCACACCACGGCGGTCTCCCGCTGGTTGGTGATGCCGATGGCGGCCAGGTCGCTGTTGGCCAGGTTGGCCTTGCCCAGGGCCTGACCGATGACCTCACGGGTGTTGTCCCAGATCTCTGCCGGGTTGTGCTCGACCCACCCCGCCTTCGGGAAGATCTGCTCGTGCTCCTTCTGACCGACCGAGTGGATCTCGCCGGACTTGGTGAACACGATCGCCCGGGTGCTCGTGGTGCCCTGGTCGATCGCGAGTACGTAGTCAGCCATTGCTGAGCTCCTTCACTTCGTTGTGTGCGGGATGGAGGGGAGTGTGTCTGCCGGGTGCTCACCTGATGTGGTGGGCACCCGGCACCTCGGTCAGCTGATGCCCATGAAGAGCAAGCCGGCGATCACAGCTCCCACGATGGGTCCCACGATCGGGACCCAGGAGTAACCCCAGTCGCTGCTGCCCTTGCCCGGGATCGGCAAGATGGCGTGGGCGATGCGCGGGCCCAGGTCACGGGCGGGGTTGATGGCGTAGCCGGTGGGACCACCGAGGCTCGCGCCGATCCCGACCACGAGCAGGGCCACGGCCAGCGGGCCAAGACCTGACGGTGTGCTGGCGAACATGAGGATGACGAAGACCAGGACGAAGGTGCCCAGGACCTCAGTGACGGTGTTCCACACGGGGTTGCGGATCTCGGGGCCGGTGGAGAAGACAGCCAGCTTCGTGGCGGGCTCGGCGTCCTCGTCGAAGTGTTTCTTGTGGGCGGCCCAGGCCAGGACGGCACCGATGAACGCACCGATCAGCTCGGCGGCCAGGTAAGCGATGGTGTTCCCGAAGTTGACCGGGATAGCGCCGTTCGGGTCGTAGAACTCAGCGCCACTGGCGGCCAGGCCCAAGGTGACGGCCGGGTTGATGTGCGCGCCGGTCTTGTAGGCGACGTAGACACCCGCGAAGACTGCGAGTCCCCAGCCGAAGTTGATCAGCAGCCAGCCGCCGTTGTTGCCCTTGGTCTTGGGCAGGATGACGTTGGCCACCACGCCACAACCCAGGAGGGTCAGCATGGCCGTGCCCATAATCTCGTAGAGGAAGATATCTCCCATGCGAGTACTCCATTCTCATCGTTGAGTGGAACCTTCGAGGGGCAGCGTGGCAGACGCCGTGTCAGAAGCGCTAGAGGCGCACGCTGCGGTGGTCAGTTTCCCGCTGTTCCGATGGCGGTCATCGGGGTGAGGTCCGGCGCCTGGCTGCGGACCCGTTCGGCCGACTCGTCGTCCGGCTGGAGGGCCGCCTGCTCCTCCGCGACAGCTTGAGCGCGGTAGGCCTCGATCTCCTGCTGACGCCGGGCCTCGTCCCAGCCCAGCACGTCACCGGCCAGAGTGGCGATCTCCTCCAGTGCAGCCAGGCCCCGGTCGGCGAACTCATAGTTGATACGGGTCCGCAGATACATGACGTCCTCGAGGTGCAGCGCACCCTCGTGGCTGGCGGCATAGGCGATCTCGGCCCGCAGGTAGGCCGGTGCGTGCTCCACCGGGCGGCCGAGGGACGGGTCGACACGGATCGTCTCGACCACCTCGGTCAGCAGCGAGCCGTAGCGGTGCAACAGGTGGTCCACCATCTGCTCGGACCAGCCGAACTCCTTGCGCCAGTGCGCGGCCTGCCTACGGACCGCCTGCTCACCCTCGGCCCCGACCAGCGGGATCTCGTGAGTGATGCTGGGGGTCTCCACGGCCTCACCACCGATGGCGAAGTCGACGGCGTCCTTGGCCATCACCCGATAGGTCGTGAGCTTCCCCCCGGCGATGATGGTCAGACCTGGCACGGGGCTGGCCACGGTGTGCTCGCGGCTCACCTTGGCCGAGTCCGTGCCCTCCTTGGTGCCGGGCTGCAGGAGGGGGCGGAGCCCGGCATACGAGCCGATGACATCGTCGCGCGTCAGCTGGGTGGTGAGCACCTCGTTGGCGTGGCCCAGCACGTAGTCGATGTCCGCGGCAGTAGGCACCGGGTGTTGGGGGTCCAACTCCCAGGGCGTGTCGGTCGTGCCCAGGATCCAGTAGCGGGACCACGGGATGAAGAAGAGCACAGACTTCTCGGTCTGCAGGAACAGGCCGGAGGTCCCCTTGATGCGCTCGCGGGGAATCACCAGGTGGATGCCCTTGGACGCCAGGACCCGCAACCCACCGCTGGTGTCCGCCAGCTCCTCGGTGTCCTCGGTCCACACGCCGGTGGCGTTGATGACGTGACGGGCGCGCGCCGTGATCTCCTGTCCGGTCTCCAGGTCCTGCAGGACTGCCCCGTTGACGCGTCCCGAGGCATCCTTGGTGAGCTTGGTGACCTGGGTGCGGGTGGCGGCGTGGGCGCCGTAGGTCGTTGCGGTCCGGATGAGGGTGGAGACCAGGCGTGCGTCGTCGACGGTGGCGTCCCAGTACTTCACGGCGCCGATGGCCGTGTCGTGCCGGAGGTCCGGGAACTGCTTCTGCATCCCCTTGCGGGTGGTGTGCTGGTGGATCGGGAGCGCCCGCCGACCCGGCATGATGTTGGCGAGCAGGTCATAGAGGGTGACTCCGGCGCCGTAGTAGGCGCGCTGCCAGACACGGTGCTCGAGCGGGATCAGGAAGGCCATCGGCTTGACCAGGTGCGGCGCGATCTTGCTCAGCAGGAGTCCGCGCTCGGTGAGGGCCTCATGCACCAGCTTGAAGTCCAGCATCTGCAGGTAGCGCAACCCGCCGTGAACCAACTTCGTCGAGCGCGAGGACGTGCCTGAGGCCCAGTCCTGGGCTTCCACGATCACCGTCGAGAGCCCGCGCGTGGCCGCGTCCAGGGCCGTCCCGGCGCCGGTCACCCCGCCGCCGATCACCAGGACGTCGATCTCGGCACCACCGGCACCGCTGTCGGTGAGCGCTGCCAGCGCGGCCTGCCGGCTCTCCATGGTCAGGGGGCGAGGCTGCACGGGCATCTCCTACGTAGTAGTGACGGTTGCCTCGATCCTCGCGTCCTCAGGGCCCACGGCGCAACCGGTGAGCCCGGTTAGGTCATCGGGTGCCCTCGAGTCGCTAGGCTGGGCAGATGCTGCGCATGCCGGCCCCGGTGCGTGGCCTGGGAATGGCGGATGCCTCCCAGGCCCTGGAGATCTGCGGGCGTGACCCCGTCTCCAACGTCTTCGTCGCGGCGCGGATCCTCGAGGGCGGGCTGGCCGGGGGGCGCAACTCCGTCCTCGGCTACCAGCGCGACGGACGCACGGCACTGTGCTGGACGTCAGCCAACGTCGTGCCGGTCGAGGTGACGCCCGACATGGTCGAGCCGCTGGCGGCCAAGGTCGTCAAACGGCGGGCCTGGGCCTCTTCGCTGTTCGGCCCCGTCGACCAGGTGCTGCCCCTGTGGGACGCCCTCGCGGCACAGTGGGGACCGGCCCGAGAGGTGCGTCGCAGCCAACCGGTGATGACCATCCGGTCCGCGCCCTCGCTGCTGGGCATCCCCGCGGATCCGGCGGTCCGTCCGGCCACGGTCGAGGAGGCCGGCCTGGTGGTGCCGGCAGCAGCCGCCATGTTCACCGAGGAGATCGGATATCCGCCCTTCCGCGGCTCGGACCGCGCCTACCGGCTGTCGGTCGGGGCCCTGGTCCGCGACGGCAGGTCGCTGGTGCGGATCGAGGACGGCGAGGTGATCTTCAAGGCAGACATCGGCAGCGTCGCTCTGGACGTCGCCCAGATCCAGGGCGTCTGGGTGCACCCCCGGTGGCGGGGGAGGGGCATCGCGGTCCCCGCCATGGCTGCCGTGGTCGAACACGTCCTGCGGCACGTCGCGCCGACCGTGACCCTCTACGTCAACGAGTTCAACATCCCTGCGCTGGCGACGTATCGACACGTCGGCTTCGTGCAGACCGGGACCTTCGCCACCGTCATCCTCTGACCCACCGGGTCACGACCGGATCACGATCTGGCGCACGTGGCTCCGGCGTGCAGGAAGCAGGCTGACGGCGGGCTAAGATCCTCGAGGACCTATTCATGTGCATGCATGGATATGCAATCGATCAGGAAGTGTAGGACGCCGCGGATGGCACGGGTGAAGCGCCGGATCCCCAGGGTCGACGAGCTCAGACCGCTGGTCAGGGTCGACCGTCCCACGCTGCACCGTGCCCGGCGTCGCCTGGAGCGGGCCGAGACGATCGATGACCTGCGCCAGCTGGCCCGGCGGCGCACGCCGAAGTCGGCCTTCGACTATGTCGATGGTGCTGCCGAGAGCGAGGTCAGCCTGACCCGTGCGCGGGATGCGTTCGGGCGGGTCGAGTTCCGCCCCCGCGTGCTGCGCGACGTGTCCCGGGTGGAGTCGGCCGTCCGGGTCCTGGACGTGACGAGCCCCATTCCACTGGTCCTGGCGCCGACCGGCTTCACCCGCATGATGCACCACGAGGGGGAGCGGGCCGTGGGTCGCGCAGCTGCTGCCGCGGGTGTTCCGTATGCGCTCTCGACCATGGGCACCGTGTCCGTCGAGGACCTGGCCTCCGAGCTGCCGGATCTGCAGCGGTGGTTCCAGCTCTATCTGTGGCAGGACCGGGAGGCCTCACTGGCTCTCATGCAGCGGGCGCAGGCAGCTGGGTTCAGCACGCTGGTGCTCACGGTCGACACCGCGATCGCGGGCCAGCGTCTTCGCGATGTCCGCAACGGCATGACCATCCCGCCGCAACTCACGCCCCGGACCCTCGCTGACATGGCACTGCATCCCCGCTGGTGGGCCAACCTGCTCACCACCGATCCGCTGGAGTTCGCCTCGCTGCGTGGCTCGGGCGGCACCGTGGAGTCCCTGGTCAACAAGATGTTCGACCCCACGCTGAGCACCCAGGACCTGGTCTGGCTCCGGGAGAACTGGTCCGGGGCGATCGTGCTCAAGGGCATTCAGAACGTCGAGGACGCCAAGGAGTTCGTGGACCTGGGCGCCGACGGCCTGATCGTCTCCAACCACGGCGGTCGGCAGCTCGACCGGTCCGTGACGCCGCTGGAGGTGCTTCCGCAGATTGCGGACGCCGTCGGCGGGCGGGTCCCGGTTCTGCTGGACACCGGGGTGATGCACGGTGGCGACATCGTGGCGGCCGTGGCCAACGGGGCCGACGCCGTGCTGGTCGGGCGGGCCTACCTCTACGGGCTGATGGCCGGCGGTGAGGCCGGGGTCGCCCGAGCCCTCGACATCCTCATCTCCCAGGTCCAGCGGACCATGCGTCTGCTCGGCGTCACCTCGCTCGACCAGCTCACGCCCGACCATGCCGTGCTGCATCCGCCCGGCTCCCCAGCCTCCGTGCTGCACGCCACACCCTGAACGCTCAATCCCCTGAATGCTCAACCCCTGGAGGAAGAAATGCGCACCAACCTGTTCACGCTGACCGCAGCCGCGGGAGCCCTGGCCCTGACTCTGACCGCCTGCGGGTCCGATGACGGCGGAGGCGACGGCGGAGGCGACGGCTCGCTCGCCGGTGAGGGCTCGGGTGACGCGTGTGTCATCGAGGGGGAGGTGCCCGTCGGTGCCGCGGTGTCGCTGACCGGGGCAGCCGGTTCCTACGGCGAGTCGCAGCGCAACGGTCTCGAGCTCGCGACCACGCACCTCAACGAGCAGGAGGGCGTCACCTACGCCCTGACCGTCGAGGACGACCAGACCGATCCCAAGCAGGCCATCAGCCTCTTCGAGGGGTTCGTTGGGGACGGCACCAGCATCATCATCGGTCCGACCCTGTCCAACACGGCCTTCCAGGCCCAGCCCATCGCCCAGGAGGGCGAGGTCCCTGTGCTGGCCATCTCCAACACCGCGGAGGGCATCACCGAGCAGGGTGACTGGATCTTCCGCGACTCCCTCACCGAGGGTCAGGTCATCCCGCAGACCGTGGCCCAGTCGGTGGAGGCCTTCGGTCTGGAGAACGTGGTCGTCATGTACTCCAATGACGATGCCTTCACGGAGTCGGGCTATGAGGTCATGGCTGAGTCGCTGGAGGGGGAGGACATCACCGTGGCCAGCACGCTGACCTTCTCCAAGGCCGACACCGACTTCCGCGCCCTGCTCACCGAGGCCAAGAACGCCGAGCCGGACGCGATCTTCGTCTCAGGTCTGATCGAGGCAGCCATCCCGCTGGTCACCCAGGCTCGCGAGCTCGGCCTCGACGTGCCGATCATCGGTGGCAACGGCTTCAACAACCCGCAGCTGATGACCGACGCCGGCGACGCGGCCGAGGGCGTCGTCGTGGGCGCCGCCTGGAACTCCGCCTCGGACAACCCGGAGAACGCAGCCTTCCTGGAGGCCTACGAGGCTGAGTACGACAAGGCGCCGGACCAGTTCGCGGCCCAGGCCTACGCGGCCATGACGATCATCGACCACGCCGTGCGCGAGGGCTGCGACGGTGGTCGGGAGGCGATCAAGGCCGGGTTGGGCAACATTACGGACCTGCCGACGGTGCTGGGCTCCATCAGCATCAACGAGAACCGTGACGCCGAGCACGACGCGGTGGTCCAGGTGGTGGAGGACGGCTCGTTCGCCGTCCTCAACTGATCCGGCAGCACCCTCGCTCCTGACCCCTGACGGAGGCGGACACACATGCAGCAACTGCTCAACGGGCTCTTCATCGGGGCCATCTACGCGCTCTTCGCGATCGGCTTCACGCTGGTCTTCGGCGTGCTGGACCGGCTGAACCTGGCCCACCCGGCGGTGTTCGCGGTGTCCGCCTTCGTCGGGATCGAGCTGGTGGAGGTCGCCGGCCTCTCGATCTGGCTCACCCTGCCGATCGTCTTCGTGGTCGGCGGCATCTTAGGCATGGTCATCGAACGTGTCGCGTTCCGGCCGCTCAAGGACCGACCGGATGCCCACTTTGCGGGTCTGATCTCCTCGATCGCGCTGGCGGGCATGTTCATCGCCCTGCTGCAGTGGCGCTACGGCCCCGACACCCGTCGCTTCCCGGCCGACTCCTTCCCGAGCACCACCTTCACCGTGTTCGGTGCCCAGGTGACGGTGGTCCAGGTGGCGATCCTGGTCATCTCGGTGGTGCTCATGGTGGCTCTCACCGTGCTGGTCGCTCGGTCGCGACTGGGGCGCGGCATGCGCGCCGTCGCCGAGAACCCGACGGCTGCCCGGGTGCTGGGCATCAACGTCGACCGGGTGACGATGACCACCTTCGCGATCTCCTCGGCGCTCGGCGCGGTCGCCGGGGCCCTCTTCGCCATGAACGTCAACAGCGCCCAGCTCACGATGGGCACCGCGATCGAGCTCAAGGGGCTGGCCGTGATCATCGTCGGAGGGATGGGGTCGCTGCCTGGCGCCCTCGTGGGCGGACTGTTGCTCGGACTGGCCGAGGTGTTCGCGGTCCAGTACATCGGCTCGAGCTGGAGAGACCTGGTGGCCTTCGGGCTCCTCTTCCTCATCCTGTTGGTCCGTCCGCAGGGGCTCTTCGGAGCGCGCAAGGTGCGTGAGGTCTGAGTGTTCTCCGAGTCGACGCTTGTCTTCATCGCGCTGGGCGCGATCTTCGCCTACTCCTTCTACGCCGTCCTGGTCGCCGGCCAACTGAGCCTGGGCCAGGCCGGCTTCGCCTCGCTGGCCGCCTTCACCGGCGCGACATTAGCCCCCGCCCCCGACGACGTCGGTGACCTTCCCGCCCTGCTGATCGCGATCGTCATCGGGATGAGCGTGGGAGCCGTCACCGCGGTCGTGCTGGGCCTGCCCACCATGCGGTTGCGCGGGGTCTTCCTGGCGATCGCCACCCTGGCGTTCGCCGAGGCCGTGCGGATCCTGATCATCAACATGGAGTGGACCGGCGGGGCCCAGGGCATGTCGGTGCCCAAGGTGGTCGAGCCGTGGATGGCCTGGGCGATCCTGGCCATCGTGGCCTACTGGTTCTGGCGGCAGGGCAACTCACGCTACGGGCGGGCGCTCGAGGCGATCCGCGAGGACGAGCTGGCCGCCCGCGCCATGGGCATCGACGTGGGGTCCCACCGGCTGTCGGCCTTCGTGTCCGCAGGCGCCCTCGCCGGGCTCTACGGCGTGCTGTGGGCCTTCTTTGTGCGGTTGCTCGCTCCGGAGGACTTCGGCTTCGCCAAGGCGATCGACGGCCTGGTGACAGCGGTGGTCGGTGGCTCCACGGCCTTCTTCGGGCCACCCCTGGGCAGCTTCTTCCTCGAGATGGTCCCAGAGGTGCAGCGCGCCATCGGGATCGAGGCGGGCTGGATCCGCCCGTTCCTGGCCAGCCTGCTGATGCTCCTGGTCATCCTGTTCCTGCCCGGCGGCCTGGCCAGCCTCCTGCCACGGCGATCCCAGAAGCTGGTGCTTGCCAGCTCCGGGGACGACGCAGGCAGCCTGACCCAGCGCGTGCATCCCGCGCCGGGGGAGACCGTGGTCCAGTTGGCTGGTCTGGGCAAGGACTATGGCGGTGTCCATGCCAACAAGGACATCGACCTGCACGTCACTGGCGGTGAGGTGATCGGCCTGATCGGCCCCAACGGTGCCGGCAAGACCACTCTGGTCAACATGATCAGTGGTCTGACCAGACCAACGTCAGGAACGGCCGAGGTGCTCGGACTCCAGCCGGGCCGGGCCGCGGTGCACAAGATCGCGGCTGCGGGAGTGAGCCGCACTTTCCAGCACTCCAAGCTCTTCGCCCGCCTCTCCGCGCTGGAGAACGTCATGGTGGGTGGGCACCTGGTCAGCAAGCCGACCTTCCTGCGGCGGTTGCTCTGGTTGCCGTCGGCTCGACGGGACGAGCAGCAGGCCGCCCGGCATGCGGCCAGTTGCCTGGAGCGGGTCGGGCTCGCGGACAAGGCGGGCAACAAGGCCTCGGCGCTGTCCTACGGCGACCAGCGCCGCCTGGAGATCGCCCGGGCCCTGGCCTCGGACCCCTCGCTGTTGATCCTGGACGAACCAGCCGCGGGCATGAACCACGTCGAGGCTGACGCCCTGTCCGACCTTATCGCCTCGCTCGCCAGCGACGGGCTGACCATCCTGCTCATCGAGCACAACGTCGGCATGGTCATGAAGACCTGCAGCCGCATCGTCGTGCTCAACTTCGGGGAGGTCATCGCCACGGGTACGCCGGAGGAGATCGCCAACAACCCCGCCGTCGTCGAGGCCTATCTCGGCAGTTCCGAGTCGGAGGACGCATCATGAGCGACGCCATCCTGAAGGTCGAGAACCTCGTCGTCACCTACGGTCGGGTCGAGGCCGTGCGCGGCGTCTCTTTCGAGGCGGCGCCCGGATCCCTGGTCACGCTCGTCGGAGCGAACGGCGCCGGCAAGTCCTCGATCATCAACGCGGTGTCCGGCATCGTGCGGCCCCGCTCCGGCACGATCACCTTCGAGGGCCGCGACATCAGCAGGATGCCGGCGCACAAGCTGGTCGGGGAGGGCCTGGTGCAGGTCCCGGAGGGACGTCAGATCCTGGGCAGCCTGACCATCCACGAGAACCTCCAGGTGGGTGGCTGGCACACCAACGACTCGGCGGCGATCCAGGACGTCTACGCACGGTTCCCGGTGCTGGCTGAACGTCGGGACCTGCCGGCAGGAGCCCTGTCCGGCGGCGAGCAGCAGATGCTCGCGATCGGGCGCGCCCTCGTCGCGCGTCCCCGCTTGATCCTGCTGGACGAGCCGTCCATGGGGCTGGCGCCCAAGATCGTCGACGAGGTGTTCGCGGTGATTGAGGAGATCCGCTCTTCGGGCACCACGGTGGTGCTCATCGAGCAGAACGCGCGCCGCGCCCTGCGCGCCGCCGACCACGGCTATGTCCTGGCCAGCGGAGAGATTGCCCACGAGGGGCCGGCCGCCGACCTGCTCGCCGACGACCGGGTGGTCCAGGCCTACCTGGGCGTCTGAGCGCCGGGGCGGGCCACGGCATACCCGGACAGCAGCCACTCCAGCGTTGCGGGGAGGCGCTGCGCCCACGCGGTCTCGAAGTGGTAGGCAGTCGAGTCGTAGGTGTAGCGCACCGGGACCTGCGCCTCCTGCAGAGCCGCGACGACACGCTCGGTGTCGCGGCGGTAGGCCGCCTGCAGGATGGGGTCGTCAGGCGTCTCACGTCCGCCGACGTCGAGGGAGAACCGGGTCGGTGGGTGCGGGGCCACCACTGCCTGCTCGAGCTCGGCCAGGTGCGCCTCACCGGGCACCCAGAAGGCCGAGGAGAAGGCCCCGACGCCACCGAAGACGTCCGGGCGCCGAAGCCACGCGTGCATGCTCACCACGGCCCCCGCCGAGGAACCTGCGACCAGGGTGTGCTCGCGCTCGGGTCGGGTGCGCAGCCCCCGGTCCACCCAGGGCTTGAGGTGCTCGGTCAGGAAGTCGACATAGACGTCCGCTGCCGGGGCTCCCAGGCCCGGATGCTGTGCCAGCAGGGTGTCGCTGAAGGCGGGGGAGTACTCCTCGAGGCGGCGGTCGGGCGAACAGGGCACCCCGACCGCGATCGCGTCGATGCCCTTCGTATGCAGCCAGGTCAGGGCCTCGTCGGCCTGCCACGTGGCCCCGGCGAAGGAGGTCCGGGGATCGAACAGGTTGCCGCCGTCCTGCAGGTAGACCACCGGATAGCGCTGCGTGCCTCGACCGTAGCCCGGGGGCAGCCAGACGTAGAGGTCGCTGCGACGGCCCAGGCCTGGCAGGGCCACGTCGCGCCAGCGGCGCAGGTCACCGAGGACGCGACGTCGGCGGGGGTAGCGGCGGAGTCTGCCCGGCGCGGAGGATGCTCTCACCCCGGCAGGTTAGGCCACGGCCGCGAACCGGTGCGGCAGCCCACCACTCAGCGGATATCCTCGGTCGGTGACCCCGACCGCCCCACCCGGCGGTCGGCATACCCGAGATGAAGGAGCCCCTGTGGCACTGCGGATGTCGACCCTGTTCCTGCGGACCCTGCGCGAGGACCCGGCGGATGCTGAGCTGCCGGGCCACAAGCTACTGGTCCGTGCGGGCTACATCCGGCGTGCCGCCCCGGGCATCTACTCCTGGCTGCCGCTCGGCCTGCGGGTGCTGCGCAACGTCGAGACGATCGTCCGCGAGGAGATGGACTCCATCGGCGCCCAGGAGCTGAGCTTCCCGGCCCTGCTGCCCAAGGAACCCTACGAGGCGACCAACCGGTGGGAGGAGTACGGCCCCAACCTCTTCCGGCTGCAGGACCGCAAGGGGGTCGACATGCTGCTCGGGCCGACCCACGAGGAGATGTTCACCCTCACCGTCAAGGACCTGTTCTCCTCCTACAAGGACCTGCCGGTCAGCCTCTACCAGATCCAGACCAAGTACCGCGACGAGGCGCGTCCGCGCGCGGGCCTCCTGCGTGGCCGCGAGTTCATCATGAAGGACTCCTACTCCTTCGACCTCGACGATGCCGGGCTGGAGGCTGCCTATCAGCGGCACCGGGAGGCCTACGTCCGGATCTTCGACCGGCTCGGGTTCGACTACGTCATCGTGCACGCCGACTCCGGGGCCATGGGCGGCTCGGCGAGCGAGGAGTTTCTCGCGGTCAGCCCGCACGGCGAGGACACCTTCGTGCGCAGCACGACGGGGGACTACGCCGCCAACGTGGAGGCCGTGCACGTGCCCACGCCCGCACCCGTCGATGCCTCTGGCGTCCCGGCCGCCCAGGTCCACGACACGCCTGACACGCCCACCATCGAGACGCTGGTCGCTGCTGCCAACGCCAACCACCCGCGGGAGGACGGTCGGGAGTGGACGGCCGCCGACACGCTCAAGAACGTGCTGGTCATGCTCACCCACCCCGACGGCACCCGCGAGCCCCTCGCGATCGGTGTCCCCGGGGACCGGGAGGTCGACGCCAAGCGCCTCGAGGCCCAGGTCTCGCCCGCCGAGCCCGGCCCCTTCGAGGACAAGGACTTCGCCGCCCACCCGGCGTTGGCCAAGGGCTACATCGGGCCCGGTGTGCTGGGCCAGGAGAGGGCCTCCGGCATCAGGTATCTGCTCGACGCCAGCATCGGCGAGGGCACGGCCTGGGTCACCGGCGCCGACGAGCACGGCAGGCACGTCTTCCACCTGGTGCACGGGCGTGACTTCTCTGCCGACGGCGTCATCCACGCCGCGGAGATCCGCGAGGGTGACCCGAGCCCGGACGGCAACGGCACCCTGACGTTGGCCCGCGGCATCGAGATGGGGCACATCTTCCAGCTGGGCCGCAAGTATGCGGAGGCGCTGGGTCTGCAGGTCCTCGACCAGTCCGGGAAACTCGCCACCGTGACGATGGGCTCCTACGGCGTGGGAGTCAGCCGCGCCGTGGCCGCTGTTGCCGAGGGCACCCTGGATGAGATCGGCCTGTGCTGGCCCCGGGAGATCAGCCCCGCCGACGTCCACTTGGTCGCGACCGGCAAGGACCAGGCTGTCTTCGACCACGCCGACGGACTGGTGAGTGAGCTTGAGGGCCAGGGGCTGACGGTGCTGTACGACGACCGCCCCAAGGTCTCCCCGGGTGTGAAGTTCAAGGACGCCGAGCTGGTCGGTGTCCCGACGATCGTCGTGGTCGGCAAGGGCCTGGAGCAGGGCACCATCGAGATCAAGGACCGGCGCAGCGGTGAGCGGCGCGAGGTGCCGGTGGCCGACGCGGCGCGCGAGATCGTGGCTGAGGTCCGCTCGGGCGCGCAGTCCTGAGACGCGATCAGACACGTGGTGCAGATGGGAGCTGACCGATGAGCCGGGTGCGGGCGGTGCTGTTCGACTGGGGTGGCACCCTCACGCCGTGGCACCAGGTCGACCTCATGGCCCAGTGGCACGTCTTCGCCACGGAGGTGGGTCCGGGGGACGAGGACGTGGCCGACCTGGCCGCTCGGATCCTGGAGGCTGAGGGACTGGCCTGGAAGCAGGCCAGGACCGAGCACCGCAGCGCCCGGGTGGAGGACCTGCTGGCCGAGGTGGGCTACGGCGCCGAGCACCCGGACTACCTCCGCGCCCGCGGGGCCTATGACCGGTTCTGGGAGCCACACACCCACACCGACCCGCTCGTCCACCCGCTCTGGGAGGGGTTGCGCGCGCAGGGGATCGCCGTCGGGGTGCTGTCCAACACGATCTGGTCCCGCGACCACCACCGGGCCATCTTCGAACGTGACGGGGTGCTGCACCTGATCGACGGGGACGTCTACAGCAGCGAGATCCCGTGGACCAAACCGCACCCCGAGGCCTTCCGCGCGGCGGCAGCCGCCGTGGACACCGACCCCGCCGACTGCGTGTATGTCGGCGACCGGTTGTTCGAGGACATCCACGGGCCGCAACAGGTCGGCATGCGCGCGATCCTGGTGCCGCACAGTGACATCCCCCTGGAGCAGCGGGTCGAGGTGGACACCACCCCCGACGCCGTGGCGCACTCGCTGGCGGAGATCTCAGGCATCGTCGCCGGGTGGAACTCCGGCGGCCCCGGTGGATGATCCCTCCCTCTGGCTCTATCTCCTGATGGCCCTGGCCGGTCTGACGGCCGGGTGGATCGACGCGGTGGTCGGCGGTGGTGGGCTCATCCAGCTGCCTGCCCTGCTGCTCGGCTTTCCGGGAGCCAGCCCGGTGCAGATCCTGGCGACCAACAAGCTGGGGTCGATCTGCGGCACGACCGTCAGCTCGGTCACCTACTTCCGGCGCGTGCGGCCCGACCTGTCAACGGCCCTGCCGCTGGCCGGCTGCGCATTCCTCGGCTCATTGGGTGGTGCGCTGATCGCCAGCCTGATCCCCAAGACAGCGTTCAACCCGATCATCCTGCTGGTCCTCATTGGTGTCGGGGCCTACACGCTCGCGAAGCCGAGCATGGGACAGATCTCGCAACTGCGCTTCTCCGGACGGGCGCACCTGGTGGTCGCCGGCCTGATCGGGTTCGGCATCGGGGTCTACGACGGTGCACTGGGGCCGGGCACCGGGTCGTTCTATGTCTTCGCGATGGTCGGGCTGCTGGGCTACGGCTTCCTGCAGGCCAGCGCCAAGGCCAAGATCGCCAACTGGGCGACCAACCTGGCCGCTCTCGCGGTGTTCATCCCGATGGGTGCCGTGATGTGGAAGGTGGGTCTGCTGATGGGACTGTGCAACATGCTCGGTGCCTACCTTGGTGCCCGCACCGCGGTGGCCCGAGGGAGCGGCTTCGTGCGGACCGTGTTCGTCGTGCTCCTCGTGGCCTTCATCGTCAAGATCGGCTACGACACCTACGCGCAGTTCGCTGGGTGACGTCAGTGGCCGTTCACGAACGGTCACCTCGCGGCTACGTCACGGCCATCAGCGCGTCACTCCGACGGACTGGGATGCGACCATGCGAACTCCCTCACGATCCCTGAGCCTCCTGACGGCGGCGGCCCTGACCGTCGGCGTGCTTCCGGCAGCGCTCGCCACCCCGACCGACGACGCAGGCGAGACGAGCCCCGCGGCCGTTGACCCGCGCCTGGCACTCACTCTGGCCGGCACGCACAAGACCGGCCAGTTCGACGAGTCCGCCGCCGAGATCACCTCTTTTGATCCGCTCACCCGGCGGATCTTCGTGGTGAACGCCCTCAAGGGCGCCATCGACATCCTGGACGGGACTGACCCGAGCGCGCCCTCCTTCGTCGAGACCCTGGCCGCTGAGGGGGCCGAGGCAGCCGACGGCAGCGTCGTGCCCGCCGGGGCAACCATCAACTCGGTCAAGGTCCACGGCGAGTGGATCGCGGTTGCCGTCGAGGCACCGGACAAGGTCGCGCACGGCTGGGCCCTGTTCTACTCGACCGACGGGGACTACCTGGGTGGCGTGCGCGTCGGCTCCCTGCCGGATGCGATCACGGTCTCTCCCGATGGGACGAAGGTCGTCGTCGCCAACGAGGGCGAGCCGGCCGACGACTTCAGCTCCGACCCGGAGGGCACGGTCTCGGTGATCGACGTTGCGGACCCGACCGAGATCTCACAGGACGATGTCCGCACGGCCCGCTTCACGGGATACGACCAGGGGACCGAGCTCCCCGAAGGCGTCCGGGTCTTCGGACCGGACGTCGAGGTGCCAGAGGGGCACGAGCCGGCTGGACGGGTAGCCCGCAACCTCGAGCCGGAGTTCTCCGCGATCTCCGCCGACAGCAGCCAGGCCTTCGTCTCGCTGCAGGAGGCCAACGCCATCGCGACGATCGACCTGGAGACCGCCGAGGTCAGCAACCTCTGGGCGATCCCGCTGAAGGACTGGAGCGCCGAGGGCAACCTTCTGGACACCTCCAACCGGGACGGAGAGGGCGGGGAGGGGATCGGTCAGGTCGGGTCGCACACCTTCGCCTTCGTGGGCCTGGAGCGCATCGGCGGCGTGATGACCTTCGACGTGACCGACCCCGCTGACGTGCGCTTCGTCGACTACGTCAACAACCGCAACTGGGACGTCGCGGTCGACGGTGAGTACGTCGAGGGTATGGGCGACCTGGGCGCAGAGGGCGTGGAGTTCGTCGCCGCCGAGGACAGCCCCACTGGCGAGCCGCTGGTCATCGTCGCCAACGAGGTCTCCGGCAGCACCTCGGTCTTCACCGTCGGTCTGCAGTCCGTTGACCGGGTGGCTGGGGCGGACCGCTACGAGACGGCGGTGGCCCTGTCCCAGCAGTTCGGCAACGCCGACAGCGACACGGTCTTCCTCACCACCGGCCAGGCCTACCCGGATGCGCTGGTGGCCGCGGCCCGGGCCGGCATCCAGGACGCCCCGGTCCTGCTGACCCGCGGCGAAGCCCTGTCCTCGGCCACACGCACCGAGCTCCAGCGCCTCGCGCCCGAGCAGGTCGTCATCGTGGGCGGTGAGAGCGCGCTGGCCCCGGCCATCGCCACCGAGCTCGACGAGTTGGGGTTCAGCACGACTCGGCACGCCGGCGAGAACCGCTATGAGACGGCCGCGGCCATCTCCGGTGAGTACGAGGCTGGCGGCACGGTGTATCTCGCCAGCGGCCAGGCCTACCCGGACGCCCTGGTCGGCTCGGCCGCCGCGGGCCTGGAGGACGCCCCTGTGCTCCTGACGCGGACCGATCTGCTGCCCCAGGCGACACGGACCGCGCTGACCAGCCTGGACCCGAGCGAGATCATCGTGCTCGGCGGGACCGATGCGGTGTCAGAGGAGGTCGCGGCCCAGGCCGCCGCGGCGACCGGTGCGCCTGCAACCCGCGTGGGTGGACAGGACCGCTACGAGACGGCCACGCTCCTGGCCGAGCGCTTCCAGCCGCTGGTGGACGCGGTCTTCGTGGCCAGCGGACAGGACTATCCGGACGCGCTGACCGGCGCCGCCGTGGCCGGCGCGCGCAGGCTGCCGATCCTGCTGACCCGCCCGGACAAGCTGACCGAGGTCACCGGCGCGACGCTCGACCGACTGGACCCGCAGCGGATCATCGTGCTGGGTGGCCCGGTGGCAGTTGCCGATGACGTCCTGGACGCGATGGAGCAGTATCTGCCCTGATCGCGACGGTCTCCTCCGGATGATCGAGACGGTGCCCGCTCACGCTGTGGCGTGGGCGGGCACCGTCGTCGGTGACAGCCGCGTATCGATGCAGTCCGTGGGGAGCCCTATCGATGCAGTCCGTTGGGAGGCCCGTGGGGCGCGACGGGTGGTGCAGGACCTGTGCTCTGACCCACGACACGCCGCAACGATGTGCGCACGGTGCACGACACGCCGGCGTGCCGGACGTCGACCGCACCGCCGGGCCAGCAGGGGAGGGCCTCGACATCAGCTCAGCGGCTCGGCGTCGCAGGCGTCCTCACCAAGGCGGTCCATCGTCTCCACGACCCGGTGATAGGTCTCGGCATTCTGGTCCGGGGTCGCCAGCCGGATCACGTGATTGTCGATCTGCACGCGGGTGGGCTGGAACTCCATCTGTGAGCTGACCTCGCCGTCTGCGTCCTTGCGCAGGTGGAAGCGGGCGATCATCCCCTCCTGGGTCTCCGGACGCAGTTTGCCGGCCGTGGTGTCGGGGGACTGGTTGGACAGGAAGTTGCCCAGACCGTAGATCACGTACTTGCCGTTGATCTTCTCGCAGGGCTGGATCACGTGGACGTGCGTGCCGAGGATCAGATCGACCGCGTCGGACTCGAGCAGCTCGGCGGCGATCTCGCGCTGCTGGTCGGTGGGGTCGGTCCAGTACTCGTTGCCCCAGTGCATGCTCACCACGACGAAGTCGGCACCGTCAGCCTTGGCGCCCTCAGCATCCTCGATGATGCCCTCGGCACCGATGACGGGCCACAGGGACTCACCCAGCCAGGGCGCCTCTGGCGGGATGTCGGTCGTGGGCTGCCCGGAGTTGTAGATCGTGTAGGTGTAGGCCAACTGTGCGACGTTGACGTCATCGACCTGATAGCTCGCGTGGTGCCCGGCGTCAGCCTCGTCGGCGACCGGTCCGGCATACTGCAGCCCGGCGTCCTCGATCACCTGCTGGGTGTCGGCCAGCCCGCTCAGCCCCTGGTCCCAGGTGTGGTTGGAGGCGAAGTCGCAGCCGTCATAGCCAGCATCGGCCACTGCGTCCGCGAGCTCGTGGGGAGTGTTGAAGACCAGCACGCGCGGCACGGTGATGTTGGTGTTGTCCGGTGACAACGGCGTCTCCATGTGACAGATCGTGAGGTCATTGTCGGTGAGCAGCCCTTTGACGTCGGCAAACATCGCAGAGAAGTCGTAGCCGTCCCCACCGGCATTGGCCTGTGCATTGGCGATCACCGGTGCGTGGGCGAGCAGGTCGCCAGCCGCGCCGATCGTGACCTCCTTGGGCTCCCCCTCCTCGGGGGTGGGCTCCTCGGTCTGCTCCTCGGTCTGCTCCTCGGTCTGCTCCTCGGTCTGCTCCCCGGAATCGTCGGTCGGCCCCTCGCTTTGGTCCTCGGTTTCGGTCCCCTCCTCCCAACCCTCGGGGGGAGACACCTGACCCCCCGAGGGCACATCCGCGGTCGTGGTGCTCTCGCCGGCGTCGAGCGGCGGGGGCTCCAGACCCGCCTGCTCGCCACCGCCGCAGGCGCTCAGGACCAGCAGGGGCGCCACGGCCAGGGCCAGGACACGGGTGTGCAGTCGGGTGCCGGCACGGGAAGACATAACGGCACTGTATGGCGCACGGCTGGGTGCGCGGTCCGGGCCACGCGGGCGACGGCTGGGTTCGGGACGGCTCAGGTGGGTGGCACCTGGTCATCGTCTCCGGCGGGGACCGCGCCACGGGGGTCGCCGAGGAGTTCGCGCAGCTGCTCGGCAGTGGTGACCGGGAGGTCGCAGACCGTGCCCCGGCAGACGTAGGCCGCGGCCCGGCCGTCCACACCGGGGCGTCCCTCGAGTAGCGGTGGCACCTGGCCAGGGCGGCCGACGACCACCAGGGCTCCGACGCGCTGCCGCGCGATGCTCACCAGCTCCTGCTGTCCGTCACCCTCACTGATCGCGACCTGCAAGGGACCCGCGAGTGCCGCCTCCGCGACGGCCAGCGCCCACCCCGCGAACCTCGGGTCCCGCTGGGCGATCACGCCCATCGGTTCGAGAGCTCGCACACCGAGGTCGAGGTGTGCTGCCGACCCTGCGGCGGCCCCGTGCGCGAGCAGCGCACCCGCCAGCGCGGACTGGCCGCAGGGTTCGGCATTGTCTCCACGAGCCCGCGGACGCAGGACCAACGGCTCGGCGTCCGAGGCCGTGTCGTGGAAGACGCCGTCCCCGTCACCGAACCGGCGCACCGCGTCCTCCAGGAGCGTGCCGGCAGCGGTCAACCAGGCCGTGTCCGCAGTGGCCGCGTGGAGGGTCACCAGCCCCTCGACCAGGTTGCCGTAGTCCTCGGCGACAGCCTCGGCGGCGCCGACCCGACCACCGCGCGAACTGCGTCGCAGGCGGCCGTCCACGACGTGCAGGTCCAGAACGAGACGTGCCGCACCGGCAGCGACCTCGACCCAGGAGGGCTCCTCCAGTAACCAGCCGGCTTCGGCCAGGGCGGCGATCGCCAGACCGTTCCACGCCGTGACAACCTTGTCGTCCAGGCCGGGTTGGGGTCGTTGGTCGCGGACCGCGCGGAGTCTGGCCCGCGTGTCCGCCCACCACGTCGCGTCCTCCGGGTCGCCGAGCAGCTGCAGCGTCGAGGTGCCGTGCTCGAACGTTCCTGAGGCGGTGACGGTGAGCAGGCTGGCGGCTCGCTGGCCGTCCTCGACGCCCAGCGCCTCGTCGAGCTGGGGTGGGGTCCAGACGTAGGTTGCTCCCTCCACACCCTCCGTGTCGGCGTCGAGGGAGGAGGCGAAGCCACCCTCAGGGGTCCGCAGGGACGCGAGGAGGAACTCCACGGTCTCCCGGACGACCCGCTCGGCCAGTGCCTGGGTCGCCCCCGCTCCCTTGACACCACCGGCCGCCTGCCACAGGTGCGCATACACGCGCAGCAGTTGGGCGTTGTCATAGAGCATCTTCTCGAAGTGGGGGACCACCCAGGCGCGGTCCACGGCATACCGGGCGAAACCGCCTGCCAGCTGGTCATAGATGCCTCCCCGGGCCATGGCTGTCGCCGTCTCCTGCACCATCCGCCAGGCCGACGGGCTGCCGGTGCGCGCGTGGTGGCGCAGCAGGAACTCCAGGACCATGCTCGGCGGGAACTTGGGGGACGTGCCGAAGCCTGGGTGCTCCTGGTCATAGTTGCGGGTCAGGGTCGCGACTGCAGCCTCGAGCAGGTCGGCGTGCAGCGGCAGGCCCTGGTCGGTGCCGCCCTGGGCCCTGGTGAGCGCGTCGACGACGGCGGTGCCACTGGCCCGCACCTGCGCCTCCTGGTCGGCCCAGGCACTGTCGATGGCGGTCAGCAGTTGAGTGAGCTGCGGCTTCTGCAGATAGGTGCCACACCAGAACGGCTCGCCCTCCGGCGTCAGCAGGCAGGTCATCGGCCAGCCACCGTGGCCGGTCATCGCGACCGTGGCGTCCATATAGACGGCATCGACGTCCGGGCGCTCCTCACGGTCGACCTTGACCGCGACATAGTTGCTGTTCAACAGGTCGGCGATGCCCTCGTCCTCGAACGACTCGTGGGCCATCACATGGCACCAGTGACACGCGGCATAGCCGATGGACAGGAAGATCGGGCGGTTCCGCTGCCGTGCCTCGGCGAAGGCATCCTCACCCCACTCTCGCCAGTCGACGGGGTTGCCCGCGTGCTGGAGGAGGTAGGGCGAGGTGCTGTCGGCTAGTCGGTTCGCCATCCCTCCACCCTGCCACCTCGATGACAGTGGGTCACGAGCTCGCCTCAGGCCTGCCGTAGCTGGTGCGTCGTTGCCAGTCGACAGGTGGCTCGTAGTCGGTGTCCCAAGGCATCGGCCGGTAGGAGCGGCAGGTGGGCTGGCCTGGCCCCGGCCACGGCTCACCGAAGGACCGTCGGCAGGGGCAGACCTCCGGTGTGTTCGGGTTCTTGATGACCCGGAACCTCGGCGGGCGCAGGCGCGCGGAGTAGTCGAGTGTAGCGCCGGCCAGCACCGAGCGAGCCCGCTGGCCCACGACCAGCCAGGCCCCATGACAGCCGTATCGGGCATCATCGATCTTTTGATCGACGCCTTGGGTGAACGTATAGCTGGTGCCGCTGCATCCACCGTCCTCCACGTCGACGCGGACCGCGCCGCCCAGCGCCTCGATCTGCTGGACTGCCGCCTGGGTGACCGTAAAGGGCGGGAAGCAGGTCTGATCCGCTTGTGGTCGGGTCTCTGACTTCTTCATGGGGGCAGGTCTACCGGGCAGCACTGACAGTCGGTGTCGGAGACGGACGCGCCGCCGCAACAGTTGGGCCGCTGCACCAGCTGGGCCGCCTGCGTGACGACACCCAGGGTTGAGGTGGCTCCGTGGTCTCCCGTCTGGTGAAATCTGTCAGTGAGCAACGATGTGCAGGACCTGGCCGCCGAGGCCAGCAACAGCGACAGCCTCGAGTTCCTCGCCAGGTTCGGGTATGTCGGCAGCGGGCTCGTCCACCTGCTGATCGCCTGGATCGCGGGTCAGGTCGCGCTCGGGTCGTCGGGAGAGGCTGACGAGGCTGGGGCACTCCAGCAGCTGGGCTCCTCCCCGGGGGGGAGCGGTCCTGTTGTGGGTGTGTGTCGCCGGTTTCGTGGCACTGGCCGTCTGGCACCTGATCGAGGCGGCGCTGCCACACCACCGCGCATTGCGGGACCAGGTGGTTGATCGCGGCAGGGCAGCGGGCAAGGGCGTGCTCTACGGCGTGCTGGGGTGGACGGCGCTGCGCGTGGTGACCGGCTCGGGGGCGGACAGCGGCCAGACCACGACCGAGGCGACAGGCACCCTGATGTCGGCGCCCGGCGGGCGGCTCCTGGTCGGGGTCGTCGGTGGGTGCGTGGTGGCAGTGGGGGCCTACCACGTCTACAAGGGTGTCGCGAAGAAGTTCGTGCAGGACCTGCAGGGGACCGGTCGCCGGGAGGTGAGCCGGGCCATCGAGTGGCTCGGGATGATCGGCTATGTCGCCAAGGGCGCCGCGCTCGGCGTGGTGGGCGCACTGATCGGAACGGCTGCACTGCAGGCCGACCCGGACCAGCCGACCGGCTTGGACGCCGCCCTGAAGACGCTCCGGGACCAGCCGCTCGGTGAGGTCCTGCTCCTACTGGTTGCGGTCGGTCTCGCGGCCTACGGGCTCTACTCCCTGGCGCGGGCCCGCTACTCCACCATGTGACCCCGATCGAGCTCCGTCGGGTCAGGCAGGGTGCATGGCCTTGATGATCGTGACGTGCCGGGTCAGTGCCTCGGCGAGGCCGGGCTGTTGCTCCTGGACGTCCCACAGTGCGTTCCGGAGGATGCGCAGCTCGGTGACGGCGCGTGCCCGGTCCGGATCGATCCCGGCCGCCTCGCACAGCACCTCGAGCCGCAGCGTGAGATGGGTCCGGATGTCGTGGGCGTTGACGGTCTCGTTCCACCGGTTCCAGAGGGCCGGTGCCACCACCCAGGCCGGGTCGGCGGCGATGGCCTGCGGGTCGATAGCGACCCACTCCCCGGGGTCGGGGCGCCACAACACGTTCTCCTGGTGCAGGTCGCCGTGCACCAGTCGGGCGTCGATGTCCGGCTCCGCGGCCAGCTCCAGCGCCCGGGCACGACCACGCTCCAGCAGACGGCGGGGAAGGGCGCCGGAGAGCGGCCCGGCCCGGACAGCGTCCAGATCGGTCACCAGCTCGATCAGGTGGTCACTGGCCCGCAGGCCGATCCACGGGGGTGCCGGCCGGTCCAGCAGCGCGGCCAGCCGACCGATCTGCTCACACGAGTCCAGGACCGTCACCGGCAGCCGGTTCAAGTCCTGCCGGTCCAACGGCTCGAGCAGGAGGGCCCAACGAGTCGGGTCAGCAGCCAGCAGGCGGACCGCTCCTCGCCCGGCCCAGGCGCGGAGCGTCCGATGCTCGTCGCGGGCCTCGGGGTGCGGCCAGGCGACCTTGAGCACGGCCGGCCCGTCGGGTCCGGTGACGGGCAGGACAAGAGCCGCATAGCCGTGCGTCCCCGGTCCGGTCACCCGCAGGTCCCAGTCCTCCAGCAGATCGCGCACCAAACCAGGGAGGGTCGGCAACCACTGGGTGCCCGAGATATGCCCGGGTGCGGGGACGTGTTGACGCAGGTGACCGATCAGGCCCGGCGGCACCAGGTCGGTCACCGCCCTGGGCAGGGGCTCGGGCACCGCTTCAGGCACCCGCCACCTGCATCCCCGGGAAGCCGGTGACCGCTCGCCACGGCTGGGCCAGGCGCACCACGTCGGCCAGAAGGCGCACCGATCCGGCGACGGCAGCCGGGTCCCCGGCAAAGCCAGTGGTGGGCGCCATGATCGTGGGCGGCAGCACGGCAAGCAGGTCGCTCGCCAGACGGGCGCGCCGTTCCTGACCCGCGGCCCCGTCGGGGAGGCCGTAGCCGAGTGGGGCGGGCGCAGCAGCGTCCCCCGCAAGCTGGGTGATCTGCCGGGTCACCTCCCGCAACGGCGTGAGGACGGCCTCGTAGGCCGTGCGCTCGTCCCCCCGGGACCGTGCGGCGAGGACCTCGAACCCGTAGACGGCGGGACGGTAGGCGTCCAGCAACGCTGCCGCCGGGTCACCGGTCGGGCCGGACAGTTTCTGCCACTGGGGCTGCTGGCCGAACAAGGACGCGGTGGCCCCGCGCTGCCCGGCGATCGAGAGCAGCATGGGGAGGTTGTCGGCGCTGACCTCGCTCAGGGCGGTGAGGGCCGCAGGCGTGATGTCGTCCAGACAGTCCTGACCCAGCGCGCGCAGGTCGGCGACGGCGCGCTCGGCGGCCGGCACCGTGGCCGTCGCGGCATCACCGTCGGCGGGAGGATCGGTGGAGCCCGCCGAGTCCTCCGGATCCGCGGTCGCCTGCGCGTCCTCCTGTGCTCCGCTCCGTGGTGCGCCACCGCTCGTGGCAGCGGCCGCGTCGCCGGGGTCGCTGGGTTCAGGCAGAGCCACGTGGCCGGCTTCCAGCACCTCGGTGAGGACCCGGACCTGCTCGTCCAGGGCGAGCTGCACCTGCTCCTGCGCCTGCTGGTGCCGCCCGGTGGCACCGCGGATCCGTCGACAGCGGGCCGACAGCGTCCGGGTCCGTTCGAGCGCGAGCAGCAGCACCGCGGCGTCCGCCCCCGTCGTGGCTGTCGGGTCGCTGGGCTCCGCGGGGTCGTTCGGCTCAGCCGGGTCCGGGGGCTGTCCGGGGCCGGGCGTGGCCGTGCTCACGGTGGGTTCCTCGGCGCTGTCGCACCCTGTCAGCACGGCCCCGAGTCCCACCCCGATCACGGCCAGCACGGATCGACGCGTCACTGCAGTGGCCATGACGGCGATCTTGACACACCGGAGCGGTTAGAGTGGCCGTTCCGGGGACAACCCGGCACGATCAACAGGCGCGATCGCGACAGCAGAAGAGGGAGGCACCCACCATGGGTCATGCCGAGCAGATCCGGGAGACGGCTGCAGCCGCGCTCGCGGGCACCGGTGTCGTCGTCGAGGACGTCGCAGTGCATCCCGCCGGCAAGCGTCGACTGGTGCGGGTCGGCGTCGCCCGCGATGTGCGTGACCTGCTCGGCGATGACCTCGCCAGCGCGGTGGAGCCGCTGACCCTCGATGAGGTCGCCGAGGCCAGCCGCGCGGTGGGCGAGGCCCTCGATGACTCCGACGCGATGGGGGCCGCGCCCTACACTCTGGAGGTCACCTCCCTCGGTGTGGACCACCCGCTGAGCACCCCCGAGCAGTTCCGGCGCAATGTCGGCCGGTTGGTGCGGCTGCGCGTGAGTGACCCGGGTCAGGACGAGACCGGCGCCCAGATCGAGGCGCGGCTCGTGGAGGCCGGGCCTGACGGCATACGACTGGCTGACGCCCCCGACAACCTGTTGCCCTATGACCGCATCAGCGCGGCCAAGGTGCAGGTGGAGTTCACCCGGCCGGGTGGAAAGGACAACTGATGGACATCGATATCGCGGTGCTGCGGCAGCTGGAGCGGGAGCGAGAGATCCCGCTGGAGACGATCGTGCAGGCCATCGAGCAGGCGCTGCTCATGGCCTACGAACGCGTCGAGGGCCACTTCCCGAACGCCCGGGTCGAGCTCGACCGCAAGAGTGGCCACGTCACGGTCTGGGCCCGTGAGCCCGGTGAGATCGACGAGGAGACCGGCCTGCGCGGCGAGCCCGGCCCGGAGTTCAGCGACACCCCGGAGGGTTTCGGTCGGGTGGCGGCAGCCACGGCCCGGCAGGTGATCGTGCAGCGCATGCGGGAGCTCGAGGACGACGCGATCCTGGGTGACTTCCGCGCCCGTGAGGGCGACATCGTCTCCGGTGTCATCCAACAGTCCAGCGATCCGCGACACGTGCTGGTCGACTTCGGCACCGTCGAGGGGGAGCTGCCCACCTCCGAGCAGGTGCCGGGGGAGGCCTACGAGCACGGTCAGCGGCTGCGCTGCTTCGTGGTGAGTGTCAAGCGGGGCCCGCGCGGCCCCCAGATCCTGCTGTCGCGCACGCACCCCAACCTGGTGCGCCGCCTGTTCGCTCTCGAGGTGCCCGAGATCGCGGACGGCACCGTGCGCATCGAGGCGCTGGCGCGCGAGGCCGGTCACCGCACCAAGATCGCGGTCCACTCCACCATCCCCGGCGTCAACGCCAAGGGTGCCTGCATCGGGCCGATGGGCCAGCGCGTGCGGGCCGTGATGAACGAGCTGCAGGGCGAGAAGATCGACATCGTCGACTACAGCGAGGACCCGGCGGAGTTTGTCGCCTCCGCGCTCTCTCCGTCCCGGGTGCAGTCGGTGACGATCGTGGACGACCGCGCCCGCCAGGCCCGGGTGGTGGTTCCCGACTACCAGCTCTCCCTCGCGATCGGCCGCGAGGGCCAGAACGCACGACTCGCCCACAAGCTGACCGGGTGGAAGATCGACATCCGTTCCGACACCGCTGCCGCTGACGGACCGGGATCGGTGCCGTCCGGCGTGGCCCCAGGCGAGTGACCCTGTAGAGTGGTGCAGGTTGTTCCGCCGTCCGAGCGCCGGTCAGGGCGCACTCCGGTGCGCACCTGCCTGGGGTGTCGGCGCAGGGCGGAGCAAGCCGCACTGATGCGCGTCGTCGCCGGGGACCAGCACGGTCCCGGGCAGGGTTGGGACCTGATCCCGGACCCACGGCGACGGCAACCGGGGCGGGGTGCCTATGTGCACCTCACACCGGAGTGCGTGACGGTTGCCATCCAGCGTGGTGCGTTCGGCAGGGCCCTCCGGGTGCCCGGTCGACCGGACAGCACGGCACTGATGGCGTTGTTGGGTCAGTAGGACTGACCCGGCACAACGGGACCGTCCGACCCACGTGGGTCGGGCGCCAGACGGTCGGTCCAGCAGGACCGGTCGCCAGCAGGCGGGGCCGAGTGGCCCTGTCATCGAGGAACCGGAAGCGGGTTTGACGCTGATGAGCACCCGATGAGTACTCAGCAATGAGCACCCACCAGCAATAGTCCCGGTCGCGCGCCCGAAGAGGCTCGGACCGAGACGCCCAACGAAGGAGAACTGTGGCTAAGGTCCGGGTCTATGAGCTCGCCAAGGAGCTCGGGGTCGAGAGCAAGGAACTGCTCGCCCACCTGAAGGAGCAGGGAGAGTTCGTCCGGTCGGCATCGTCGACCATCGAGCCGCCTGTGGTCCGCAAGATTCGTGAGAGTCCCCCGGCAGCGGCCAAGAAGGCCGAGGCTGACACCAAGAGCGCCGCGCCGAAGAAGGCGCCGCCGAAGGCCGCCAAGCCCGTGCCCGGCGCCACGCCCGCGGCACCCGTGCCCGGTGGCGCGAAGCCCGGTCCGGCCAAGCCGGCAGACCAGGCGGCGCCCGCCGCGCCGGCTGCGGAGTCCACGTCCGCTGAGGCGGCCGCGACGCCGGCCGCCCCTGCCCCCGAGGCGCCGACTCCCGCGGACGTCAAGTCTGCGGACAGCACGGCCGCCGACGCCAAGGCCGCGGACAGCACGGCTGCCGACGGCAGGTCTGCGGACAGCAGGCCTTCCGCGCCCAAGCCGGGAGAGACTCCCCCGTCGGCCCCGCGCCCCGGGGCAGAGAAGTCCGCGCCGCCGGCCCCCGGCCCCCGCAAGGACGCCCCGCGTCCGGGTGGCAAGCCGGGCCCGCGTCCGGGCAACAACCCGTTCGCGTCCTCGCAGGGGATGGGTCGGGAGCGTCCGCGCGGTGACCGTCCCGAGCGCGGTGGCGACCGCGCCGGCTCGCCGCGTCCGGGCAACAACCCGTTCGCGTCGTCCCAGGGCATGCCTCGTCCCGGCGGCTCCCGCGGGGGCCCGGCCGGCTCCGGCGGCCCGCGTCCGGGCGCCCCACGTCCGGGTGGTCCGCGCCCCAACCCGGGGATGATGCCCGACCGCGCAGCGGTGCCCCGTCCGGGCGAGCGTCCGGCACGTGGCCCCGGCGGTCGTGGTAGGCCCGGCGGTGGCGGACCCGGCGGTCCCGGGGGTGGCCCCGGTGGTGGCCCCGGAGGTTTCCGCGGTCGCCCCGGTGGTGGTCCGCGCGGCCGTGGCGGCACCCAGGGTGCCTTCGGTCGCGGCGGCGGCAAGGTCCGCGGACGCAAGTCCAAGAGGGCCAAGCGCGCAGAGTTCGAGCAGATGCAGGCGCCCACGATCGGTGGCGTCAACGTCCCGCGCGGCAACGGGCAGAGCATCACGGTGCGTCGTGGGGCCTCGCTCACCGACTTCGCCGACAAGATCAACGTCGACCCGGCATCGCTGGTGACCGTGCTGTTCCACCTCGGTGAGATGGCGACGGCTACCCAGTCCCTGGACGAAGACACCTTCGGCGTGCTCGGCTCGGAGTTGGGCTACGACATCCGCGTCGTCTCCCCGGAGGAGGAGGAGCGCGAGCTGTTCAGCGCCTTCAACATCGACCTGGACGCCGAGTCCGAGGCCGAGAGCGACGAGGACCTGCTGCCGCGTCCGCCGGTCGTGACCGTCATGGGTCACGTTGACCACGGTAAGACGCGACTGCTCGACGCCATCCGCAAGGCGGACGTCGGGGCCAGCGAGACCGGTGGCATCACCCAGCACATCGGTGCCTACCAGGTGCACACCGAGCACGAGGGCGATGACCGTCCGATCACCTTCATCGACACCCCGGGTCACGAGGCGTTCACCGCCATGCGTGCCCGTGGTGCGAAGTCGACCGACATCGCGATCCTTGTGGTCGCGGCGGACGACGGTGTGATGCCGCAGACCATCGAGGCGCTCAACCACGCCCAGGCGGCCGACGTGCCGGTCGTGGTCGCGGTCAACAAGATCGATGTCGACGGCGCCAACCCGGCCAAGGTGCGCCAGCAGCTGACCGAGTACAACCTGATCGCCGAGGAGTACGGCGGTGAGACGATGTTCGTTGACGTGTCCGCACGCAACAACCAGAACATCGACGCGCTGCTGGAGGCCGTGCTGCTGACAGCCGATGCCGCCCTCGACCTGCGGGCCAACCCCAACAAGGACGCCCGCGGTGTGGCCATCGAGGCCAACCTGGACCGCGGTCGTGGGCCGGTGGCCACGGTGCTGGTGCAGCAGGGCACGCTGAATGTCGGTGACGCGATCGTCACGGGTGCCTCACACGGTCGCGTGCGCGCCATGCTCGATGAGCACGGCAACAACGTGAAGTCGGCGACGCCGTCACGTCCGGTGCAGGTGCTGGGCCTGGCGTCGGTGCCGCGGGCGGGTGACACCTTCGTGGTGGCCCCGGACGACCGCACCGCACGGCAGATCGCCGAGAAGCGAGAGGCGGCCGACCGCCAGGCTTCGCTGGCCAAGGCTCGCAAGCGGATCAGCCTGGAGGACCTCAACGAGGCCCTCGCCGCGGGCAAGGTCGACACCCTCAACCTGATCCTCAAGGGCGATGTGTCCGGATCGGTCGAGGCGCTCGAGGACGCGTTGCTGCAGATCGATGTCGGCGACGAGGTCGGCCTGCGGATCATCGACCGCGGTGTCGGTGCGATCACCCTCAACAACATCAACCTGGCCGCGGCCTCGGATGCCATC
Organism: Ornithinimicrobium murale; assembly: GCF_003352835.1. Classification (GTDB taxonomy): domain Bacteria; phylum Actinomycetota; class Actinomycetes; order Actinomycetales; family Dermatophilaceae; genus Ornithinicoccus; species Ornithinicoccus muralis. The sequence goes on along the minus strand of NZ_QLVD01000010.1, from coordinate 194,922 downwards.
ATCCTGGGCTACAACGTCCGGGCCGAGGGGCAGAACGCCGACGTCGCCGAGCGTGAGGGTGTGGAGATCCGCTACTACGGCGTGATCTACCAGGCCATCGAGGACATCGAGAACGCCCTCACCGGGATGCTCAAGCCGGAGTACGAGGAGGTCGAGACGGGCACCGCGGAGATCCGTGAGGTCTTCCGTTCCTCCAAGTTCGGCAACGTGGCGGGCTCGCTGGTGCGCAGCGGCGAGATCCGGCGCGGCGCCAAGGCCCGGATCACCCGCGAGGGTGTGGTCATCACCGATGGTCTGGAGATCGCCGGCCTGCGGCGGTTCAAGGACGACGTCACCGAGGTCCGCGAGGGCTTCGAGTGCGGCATCAACCTGGGCTCGTTCAACGACGTCCAGACCGATGACCTCATCACCACCTACGAGATGCGCGAGATCCCGCGCACCTGAGGACAGCATCTGTGACGGGCCGGCTCCACCTGTGGTGGGGCCGGCCCGTCGCGGACCTAGACTGACTCGTTGCACGCCCGACCGAGGAGGAGACATGGCTGATCCCGCACGCGCCCGCAAGGTCGCCGAGCGCATCAAGGTCCTGATGGCCCAGGGGATCGACACCCTGGTGAAGGACCCCAGGCTGGGCTTCATCACGATCACGGATGTCCGGGTCACCGGTGACCTGCAGCAGGCCACCGTCTTCTACACCGTCCTGGGTGGCGACCAGGAGCGGGAGGATGCTGCGGAGGTCCTGGAGGCCTATCGCGGGCGGCTCCGCTCCCACATGGGCAAGGGACTGGGCATCCGGCTCACGCCCACCCTGCAGTTCGTGCCCGACGCCCTGCCCGAGGACGCCGCGCACATGGAGGACATCTTCCGCCAGGTGCACGAGCGGGATGCCGAGCTGGCTGCCGGCCGTGCCGCCAGCGGCTACGCCGGTGACGCCGACCCCTACCGCAAGCCCCGCGAGCCCGAGCCACTGGACGAGGGATCCGGGGGCCAGGACGGGGACGCGGCGGAGGACGGGTCCGGTGGCGAACCAACAGGCGAGTATGCCGACGGGCGGGACTGAGCGCCAGCGTCCACCGCGCGAGGGGGCCGGCAGGGAGCCGGCTGGTGACGGCCTCCTGGTGGTCGACAAACCCGCGGGGTGGACCAGCCACGACGTGGTGGGTCGCTGTCGTCGGCTGTGCGCCACCCGTCGTGTCGGCCATGCCGGGACCCTGGACCCGATGGCGACCGGCGTGCTGGTGCTCGGGGTGAACCGGGCCACCAAGCTGCTCACCTTCCTGGTGGGCGCCGACAAGACCTATACCGCCACGATCCGGCTCGGGGTCAGCACGGTCACCGATGACGCCGAGGGCGAGGTGACGGCACGTCGCGACGCCTCGGCCCTCGCCGAGGAGCAGGTCCGCGCCGCGGTCCGTCGGCTGACCGGCGCGATCCAGCAGGTGCCCAGTTCCGTCAGCGCCATCAAGATCGACGGCAAGCGGTCCTACGCCCGGGTCCGGGCCGGGGAGGACGTCGAGCTCGCCGCGCGACCTGTGACGGTCCACCGCTTCGAGGTCCTCGCCGTCCGGAGGGGCCGCGCCGGCGCCCAGGCAGCTCACCTCGACCTCGACGTCGAGGTCGAGGTGAGCTCGGGCACCTATGTCCGTGCCCTGGCCCGCGACCTGGGGGAGCTGCTTGGCGTGGGCGGACATCTGATCGCCTTGCGGCGCACCAGGGTTGGTGACCTGGACCTGCCGCGCGCCGTGACGCTGGAGCAGTTGGAGCTGGACGGTGCCCCGGCCCACCTGATCCCGTTGGCCGGTGCGGCCGCTGCCAGCTTTCCGGTCCGCCAGCTCACCGCGCAGGAGGCGACCGACCTCGGGCACGGCAAGCGGCTGCCCTCCGACTCGCCCGGACGGATCGAGCCGGTGGCGGCGGTCGGTCCCGACGGGCGTCTGGTGGCGATGCTCGACGAGACGCACGGGGAGGCACGCAGCCATGTCGTCTTCCCCGCCCCTTAGAGTGGACCCCGTGCTGCGCTGGACCGACCTGCAGGAGATCCCGTCCGGCTACGGACCCAGCGTGGTGACCCTCGGCAACTTCGACGGTGTCCATCGCGGCCACCGCGCCCTGCTGGGGACCGTCGTCCGAGAGGCCGCCCTGCGGCATGCCCGTGCGGTCGCGGTAACCTTCGACCCCCCGCCCCTGGCTGTCCTGCACCCGGACCGGGCACCCGTTCAGATCGCCGGTCTGGGCCACCGGCTGGAGCTGATGGCCGGCACGGGCCTGGACGCCGTGCTCGTGCTGGAGTTCACCCACGAGCTGGCTGCCCAGACGCCTGAGGAGTTCGTCCGCACGGTCTTCGTCGACACCCTGGGCGCCACGGCGGTGGTGCTGGGCTCGGACTCCCGCTTCGGAGTGCGCAACTCCGGCACGATCGACACGATGCGGGAGCTCGGTGCAACCCACGACTTCGCGGTGGTCGAGCTCCACGCGGTGGGCGAGACGACCGCCGGCCAACGCAACTGGTCCTCCACCCACCTGCGTCGGCTGCTGGCCGACGGTGAGGTGGCCGGCGCGGCCGAGATCCTGGGCCGCCCGCACCGGGTCACCGGCGAGGTGGTCCACGGGCACCACCGCGGCCGTGAGCTCGGGTTCCCGACCGCGAATCTCGGTGGTGTGCTCACCGGCCTGGTGCCTGCCGACGGGGTCTATGCCGGCTGGCTGGAGCGTCTGGACCTGCCGCCCGGAGATCCGGAGCGCCGACTGCCCGCAGCGATCTCGGTCGGCACCAACCCGACCTTTGACGACGTGCCCGTGCGCACCGTCGAGGCGCATGTGCTCGATCGCAGCGACCTGGATCTCTACCACGAGCAGGTGGGCGTTGACTTTGTCGCCCACCTCAGGGGCAACGTCCGCTTCGACTCGATCGAGGAGCTGCTCACCCAGATCGGTCAGGACGTGGACGTCAGCCGATCGCTGTTGTTCGGTTAGACGATGGCCTGGCTGCGCATCGACTGGGGGCTCTACATCGCGGCCCTCGGGCTCAGCCTGATCGGGGCCGTGCTGGTCTGGTCGGGCACTCACGTGGACGTGGGACCGGCCCTGGCTGTGCGGCACCTGATCAACACCGGCATCGGCGTCACCATGGCTGTGCTGCTGCTCCGAGTGGATGTCCGGTGGATCCGGGCCACCGCTCCCTGGCTCTATCTCGCCGGCCTGATGGGGCTGCTGCTCGTGCTGAGCCCTCTGGGTGTGACGGTGAACGGGTCCCGTTCCTGGATCCACCTGCCGGGCGGATTCTCGCTCCAACCGGCCGAGCTGTCCAAGATCGCCCTCTGCGTGGGCCTGGCGATGATTCTGGCTGAGGGGCGGGACACCACCCGACCCCCGGCCTGGCGGGAGGTGCTGACCGCCTGGGTGCTCGCGGGCATACCGATTCTCCTGATCCTCCTGCAGCCGGACCTCGGCACGGCGTTGGTGCTGGGCGCCCTGACCGTCGGTGTGGTTGCCGCCTCCGGTGCTGCGCGCCGTTGGACCCTCGCTGCTATCGGGGGCGCTGGGCTGGCGGTCCTGGCAGCCATCCGCATTCCCCTGCTGGACTCGTATCAGCTGGACCGGCTCCTGGCCTTCGCCGATCCGGCGCGCGACCCGCAGGGCATCGGCTACCAGACCCAGCAGGCGCGGCTGGCGATCGGGTCTGGCGGGTGGAACGGAGCGGGGATCGGGCAGGGCCCCCAGACGCAGGGCGGGTTCATCCCGTTCCAGCACACCGACTTCGTCTTCTCTATCGCGGGCGAGGAACTTGGGCTGCTGGGTTCGCTCGGCATCATGGGACTGTTGCTCTTTGTCGTGCTGCGCGCCCTGTGGGTTGCCCTGCGCACGACCGATCCGTTCGCGCGACTGGTGGCCGTCGGCGTGGCCGGGTGGCTGCTCTTCCAGACTGCGGAGAACATCGGGATGAACCTGGGACTCATGCCGGTCACGGGCCTCCCGCTGCCGTTCCTGTCCTACGGCGGGTCCTCGATGTTCGCCTGCTGGCTGGCGATCGGGCTGGTCGCGGCCTGCCAGCGAACGCACGACGGCACGGACCGACGCCCCGCGGGCCGGCAGCTCACATTCCAGGATCGCGGTGGCCGCGCACCGGTCTCGTCCACACGCGGTACTCCAAGGTAACGGTCTGATCTCAAGGGCAGGGGCACTACCGTCCCCGGCCCCGGACCTGAGAAGATCAGGCGACCACCCGCCCAACGAAGGACGAGTAATGGCACTGACCTCCCGTGATGAAGCGTATGACCAGGCGACCATCGACAACCGGGTCGCGAGCGTGGGCCACCTGTTCCGTGACCGGGTCGCCGCGACACCGACCGCGGAGGCCTTTCGTTATCCCGTCGGGGAGTCCTGGGAGTCACTGACGTGGGCGGACTCCGCCGCCCGCGCCTATGCACTGGCCGCCGGTCTGATCGACCTGGGTGTCGCCCCTGAGGAGCGGGTCGCGCTGTGCTCGGCCACGCGGCTGGAGTGGGTGCTCTTCGATCTCGCCGTCATGTCGGCCGGTGCCGCCACGACCACGATCTACCCGACCACCCTGTCAGCGGATGTCGCCTACATCGCGGCGGACTCTGGCAGCAAGGTGGTCATCGCCGAGGACGACACGCAGGTCGCCAAGCTGCGTGAGCACCGCCCGGACATCCCGGAGGTGCGCCACGTCGTGGTCATCGACGGGGAGGGTGACGGTGACTGGGTGCTCTCGCTGTCCGAGCTGGAGGAGCGGGGCCAGGCCCGCCTGGCGGCTGAACCCGAGATGGTCAACGAGCGGATCGACCAGCTGACGCCGGACCACCTGGCCACCATCATCTACACCTCCGGCACCACGGGGCGGCCCAAGGGGGTCCGCCTGCCGCACTCCGCGTGGACCTATGAAGCGGCGGCCGTGGACTCGATCGGCATCCTGAGCCCGGACGACCTGCAGTACCTGTGGCTTCCCCTGGCGCACGTCTTCGGCAAGGTCCTGCTCGTCCTGCCCCTGCAGATCGGCTTCCCGACCGCAGTGGACGGGCGGGTCGACAAGATCGTGGAGAACGTCGGGATCGTGAAGCCGACCTTCATGGGGGCCGCGCCACGCATCTTCGAGAAGGCCTACGGCAGGATCACCATGATGATGGCCGAGGAGGGAGGCATCAAGGAGAAGCTCTTCCACTGGGCCACCGGCGTCGGTCGCAAGGTGAGCGAGCTGCAGCAGGCCGGCAGGGAGCCCTCGGGTGTCCTGGCCCTGCAGCACAAGGTCGCCAACGCCGTTGTCCTGAAGAAGATCCAGGAACGCTTCGGGGGGCGGGTGCGCTTCTTCATCTCCGGATCGGCCGCGCTCAACCGCGACGTGGCCGAGTGGTTCGACGCCGTCGGGCTGCGGATCATCGAGGGCTACGGGCTGACCGAGACCAGCGCAGCATCGTTCGTCAACCGTCCCCACACCGGCGGCTACAAATTCGGCAGCGTCGGGTGGGCCCTGCCGGGCACCGAGGTCAAGATCGCCGAGGACGGCGAGGTCCTGCTGCGCGGCCCGGGAGTCACCCCCGGCTACCACGAGCTCGAGGACGCGACCGCCGAGGCGCTGGACTCGGACGGGTGGTTCCACACCGGCGACATCGGTGAGGTCGACGAGCGTGGCTTCCTCAGCATCACCGACCGCAAGAAGGATCTCTTCAAGACCTCCGGCGGCAAGTACATCGCGCCCTCGGTGATCGAGTCCATGTTCAAGGGCATCTGCCCCTACGCCAGCCAGCTCGTGATCGAGGGCGATGGCCGCAAGTTCGTCTCGGCCATTGTGACGCTGGACCCGGAGGCCATCGAGGGATGGGCGAGCCAGAACGGCCTGGGCGGCAAGGAGTATGCCGAGATCGTCACCTCGCCCGCGTGCCGGGAGATGGTGCAGGGCTATATCGACGAGCTCAACACCCAGCTGAACCGCTGGGAGCAGATCAAGCAGTTCGTCATCCTGGACCACGACCTGACCGTCGAGGAGGGCGACCTGACGCCGAGCATGAAGCTCAAGCGGCGGCTGGTCACCAAGAAGTACTCCGACGAACTGGATGCCCTCTACACCGACTGACCCGAGTCGGACTCCCGCGGCGCGGCTGGCAGGGACCTCTCTGCCAGCCGCATCGCCAGGACCACGGTCAGGAAGACCAGGGTCACGCCGAGGCTGGTGAGCAGCACCTGTCCGAGACCGTGCTCGGAGACGTCAAGAAACGGGTAGGGATACCAGTCACGGACGGCGCCGAGCACAAGGGTCACGGCGAGCCAGGCGACAGGCCAGGCCAGTGACCACCACGCCGTCCGTGCATCCAACCGCGGTCGCGGTCCGCACACGAGCCAGCCGAGGATGACCAGAGCCGGGACAACAAGGTGCAGGAGGGTGTCGGCGACAGCGTCCCAGCCGCTGAGGTGCAGGAGGGGCCGTAGCAGGAAGAAGTGGACCACACCGGTCAGCGTGATACCCAGCACCGCGTCAGCCCGGACCACCCGCCACAGCTGACCCTCCCGCGCAGGGGCGACCACGAGAGCGCCCGAGGCGATCGCCACCAGGACGTTGGCCTGGATCGTGAAGTAGCAGACCATCTGGAACAGGCGTGTCCCCAGCGGGGGCACGACGGTCTCGTCGAGCACCGCTGACCCGCGCACGACCAGGGCCGTCTGCAACACGAGCGCCGTCACCACCACAACCAGGGTCAGCAGATGCCACCCGCGGGCCAGTCTCATCCCCGTAGCGTAGAGGCGCGACGCTCCTGACCCTCCCCACGGCATACCCTGGGTGCATGACTGCCACGGACGACGACGCAACTGTGCGCCTGCCCGGCGACAGCATCTTCCCTGCCCTTGAACCGCTCCTGGAGCAGGTCAGCAAGCCGGTGCAGTACGTCGGGGGCGAGCTGAACTCCCAGGTCAAGGACTGGAATGTTGCCGGACACGGCCCGGACGGGCAGGAGCTGACGGTCCGGTGGGCGTTGATGTATCCCGACGCCTATGAGATCGGCCTGCCCAACCAGGGCGTGATGATCCTCTACGAGGTGCTCAACGAGCAGCCGATGGCGCTCGCCGAGCGCACCTACTCCGTCTGGCCCGATCTGGAGGACCTGATGCGCGCCGAGGGCGTGCCGCAGTTCACCGTCGACGGGCACCGTGCGGTCGGTGACTTCGACGTCCTCGGGCTGTCCTTCTCCACCGAGCTCGGCTACACCAACATGCTCACCGCGCTGGACCTGGCCGGGATCCCGTTGCACGCCGCCGACCGCACGGACGAGCACCCGGTCGTCATCGCCGGCGGGCACGCCGCGTTCAACCCCGAGCCGATCGCCGCCTTCCTGGACGCTGCCATCGTCGGCGACGGCGAGGAGGCCGTGCTGGCCGCGACCTCGATCATCGGCGGGTGGAAGGGCGAGGGGAGCCCCGGGGGGCGTGATGAGCTGCTGCTGCGCCTGGCCCGCACCGGTGGTGTTTATGTGCCGGCGTTCTACGACGTCGACTATCTGCCCGATGGGCGGATCCAGCGCGTCGTGCCGAATCGACCCGGCATCCCGTGGCGGGTCTCCAAGCACACCGTGATGGACCTGGACTCCTGGCCCTACCCCAAGACACCGCTGGTGCCGGTGACGGAGTCGGTGCACGAGCGGATGAGCGTGGAGATCTTCCGTGGGTGCACCCGTGGCTGCCGGTTCTGCCAGGCGGGCATGATCACCCGCCCGGTGCGGGAGCGCTCGATCGAGGGGATCGGCGCGATGGTGCAGCAGGGGTTGGACACCACCGGTTACGAGGAGGTCGGGCTGCTGTCCCTGTCCTCCGCCGACCACAGCGAGATCGCTGACGTCGCCAAAGGCCTCGCCGACCGCTACGAGGGCACGAACACCTCGCTGTCGCTGCCCTCGACCAGGGTCGACGCCTTCAATATCGACCTGGCCAACGAGCTGACCCGCAATGGTCGGCGCTCGGGACTCACCTTCGCGCCGGAGGGCGGCAGCGAGCGCCTGCGCAAGGTGATCAACAAGATGGTGAGCAAGGAGGACCTCATTCGCACGGTCGCCGCGGCCTACGGTGCCGGCTGGCGGCAGGTCAAGCTCTACTTCATGTGCGGGCTGCCCACGGAGACCGACGAGGACGTCCTGGAGATCGCGGAGCTGGCCAAGCAGGTCATCGACACCGGCCGGAAGGTCAGTGGGCGCAAGGACATCCGCTGCACCGTCTCCATCGGCGGGTTCGTGCCCAAGCCGCACACGCCCTTCCAGTGGGCCTCCCAGCTGGGCGCGGAGGAGACCGACGCGCGACTGCTCAAGCTCCGCGAGGCCATCCGGGCCGATCGGCGCTACGGCTCGGCCATCGGGTTCCGCTATCACGACGGCCAGCCCGGGATCGTCGAGGGGCTGCTGTCCCGCGGCGACCGGAGGGTCGGTGGCGTCATCGAGCAGGTCTGGCGCGCCGGGAGCCGGTTCGACGGCTGGAGCGAGCACTTCTCATACGAACGCTGGATGGCGGCCGCGCAGCAGGCGCTGGCCGGCCACGGACTGGATGTCGCGTGGTACACCACCCGAGAGCGCGGCGAGACCGAGGTGCTGCCCTGGGACCACATCGACTCCGGTCTGGACAAGGAGTGGCTCTGGGACGACTGGCAGGACGCCCTGGACGAGCGTGAGGTCGACGACTGCCGCTGGACTCCCTGCTTCGACTGTGGTGTCTGCCCGCAGATGAACACCGAGATCCAGACAGGGCCGACGGGCAAGAAGCTGCTGCCGCTGACCGTGGTCTGAAACTGTCCGGGTGGCCATGCCTGTGGCGTCAGTGGACCGGGGCTGCGGGGGTGCGGTGGGCCGCGATGGTGGCCGGCACCGTCACCACGAGTGCGAGCACGGCCGCGACGGGAGCGACGTCGAAACGTAAGGTAGCCAGGCTGATCAGGCCGAGCGCGACCAGGAAGCCCACCTCAGCGACGAGTCCGGCGACTGAGGTGGTCGTCGCCCGAGCCCTGCCGCTCATGGTGTGCTGCAGGCGGATGTCGCCGCTGACATAAGAAGCGGTGGCCAGCGCGTAGCCGACCGCGATCGCGGCGTAGGAGGGTGGACCGCTCCACCAGGCGCCTGCGGCGAGCAGCAGTCCAGCTGCGGCCACGATGACCGCATGGGGCAGGCCCGCCAGGCGGGCCACCCCGGCCGCGCACCAGGTCGCGGCCGCCTGCAGGAGCGTGATGCCGCCCAGGATCCAGGCGATCAGTCCGACCGACGCCCCGCCCTCGGCCAGGATCAGGGGGAAGAACTCATCGAGGCCCACGAGCGCGACGACGGTGCCATAGGCCAGCAGGACACGTCGCACGGGGACACTGCTCGCGGCCTCGCCGGCTCCGGTGCCCACGGCGCGTGCCCAGGCCCGCAGCGAGGCGGGTTCGGGGTCCGGCGCCTCGTCGACGTCGACGGCCGGGCTGACCCGGGGGAGCGCGACCGCCAGCAGGGTATGCACCAGGGCGACACCCACCGAGGTCCAGCCGACAAGGGCGTAGCCACCGAGGGCGTGCAGGGGTGCGGCGAGCGCGATGGCGCCGGCCATGACCAGGGCGGTCACGCTCTCGGCCCGGGCCTTGACTGGGCCATAGCGCTCAGGTCGCCCGGCAGCGGTGAGCTCGTCGAACAGGTAGGCCTCGTAGGTCCCGGACATCAGGGCCGCGGAGAGGGACCACAGCACGAATCCGCTCAGGAACCCCAGGAAGGAGGGCCACGTGAGCCACGTGGCAAACCCCGCGGCATACAGCACCCCGGAGGCGATGAGCAGGCGACGCCGGTCGAGCAGGTCCGCCCAGGCCCCGGAGGGGACCTCGAGCAGGAAGGAACTGGCGGACCACACCGCCAGGAGCACCCCGATCTGGGAGCTACTCAGCCCGTGGTCGGCGAACAGGAGGGCATAGACCGCGAAGAGCGGGATCGCCTCCCGTGACGCGCGATAGAGCAGGACCCTGTGTTCCAGGGACCTCCGACGGCGATCAGGGGCGGGGGCTGGTCAACTGGAACCGGAGGGAAACATCATGTGGGCAGGCTATCGCTGCTACCTGAGGTTCGCAGTCGGCATGAGTCGATCCTGCGAGCCGGTTCAGTCGATCCGGCGCGCCCGGATCACACCGTCGATCGCCAGGATCTGCTCTTTCAGGTCGTCCGCGAGCTGGCCCTCAACATCCACCAGCGTGTAGGCGTAGTCGCCGTGCGCCTTGTTGGTGAACTCGGTGACGTTGAGTCCCGCGTCACCCAGCACTCCCGTGATCTGTCCGATCATGTTGGGCTTGTTCTCGTTGAAGATCGCCAGGCGTGAGGTGCCCGGCGAACGGGCCATCACGACCTCGGGGAAGTTCACCGAGTTGCGGATGTTGCCGTGCAGCAGGAAGTCCGAGAGCTGGTCGACCGCCATGACGGCACAGTTGTCCTCGGCCTCGCCGGTCGAGGCACCCAGGTGGGGCAGGGTGATCACCCTGGGGTGGACGGCCCCCGCCTCGGTCGGGAAGTCGTTGACGTAGGCGTGCAGGTGACCGGAGTCGAGGGCGGCCAGGACGGCCTCTTCGTCGACCACGCCACCCCGGGCGAAGTTGAGGACGACCCCGCCCTCAGGCATCGCCGCGATCCGCTGCGCGTTGACCAGGCCCTTGGTGCCCTCGACGAGCGGCACGTGCAGCGTGATGAAGTCGGAGCTGGCGAAGAGCTCCTCGACGCTGGTGACCTGCTCGACAGCGGGGGAGAGCTGCCAGGCACGCTCGATGGTGATCGCCGGGTCATAGCCCAGGACCTTCAGGCCCATGGCCTGCGCCGCATTGGCCACCAGCACGCCGATCGCGCCGAGCCCGATGACGCCGAGCGTGCGTCCGGGCAGCTCGAAGCCGGCGAACTGCTTCTTGCCGGCCTCGACCTGCTTGTCGAGGTCCTTGCCGGACAAGGCCTGGTCGGCGACAAGGTCCCGGGTGTAGTCGGCGGCGTGGTAGATGTTGCGCGCGGCGAGCAGCATGCCAGCGATGACCAGCTCCTTGACCGCGTTGGCGTTCGCACCGGGTGTGTTGAAGACCGGGATGCCGCGGGCCGCCAGCTTGTCGACCGGGATGTTGTTCGTCCCCGCCCCAGCGCGGGCGACGGCGTACAGGCTGTCGGGCACCTCGTAGGAGTGCAGGTCGGCCGATCGGAGCAGGATGCCACGCGGGTCGGTGAACTCGGTGCCGAGGTCGAAGACCTCGCGGTCGAGCCGGTTCAGCCCCAGGGGCGAGATGGCGTTGAGGGTCTGGATGCGGAAGGTCTCAGGCATGGGTGCGCTCAAACTCCTTGAGGAAGTCAACCAGGGCCTCGACCGACTCCTGGGAGGTGGCGTTGTAGATGCTGGCTCGCATGCCGCCCACGGAGCGGTGCCCGGCCAGGTTGGTCAGGCCCTCGGCCTCGGACTGGGCCAGGAACTCCTTGTCCAGGTCGGCGTCCGCCAGCAGGAAGGGGACGTTCATCCAGGACCGTGCTGCCGGCTCGACCGGGTTGGAGTAGAAGTCCAGCGTGTCGATCGCATCGTAGAGGGTGCGGGCCTTGCGCTCGTTGCGCTCAGCCATGCCGGCCAGCCCGCCGTTGTCACGGATCCACTCCAGGTTGAGGCCCAGCAGGTACCACCCGAAGGTCGGTGGGGTGTTGAGCATCGAGTCCGCGCCGCCCATCGCGGCGTAGTCGAGCACCGACGGCGTCTCGGGCCGGGCGTGGCCGACGAGGTCGTCCCGCACGATGACCACGGTGATCCCGGAGGGGCCGAGGTTCTTCTGGGCGCCGGCGTAGATGAGGCCGAACCGGGAGACGTCGATCGGGCGGGACATGATGGTGGAGGAGAAGTCGGCCACGAGCGGCACCTCGCCGGCGTCGGGCAGATAGCCGAACTCCACGCCCCCGATGGTCTCGTTCGCGGTGTAGTGCAGGTAGGCCGCATCCGGGCTGACCTGCAGGCTCTCCGCGGCGGGGACCGTCGAGTAGTTGGACGCCGACTCATCGGCGATGACGTTGACCTGGAGGAACTTGCCGGCCTCGCCGATCGCCTTCTTGGACCAGGAGCCGGTGTTGATGTAGGCGGCGCTCGCGCCGGGCGCGGTGAGGTTCATCGGGATCGCCGCGAACTGACCGGTCGCGCCGCCCTGGAGGAAGAGCACGGTATAGCCTTCCGGAACCCCCAGGAGTTCACGCAGCAGAGCCTCGGACTCAGCCGCGACGGCCACAAAGTCCTTGCTCCGGTGGCTGATCTCCATCACGGACATGCCCAGACCGTGGAAGTCGGTGAGCTCGGACTGCGCCCGCTCGAGCACCTCGAGCGGGAGCGCGGCAGGACCGGCGGCAAAGTTGTGGACACGCACTGGGAGGGCCTCCAAGAGTGGTGGGCAGTGACAAGGCGGTCGCGACGCTCCGTTGAGTGCGGCCAACAACATCTGGATGCGCCGACTGTACGACCTGGATGGCGTTCGCCGACAGCCCCCTCGTTATGGAGTTCGCCACACCAACCCGGGCAGAGAACGTGGCTAGTGTGCCTGCCATGGCAGCAGCACGACGTGTCCCCGAGGGCCCAGCACCCGACCCCGCGGTCCAGAAGCAGTGGGTTCGCTATGCCAAGCGCGGGCGGATGCGCTTCACCTCCAGCCGTGACTTCCAGCGTGCCCTGGAGCGGGGTCTGCGGCTGGCGCAGATCCCGATGGCCTACTCCGCCGGGTTCCACCCGCATCCCAAGATCAGCTATGCCAATGCCGCCCCGACCGGTGTGGCCTCGGAGGCGGAGTATGTCGAGTTGTCAGTGACCCGTGAGGTGGACCCGGCGGAGGTCGGGTCGGCACTGGCTGCCGCGCTGCCCGACGGGCTGGACATCGTGCACGTCACGGTGGCGGGCACGGGGAGCTTGGCTGACCGGCTCGTGGCCAGCCGCTGGCAGATGGTGTTCCAGGGGCTCCCGGCGCCCGATCTGCAGCTGGCGCTGGAGGCCTTCCTCGCGCGGGACCACGTGGAGGTGACCCGGGTGATGAAGCAGGGTCCACGCGCCATCGAGGTGCGGGAGCCGGTGCTCGGGGCCGAGGTGAGCGACACGCCGAGGCGTGAGGGTGCCCGCGACCGCGCAGCCACCGGAACCGACCACTCAGGGGCAGCGGAGCTCCTGCTGACCGTTCGGCATACGACACCCACCGTGCGGCCGGCGGAGCTCTGGGCTGCACTGGGCGAGGTGAGCGGCCTGGATCTCCCGCGGCCGATCAGCGGGCGCCTCGCGCAGGGACCCCTCGGGGACGACCATGCCGTGCTCGACCCACTGACCTAGACGGGGAAACGGCCCACCTGTGAGATAGTGGCCGTGGTTGTGCGACCGGCCACACCAGCCGCCCAACCCGACAGGATCTCCCGCAGTGCGGCCCGAAGAGCTGGCACGCGAGTGAGCGGCCCACGTGTAGGACTCGAGGCCGCGCACGGATCTGGTCGGCGCCGCCCAGGTGACGCGCGAAGTGCGCGAGCCGTCCGGCGTAACCAGGACGACTTCCGTCCGGCCGGCACCCGCCGGCCCGACGACGCAACCCGCGCTCAGCGGGAGTGGACCCACGGGTCCGGTGTGGACTCCTGGCGAGCCACGAGAGGAAGCCATGGTCACCATGGACCAGAGCCCCGACACGCCCGGAGACTCAGCAGGGGAGTCCACCACGCCGAGCGAGGGGGCCTCCGCCTTCGGTGCACTGTTCTCCCACGAGGAGAGCGCGCCGCAGGCAGCCCCCGCCAAGAAGGCCGCCCGCAAGACAGCGAAGAAGGCAACCGCGACGAAGGCCGCCAAGAGCACCACGGCCAAGAGCACCACGGCCAAGAGCACCACGGGCAAGAGCGCCACCGGCAAGAGCACGACGCGCAAGACCACTGCCCGGGCCAAGGCGGCCGATGAGGCCGTCGAGTCGCTCCTGGACGAGGAGGCCACGGCGGGGGTCACTCCGTCGTCGGGCGACGCCGGTGCCGATGGTGGCGACCAGCAGGACGAGCAGATGACCGAGCCCGACACCGAGCAGGAGCAGACCGCACCGGCTGGCGGGGGCTCGCCGTTCGGGATGCTGTTCCAGGCACCGGATCTGAGTGCCGTCCCGACCCGGCGGGCGCCGGCCAGGGCGCCCGAGGACACAGAGGAGACCGAGCAGACCTCCCGCGACGACCAGCCGAGCCGCCAGCGCTCACGTCGCTCCGGCCGCACGGCTCAGACGTCGGGCCAGGAGCCGGGCGGCTCCGACGCCGATCAGACGGCGGACTCCGGGGACCGTGGGCAGGACCAGCAGCGGGACGACGAGACCGAGGCATCCGACGACGGAGAGGGCAGCAATGCCCGGCGTCGCCGTCGTCGCGGCGGTAAGGGCCGACGTGGTCGTGGGAGCTCCGGGGAGGACTCAGCCGACAATGACAGCCAGGCCGGTGCCCCGGCCGATCAGACCAGCGGTTCCGACACCCAGGATGACTCCGAGAGCTCGGACAGCGAGTCCTCGAGCGGCACCGTGCGTCGCCGTCGCCGCAGCAACCGCCGTGGCGAGGACGGCGATGCCCGGGAGTCCCGTCGCGCTCGTGAGGAAGTCACCGGCGTGCGCGGGTCCACCCGACTGGAGGCCAAGCGCCAGCGCCGCCGCGAGGGGCGTGAGGCCGGTCGTCGCCGCACGATCATCACCGAGGCCGAGTTCCTGGCCCGCCGCGAGAGCGTTGAGCGCACCATGGTCGTGCGCGGTCAGGACGACCGCACGCAGATCGGCGTCCTGGAGGACGGCGTGCTGGTCGAGCACTACGTGTCCCGCGCCACCCAGAGCACGATGGTCGGCAATGTCTACCTGGGCCGGGTCCAGAACGTGCTGCCCAGCATGGAGGCAGCCTTTGTCGACATCGGCAAGGGGCGCAATGCCGTCCTCTATGCCGGCGAGGTGAACTGGGACGCCGCCGGCCTGGACAACAACCAGCCCAAGCGCATCGAGAACGCCCTGAAGTCCGGCGACTCCGTCCTGGTGCAGGTCACCAAGGACCCGATCGGCCACAAGGGTGCCCGACTGACCTCGCAGGTCTCCCTCCCCGGCCGCTACCTGGTGCTGGTGCCCGGCAACTCGATGACCGGCATCTCCCGCAAGCTGCCGGACACCGAGCGGGCCCGGCTCAAGAAGATCCTCAAGGAGGTCGTCCCCGAGGGGGCCGGCGTCATCGTGCGCACCGCCGCCGAGGGAGCCAGTGAGCAGGAGCTCCGCGCAGACGTCGCCCGCCTGACCGGCATGTGGGAACGCATCCAGGGCAAGCAGAAGAGTGCCAGCGCGCCGGCGCTGCTGCACGGCGAACCGGACATGACTGTCCGGGTCATCCGGGACGTGTTCAACGAGGACTTCGCCAAGGTCGTCGTCTCTGGCGAGCAGGCCTGGCAGGAAGTGAGCGACTACCTGGGAGACGTCGCCCCGGATCTGGCTGACCGGTTGGAGAAGTGGACCGACACCCAGGATGTGTTCACGCGCTACCGGGTCACCGAGGCCCTGGCCAAGGCGATGGACCGCAAGGTGTGGCTGCCCTCGGGTGGCTCTCTGGTGATCGACCGCACCGAGGCGATGACTGTGGTCGACGTCAACACCGGCAAGTTCGTCGGCTCTGGCGGCAACCTGGAGGAGACGGTCACCAAGAACAACATCGAGGCGGCCGAGGAGATTGTCCGACAGCTGCGGCTGCGGGACATCGGCGGCATCATCGTCATCGACTTCATCGACATGGTGCTGGAGAGCAACCGTGACCTGGTGGTCCGGCGCCTCCTGGAGTGCCTGGGACGGGACCGCACCAAGCACCAGGTCGCCGAGGTGACCTCGCTGGGCCTGGTCCAGATGACCCGCAAGCGCGTCGGTGCCGGCCTCATCGAGGTCTTCTCCGAGCCCTGCGTGCACTGCAACGGCCGCGGCATCGTGGTCCACTCCGAGCCGATCGACAAGTCCGAGGGCAACGGGCACCACCACGGGGGCTCTGGTGGCTCTGCCGGCGGTGGCCGTCGTGGCCGCGGCCGCTCCGGCAACGGCGAGAGCGCCGGAAGCAGTGTCCCGGCTCGTCCGACCCCGGCGCCCGGTGGGCCGACCCCGGCTCAGATTGCGGCTGCGGCCCACGCGGCGGCGATCGCGGGCTCCGGCCAGTCCAGTGAGGGCGCCACGGAGGCGTCACCGGCACCTGCCACGACCCCGGCCGCCCGGGCGAGCAAGGCAGAGGCGGGCGCGCCCACGACCGGGGCGTCCGCGGTGGACGCTCCCACCGAGGTCACCGACGCGGGGAAGGGCTCCGCGGAGCCGGCACCACGGCATACTGCCGAGACGACTCCCGAGCCCCAGGCCACTCGTGCTCCGGAGCCCACCCGTGCTCCGGAGCCGCAGGTGGCAGTCCCCAGCGGAGCCGCAACGCCGCCCCGGCCACGGCGGCGACGGGGCCGAGTGGTGGCCCCGGCAGGCCCCCCGCGTGGGGGAGAGGACGAGGGTGCCGCAGGATCCGGAACCCCCGCCGCCCCGACCGCCTCCGACGCCAACGCCTGAGTTTGTCTCCGGAGCCGGGATCGGGGTAGGCTAGACCCTCGGTGCGCCGCGTCGGCGCTATCGGGGTACGTCACCCCGCTCCCGGGTCCGGTTCATTCCGACCCCAACCAAGATCTGCAGGAAGTGAGTTGAACGTGTACGCGATCGTCCGCGCTGGCGGCCGCCAGGAGAAGGTCTCCGTCGGCGACGTCCTCATCATCGACAAGGTGAGCGGCGAGGCCGGCGACGCCGTCGAGCTCACTCCGCTGATGGTTGTCGATGGCACCACCATCACCACCGACGGCGACGCGCTCGCCAAGGTCAAGGTCACCGCTGAGGTGGTGCAGGCGGCCAAGGGCCCCAAGATCGTCATCCAGAAGTACAAGAACAAGACCGGCTACAAGAAGCGGCAGGGCCACCGCCAGCCGCTGACCCAGGTCAAGATCACCGCGATCGACGCCTGAGCGGCGACGAGCAACCCTTACGGAGGAATGACAGATGGCAACCAAGAAGGGTGCGTCCTCGACCAAGAACGGTCGCGACTCGAACGCACAGCGTCTCGGCGTCAAGCGTTTCGGCGGCCAGGTCGTCGGCGCCGGTGAGATCCTCATCCGCCAGCGTGGCACTCGCTTCCACCCCGGGGTGGGCGTTGGCCGTGGCAAGGACGACACGCTGTTCGCGCTGACCCCCGGCACCGTCGAGTTCGGCGCCAAGGGCGGCCGCAAGGTCGTCAACATCGTGGAGGCGGCGCAGACCGCCGACCAGCCCGCCTGAGGCGAGCCAACCACACACTCCGGACGCCGGTGCGTTGCCCGAGGGCAACCACCGGCGTTCTGGCGTTCGCCCACCGGGCCCATTGAGAGGATCAACCCATGGCTAGCTTCGTCGACCGTGTCATCCTGCACCTGTCCGCCGGCAACGGCGGGCACGGTGTGGCATCGGTGCACCGTGAGAAGTTCAAGCCGCTGGGCGGCCCCGACGGAGGCAACGGCGGTCGCGGCGGCGACATCATCTTCCGGGTCGACCCGCAGATCACCACCCTGCTGGAGTTTCACCACGGACCGCACCGGACGGCTGCCAACGGCCGTCCCGGTGAGGGTGGTGAGCGCAACGGCGCCCAGGGCGCGGACCTGGTGCTGTCGGTGCCGGAGGGCACCGTCGTGAGCACCCGTGACGGGGAGGTGCTGGCCGACCTGGTGGGGGCAGGCACCGAGTTCGTCGCAGCACAGGGCGGGCGCGGCGGACTGGGCAACCGGGCGTTGGCGAGCCAGCGACGCAAGGCACCCGGGTTTGCCCTGAAGGGCGAGCCGGGGGAGTCGCGCGAGGTCGTCCTGGAACTGAAGACCCTGGCCGACGTCGCGCTCATCGGCTTCCCCTCCGCGGGCAAGTCGAGCCTGGTCTCGGTGCTGTCCGCGGCCCGGCCCAAGATCGCGGACTACCCGTTCACCACCCTTGTCCCGAACCTGGGGGTGGTCACCGCCGGTGGTGAGCGGTTCACCGTCGCGGACGTGCCGGGACTCATTCCCGGCGCCTCGGAGGGCAAGGGGCTGGGCCTGCGCTTCCTGCGTCACGTCGAGCGTTGCCACGTGCTCGTGCACGTCATCGACTGCGCGACCCTGGAGCCCGGCCGCGACCCGCTGACCGACCTGGACGTCATCGAGCACGAGCTGGCCGAGTACGTCCCGGATGCCTCGCTCGGGGGCATGCCGCTGGCCGAGCGCGTGCGGATGGTGGTGCTCAACAAGGCCGACGTGCCCGAGGCGCGGGAGCTGGCCGAGATGGTCAAACCCGATCTGGAGGCCCGCGGCCTGGAGGTCCACATCATCTCCGCCGTGGCACACACCGGTCTCAAGGAACTGACCTTCGCCCTGGCCCGCGCCGTGTCGCGCGCACGCGCTGAGCACCTCGTCGTCGAGCCGGCGCGCACCGTGGTGCGGCCCCGGGCCATTGACGACTCGCAGTTCCGCATCCGTCGTGAGGAGACGGCCGACGGCGTCGTCTTTCAGGTCCTCGGCGACCGCCCGACGCGCTGGGTGCGGCAGACCGACTTCGCCAACGACGAGGCGGTGGGCTACCTCGCCGAGCGCCTCAACCGTCTCGGGGTCGAGGAGGAGCTGCTCAAGGCCGGAGCCGTTGCGGGTTCCACGGTCCTGATCGGTCCGGAGGACGACGCCGTGGTCTTCGACTGGCAGCCCACCATCTCAGCGGGTGCCGAGCTGCTCGGCCAGCGGGGGACGGACATCCGGCTCGAGGACCGGCACCGTCCGACACGCGGCGAGAAGCGTGACGCCTTCCACGGCAAGATGGACGCTGCCTCCGCGGCCCGAGCGGAGCTGGACGAGGACCGGCGGTCGGGCCTGTGGACCGACCCCGACGACGAGTAGCCCCGACAAGGGGCGGGGTCGACGGGCGGCCAGGTGCCGGTGCTGGGTGCCGATGGCGCCGCCGCATCCATCCCGATGCATGAACATACAGAATGATGGATTAGTATGCTGTCATGTCTGAGCCTCACGATGCGATCCGGCACGCGCGGCGCATCGTCGTCAAGATCGGCTCGTCCTCGATCACCGCGCCTCAGGGTGGGATCGACAACTATCGACTCCAGGCGCTCAGTGGTGTGATCGCCAAGCGCTGGCTCGCCGGTGACCAGGTCATCC
The DNA here is from genome assembly GCF_003352835.1 of Ornithinimicrobium murale. GTDB lineage: Bacteria > Actinomycetota > Actinomycetes > Actinomycetales > Dermatophilaceae > Ornithinicoccus > Ornithinicoccus muralis. The sequence goes on along the minus strand of NZ_QLVD01000010.1, from coordinate 175,740 downwards.
TGGTGTCCTCGGGGGCGATCGCTGCGGGGATGACCCCGCTCGGCCTCACCAGGCGACCGAAGGACTTGGCCACTCAGCAGGCTGCGGCCAGTGCGGGGCAGGGCGGCCTCGTCGCCGCCTACACCACCGCCTTCCGGTTGCACGGTCTGAGCACGGGCCAGGTGCTGCTCACCGCCGACGACATGCACCGCCGCTCGCACTATGTCAACGCCAGCCGGACCCTGGAGAAGCTCCTCGAGCTCGAGATCGTGCCGATCATCAACGAGAACGACACGGTCGCCACCGACGAGATCCGCTTCGGTGACAACGACCGCCTGGCTGCCCTGACCGCCCACCTGGTGGATGCCGATGCCCTGATCCTGCTCACCGACGTCGACGCGTTGTATGACGGGCACCCCCGCCAGCCCGGCACCTCACGCATCCCCGTGGTCACGTCCATGGACCAGATTGCCGACGTCGACATCTCGGCGACCGGCTCGGCCGTGGGCACCGGCGGGATGGTCACCAAGATTGCTGCCGCGCAGCTGGCGACGGCCGAGGGCATCACGGTGATGCTGACTTCTGCCGATCAGGCGGCCCAGGCGCTGGCCGGTGACGACGTGGGCACGGTGTTCACCCCCACTCGCCGCAAGCGCAGGGCACGCAGTCGTTGGCTGGCGCACGCCAGCAATGTGAACGGTCGGCTCGTGCTGGATGCCGGTGCTGTGGAGGCGGTCGTCCAGAGGCAGACCTCACTGCTGCCGGTCGGAGTGACCCGGGTGGAGGGGGTCTTCCGCACCGGCGACACGGTCGACCTGGTCGACCCGGACGGGCTGGTGGTGGCGCGGGGTCTGGTGGGCTATGACTCCTCGGACCTGACGCGCCTGCTCGGTCGACGGCTCGACCAGTCATCAGGCGGTGCCCGGAGCCGCGGCTCCGCGCCGGCTCCGCGCACCGTGATCCGCCGGGACGATCTGGTGGTTCTCTAGGCACCGATCGAGCACGACCCAGTCCCCGACGACATCGGTGGAGAGTGTGCCAGACCTCTCGAGAGTGCGGGTCGGGCGTACCAAAACTCTAGCGAACAGGTAGGAGAACAAGATGGCCGAGGACATCGACCCCCAGGTGGTGGACTACGTCCACACCATCGCCCGACGTGCCCGGCTGGCATCGCGTGAACTCGCGCTGTTGACTCGCAGCCAGAAGGATGCTGCCCTCCTCGCCCTGGCCGATGCCCTTGAGTCGGGTGCCGCGCAGGTCGTGGCGGCCAACACCGAGGACGTGGAGCGGGAGCGTTCCGGCGGGATGGCCGACGGTCTGCTGGATCGCCTCACGCTCACCACCGAGCGGGTGCAGTCCGTGGCACAGGCGCTACGCGACGTCGCGGCGCTGCCGGACCCGGTCGGTGAGGTGGTCCGTGGCTCGACCCTGGCCAACGGGCTGACTATCCGCCAGGTGCGGGTGCCGATGGGTGTGGTCGGCATGATCTATGAGGCACGTCCCAACGTCACGGTGGACGCGGCCGGGCTAGGCCTGAAGTCGGGCAACGCCGTCATACTGCGCGGAGGCTCCGCTGCCAGCCGCACCAACGAGGCCCTGGTCGGCCTTCTGCGGGCCGCCCTCGGTCAGCAGGGGCTGCCCGCCGACGCGATCAACCTGCTCAGCGAGGGGGGCCGTGCCGCGGGTCGGGCACTGATGACCGCGCGCGGCCTGGTCGACCTGGTGATCCCGCGCGGTGGAGCGAGCCTGATCCAGACGGTAGTCACCGAGTCGACCGTTCCGGTGATCGAGACGGGGGTGGGGAACTGTCACGTCTACGTCGATGCCGGGGCCGATCTGTCCTCGGCGCTGCAGATCACCCTCAACTCCAAGACGCACCGGCCCAGCGTCTGCAACGCTGCGGAGTCCCTGCTGGTCCACCAGAGCATCGCCGCGGACTTCCTGCCCAAGGCCCTGGCCGAGCTGGCCGGTGCGGGTGTCCTCCTGCACACCGACCACCGCGCAGGGGAGTATGCCGACGCGGCCGGCATCGCGCACGATGCCGTCACCGATGAGCACTTCGCGACGGAGTTCCTCGCCCTCGAGATGAGCGTCGCCGTGGTCGATGACCTGGACGGCGCACTGGCACATGTCCAGCAGTTCACCTCCGGCCACACCGAGGCGATCGTCACCGAGGACCGGTCAGCGGCGCGACGCTGGGTCAACGAGGTCGACGCGGCGGCGGTGATGGTGAACGCGTCCACCCGGTTCACCGATGGTGGCGAGTTCGGCTTCGGGGCCGAGATCGGCATCTCCACGCAGAAGCTGCATGCGCGCGGTCCGATGGCCCTGCCCGAGCTGACCACCACCAAGTGGGTGGTGGAGGGCGACGGACAGGTCCGCTAGTCAGGGTGCCCGGGCTCCTCAGGATCGTCCGGACTCTCTAGACTCCACCGCATGGCCAGGTGGCTGGATGGACTGGAGGCCCGCGCAGCGGAGGTCCTTCCCAGCTCGGTCCACCGCTATATCCGGCAGGGATCGCGTGACGGCGTCACTGCCGCCGAGGCCGTCGCTGCGTGGGGCAGGGTGCGCTTCCTGCCCCGCACGTTGACTGACGTCACGCACGTGCAGACCGGAACCCGCTTGCTGGGCACGCCGGTCAGGCATCCCAACGCGGTCGCGCCCTCGACGTTTCAGCGGGCGATCCATCCCGACGGGGAGGTGGCCATGGCGGTCGCCACCCGCGACGCAGGCTCCCTCATGGTGGTCTCGAGCAATGCCGGCACCCCGTTTGTCGAGATCGGAGCCACCGGCGTGGCCTGGTGGTTGCAGGTCTACCTGCCCGCCGACCGCACACTGGCGATCCCGCTGCTGGAGCGGGCCGTGAGCGCAGGTGCCCGGGCGGTGGTCCTGACGACCGACACCCCGGTGGTGGGGACCAAGTACGACGACGGACCCACGGTCTGGGAGGAGGCCGACCCGGCACACCTGAGGATCAACTTCGACGCCGGTGTCCACGACCTTCCCGGCTTCGCCAAGGCAACCGACCTCGGTCCGGCCGACATTGTCTGGTTGCGCGAGCGCACGGGCCTGCCTGTTGTGGTCAAGGGCGTGCTGCGGCCCGACGACGCCGTGCGGTCTGTCGAGGCCGGTGCCTCCGCGGTCTGGGTCTCCAACCACGGTGGGCGACAACTGGACCGCAGCCTCCCGACAGCGCAGGCGCTGCCGGCCGTGGCGTCTGCCGTCGCCGACTCGGTGGAGGTCTATGTGGACGGTGGCATCCGGTCCGGGCTCGATGTGCTTGCTGCGCTGGCCCTCGGCGCCCGCGCAGCCTTCCTCGGGCGGCTCCCGTTGTGGGCACTGCTGGGCGGCGCGGAGTCGGTGCTGCGGATGCACCGGGATCTGGGTGCCGAGCTCGAGGAGGCGATGCAACTCGCTGGGGTGACCGAGGTGGCGCACGTCCCCTCGGTCCTGGCGGGATCCGGGGTCACGACCTCGGCCGGCGGACCCGCCGCCGAAGGCTATGGGTCCAGGCAGGCGCGTCCCGGGCGGGATTAAAAGATTGGCCGGCGTCTGGCCAAAGTTGTTACCCACCGGTTGTGGCCCGCGCTCCCGGGGCACCATGCTCCCAAGCGTGGACATCACACGACGCAGCCCCATGACCCTGCTCACCGCCGTCCCTGCCGGGCTGGTCCTGGCACTGGCCGGCACGATTCCTGCCCAGGCCGACGACACGGCATACGTGGCCCTGGGAGACTCCTTCTCCGCCGGCACCGGCACGCGGGCCTCGACCGATGACTGCTACCGATCGCCGTACGGCTACCCGGCGCTGATCGCCCAGTCACAGGGGCTAACCCTGGACTACCAGGCCTGCAGCGGCGCCACGACCTCCGACGTCCTGAACCACCAGGTGGGAGCCCTCTCCGCGGACACGGACCTGGTCACGATGACGATCGGTGGCAACGACCTCGGCTTCGCCGACGTGATCACCGAGTGCGCCCTGCCGGGCTGGCTCTCGGACTGCACCGGTGCCATCGCCGACGGCAGGGCAGTGCTGCACGGTGCTCTCCCTGGTCGCTACGACGCCGTCCTCTCCGCGATCGATGCCGGCGCTCCCAACGCTGATGTCCTGATCGCGGGCTACCCACATCTGTTCAACGGTGAGGACTGCAATGCCCTCACCTTCTTCTCCGGCTCTGAGATGTCCCAGTTGAACGCCGCCACGGACGAACTGGATGCCCTCGTGCAGGCCAAGACGACCGGGGCCGGGCACAGCTACATCGACCCACGCAACGCCTTCGACGGGCACGCCGTCTGCGACGACACCGAGTGGGTCAACGGCCTGAGCTGGCCGGTTGTCGAGTCCTTCCATCCCAACCGGGACGGCAACATCGGGTATGCCGACCTGTTCTGGGCAGGTGCGGGTTCGGCTGTCGCAGCCTCGGTGCCCACCGAGCACCAGGCCCAGGGCTTCCAGTCCTCGGTCGAGCAGGAGGCGGATGCCGTGCTGGCGATGGACCTGGCCAGTCCCCAGAACCTGCGCGCAGCCAGGGCGGCCGGCATCCCCTCCGGACGCGTCACCGCTCTCGTGGAGCAGTTGCGCTCCGACGACGAGAGGGTGGTGGCGGCGGCGCTGGAGGACCTGTCGGCTCTGGACGAGCGACACGAGCGGCACAGGGCGCGCACCGACGTCATCACGCACTGACGGTCGACGGGCAGGATCCAACAGCGTGCGCACCCACGGTGCAGGTGGCTACCGTGGTCGCATGTCCCGTCCGCGCGCCGTCAAGATCGTTGAGGAGCGTGCGGACGGACCACCTCTGGACCGCGGGTTGCGCATCACCGTTCACTTCCATCCAGGCCTGGTGAGCAACGGCCGCACGGTTCTGGAGCACCTGGCCACCGACCGGACCTACCGCACGCAGTTCGAGACGGGCACCAGCAATGGTGGCCTCACCGCGCACCGTCGCGGGGACCGGTGGCACTGGGAGCACCGCATGTTTGCCGGGGTGTATGACGCGGAGCCGGCCGCCGTCAGGCCGAGGTACGGCGCACTCAACCACCGGCGTCGCGAGATCGGCGCCGCGCCCAGGTTCGGGTCCGCTCACCTGCGACTGGCTGCCCATGTGCTGGACAGGGCGACCTTCTGCTTCCCGGACTCGGTGTTCGAACCGCCGGGCCTCGCGACCGCCCACCGGTTCGGGCTGTGGCCGGCGATAGCCGAGTTCGAGGCGCGCACGCGGGATGACCTGGGGGAGCGGACCGACGGCGGACTGCTGGACGACTACGTGGAGGCGCACGTGCACGGCGGTCTCGATCTGGACACGGACGTCGAGGCACTGGTCCTCGACCCAGCGCACTCGGGAACCCCCACTGAGCAGACCGCCCTCCGCCTCGGGGTCGGCCTCGAGTGGCACCGCGGCTTCCGGGTCCACCTCGACACCCTCGCCCAGCATCCCGACTTCCGTGGGCCCGAGGTCATCGGGCTGGCACGGAGGATCGCACGGCACGGCTGGGTGGACCCGGTCATCCTCGAAACGGCGCGACGTCAGGGGAGGCACGACGTGCAGCACCTGAAACTGCTGTGGCACTGCGTAGCACGCTTTGGTGGCGATTGGACCTGACCACGTCGCACCGGAGGAGCACGCGACGGGGCGTGGCGGTGAGGGAACGGGCCGTTGCCTGACAAGATGCCCGGGTGGAAGGCGCTGAGATTCGCAAGCTGGTCACGCTCGAGGACGACCACTGGTGGTACCGAGAGCGGCGACACCTGCTGCACCGCCGCGTTCGTGACCTGCCTCCCGGGCAGGCGCTCGACATCGGAGCCGCGGGAGGTGGCAACACCCGCGTGCTGGAGTCACTCGGATGGGACGTGCTGGCCCTGGAGTTCACTGCCGAGGGTGCGGAGGTTGCCCGCGAGCGTGGACTGGAGGTGATCCGTGCCGATGCACAGGCGCTGCCCGTCGCGGATGCCTCGCTGGACCTGGTGACGGCCCTGGACGTGCTCGAGCACCTGCCCGACCACGAGCGGGCCGCCGCTGAGATCCATCGGGTTCTGCGACCCGGGGGAGTGCTGGTCGCCGCCGTGCCGGTGGATCAGCGGCTCTGGTCCGAGCATGACGTCGCGGTCGGGCACGAACGGCGTTATGAGCCGGTGGAGTTCCTGTCGCTGCTCAGGGGAGCCGGCCTCGAGGTCACCGCGGCAAGGTCCTGGATGGTGCTGCTGCGCCCGGTGGTGGCGCTGCGTCGCAAGCGCTCGCAGGGCAGCGACCTGGAGGAGATGAACCCGGTGGTCAATGTCGGGCTGACCGCCATCGTGCGGTTGGAGCGGTTCCTGCCGGTCAGTCGTGCGCCTGGTGTGTCCGTGTTCGTGACCGCTCGTCGGCCCCGCCGCTGAGGGAGTCGTAGGCGACGTAGTAGGTCGGCCGCCGCTGCAGAGTGGTGTAGATCCGCCCGACGTACTCACCCATGATTCCCAGGCAGAGCAGCTGCACCGCACCGACCGCCGCCACGATGACCACCGTCGAGGTCCAGCCGGCGACGGTCAGACCGGTCAGCTTGGCGATCAGCGCGTAGAGCAGGAGCCCGATGGCTGCCAGGAAGCCGCCGAGCCCGAACCACGTTGCCAGCCGCAGGGGCGTGAGGGAGAAGCCGGTGAGACTGTCGACCGACAGTCGAACCATCTTGGCGATGGGATACTTCGAGCGCCCAGCTGCGCGCGCCTCTCGGGCGTAACCCACACTGGCGGAAGGGAACCCGAGGGAGGGGATCACGAGGCGCAGCACCCGGTGATGTTCGGGCAGGGCATTGACCGCATCCACGGTGGCCCGGGACATCAGGCGGTAGTCGCCGGCATTGTCCGGAAGGTCCTTGGCCCCGGCCCTCCGCATGCCGGCATAGAACGCCTTGGCGCTCCATCGTTTGAAGACGGAGTCGGTGCGGCGATCGGTGCGCACGCCGTAGACCACGTCCACCCCACGCTCCCCGGCGGCCGCCATCATCTCGGCGATCAGCTCCGGAGGGTCCTGCAGGTCGGCGTCCAGCGTGACCAGCCAGTCGCCGCGCGCGGCACTCAGGCCGGCGGAGATGGCGGCCTGGTGTCCGGCGTTGGCGCGCAGCCGGAGCACCCTCAGCTCGGGCCACTCCCGGAGGTAACGTTGGAGCAGGACCGGAGTCTGGTCCCGCGAGCCGTCGTCGATGGCCACCACCTCGTAGGAGGCCTCCAGCCCGTCCAGCACCGGACGGAGCCGCTCCACGAGAAGGGGGAGGACCTGCTCCTCGTCAAACATGGGAATGACGACAGACAACTCCGGGTGCATGAAACAACTGTAGGCGGCACGGTAGTCTGCTCCTATGACGCATGTGCTGCTGCAGGCCGCCGAGGCAGGTCACCAGGTCAAGGAACTGCCTCTCTCCCCGATCTGGTACGGCGTGATCACCCTCGTGATCGCCGCCGCACTGCTCGGGCTCCTGTGGTCCTTCCGCAACAGCCTGGCACTGGACCCGGTGGCCCACGACCACGACGACCTGGGTGCCGGTAAGGGCGCCACCGACAAGCGACCGGGCAGCCACCACTGATGCGTCTGGGTGTGATGGGTGGCACGTTTGACCCCATCCACCACGGCCACCTGGTGGCCGCTAGCGAGGCGGCAGCGCTCCTGGACCTCGACGAGGTGGTCTTCGTGCCGACCGGGCAGCCCTACCTCAAGGACGAACGCAAGGTCAGTCCGGCCGAGGACCGCTATCTGATGACGGTCATCGCCACTGCCTCGAACCCGAGGTTCACCGTGTCGCGCGTCGACATCGACCGGGACGGCCCGACCTACACCTATGACACGCTCCGTGACCTGCGGGGGCAGCGACCCGAGGCGGACCTCTACTTCATCACCGGCGCAGATGCCCTGGCCCAGATCCTCTCCTGGAAGGACGCGGCCAAGATGTTCGAGCTGGCGCACTTTGTCGGCGTCACCCGGCCTGGACACGTGCTCAGTGGCGACGGCCTCCCGCAGGACCGAGTCACCCTGCTCAGCGTGCCGGCGATGGCGATCAGCTCGACCGACTGCCGGGAACGGACCCAGCAGGGCGAGCCGGTCTGGTATCTCGTGCCGGACGGCGTTGTGCAGTACATCGGCAAGTACGACCTCTACAAGGAGCAGTGAGTGGCAGCGACAGCACGCGCCCTGGACCTCGCCCGCGCGGCGGCCCATGCGGCCCAGGACAAATTGGCCGAGGACGTCGTCGGACTCGACGTCAGCGACCAGTTGGCGCTGACCGACATCTTCGTCATCGCCTCGGCGCCGGGCGAACGCCAGGTGACCTCCATCGTGGATGCGGTGGAGGAACGGCTTCTGGAGCTGGGCGCCAAGACCCTGCGCCGAGAGGGGCAGCGGGAGGGACGCTGGGTGCTGATGGACTTCGGCGACATCGTGGTGCACGTGATGCACACCGAGGACCGCGAGTTCTATGACCTGGAGCGGTTGTGGAAGGACTGCCCGGTCGTCACCCTTCCCGAGGCCTGATCAGGTGCGTCGGCTGATCGTCTGGCGGCACGGCGAGACCGACCACAACGCGGGCGGCATCTGGCAGGGGCAGCTCGATACTGACCTCTCCGAGCGCGGGGAGGCGCAGGCCAGGGAGGCGGCGCTCGCCCTGGCGGCACTGGCTCCCACGAAGATCGTGTCCAGCGACCTGCGCCGGGCCGCACAGACGGCAGCCGCGCTCGGGGGCGTCACCACACTGCCGATCGGGTATGACGCACGGTTGCGTGAGATCCATGTCGGCACCTGGCAGGGGCTGACCCAGGGCGACGTGGCGGAGCGGTATCCCGAGGAGGTGGCGGCGCTCTCCCGCGGGGAGGACATCGTGCGCGGAGACCACGGTGAGTCAGTGGCCCACGTCCAGGAGCGTGCCCTGGCCGTCATCCAGGAGCTGTTGGCGGAGTTGCCTGGGGACGGCACGCTGGTCGTGACCACGCACGGCGTCACGGGACGCACCCTGGTGGCCGCCCTGATCGGCCTGGAGCAGCGCCAGGCGTGGCTCTCGCTGGGTGGTTTGCGCAACTGTCACTGGGCCGAGCTCGCCGAGCACCGCACCGGCTGGCGGATGCTCTCCTGGAACGCCGGCGTCGGCGAATCGGTGGTCTCCACCAGCGACCGCTGACCACCCTCCCGGGGCCGCATGCTGGAGGGGGCCGGTCGGGCCCGGAGGATTTGGTGGAATCGGGGGCCATATGGGTAAACTCTCCTGGTTCCGTAAGGGGCTGTGGCGCAGCTGGTAGCGCACCTCCATGGCATGGAGGGGGTCAGGGGTTCGAGTCCCCTCAGCTCCACCGAAGTAGGAACCAGAGGGACCTTGCTCCGCGTGATCGCGGGACAAGGTCCCTCTGTTGTGAGCCGGGCCAGGATCACTCCAGGACGCCGAAGTTGCCGCGGATGACCTGCCGTGGGTCGAGGACCTTCTTGAGCGTGCCGAGGCGTTCGATCGTGGTGGGCGCGAGAGCGTCCGACAGCTTCTCGGTGGGGTTCAGGAACGTGACGGGCTTGCGGCCGCTCGCAGGCAGGGCCGCGGCGAGGCGTGCCTGCTTCCGGGTGATCTCCTCGGCCATGCTCTCGCTGGCCGGGACCCCGAACAGGTAGACGGCGTAGGGCTCCGTGAGCGGGCCGTGCGGGCTGTCGCTCGGCCTGGCCAGCGCGCCCTGGAGGTGACGGACCTGGAGGCTCATCAGCGGTGCGATCGGTTCGTCGTGCAGCGCGCCGAGCGTGGCGTCGTCGAGGTGGGTCAGCAGCTCGGCACGGGAGAGGCCGGGGCCGGGGCTGGTCGGTTCGGCCGTGATGGTGCCAAGATCGGCGACGCTCATCGTGGCGCGTGTGTCGGACAGGGGTGCGGGCAGGAGCTCGGTGGCCCGCATGAGCTCGCGAGCGTCCTGCTCCGTGCCCAGATAGGTGGAGTCGATCGCGATCACCGGATCGCTACCCGGGAAGTGCAGGAACTCGAGCCACAGGGTCAACGCGTCGGGGGCCGAGGCGGTCATGGCGCGGTAGGCCCGCGTAACCTCGCGGGTATGAGCGGCAGGCCAGAGCTGCCGGCCGCCGTACACCGACGGGGCGGACCGAAGGCGCACCTCCAGGGCGGTGACGATCGCCAGGTCGCCACCTCCGCCCCGCAGGGCCCACAGCAGTTCGCTGTCCGTGTCAGGGGTGATGCGTGCCGTGGCGCCGTCGGCGGTGACGACGTCAGCGCCGAGGAGGCTGTCGGCTATCCATCCGAAAGAACGGCTGAACCAGCTCAGGCCGCCGCCGAGGGCTGCGCCGGTGACGCTGACGACCGGGGAACTGCCGGGCAGGGCGGTCAGGCCGTGTTCCGCTGCGGCTCGTTGCAGGTCGCCCGAACGCACCCCGGCACCGATCCTGGCGGTCATCGCTGCCGGGTCGATCTCGATGGTGTCAAGTCGGGTGGTGCGGAGCAGGATCGCCCCAGCCGCGCGTCCCGTGGCGCCGTGCCCGCTGGGCTGCGTGGCGACCGACAGCTCGTGCGAGTCGGCGAACCGGACCAGCCGGGCGATGTCGTCGGCATCGGCTGCTTCGACGACTGCGCAGACAGGCTGCTGGACAGCGAGGTTCCAGGGGAGGTGTGCCTGCGCGAACTCGGGGTCACTGGGCAGACTCACGCGCCCGCGAACAGTGTCGGCGAGCTGGTTCAGACTGGGGTGGGACAGGATGGTCATACAGACTCCTTCACGAGGGTGGTTCACGGACAGGGGAGGCCCGCGATGGGTGCTCCTGCCTGGGAGTCGGTCGAGAGGCAGAAAGTGTGACGAACAAGCGCGCGGGGAGGGAGCAACAGGTGCTCACACAGGCCACGCAGGAGCCGGGAGAGATCGCGGAGCAGTTCGCGACGCACCGCTCGAAGCTGTATGCGATCGCCCACCGGACCCTCGGGTCGCCATGGGCTGCAGACGACGCCGTGCAGGAGGCGTGGGTGCGGCTCCAGCGCGCCGACGTCGCGTCGATCAGGAACCTGGAGGCCTGGTTGACCACGGTCATCGCCCGCGTCTGCATCGACCTGATCCGCCAGCAGGTGGGCTGGCGGGAGGAGCTCGACGACGCACCGGTGGCGGGAGCCCCTTCGGCGACCGACCCGGCGGAGGCCGTGATGCGGTCGGAGGACCTGGCGGCGGCGCTGCAGGTCGTGCTCGACACCCTCGGCCCCAGGGAACGCCTCGCGCTCGTGCTCCACGATGTGTTCGCTCTGTCGTATGACGACATCGCGCCCATCGTGGAGCGCACCCCCGTGGCGGCCCGTCAGCTGGCCTCCCGGGCGCGCGCTCGCCTCCGCGAGGTCGACGTCAGCCAGGTCAGGCGGCGGCAGGAGACTGCGATCAGCGCGTTCCTGACGGCGGCGCGGCAGGGAGACTTCGGTGACCTCCTCCAACTGCTCGATCCAGAGATCGAGCTGCGCAGCGATGCAGCCGCCGTCGAGCTGGCGAGGGAGGGCACCGACCACGGCGCGCCGTTCCTGCGGCACCACGTTCGCGGGGGCGACGCGGTCGCACGCGTCTTCGCAGGACGCGCCGACCTGACCTGCCCGATCCTCGTCGCAGGGGTCCCTGCGGCCGCCTATGTCACCGACGACACCGTGCACGCCGTCTACCTGGTCACCTTCCGCGCCGGCCGGATCACAGGGCTCGACGTGCTCGCCGACCCCGCACGCCTGGCGGCGCTGAGCGCGGTGCTGCCCTGAACGCGGTGCTGCCCTGAACGCGGTGCTGCCCTGAACGCGGTGCTGCCCTGAACGCGGTGGCCTGAGCGGCGAGTCTCCGACGGCGGTCTGCTGGAACTACCGCACCTCCATCGACACCGGACGTCAGACCAGCAGGGCCACCGCGGCAGTGAAGCTCGCGAACCCGATGGCGGTCGAGGCCATGATCACCGAGGCGATCCGACCATTGTCCGCACCGAGCCGCTCGGCCAGCATCGAGGCGTTGGTCGCCGAGGGGAGGGCGGCCACCAGGACCAGGACCACGAGGGCAGACTCGGGGAGCGGCAGTCCGGCCCGGATGGCAGCCCAGCCGAGCGCCCAGACCGTCAGTGGATGGGCCACCAGTTTCAGGCCGGTCAGCCAGGGGATGTCGCTGGACAGCAGGCCCGCGGGCGGGTGGCCGGCCTCCCGAGCACGCATCTGCTGGCGGGCCAGCACGGCACCGATAGTGAACAGGGCCACCGGAGTGGCGGAGTCGGCCAACATGGCGAGCACGTCATCGACGGGGCCGGCCAGGCGCCATCCGGTGACGCCCCAGGCGGCACCGAGCACGATCGCCCACGGCATCGGGTTCCGGGCGACCCGCCGCATGGCGGCTCCGACCTGGTGCAGCGCAGTGCCGCTGCCGGTGTGATCCCGCTGCGACAGGGCGATCGCGATCGACTGCATGAGGACGATGTCGACCAGCAGCGTGGTGATGATCGGGCCGGCAGAGTCGGCCCCGACCAGGGCGGCAATCAGCGGCAGGCCCATGAATCCGGAGTTGGGCAGGATCGCGATCAGGCCACCGAGTGAGCCGTCGAGCCAGCCGCGTCCAGCCCGGACGGCAGGGAGCACGGCGGGGGCCATCACCAGCAACCCGGCGGTCAGCCACACACCGAGCAGGGTCGGGTCGAGCAGGTCGAGCACCGGTGTCTGGGCGCCGAGCCGGAAGAGGAGCGCGCTGAGGGCGAAGTAGAGGACGTAGGTGTTCAGGCCGGCGACGGCCTCCAGCGGGAGGGCACGGGAGCGCGCGGCGAGATAGCCGATCAGCACCAGGGCGAAGAACGGGATGATCACTGACACGATGTCCACCCAGGCAGTCTCCAGGGCGGCTGGGCCGCCACAGACACCGGGCGGTCATCGGTCGCTCACCGTGTGCACCCAGCTCGCCCGCGATGAGGGCGGCTCTCAGGATCCCCGCCCGGTCGGTGACGAGGGGCCCGACTCAGAGCCCCGGCACCGCGCGTGCGATCTGGCTCAGAGTCCCAGCACCGCGCGTGCGATCTGGCTCAGAGACCCAGCACCGCCCGTGCGATGAGGAAGTAGATGACGAGTCCGGTGGCGTCGCAGAACGTGGAGATGAACGGGTTGGAGAAGACCGCCGGGTCCGCCCGCACGGTCTGGGCAATGATGGGCATGGCGCCGCCGACCATCGCGGCCATCGCGCACACGGACAGCAGGGTGAGTCCGATGACCAACCCAATCTGGAAGCCGTAGACGGCGCTGGCGACGGCGAAGCCGAGGCTCCCCAGCAGGGCGCCGAGCAACAACCCGACACCGGCCTCGCGCAGCAGCACCCGGCCGATGTCCCGTGGCGTCACATCCCCCAGGGCCAGGGCGCGGGTCACCGTCGTCGCAGCCTGGTTGCCCGTATTTCCTCCCGTGCCGGTCAGCAGGGGAATGAACAGCGCCAGCACCACGACCTGCTCCAGGGTCGCCTCGAAGATCTCGAGCACCTGCACCGTCAGGATGGCCGAGACCGCCAGCACCAGCAGCCACACGACGCGGGTGCGGACCAGCCGGGTCACGGCGGTCGAGAGGTAGGGCCGCCGCAGAGCCTCCGTGCCGCCCTGGCGGGCCGCGTCCTCGGTGTCGGCCTCCTCGACAATCGCCAGGGCGTCGTCGACCGTGACGATGCCGACCAGGCGCTCCTCATGGTCCACGATCGGCATCCCGAGCAGCTTGCGGTCCAGGAACCGGCGGGCGGCTCGCTCGGCACTCTCGGTGACCACCGCGGACTCGACGGGGCGCATCACCTCGGCGACCGGGACATCAGGATCGGTGGCCAGGAGACGGCGCAACCCGACCACCCCCACCAGGACCCGGCCGTCGCCCACCACCGGGACCGTGTAGACCGTCTCCGCACGGTGCAGGTGTGCCCGGATGTTCGCCAGGGCCTGGCCGACCGTGGCGAGCCGGTGCACCGAGACCAGCTCGGGCGACATCCGCCGACCGATGGAGCCTCGGGGATAACCCAGCACGACCCCCGTCAGGGTGCGCTCTCTGGTCTGCAGCCCGGAGAGCAGTCGCTCGGCGACGGATGCCGGCAGCTCATCCAGCAGGGTGACCCGGTCGTCGGGGTCCATCGCCTCGAAGAAGGCGATGACGTCAGCCTCCCGGAGCGAGGAGATCAGGTCCGCCTGGTGCCCGGCATCCAGGTCCTCGAAGACCGCCAGTGCCCGGTCCTTGGCAAGCACCCTGAAGAGCAGCGCGCCCGTGGCGGTCGGCACCCGCTCCAGGAGGTCAACGACCTGACCGGCGCTCAGCTGGGCCACCTCCGCCGAGACCTGTCGCACGGTCTCTGGCGTCAGCTTCTGGTCGAGGAGATCCTCGAGGGTCTCGTAGGGCATGGATGACCTCCGCGTGGGTGCACGGCCCGGACGGACTGAGATGGACAGGGGCGGGCCCAGTCCATCCTGCCCGACAGGACCACCGCCGGTCAGCCACCACTCACTCCGGCCAGACCCCCGAGCTCCCGCGGCGGTGCGAGCCGAGGAGATGCGTGTCAACGATGCCGACCGCCTCCATCAACGCAAACATCGTCGTGGGACCGACGAAGGCAAAACCTTCCCGGCGCAGCGCCTTGGCCAGCGCGACCGACTCGGGCGAGGTCGTCGGCACCTCCTCCAGGCTGCGCGCCCGGGGAGTGTGCTCGGGCTGGAAGGACCAGACGAAGTCTGCGAGCCCTCCGCGCGCACGTAGGTCCACGGTGGCGCGCGCATTCGTGATGGTCGCCCGGACCTTGGCCAGGTTGCGCACGATGGCGGCGTCGGCCATGAGCCGCTCCACGTCGGACTCGTCATAGCCCGCGACGGTGTCGGGGTCGAAGTCGTCGAAGGCGGCTCGGAAGGCGGGGCGCTTGCGCAGGATCGTGGCCCAGGACAGCCCCGACTGGAAGGCCTCGAGGCTCAACCGCTCGAACAGACCCTGCTCGTCGCGGATCGGCATCCCCCACTCGGTGTCGTAGTAGTCCCGGAGCAACGGGTTGGTCGCTGCCCATCCCGGCCGAGCCAGGCCGTCCTCGCCCACCACCAGTGGCACCTCACTGCTCATCATGCGCGTGATTCTGCCCCCGACCACCGACAGAGGTTCGGCAGACGGGGCCCCTGGGCCACGGCATACCCTCGGTCGTGGTCGACTGACGCATCAGGCCGCGTGCTCCAGCTCCAGCAGTGCCGTCTTGGCGGCGGTGCCACCGAGGTAACCACCCAGGCTGCCGTCGCTGCGCAGCACCCGGTGGCACGGCACCACAACGGGCAACGGGTTGGTCGCGCACGCGGTGCCGACGGCCCGGACCGCACGGGGGTTGCCCAGGTGCGCCGCCACCTCGCCGTAGGACTCCGTGCGCCCGTAGGCGATCTGCGGCAGGTAGGCGTGCACCCGGCCCCGGAAACCGCTGGAGAGGGAGTGGTCCAGCGGCAGTTCGAAGCGGCTCCGGGAGCCGGCGAAGTACTCCTCCAGCTGGTGAGCTGCCGGGTCCAGCTGCTGGGGGGCCAGCAGCACGCGGGACCCGATGCGGGTCGCGAGGTCGGCGAGCACCGCGTCGAAGCCCTCCCGCTCGTAGGCGACGCGGACCAGGCCGCTGGGTGTCGCGGCCAGCAGTAGGGGACCGACGGGGGTGTCCAGCGTGCGATAGGCCACGTCCAGCAGGCCCTCCTGCGCGGCACGCAGCTCCAGCAGCCGGTGCAGACCGGTCAGGTCCGTCGGCGCCGCCAGGCGGTCGAGCAGGTCGGTCGGGGTCGAGTCGTTGGTCATCGGGATGCTCCTTCCGGGGCGAGGGTCTGGCGCAGTGTCCGGAGGCCGTCCGCGGCCGCGCGGCGCACGGCTGCGGGCGTCCCGCCGATCAGCTCGGCGGTCTCGGTGTGCCGCAACCCACCGAGGTAGTGATAGGCCAGTGAGAGCCGTTGTCGTTCCGGCAGAGCAGCCACGGCCGCCCACAGGTCGGGTTCGCCCGAACCGGGGAGCCCCGTGGTCGCGCGGCGCTCCGGGAGGGTGTCGGTGGGCACGGCCCTGCGGGCGGCGCCGCGGGTGACGTCGATCGCCTTGCGGTGCGCGACGCGGACGAGCCAGGCCTGCACGTTGGTGTCCTCCGGCAGGTCGGGCCAGGCACGCAGGGCCGCCAGGAACGTCTCTGACCAGGCGTCATCAGCGTCCGGTCCGGGGCCGAGCACCGCCCGCACGACCCGAGCGACGGTGGGGCCGTGCTCGGTCACGGTGTGCTCAAAGGGCTGCTGCATGCTCATCACCGGGTAGTCGCGCCTGGGCATGAAAACGTGAGGTCGAGGTGTCCGGTCACGCGGGACCGGACACCGGGTGCTCCGCCAGCCAGGTCAGCAGCTCGGGGTCGACGGTGGTGAGCCGTTGCACCTCCTCGCCCCCGTCGCACCGGCACATCGAGACCGTGGCGGCGCCATCGTCCGCGGCGACCACGCGCCATACGCCACCGAACTCTGCCCAGCGCTCCAGGGTCTCCCGGTCAGTGCTCACGAGACCATCCTGGCACTGCGGTGCCGCTGCTGGGCAGACTTCCCCAGCGGATCGCTGCCGTTCAGGTGTGCTTGCGGACCCCTTCGGCAACCTCGTCGAAGCGCTCGCGGCCCAGCAC
This sequence comes from Ornithinimicrobium murale, assembly GCF_003352835.1. Lineage (GTDB taxonomy): Bacteria > Actinomycetota > Actinomycetes > Actinomycetales > Dermatophilaceae > Ornithinicoccus > Ornithinicoccus muralis. Next base: position 159,158 of record NZ_QLVD01000010.1, on the reverse strand, counting down.
GGCGCCGATCCGTCGGATCGACTCCGGTTCCAACCGCAGGACCCGGTCCACCCGAGCCTCGCTGTCCCGGCCCCTGCCATCCCACGCGCCGGAGCCGACGTCGACCCAGTAGCGACCCCACCGGGCCTCGTCCTCAGCGTCCTGGTCGTGGTCCTGGCTGCTCATCTGGAGCGCGAGCAGCCGGTCCCCGTCGCGGCCGATCACCAGCACGGGACGGTCCTTGCCCTGGGAATGGTCCTCCTCGTAGGGCACCCAGGCCCAGACGACCTCACCCGGATCCGGGCGGTCGTCGGCCACCGGCTCATAGCTGATGGTGGGAGTGCCCTCGTAGTCGCCGGCGTAACCGGCTCCACCCTCGGCCCCACCCTGACGGGCCCGCTTCTGGCTGCGCCGTGCCTCGTGGGTCGCCCTCCGGACGATCTTGAGGACGGTCCGGAGGAGCTGCTGCATCGTCGGCATGACGGTCACCCTAAGCGCCCAGGGTGGGCTGGCGGGTGGAGGCGAGCGCCCGGAGTGGTGCCGGCCCGACGCCACAGGCTGCGGAAGGACGACGCGGGGGCGGAGCCATGGGAGACTAGTGGGACTGTCCCGACGATCCCGAGGTTCTCCCAGCGTGTCACCGATCGCCCACTCCGCGCCGCAGCCCAACGCGACGCCGCCGGAGCTGATCCGCAACTTCTGCATCATCGCGCACATTGACCACGGCAAGTCCACCCTGGCCGACCGCATGCTGCAGGAGACCGGCGTGGTCGAGCAGCGACAGATGCGGGCGCAGTATCTCGACCGGATGGACATCGAGCGGGAGCGCGGCATCACCATCAAGTCACAGGCCGTGCGCATGCCGTGGGAGCTCGACGGGTCGGCCCATATCCTCAACATGATCGACACGCCCGGCCACGTGGACTTCACCTACGAGGTGAGCCGCTCGCTGGCCGCGTGCGAGGGCGCTGTCCTGCTGGTCGACGCCGCGCAGGGGATCGAGGCACAGACCCTGGCCAACCTCTATCTGGCCATGGAGAACGACCTGACGATCATCCCGGTCCTGAACAAGATCGACCTGCCGGCGGCTCAGCCGGAGAAGTATGCCGAGGAGCTGGCTGGGCTGATCGGGTGCGAGCCCGAGGACGTCCTGAAGGTGTCGGGCAAGACGGGCGTGGGCGTCACCGAACTGCTCGACACCATCGTGCGCGAGCTGCCTCCACCGGTCGGGGACGCCGCTGCCCCCGCCCGGGCGATGATCTTCGACTCGGTCTATGACACCTACCGCGGCGTGGTCACCTATGTCCGGGTGGTGGACGGCAATCTGAGCCCGCGCGAGAAGATCACGATGATGTCGACGAGGGCTACCCACGAGCTGCTTGAGATCGGTGTCAGCTCACCGGAGCCGGCGCCGTCCAAGGGGCTGGGCGTCGGGGAGGTCGGCTACCTGATCACCGGGGTCAAGGACGTGCGCCAATCCCGGGTGGGTGACACCGTCACCACGGCCGTCAAGTCGGCGACAGGCGCGTTGGGGGGCTACAAGGACCCCAAGCCGATGGTCTTCTCGGGGCTCTACCCGATCGACGGGTCGGACTATCCGATCCTGCGCGACGCGCTGGACAGGCTGAAGCTCAACGATGCTGCGCTGGTCTACGAGCCGGAGACCTCTGCCGCGCTGGGCTTCGGTTTCCGGGTCGGTTTCCTCGGCATGCTGCACCTGGAGATCGTCCGGGAGCGGCTGGAGCGGGAGCACGACCTGGAGCTCATCTCCACCCTGCCCAACGTGGTCTACCAGGTCGGGATGGAGGACGGCTCGCAGATCGAGGTGACCAACCCCAGCGAGTTCCCCGGCGGCAAGGTCGCCACGATCACCGAGCCCGTCGTGCGTGCCACGATCCTGGCGCCGAGTGAGTACATCGGGTCGATCATGGAGCTCTGTCAGAACCGTCGCGGCACCCTGCGCGGGATGGACTATCTGTCACCTGAGCGCGTGGAGATGCGTTACACCCTCCCGCTGGCGGAGATCGTCTTCGACTTCTTCGATGCGCTGAAGTCCCGCACCAAGGGTTACGCGTCGCTGGACTACGAGCCCGACGGTGAGCAGGATGCAGACCTGGTGAAGGTCGACATCCTCCTGCAGGGCGACGCGGTCGATGCGTTCAGCGCCATCGTGCACCGCGACAAGGCCTACGCCTACGGCGTGATGATGGCCGGCAAGCTCAAGGAGCTCATCCCACGGCAACAGTTCGAGGTGCCGATCCAGGCTGCGATCGGAGCCCGGATCATCGCCCGGGAGAACATCCGCGCGATCCGCAAGGACGTGCTCGCCAAGTGCTACGGCGGCGACATCAGCCGCAAGCGCAAGCTGCTGGAGAAGCAGAAGGAAGGCAAGAAGCGGATGAAGATGGTCGGCTCCGTCGAGGTGCCGCAGGAGGCCTTCATCGCCGCGCTGTCCCAGGATGGCGGTGCCGCGGAGAAGGCCAAGAAGTGAGCTCGGCCGATCCGACGGGGACCGTGCAGCCCACTCCGTCGGGACCCACCTCGGGCATCCCGACCGGCTACCGCGCTCGCATCCGCTCCTTCACCCGCCGCGGTGAGCGCATGCCACCGCGGCACCAGGCCGCCTATGACGCCCTGGCCGGGACCTATGTGATCGACGTCCCGCGGCACGACGGCTCGACCACGGTCGATCCGGACTTCTCATTGGACGTGGCGGCGGTCTACGGCAGGACGGGACCGCTCGTCGTGGAGGTCGGTCCGGGCTCGGGGGACGCCCTCATCGCGGGCGCGAAAGCACTGCCGGACACCAACTTCCTGGCCCTGGAGGTCTGGCGCCCGGGCATCGGCCAGTGCCTGTCCCGGCTCATCGATGACCCGTTGCCCAACCTCCGCTTCGTCGAGGTCGACGCGGAGGTTGGCCTGGCCACGATGCTGGGGGAGGGAGCGGCCGCCGAGGTGTGGACCTACTTCCCGGACCCGTGGCCCAAGCGACGGCACCACCACCGGCGGATCGTGCGTCCCGAGTTCGCCGACACCGTGTGCCGTGTGCTGGAGCCGGGTGGGCTCTGGCGACTGGCCACCGACATCGACGACTACGCGCAGCACATGCGCCGGGTCCTGGAGGTGCACCCCGGGCTCGAGCTGGTCTCGAGCGAGCGTGCCGCGCTGCGGCCGGTCACCCGCTTCGAGCGCCGAGGCACCGAGGTCGGTCGCACGATCAGCGACCTGGCCTACCAGCGCCGCTGAGGGTCTGCCACCCGCTCTGAGGTAGGCACGACCAGCGGAAACCCTCGATCTGAGGTAGCCCGACGCACGCGCTTAGGGACTTCCTCCGATGTGCTGGCCTACCTCAGCAACCGACTCTTGAGTGGTCGGGTCCACCAGGGACCCATCACCGGATCGGAGCAGGACATGTTCAGCACCAACCCGCTGCATCTGAGCAACGAGGCCGACTACCGTCGCGAGGAGCTGCGCCGGGCCTGGGGTGGTCGCACCACCCGGAGCCGGCGCCGGGCCGTCAAGCCCACCACTCCGGGCTCGGGCCGCGTGGCTCTTGCGCGCTGACCCCCGGGGCCAGCGATGATGGAGGATGTGGCCACACCTCAGACCAGGACCCCGCTCGTCGGGCGGGCACGTGAGATCGATCACCTGACGGGGGCAGCCGGCATCGGGAGCGACCCGGTGTCGGCTGTCGTCGTGCTGGGCGGGGACGCAGGGGTCGGCAAGACGCGACTGGTCACCGAGGTGGCCGATCGCGCGGTCGAGGCGGGGTGGACGGTCCTGGTCGGGCACTGTCTGGACTTCGGGGACAGCGGTCTGCCCTACCTGCCGTTCACCGAGATCTTTGGTCGGCTGGCCACGGCGGCTCCGGACCGCGCGGGAGCCCTTGCCGACTCCCGGCCGTCCATCACCCGCCTGCTGCCCGGTCGCCGGCTGCGCAGTGGCGGTATGCCGACAGTCGCGGGCACCTCGTCCGTGGGCACAGGCGCCGGCCGCGCTGGCGCAGGAACCGGACACCCAGGGGAGCAGAGCGCGGGAACCGGTCACCAGGGGGAGCAGGGTGCGGGAGCCGGGCGCCAGGGGGAGCAGGGTGCGGGAGCCGGGCGCCCGGGGGAGTCGAGCGCGATCTGGAGCACCGGCGCGCCAGCCGCGGACGACGGCATGGCCCGCGGCGAGCTCTTCGAGGCAGTTCACGGGGCGCTGGAGGACCTGGGCCGGTCCAGCCCGCTCCTCGTTGTCGTGGAGGACGCGCACTGGGCAGACCGCTCGACGCGCGACATGATTTCTTTCCTGTTCGGCCGGGGATTCGGAGCACCGGTCAGCCTGATCGTGTCCTATCGCAGTGACGACCTGCACCGCAGGCACCCACTGCGTAACGCGGTCACCGAGTGGGGACGCATCCCCGGCGTGGAGCGGCTCCACCTGGAGGCTCTCCCGGACGCCGAGGTGCGGCGCCTGGTGCGCACGGCCCACGATGTCCAGTCGCACGGCACCGACCTCGCGGAGGAGCGGGTGCAGGAGATCGTCCGGCGCGCCGAGGGCAACGCCTTCTTCGCCGAGGAGCTCCTGGAGGCCAGCGAGCTCGGTGGCGATGCCCTGCCCGCTGATCTGGCCGACCTGTTGCTCCTGCGACTCGACCGCCTGGACGAGACGGCACAGCACATGGTCCGGGCCGCTGCTGCCGCCGGACGGCGGGTGAGTCACGACCTGCTGGAGGCGGTCCTGGGCCTCCCCGAGGCCGAGCTCGACGCGGCACTGCGGGTGGCGGTGGAGACCAACGTGCTGGTCCCCGACCGTGGCTCCTACGCCTTCCGCCACGCTCTCCTGGCCGAGGCGGTGTATGACGACCTGCTGCCGGGGGAGCGCACGCGGCTGCACCGGTCCTATGTGCGTGCCATCTCCGGTGGTGGGCTCGGGGCCTCCGCCGAGTTGGCGCGTCACGCCCGCGCCGCGCACGACCTGTTGACCGCCCTGACCGCCAGCATCGAGGCCGGTGACGATGCGATGCAGGTCGGGGGACCGGACGAGGCGGCCGAGCACTACCAGCTGGCCCTGCAACTGCTCGAGGACCCAGCCGTGGCCGACCAGTCCGATGTCGACCGGGTGCGGCTGACCGTGCGCGCGGGGGAGGCCCTCGTGGATGCTGGCCACGCGCCCCGTTCCTTCGCGTTGCTCCGGGCGGCCCTGGATGCGCCGGCGGCACCTGCGGGAGGAGACGACCGTGCCCGCCTGCTCCTGGGACTGGCCCGAGCCGGGTTGCTCAGTGACCAACAGGCCGGACAGCCCCTGGAGGCGACGACGGAGGCGCTGGACCTCATCGCTCCGGAGTCCCGCCGCCTGCGTGCTACCGCCCTGGCCGTGCACGCACGGGCCTACATCGATGTCGACCGCTTTGAGGACGCGGTCCGCGTGGCGCAGGCAGCCCTCGACCTGGCCGACGAGCTCGACCTGCCCGGGACGGCCGTCGACGCCTCCACCACCCTCGCGCGGCTGCAGGAGTTCCTCGGGGACCCACAGGCCTCTGCCGAGGCCCTCCTCGACGTGGTGGCCCGGGCCAGGGAGCGCGGGGAGCCGGCCGCGGTCGTGCGCGGGCTGCATCAGTTGGGTGGGGCCCTGCTGGAACTGGGCGACCTCCCGCAGGCCAGACAGGCCTATCGCGACGCAGCCGAGTTGGCTCGCACGACCGGCAGAGTCTGGTCGCCCTACGGCTTCGACGCACGCATGATGTCCGGGATCACGGCCTACATGGTCGGTGACTGGGTCGCGGCGGTCCGGGTCGCCGACGCAGCTGATGACCACGCACCACCGGTGCCGCGGTCACTGCTGGAGTCCTTGCGACTGGCGGTGGCTGCCGGGCGGGGCGACCCGGCCGCGGCGGCGCTGGTGGACCGGTCCAGAGGGACCTGGACCGAGGACGGCTGGAACGCCATCCTGGCGGGAGCCTCCGCGATCGATGTCGCCGGGGACGAGGGCAGGCTGGACCGTGCCGAACGCACCTATGAGGAGGTCGTCGCGGGAGTGTCGACCCTGTGGTCGGTGCCGTGGTTCTCCGGTCAGGTGCGGCTCGCGGCGTTGCTGCTGGGACAGATGGGCAACAATGTCGCGACCGTGCCGCAGTCCGAGCGGGCAGGTCTGCTCCAGCGGGCGGAAGCGGTCGGCACCGCCGCGCGTCAGCCGGTGGAGGCACGGGCCGAGGCGAGCCGCCCGATGGGGCCGGAGGGGCAGGCCTGGCACCTCCGGCTGACGGCCGAGCTGCTGCGACTGCGCTGGCTCACCGGCATCGAACCCGTGGGGGAGGATGAGCTCCGAGTGGCCTGGGAACAGTCGGTCGCGGCCTTTGAGACGCTGGGCCATCCCTTTGAGGTGGCCCGCTCCCGAGCGCGCCTCGCGGCGGTGCTGCGGGCACAGGGCCAGAGCGGGGAGGCGCGTGAGCAGGTGGGGCTGGCGCGCGAGACGGCCACCCGGCTGGGGGCGCTCCCGCTTCTTGCCGAGCTCTCCCTGCTGGACCCGGACGGGCCGGCAACTGGGGCGAAGGGGCCCGACCGCAGCACCGACCGGGTCGCTGAGGCCGTCCCGCAGCTGACCCCGCGTGAGCGTGAGGTGCTGGTGCTGGTGGCCCAGGGGCGCACCAACGGACAGATCGCCAAGCAGCTGTTCATCAGCACCAAGACGGTCAGCGTCCACGTCTCCAACATCCTGGCCAAGCTGGGGGCCTCCGGTCGCACCGAGGCCGCCGCCATCGCCCGCGGCCGCCGCCTGCTGTAGTCGGCCGCAGCCCCTGCGCCTCGCACTGGTGTGGTCGGCCGCAGCCCCAGCGCCCCCGCTGCCGGCCGCACAGCAACCGGAATCGTCGGCGGCCTCCCGGCATCACCGCAGGTCAGAGCATCGGGGTCGCTGCGACCTGGTGACGATTCCGGTTGCTGTGCGCGACCCGGGGGCGGGTCAGACCTCCCAGCGGAAGGTGCGGGCGGCGACCGTGAACATGAGCACCGCCCAGGCGAGCATGACGACGAGCTGGACCCACGGCATACCGAGGCCGAACCAGGCCTCGCTCATGGCCTGCGAGGCGGCGCCGAGCGGGGTATACGTTGCGATGGCCTCCACGGCGTCCGGCATCATCGGGCCGGGGGTCCACAGGCCCGCCAGGAACAGCATCGGGAAGTAGATCAGCATCCCGATGCCGGAGGCCGTGGCGCCCTTGGGAGCCAGGCCGCCGATCAGCACGCCGATGCCGAACATCGAGGCTGTCGCCAGGAGGAAGACGACCAGGGCGAGGAGCGGGTTCTGGGCCATCGGTGCATCGAAGACCAGGCTGCCGACGGCCAACGCCAGGACACCTCCGGCGGTCACGCCGGCCAGCTGCACCACGGCCTGTGCGAACAGCACTCCCTGCGGCCGCATGGGCGTGGTCGCCATGCGGCGCAGCACGCCGGTCTCCCGGTAGCTGGCCAGGTAGGCCGGCACGGTGCTCAGGCCGGCGGTGGCCGCGGCGACACACAGCATGAGGGGCACGAACAGGTCCACGGCCCGCAGACCGAGCCACGGCTCGGGCAGGTCGGTGATCGGCTCGCGCATCCCCGGGATGGCCAGGCCCATGCCGATGAGCAGCACCGTGGGGAAGGCCACGACGAAGAAGACGTTGCCGGCGTCCCGCAGAAACAGTCTGAGCTCTGCGGTGATCAGGGCGGACAGGCCGCGGGTGCCGGTGTGGCTGCTGGCCGGGGTCAGGGTCTGGCTGGTCATGACGGGTCCTCCTGGGGTGGGCGGCCCACGAGGGCGACGAAGGCGTCCTCCAGGCTCGGGCTGATGGTCTGCACCTCTTCGGGCACCAGGCCGCAGGAGTGCAGGGCGATGATGACGTCCGGCAGCACGGTCGCGCCGCCGGTGACCTCCAGGTCGCGACCGACCTCGCGCATCGAGGTCACCGAGTCGATGCCGACCAGCAGAGCCGCGTCGAGCGGTTGCGGCAGCCGCATCCGGAAGGTGACCCCGGCGTGGTCGCCGCGCGCCAGGTCGCCCGGGGTGCCCTGGGCGATGACCCGGCCGTCGTCGATGATGACCACCCGGTCGCAGAGTCGCTCGGCCTCGTCCATGAAGTGGGTGACCAGCACGATCGTGACGCCACTGTCGCGCACCGCCTCGATCAGGTCCCAGGTCTCCCGGCGCGCCTGCGGGTCCAGCCCGGTCGTCAGCTCGTCCAGGATCGCGACCTGGGGGTTGCCGACCAGTGCCAGGGCGATGGAGAGGCGTTGCTTCTGGCCGCCGGACAGCTTCTGGTAGGGCGTGTCCCGCTTGTCCTGTAGGCCCAGCAGTGTGAGGAGCTCCTCCGGGTCCCTGGGGTCGGCGTAGAACGAGGCATAGAGGCGCAGTGCCTCGGCGACCCGCAGCTTCGCGGGCAGCCGCGACTCCTGCAGCTGGACACCCAGGAGCTCGCGGACCGGCGCCGGGTCGCGCTGCGGGTCGTGCCCGAGAACCCTGACGGTGCCGCCGTCGGCGGTCCGCAGACCGGCCAGCGCCTCGACGGTGGTGGTCTTCCCGGCGCCGTTCTGCCCCAGGATGCCGACGATCTCGCCGCGGGCGACCTCGAATGAGACGTCGTCGACGGCGACCTTGCTGCCGTAGGTCTTGCGCAGCCCGACCACCTGGACCACCGGCGCGGTGCCGGGGGAGGAGGAGGCGACTGTCGGCATACGGGTGATGGTGTTCATGATCAGTCCTTGCTGTCGATGGCGATGTCGCGGACCAGCAGGTGGAAGGCACCTGCGGAGGCGATGACGACGAGCACGGCGACCACCGTGCCCCAGGGGGCGAGGTCGGCCGTCCAGCTCCAGGGGTTCCACTGCTCGCCCTGGCCCAGCCCGAGAAGACCGACCGCGGCCAGCGGGAGGAGGCACAGCGGCAGGGCCACGGTGCCGATGATGCCGCCGAGGCGGTAGTAGGCGACGCCGATCAGGGAGCCGCTGACCTGGCCGGCGATGAAGAGCATCGCCAGGCCCAGCAGGTAGACCAGGACGCCGCCGTTGAACACCGCGATGCCCGAGCCGTCGGTGCCGCCGTGCACCCAGCCGACGGCATGGTAGATCTCGCGCTCCACGAGCAGGGCACCGGTCGCGATGGTGGCGTTCAGCAGGCCGACGATGACATTGACCGCGAGGGCTGCCCGGGTGAAGGAGCGGCGCGTCATCCCGTTGGCCACGTGGATGGGCAGGTAGGTGACCGAGAGGATGATCGCGATGCTGAACGGGAACCAGAGGGCGCCGTGGTGGGTGAAGGCGATGCCCGAGGAGGTGACCTCGTCCACGTTCTGGCCGATGATGAACATGATGATCGCGACGACGGGCAGGGCGATCGCCCAGAACCACAGCGTCAGCATGTAGACGTAGCCGGAGAGAAGGTAGTGCAGCGCGCTCCTCCACTGCGGGGTGCTCCGGCCGGTGGCGGGAGCGTCGGTGACGGCGGTCATGATGCCTCCTCGGCGCGGTCGGTGTCGGTCAGGTGGATGAACAGGTCCTGCAGCGGGACGGCACCGACGGTCAGCCCGTCTCGCTCTGCCGCTGCCAGGGCGGCCTCGTCGAGGTCGCCGAAGACGGTGACCTGGCGGGTCGGTCCCAGGTCCTGGGTGCCGACGACCTGCTGCCCGGTCGCGTGCCGGTCGACGACCTCCGCTGCTCCGGTGAGGGTTGCTCCACTGACGTGCAGGTCGTCCGCCTCGTTGGACAGGAGCAGCCGGCCCTCGTGCAGGATGGTGACGGTCTCCAGCATGTGGGCGATCTCGCTGATGAGGTGGCTGGAGAGCACGATCGTGCGGGGGTGCTCGGCGAAGTCGTGCAGCACCTCGTGGTAGAAGCGTTGCCGCGCAGGGGCGTCCATGCCCAGGTGCACCTCGTCGAACATTGTCAGCGGTGCCCGGCTGGCCAACCCCACGATCGCGCCGAAGGCCGAGGCCTGTCCTCGGGAAAGGGCCTGGGGCTTCTTGGCCGGATCGAGGCGGAACGTGGCCATCAGTGACTCGGCGTAGGTGCGGTCGAAACGGGGGCGGGCGTCCTCGAGGAAGCTCAGGTTGGTGGTGAGCTTCTCGTCCAGGAGCAGGTCACCGCTCTCCCGGATGAGGCACACGTTCTGCATGATGGCCTCGTTCTCGAAGGGGTCCTGGCCCTCCACCCGGACGGTTCCCTGGCCGCGTCGAAGTGAAGCGAGCACGGACATCAACGTGGTCTTGCCCGCGCCGTTGCGGCCCAGCAGGCCGTGGATGCGGTCGGGGGCCAGGTCGAGGTTGATCCCGGTCAGCGCCGTGGTCTTGCCGTAGGAGACGGTCAGGTTGTCAGTGTGGAGCCGGTAGCCGGTCATCATCGCTCCTCTGGAGTCTGGTCTGGGGCGGTGGTGCTGACGCCGGTCGTGGCGTGCGATGCGAGGTAGTCCGTCAGGTCGCTGGTGCTGAGGCCGAGCAGTGCGGCCTCCCGGATGACCGGCTCGAGCCGCTCCGCGAAGAAGGCTTCGCGACGCTGGCTGCGCAGGGCAGCCGCCGCCCCCGGCGCCACGAACATGCCGACCCCCCGCCGTTTGTAGAGAACCTCTTCGTCGACCAGTTGCGCAAACGCTTTTGCGGCCGTGGCCGGGTTGATCCGGTAGGTCGTCGCGTACTGCGTCGTCGACATGACCTGGTCCTCCTCCTTGAGCGCGCCGGAGAGGATCTCGCCACGGATCGCCTCCGCGATCTGGTGGTAGATGGGTTCACGACCCTCGAACATCGCTACTCCTCACTGGTTCATTACTAGAGTAGTGAACCATAGAGGCCGTGAGGTGCGCAAGATGAATTCCCCTGGCGCGGGGCGAGGTGTGCGGCGGACCAGGTGGGACGTCCGCCGGTGTGGCGGGTCAGTCGCCGGTGGTGAAACGAGCCCGCTTGACCAACTGCGGGTCGGGCGGGAGCACCACGCTGTGGTCCTTGTCCGCGTAGTCGAACTGACCCAGGAAGGAGCGCATGGCATTCAGGCGCGAGCGCTTCTTGTCGTTGGACTTGATGGTGGTCCAGGGCGCGTGATCGGTGTCGGTGCGCCGGAGCATCTCCTCCTTGGCTGCGGTGTAAGCCTCCCACTTGTCAAGCGACTCCAGGTCCATCGGGGAGAGCTTCCACCGGCGCACCGGGTCGAGCTGGCGGATCGCGAAGCGGGTGCGCTGCTCGGACTGGGTCACCGAGAACCAGAACTTGGTCAGGTGCGTTCCGGAGTCGGTGATCATCTCCTCAAAGAGCGGCGCCTGCCGCATGAACATCTCGTACTCGCGGTCGGTGCAGAAGCCCATGACACGCTCGACACCGGCGCGGTTGTACCAGGACCGGTCGAACAGCACGATCTCGCCGGCGGTCGGCAGGTGGGCGACATAGCGCTGGAAGTACCACTGTCCGCGCTCCCGCTCCGTCGGCTTGGTGAGGGCCACGACGTGCGCGCCCCGAGGGTTCAGGTGCTCGATGAAGCGCTTGATCGCACCGCCTTTGCCCGCCGCATCGCGTCCCTCGAAGACGATGACGGCGCGCTGGCCGATGTCCTTGAGCCAGTACTGGAACTTGAGCAGCTCCACCTGGAGCAACCACTTCTCCACCTCGTAGTAGCTGCGGGAGAGGCGACTGTCATACGGGTAGTCCTCGCGCCAGGTGTCCACGGCCCGCCCGTCCGGGGTGATCAGATCCGGGTCCGATCCGTGGTCGTCGCGAACGGTGTAACCCTCGGACCGAAGGCGGTCGATATATTCACGCAGCTCCTGTTGCACGTGGGCAGGGTAGGAGGCTTCGATGAACAGCGGGTGACGCCATCCTCGAGGCTGCCGGGTCGTCGCCGAGGGCCGTTCCAGCGATGCCAGGGTGGAGGGCATCACCTGAGAGAATGGGCCGTATGCCGTCAGCTCAGCCAGTGGGTCAGCCCGTGCCCGCGGACGGCCGGCTGCCGCAGGGGGCCACGCGGGGGCTGGGGGAGCGTCCGTTCGGGATCTACGTGCACGTGCCCTTCTGCCGGGTCCGGTGCGGCTACTGCGACTTCAACACCTACACGGTTCCGGAGCTCGGCGGTCACGGGGCGACGGTCGATACCTACGCCGAGGCAGCACTCGCCGAGGTCAAGCTGGCGCGGGGAGTGCTCGCTGCTGCTGGCGGCAGCGGCACCGAAGGGCAACCTGCTCCCGCGGTCCAGACTGTCTTCGTTGGCGGTGGGACGCCGACCATGCTCCCGCCGCGCGACCTGGTCCAGGTGCTGCTCGGCATACGGGAGCAGTTCGGTCTCGCCGAGGGGGCTGAGGTGACGACCGAGGCCAACCCCGACACCATCACGCCCGCCGTGGCCCAGGAGCTCGCGGACGGTGGGTTCACCCGCGTCAGCCTCGGCATGCAGTCTGCCGTGCCGCACGTGCTCGCCACGTTGGAACGGACGCACGACCCGGCCAATGTCCATGCGGCTGTCGAGGCTGTGCGTGCGGCAGGGATGCAGGTCAGCCTGGACCTCATCTATGGCACGCCGGGGGAGTCGCTGGAGGACTGGCGCACCAGCCTGGAGACGGTGATCGGGTTGCGCCCGGACCACGTCAGCGCCTACGCCCTGGTCGTGGAGGAGGGCACCAAGCTGGCGGCCCAGGTGCGGCGCGGTGTGGTCACGATGCCGGACGACGATGACGAGGCCGACAAGTACGAGCTGGCCGAGCACCTTCTCGGCGGCGCCGGATATGGCTGGTATGAGATCAGCAACTGGGCTCTGGCAGAAGAGAACCGGTGCCGACACAATGTCAACTACTGGCGCAACGCCGACTGGTGGGGCGTCGGGCCGGGCGCGCACAGCCACGTGGGTGGGGTGCGTTGGTGGAACGTCAAACACCCTGCCCCGTATGCCGATCGGCTCGCCTCAGGTGTCTCGCCAGGGGCGGGTCGCGAGGTGCTGACCGCTGAGCAGCGGCACGACGAGGACATCCTGCTCGGCATCCGCCTGGTGGAGGGGCTCGACCTAGGGCTGGTCGAGGGGGCGGGCCGGGCGGCGGTGGCGGAACTGATCGCCGATGGCCTGGTCGACGGGCGGGCAGCGCTGCAGGGCAGGGCGGTCCTCACCGTGCGCGGGCGCCTGCTCGCCGACACCGTCGTCCACCGGTTGCTCGCTGCCTAATTTTGGGGAAGATCGGAACGCGAGCCGCCCATTTTTGGGGAAGATCGGAACGCCGACCACGCATCTTTGGGGAAGATCGGAACAGGATCACGCCAGCGGCGAGTGTTCCAAACCTCCCCAAAATCACGCATAGGGCGGTCCGATCCTCCCCAAAAATGGGTCAGCTCAGGACGCGGATCTGGAACGGGTAGGTGTAGACCTGCCCCTTGGAAGCCAGCCAGGCTCCGCGCAGGTGGGCGTAGACGGACACGACGAACACGATGATCCAGAGAATGATGGCGACCGGGATCAGGATGATCGTGAAGAAGCAGATCCAGCCGATGATCGCCATCAGCCACGCTGCCAGGTTGAAGTTGAAGGCGCCTGAGGCCGCCTGCCGCACCGCTGAGCTCTGGTCCTTCTTGACCAGCCACACCAGCAGGGGACCGGCGAAGGACAGCCACCCGGCGCTGACGATCATCGCGATCGGCGCCGACACGTGCGCCAGGATCATCCAGGTGCGTTCGTCGCCGGCTGCCATCGGGCCGGCCTGGTAGGCAGGCTGGCCCTGCCCCGACCCGCCCTGAGGGGAGCCCTGTGGCTGCGCGCCCTGGCTCTGCCAGGCACCGCCGGCCGGGTGACCCTGCTGTGGGGCGCTACCCGGCTGTCCGGGTGCGCCGGCGGGCGGCTGCTGGGGATCGTTGGGCGGCGGCGGGACCTGCCCTGGCTGCCACTGCGGGTTGTCGGTCATGTCAGTCCTCCTGGGGGACGGTGACGAAGTCGATCAGTTCCTCGACGCTGGCGAGCAGAGAGGGTTCCAGATCACTATAGGAACGCACGGAACCGAGAATCTGTTTCCATCCTCGCGCAACATCGGCCTGGGTGTCATGTGCCCAGCCCAGCTCCGCGAGGACGGACTGCTTCCACGGGCGCCCGCGCTCGATGACCGGCCAGACCTGCAGGCCCAGCCGGGCGGGGCGGACGGACTGCCAGACATCGACATAGGGGTGCCCGAGGATGCGCACCCAACGCGACTGTGGCAGCCGCTCGGCGGCCCGGACGATGCGCTCCTCCTTGGTGCCGGGCACCAGGTGGTCCACGAGCACTCCCATGCGGCGCTCGCGAGACGGAGCGAAGTCGCGGATGACGGCGGAGAGGTCGTCCACTCCCTCCAGGAGCTCGACGACCACGCCCTCGACGCGCAGGTCGTCACCCCAGATCTTCTCCACCAGCTCGGCGTCGTGTCGGCCCTCGACGAAGAGACGGGAGCCGGCGGCCACCCGGGCGGGTGCGCGGTCCACCGAGCGGGAGCCGCTGGCGGTGCGGGACGTGGCAGCCCTGGCGGCGGCGAGCGCCTGGCGCGAGTCTGCGGTGGGTGCCGTCAGGACCACCGGGCGCCCGTCCACCAGGAAGCCGGGGCCCAGCGGGAATCCCTTGAGCCGGCCGCGTCGGTCCTCCAGGTGCACGACGTGCATTCCGCCGGCCTTCTCCACGCGGACGACCGCGCCGACATAGCCGGTCTGGACGTCCTCGACGACCAGACCGGTCTCGGCCTCCCTGGGGGCTGCGCGGCCCCCGCGCGGGGCGCGCCAGTCGCCGGAGAGGACGTCTGCGCCATAGCGATTGTTCACCGGGCCAGCGTAGGGAAGGAGCAGCGTCTGAAGGGGTCGACCCGCCGGAGTGCCGGTGCCCGCGCGGACGTTGAGCGACCGCTGCTAGGCACAGTTCGGATCGTTTCCCAGGGCGACACGCCGTGGCCCGCGAGATTTTCCCAAGATTTCCTCCCGAACCCCTTGCGTGGGTGGCCGAAGCAGGCTAGAACTGTCCTACGCACCTCGGAGACGAGGCGCTGACCACAAGGCAACGTCGCGGATTCGCGATCCGGGTTTCGTCCCGGTGACCACCACCTGTGATGGGGTGGCGCGAGCCAATCGACTCCTTGCTCGGTCGTTCGGAGCATCACGCCGGACACACCGTGGGCCCTTCGCAAACTCATACTTCGCGAAGGGCCCACACCTCATCTGTGACGGCTCTGGACAAGCCGGGATTCCTGCAGGCTCATACCAGGCAGGGCAACCACATCATTTGTACTGGCTGCGCCACCCCGTGGACCAACTGCGGGGTCGGCGTGTCGCCAATCTCACACGCACAGGCGGACCGCGACGCACTTCGGCGTAGACTGGCACTCGGCAGGTCAGAGTGCCAGACGTGTGAAGGAGGTGAGCGGCATGACCAGTGACGACCGACGACTGCAGGTGCTCCGTGCCATCGTGCAGGACTATGTGCGCACCTCCGAGCCGGTCGGCTCTAAGGCGCTGCTCGAACGTCATCAGCTCGGGGTCTCCGCCGCGACCGTACGCAACGACATGGCGCTGCTGGAGGAGGAGGGCCTGATCGCCGCCCCGCACACCAGTGCGGGTCGCATCCCGACGGATGCCGGCTATCGGCTCTTCGTGGACCGCCTGGCCGCCATCAAGCCGATGACCAAGGCCGAGCGCAGGGCCATCGAGGAGTTCCTGGCCGGTGCCGTCGACCTTGACGACGTCGTAGGCCGCTCGGTGCGACTGCTGGCCTCCCTGACCAACCAGGTCGCGGTCATGCAGTACCCGTCGCTGTCGCGCTCGACCGTCCGCCACATCGAGCTGGTCGCCGTGGGCGGCTCGCGCCTGATGGTGGTCCTCATCGTCAACACCGGACGGGTCGAGCAGCGTGTGGTCGACGTCGGCCGCGACATGATCGGGCTGGCCGGCGAGCAGACCATCCAGGACCTCCGGGCCCTGCTCAACGCCGAGGCAGCCGGTCAACCACTCCCCGAGGTCCCGGCCCGCTTGAGCGCCGCGCTGGAGACCATGGCGCAGACCGACCGACCGGTGGCCGAGGCCGTGGTCGATTCGCTGGGAGAGGCCCTGCTGGCGCAGACTGAAGAACGCGTGGTCTTGGCTGGCACCGCCAACCTGGCCCGCGTGGTCACTGACTTCCCCCGCTCCATCGGGCCTGTGCTTGAGGCGCTGGAAGAACATGTGGTCCTGCTGAAGTTGATGTCCAGCATGAGCACGCTGATCGACGACGACGCCGTCGCGGTGAGCATCGGCGCCGAGAACCCTTACGAAGGTTTCCAGTCGACGTCGGTGATCACGACCAACTACGGCAGCGCCGGTGGACTGGGCGTCGTCGGTCCCACCCGGATGGACTACCCGACCACGATGACGTCGGTGCGGGCGGTCGCGCACTATGTGTCCGAGATCCTGGACAGCTAGAGAGGTTTTGAGTGAACGACTACTACGCCGATCTCGGCGTGTCCCGTGACGCCAGCGCACAGGACATCAAGCGGGCCTATCACAAGCGAGCACGCCGACTGCACCCTGATGTGAACCCGGGGCCGGAGGCCGAGACCGAGTTCAAGAAGGTGAGCCAGGCCTACGACGTGCTGTCTGACTCCACCAAACGTGCGGCCTACGACCGGGGCCAGGATCCGTATGCCGGGGCGAGCCAGAACTTTGGCCAGGGCTTCTCCTTCACCGACATCATGGACGCCTTCTTCGGCGGCGCCGCCGGCGGGTCGCGGGGTCCCCGCTCGCGCACCCAGCGCGGCCAGGACGCCCTGGTGCGACTGGACATCGACCTGCGCACTGCCGTCTTCGGTGGGCAGGAGACCGTCGTCATCGACACGGCCACCCGTTGTGCCACCTGCACCGGCTCGGGGAGCCAACCCGGCACCGGCACCCGCACCTGTGCCAGCTGCGCCGGCCGCGGTGAGGTCCAGTCGGTGCAGCGTTCCTTCCTCGGTCAGGTGATGACCACCCGCCCGTGCCCGGACTGCCGTGGCTTCGGGGAGATCATCGAGCAGCCGTGTGTCGACTGCGCGGGCGAGGGCCGCATCCGCGCCCGGCGCGACCTGAAGATCAAGGTGCCCGGTGGTGTGGACTCCGGCACCCGGATCCAGCTGGCCGCCGAGGGCGAGGTCGGCCCCGGCGGCGGTGCTCCCGGCGACCTCTACGTCGAGATCGCGGTGCGCCCGCACGAGACCTTCCGGCGCCGCGGTGACGACCTGCACTGCTCGGTGCAGGTGCCGATGACCGCGGCCGCCCTGGGTGCCACGCTCTCGGTGGAGACCTTCGACGGTCCCACCGAGGTGGACCTCCAGGCCGGCAGCCAGCCCCAGGACACCGTCACCCTCCCCGAGCAGGGCGTCACTCACCTGCGTGGTTCGGGACGCGGCGACCTGATCGTCCACCTGGACGTGCGCGTGCCGACCAAGCTCGATGACACCCAGCGGGATCTCCTGGCCCAGCTGGCCGAGAAGCGTGGGGAGTCCCGCCCCGAGGGCCGCCTGGCCCCGGCCAACAACGGCTTCCTCGGCAAGCTCAAGGAAGCCTTCTCGGCGCGGTGAGCGCGCCCCTGTTCTTCGTTGCTGACGGGGTGTTGGGCGCCGTCGCTGTCGGCGACACGGTCCGTCTCGACGGTCCCGAGGGCAGACATGCGGCGACGGTGACCCGCCTGACGACCGGCGAGGAGATCCTGGTAGCGGACGGCAGCGGACGGCTGGTCCGGGGACGGGTGTCAGCGGTCGGCCGTGGGGAGCTCGAGCTGGTCGCGGGTGACATTCGTGACCAACCCGCTCCGGAGCCGCGCTTCACCCTGGTCCAGGCACTCGCCAAGGGAGACCGCGACCTGCTCGCCATCGAGATCGGCACCGAACTGGGAGTCGATGAGGTCGTGCCGTGGGCCGCCTCCCGCAGCGTCGTCGTCTGGCGTGGTGAGCGGGCCGGCAAGGCACACGCCAAGTGGGAGCGCACGGTGCGCGCCGCCACCAAACAGGCCCGGCGCGCCCGGGTGCCCACCGTTGCACCACTCGTCGATCGCAGCGCCCTCGTGGAGCGCGTCCGTCAGGCCGACCTGGCGCTGGTGCTGCACGAGGAGGCCACCGACCCGCTGGTCGGGGTGGAGCTGCCCGCCAGTGGCGTGGTGCTGCTGGTGGTCGGTCCGGAGGGCGGCATCAGCTCGGAGGAGACCGCCGCGCTGGTGGCAGCCGGTGCCCGCTCGGTGCGGCTCGGCGACACCGTCCTGCGCACCTCGACGGCCGGAGCCGCAGCGATCGCCCTGCTCAGCGGCCGGTCGCGATGGGCCTGACGAACGACTCAGTCCCCTCACCCCGCCGCTCGCTCCTCACCCCCGACAACCGACCGGTCGCGATCGGGACCACGACGCTGATCTCGCTGTTCGCTATCGAGTACATCGCCGTCGGGACCGCGATGCCCACGGTGGCGCGCGCCCTGGATGGTCTGGGGCTCTATGCCCTGGCCTTCGGCGCCACCATCGCCGCCAGCGTCATCGGGATGATCCTGGGAGGCTGGTGGTCGGACCGATCCGGTCCGCGTGCGGTCCTGCTCGTCGGGTCGACAACGTTCGCCTGCGGACTCCTCGCCGCGGGCCTCAGCCCCAGCATGGAGCTGTTCGTGCTGGCGCGGGGGCTGCAGGGACTGGGCACCGGCATGGCGACCGTCGCGATCTACGTGGTCATCGCCCAGGGGATCCCGGATGAACTGCGACCGCGGATGTTCTCCCTCCTCGCCGCGGCCTGGGTGCTGCCCGGCCTGGTCGGCCCCGTCCTGACCGGGCTGATGGTCGAGCACGCGGGCTGGCGGTGGGTCTTCCTGAGTGTCGTCCCCCTCGTGCTGGTCAGCCTGGCCGTGCTGCTGCCAGCCCTCAGAGACACCGCGCCGAGCGAGGATGCTCCCTACCTGGGGGTGAGCACGATTCTGTGGGCGGTGCTCGCAGCAGCCAGCGTCGGCGTGCTGAACCTCGGGGGCGAGCAGATCTCAGGCCGAGACGTGCTGGTCGGTCTGCCGTTCGCCATCGCCCTCGGTGTGGCCGCCTGGCGGCTCATGCCGCCGGGCACGTTCACCCTGGGCCGCGGCCTGCCCTCGGTGATCTCCGCACGCGGCGCGATCGGTGCGTCATTCATGGCCGCGGAGGCCTACCTGCCACTGATGTTGCAGGATCTGCACGGCTACAGCCCGGCCGAGGCCGGTGCGGCGCTCGCTGTCGGGGCCGTCACCTGGGCGGGTGGGTCCTGGTTGCAGGGTCGGTTGAACGACACGGTGGACCGGGTGCGGGTCATGGTCATCGGCACCTCGATCACCCTGCTCGGGCTGAGCCTCCTGGTGGCCGCCATCGCGCTGGACTGGCCGGGCTGGACCGTGCTCGTGGTCTGGGGCCTGACACAGGCAGGTGTCGGGATCGCCTACCCCACCACGTCCCTGCTGACGATGCGACTGTCCGCCCCGGCCGTCCTCGGCCGCAACTCGTCCTCACTGCAGGTGAGTGAGGCCCTCGCCTCCGCCGTCGTGCTCGCGGTGGTCGGCGCGGTGTTCACGGCGCTGCATGCCGGGTCGGTGCACACCGCCTTCCTCGCGGTGGCGGTGGCCTCGGTGGCGGCCGGGCTGGCGGCGCTCGCCACCTCGGCCCGGTCCCGCCCGGCGTGACACACAGCCCGGCCCACTGCTGACGTGCCCGCGGCCCGGCTACCGTTGGGTGCATGCCGACTTCGAACGACTGCCTGTTCTGCAAGATCGTCGCGGGGGAGATCCCCAACGACACGGTCTATGAGACCGACACCGTGCTGGCCTTCCGGGACATCACTCCGCGGGCCGCGGTGCACGTGCTGGTCATCCCCAAGTCTCACGAGGACACCCTGGGTCAGATGGCCGCTGACGATCCCGCCAGTGTGGCCGAGCTGTTCACCGCGACCCGGGAGGTCGCTCGGCTCGAGGGCATCGAGGAGAGCGGCTATCGGGTGGTGAGCAATGTGGGTGCTGACGCCGGCCAGGAGGTCTTCCACGTGCACGTCCACGTGCTGGGGGCGCAAAAGCTCGGGCCGGTAGGGCCCGGTCAGGGCTAGACTCGGGGCCCTGATGACAGAGCCTCACCATCCGGGGACGGCCAACGCCGCCACCCCGGCCACCGAACCGACCGAGACCACGCCAGGCGAGGGGAGCCACGCACCCACGCACACGGTGGTCATCCCCCCCGAGACCTCGATGGCGGCCCTGCTGGGGCCGCGCGACGAGTTGCTCAAGACGATGGAGCGCTCGTTCCCGCACGTGGATGTGCTGGTGCGGGGCAACGAGTTCCGGCTCGCCGGACCTTCCGAAGACGTGGCGATCATCGAGCGACTGATCGACGAACTGGTGGTGATCGCCACCGCCGGGCAGCCGCTGAACCGCGACGCGGTCGAGCGCTCGATCGGGATGCTGCGGAGCGCTTCGGCCGAACGGCCCGCCGACGTGCTGACGATGAACATCATCAGCAACCGCGGCCGCACCATCCGTCCCAAGACGCTGCACCAGAAGCATTACGTCGACGCGATCGACCAGCACACGGTCGTCTTCGGCATCGGCCCGGCCGGCACCGGCAAGACCTATCTGGCGATGGCCAAGGCCGTGGCCGCTCTCCAGGCCAAACAGGTCAACCGCATCATCCTGACCCGTCCCGCGGTCGAGGCGGGCGAGCGCCTGGGATTCCTCCCGGGGACCCTCAACGACAAGATCGACCCCTACCTGCGGCCGCTGTATGACGCGCTGCACGACATGGTGGATCCGGACTCGATCCCGCGGCTGATGGCCTCTGGCACCATCGAGGTGGCGCCCCTGGCCTACATGCGGGGCCGTACCCTGAACGATGCGTTCATCATCCTCGACGAGGCCCAGAACACCTCGGCGGAGCAGATGAAGATGTTCCTCACCCGGCTCGGCTTCGGCTCCAAGATGGTCGTAACCGGCGACGTGACGCAGGTCGACCTGCCCACTGGCACCAGCTCGGGCCTCCGGGTGGTGCGCGACATCCTGGCTGATGTCGAGGACATCCACTTTGCGACACTGACCAGCGCTGACGTCGTCCGGCACCGGCTGGTCAGCTCGATCGTCGAGGCCTACGGCAGGCACGATGCCGACCAGCAGGGCCACGAGCGACAGCGGTCCGGTGGGTCGGGCCGACCCGTGCGACGGGGCCGGTCGACGGACACTGGACGCGCCGGGCGGCCAGGACAGGACAGCGGTGAGGTCGGCTCGGAGCAGACCGACCCGCGGGCCGGGGAGAGTGGCCGGTGAGCATCGAGGTCCTCAACGAGTCCGGCGAGGTGCCCCCGCCCGTCACGGAACAGGAGCTGCACGACCTGGGTCGCTATGTGCTCGACCAGATGCGGGTCCACCCGCGCACCGAGCTGGCGATCACCCTGGTCGACGAGTCAGCCATGGAGGCCCTGCACGTGCAGTGGATGGACCTGCCCGGACCGACCGACGTGATGAGCTTCCCGATGGACGAGCTGCGTCCCGGCTCGGACACCGAGACGACCGATGGGGTGCTGGGCGATGTCGTGCTGTGCCCTGTGGTGGCGCGCAGGCAGGCCAAGGAGGCTGGACACAGCGTCGCGGACGAGATCCTGCTGCTGACCACGCACGGGATCCTGCACCTGCTCGGCTTCGATCACGCCGAGCCCGACGAGGAGCGCGAGATGTTCGAGCTGCAGCGCACGCTGCTGCTGACCTACCTGGCTCAGCGGGGCCGCACCACCACGGCGGCACCCGGCGCCCGCGCCGAGCAGTGAACCCCGGAGCGCACCGTTGATCACGCTGATCGTTGTCGCCGTTCTGGCGACCCTCGTCGCCTTCCTCCTCTCCGCGAGTGAGACCGCGCTGCTGCGGGTCTCCCGCCACCGGGCCGAGCACCTACAGGAGGAGGACCAGCGCGGTGCCGACGCCCTCTCCAGGATCGTCGCCGAACCGGCCCCCTACCTGGCCGTGGCCGCCTTCACCCGGGTGCTGGCCGAGGCCGTCACCGCCGTCGCGGTCACGGTCGCTGTCGACACCCAGACCGACAGCCACTGGCGCACCGCGCTGATCGCGGTGGGCATCATGACTGTCATCTCCTTCGTCGTCGTGGGGGTCTCACCCAGGACGCTGGGGCGCCAGCACGTCGAGAAGGTGGCGTTGATGTCCGCGCCGGTCATCCGGGTGCTGCGCGTGCTGCTGGGGCCACTGGCCAAGGTGCTCGTGCTCTTCGGCAACGCGGTCACTCCCGGCCGCGGGTTCGCCGAGGGACCGTTCGCCAGTGAGGCCGAGCTGCGCGACCTGCTCGACCTGGCCGGGGAGAGCTCGGTGATCGAGGCCGGTGAGCGCGAGATGATCCACTCCATCTTCGAGCTCGGCGACACGGTGGCGCGCGAGGTGATGGTGCCCCGGCCGGACATGGTCTCGATCCGGCAGGACCGCGCCCTCCGGCAGGCCATGTCACTCTTCCTGCGTTCGGGCTTCAGCCGCATCCCGGTCATCGGCGAAGGCACCGACGACGTGCTGGGCATCCTCTACTTCAAGGATGTCGCCCGCGCTGTCAACGCCAACGCCGAGAACAGCAGGGACGCGGTCACCGAGCTGATGCGCCCGGTCCAACGGATCCCCGAGTCCAAGTCGGTCGACGGGCTGCTGCGGGAGATGCAGCGCGACCGGCTGCACATCGCCATCGTGATCGACGAGTACGGCGGGACCGCCGGACTGATCACCATCGAGGACATCCTCGAGGAGATTGTCGGGGAGATCACCGACGAGTACGACCGTGACGTCGTGGAGGTGGAGACCCTCGAGGACGGCACCGTCCGGGTGCCGGCGACGATGCCTGTGGACGACCTCAACGAGATGTTCGACGTCGAGATCGAGACCGAGGACGTCGACTCCGTCGGGGGACTGCTGGCCGCCCAGATCGGGATGGTGCCCATCGTGGGGTCCTCGGCGCAGGTGGCCGGGCTGCGCCTCACGGCCGAGCGCATGGCCGGGCGGCGGCGGCGCGTGGCGACCCTCCTGGTCGAGCGGGTCGAGTCAGAGCACCATGAGGACGAGGAGTCCGCCACGCCCGGTGGCTCCGATCGGCAGTCGGAGGACGCCCAGTGAGCCAGCCCCAGAATCACCCCACCGAGGATGAGGGCGCGGTTCGACAGCCCACCGAGCCCTCGGCATACCACGCCGGCTTTGCCTGCGTCATCGGCCGCCCCAACGCGGGCAAGTCGACCCTGACCAACGCCCTGGTGGGGCAGAAGGTGGCGATCACCTCCAGCAAACCGCAGACCACGCGCCACGCGATCCGGGGCATTCGCACGACCGATGCCTACCAGCTGATTCTGGTGGACACCCCGGGGCTGCACCGGCCTCGCACCCTGCTCGGGCAGCGCCTCAACGACCTGGTCCGGGAGACGTTGCTGGATGTCGACGTCATCGCCTTCTGCCTGCCCGCCGACCAGCGGCCCGGGCCTGGTGACACCTTCATCGCGCGCGACCTCGCCGAGCTGCAGCGGGCCCGTCGGGTGCCCGTGGTCGCGCTGGCGACCAAGTCCGACGCGGTCGACAAGCAACGCCTGGCCGAGCACCTCATCGCCATCGACCAGCTCGGGACCTGGGACGCGATCGTGCCCTGCTCAGCAGCCCGCGGCGATCAGGTCGAGGACGTGGCCGACGTGCTGGCGTCCTATCTCCCGGCCTCACCGAAGCTCTACCCGGACGACGTGCTGACCGACGAGCCGACGATCGTGATGATCGCTGAGCTGGTGCGTGAGGCAGCCCTGGAGGGCGTGCGTGACGAGCTGCCCCACTCGCTGGCCGTCGTGGTGGACGAGGTCGTCCCGCGCGTAGACCGTCCTGAGGGCCGCCCGTTGACCGACGTGCGCGTCCACATCTTCGTGGAGCGCCCCAGCCAGAAGGCGATCATCATCGGGCGCGGCGGGTCCAGGCTGCGGGAGGTCGGCGCCCGGGCCAGGGTCGGCATCGAGCAGATCATCGGCCACAAGGTCTTCCTGGACCTGCACGTCAAGGTCGCCAAGGACTGGCAGCGGGACCCCAAGCAGCTGCAGCGGCTCGGTTTCTGAGTTTGTCGATCGGGTATGCCGCGTGGTGGGGTTGGCCGGGCACGGCTCGTTGGACGTCGGGAGAGGCAGGACATGATGGTGCGTCGTGGTGCGGTGCTCGGGGCGGGAGTGGCTCTCGCCCTGCTGCTCGGTGGGTGCTCCAAGGAGATCTCCACCGAGGACCTGGAGGCGACGATCACGGAGGAGGCCGAGGCTCACGGCCTGTCGGTGACCTCGGTCGACTGCCCGGAGGGACTGGCTGCGGAGGTCGGCGCGAGCCTGACCTGTGAGGTGCAGATGAGCGGGCCCCAGGGTGACTACGACCGCTATGAGCTCGAGGTCACCGAGGTCGACGGCAACAACGTCGAGTACACCCTGCTGCCGCTGCTGGCCCAGGGAGACTAGACCGGCGCCAGTCGCCTCGACGGCCCGCGTCCCCTCGCCCCTCTGGTGGGCAGGCCCGTTCGGTGGTTGGCTGGGGGCATGAAGAAACTGATCAACGACCCCGCGGACGTTGTCGTCGAGGCACTGCGGGGCATGGCTGCGGCCCACCCCGACAGGCTCCGGGTGGACCTTGAGAACAGGGTCGTCTACCGCAGGGACCCGATCCGTGCGGGCAAGGTCGGTCTGGTGTCCGGTGGTGGCTCAGGTCACGAGCCGATGCACGGTGGCCTGGTCGGGCTCGGCATGCTGGACGCCGCCTGCGCCGGAGAGGTCTTCACCTCGCCCGTGCCGGACCAGATGATGGCCGCGACCAAGCAGGTCGACGGCGGTGCCGGGGTGCTGCACATCGTGAAGAACTACACCGGCGACGTGATGAACTTCGAGATGGCTGCCGAGCTTGCGGCGGCCGAGGCCGGGACCGAGGTCCAGTCCGTCGTGGTCGATGACGACGTGGCGGTCCAGGACTCCCTCTACACCGCGGGTCGTCGCGGGGTCGGCACCACCGTCCTGCTGGAGAAGATCGTGGGCGCGGCGGCCGAGGAGGGCCGCTCCCTGGCCGACTGCGCGGCGCTGGCCACCCAGGTCGCTGAGAGCGGTCGCTCCATGGGCATGGCGCTGACCTCGTGCACGGTGCCGGCCGCCGGCAAGCCAACCTTCGACCTGGCCGAGGACGAGATGGAGGTCGGCATCGGCATCCACGGTGAGCCCGGCCGGAAGCGGATGCCGATGGCGCCGGCCAAGGAGGTCGCCGAGATGCTCCTCGAGCCGGTCCTGGCCGACCTGGACTTCACCGGCGACACGGGGGCGATCGTGATGATGAACGGGATGGGCGGCACCCCGCTGCTCGAGCTCTACCTGATGTATCACGAGGTCGCCCAGATCCTGGAGAAGTCCGGTGTCACCGTGGCGCGCAACCTGGTCGGCAACTACATCACCAGCCTGGAGATGGCCGGCTGCTCGGTCACGCTGCTCCGCGCCGACGACGACCTCGTCGGGCTGTGGGACGCGCCCGTGAACACCCCCGGCCTGCGCTGGGGGGTCTGAACGTGGCGAACCTGCAGTCCTTCACCGAGTGGATCGCAGACTATGCCAGCGTGGTCAGTGAGCAGGCGGACTACCTGACCGACCTGGACCGCGCGATCGGCGACGCTGACCACGGCAGCAACATGAACCGCGGGATGGTCAAGGCCGCGGAGTTGGCCGGCGCCGAGGAGTTCTCGGCCATCGACGCCTACCTCAAGAAGGTCGGCATGAGCCTGGTCAGCAACGTCGGTGGCGCCAGCGGGCCGCTCTATGGCACCTTCTTCCTGCGCATGGCCGGCGCCTTCGCCGACGTCGCGGAGGCCGGGGCGGCCGAGGTGGGCGCTGGCCTGCGGGCGGGCGTGGAGGGCATCCTGGCGCGGGGCAAGGCAGAGACCGGCGACAAGACCATGTATGACGCGTGGTCGCCGGCCCTGGACGCCTTCGACGAGGCTGTCGGTGCCGGGAGTGACCTGGCGGGGGCGCTGCGGGCTGCGGCGGACGCGGCAGCGCGGGGTCGCGACGCCACCAAGGACCTGATCGCCCGCAAGGGACGGGCCAGCTATCTCGGGGAGCGCAGCCGCGGCCATATCGACCCGGGCGCGACCAGCTCGACCCTGCTGATCGAGTCCGCTGCTCGCAGCCTGGCCTGACTCGTGATCGGGATCGTGGTGGTCAGCCACAGCCGTGCTCTGGCCGAGGCGGCGATGGCACTGGCCGGCGAGATGACCGACCCCGAGCACCGTCCTGCCATCCTGGTCGCGGCGGGCCTGGACGCACAGACCTTCGGCACCGACGCTGCTGCCGTCTCCGAGGCGATCACCGAGGCAGACAGCGGCGACGGCGTGCTGGTGCTGCTCGATCTGGGCAGCGCGGTGCTCTCAGCGGAGATGGCGCTGGAGTTCGTCGACCCCGAGCTGGCCGAGCGAGTCCGGGTGTCCGGGGCCCCGCTGGTCGAGGGGCTCGTGGCGGCCGCCGTGGCCGCTGGGGCAGGTGCGGACCTGGTGACCGCCGCGAGGGAGGCAGAGCAGGGTCTGGTGGCCAAGGCCCAGCACCTGGGGGCCGGACAGGGACACCCTGAGCCCGTATCAGCGCCGCCGGAGCCTGACGACGCGGAGCACCTGCGCGCCTCGGGCAGGGGCGGGCAGACCGGGGTCAGCAGGGAACTGCCGGTCACGGCGCCGCACGGCCTGCACGCCCGGCCCGCGGCGCGTTTCGTCCGCGAGGTGGCCAGACACCCGGGGCTCCAGGTGCGGGTGCACAACCTCGACACCGGCAAGGGGCCCGTTGACGGTCGCAGCCTCACCGGCATCGCCACCCTCGATGCCCGGCGGGGACACCGCATCGAGGTGGTGGCGGCTGGCGAGGGGGCCGCGGACCTCCTCGACGCCCTCGAGGACCTGGCCCGGTCGGGCTTCGGTGACCTGGAGGCGCCGGAGCCTGCTGCCGATCCGGCTCCGGCGCGGCACGATGCCACGACGGGTCCCACCTACGCCCTGGAGGCTGCGGTCGGCCCGGTCGTGCGACCGGAGCAGCCCGTGAGCCTGGACGACTACCACCAGGATGGCCAGGCCGAGGAGCTCGCGGCCCTCGACCTCGCACTGGGGAGGACCCGACAGGAGCTCACCGACCTGGTGGCGCGCACGACCCAGCAGGTCGGCACAGCGGAGGCAGCGGTCTTCGAGGCACACCTGGCCATGCTCGAGGACCCGAGCCTGGAGGCTCCGGTGCGGGACGGCATACGCTCCGGGCAGAGCGCGCCCGAGGCGTTGTCAGCTCGCGTGGCCGAGCTGCGGGACGAGTTCGACACACTGGCAGACCCCTATCAGCGTGAGCGGGGTGCGGACGTCACCAGCGTGGGGGAGCGGTTGCTCCGAGCGCTCACGGGAGCCGCTCCGGGCTCCCGGGACGGGGCGGGTGTGCTGGTGGTGTCCGAGCTGGACCCGGCCACCGCCGTGCTGCTCGATCCCCGGCAGACCCTGGGTGTGATCACGATCGGTGGTGGTGCCACGGGGCACGGAGTGTTGCTGGCTCGGGCGCGGGGACTCCCGGTGCTGACGGGTGCGCGTGCGGCGGAGGGCCTGCCGGAGGGGACGCTCGTCGCGTTCGACGCGCGGTCGGGTCGCCTGGAGATCGACCCGGACCTGGAGACCCGTGGAGAGTTCGAGGCGTTGCTCGCGGATCGGGTCAGCGCCCGTCGTCGCATGCTCCGCGCCGCTCATGAGCCCGCTGTGACGCTGGACGGGCACGAGGTGCTGGTCAAGGCCAATATCGCCCACCTCGGGGAGGCCTCGCTCGCCGCCACCTCAGGGGCTGACGGCTCCGGCCTGGTGCGCACCGAGGCTCTGTTCGCCGCGCACAGCACCGCCCCGAGCGTCGCCGAGCAGGTCCAGACTTTCGAGCGGATCTCCGAAGAGCTGTCCGGGGCCATGATCACCATCCGCACGTGGGACGTCGGCGGGGACAAGCCGTTGCCCTTCCACCCCATGGCCGTCGAGGCCAACCCGTTCCTGGGCCAGCGCGGTGTGCGGGCCTTCCGGGACGACTCGACCCTGCTGGTGGACCAGCTCGAGGCGATCTGTCGGGTGGCACGGGAGCGTCGGGTCCGCGTGATGTTCCCGATGGTCAGCACTGTCGAGGAGGTCGAGTGGGCCCTGGCCCGGTTGGACGAAGCTGGTGGTCGCCTGCCGGACGGACGTCCGGACGCCCTCGAGGTTGGCATCATGATGGAGGTCCCGGCTGCGGCACTGCGGCCGGAGGCGCTGTCGACGCTGCTGGACTTCGTCAGCATCGGGAGCAACGACCTGGTGCAGTACACCCTCGCGGCCGAGCGTGGGAACCCCGCCCTCGGCGCTCTGGCAGATGTAGCGGACCCCGCTGTGCTGCAACTGATCCAAGGCATCGCGACCGGAGTCGCAGAGGGCGTTGAGGTGTGCCTGTGCGGTGACGCGGCCAGCGATCCCGGGCTGGCCCGGCTGCTGGTCGGCCTCGGGGTCACCGAGCTCAGCGCCACGGCTGCCTCCGTCCCGGCCGTCAAGGACGCCCTGCGCGGGGTTGCCCTGGCCGGTCTGCAGGACCTGGCCGCGCGTGCGCTGGTGGCCGAGTCGGCCCGTGAGGTGCGCGAGCTGCTGGCGCACGGGTGATCACCGATCATGCGTCCTCGGGGAGACGCGGGTGATCCCCGATCGTGCGTCCTCGGGGAGACGCGGGTGATCCCCGATCGTGCGTCCTCGGGGAGACGCGGGTGATCACCGATCGTGCGACCTCGCGGCGTGCCAGGAGCTCGCTGGGGTCGCGAGCGGGAGGTCCGGCTAGCGGACCCCGCGCGGGCGGAACTGGATGCTGATGCGGGGCCCCACTGGCTTGGCCGTCTTGGGCACGGCGTGCTCCCAGGTGCGTTGACACGAGCCGCCCATCACTAGCAGGTCACCGTGACCGATCACCCGGCGGATGGTGCGGCCGGCGCCGCCTCCGTTGGGTCGGAGCAGCAGGGCCCTGGGAGCGCCGATGGAGACGATGGCAACCATGGTGTCCTGGCTGTTGCCCCGACCGAACCGGTCGCCGTGCCAGGCGACACTGTCCCGCCCGTCGCGATAGAGACACATGCCGGCGGTGCGGAACGGCTCACCCAACTCGGGGCCATAGTGCGTGCTCAGGTCATCACGGGCCCGGGTGAGCACGGGGTCGGGCAGTTCCTCGTGTTCGTCATAGAAGCGCAGCAGGCGCGGAGTGTCGACCTCGGAGTCCCACATCACGCGGCGCTCACCGCGCCACTGCACGCCGGCCGACCCGCCGAGGGCGAGCCGGGTGAACAACTCGTCGGAGCCGGTGACCCAGCCGGGCCGGATGTCCACCCAGGCACCCGCGCTGAGCGTCGTGCGTTGAACGGCCCCGGCGAGGGACCGCAGTCCCACGTCGTTGACCTGGTCGAGGAGCGATCCCTGCAGTGCAACGGACATGTGTTCGACACTAGAACAGGTGTCGCACTGACGCAAGGGGCGTGGCTCATCCGGCTGCGACACGACGGGCACCGGCACGCAGATGTGAGGGGGTCTTGGCGGCAGAGTGGGAGACTGGGGTCATGCCGCTCTATCGGGATGCCGCCATCGTGCTGCGCACCCACAACCTCGGGGAGGCCGACCGCATCGTCACCCTCCTCAGCCGCGGGCGGGGCAAGATCCGCGCCGTGGCCAAGGGGGTGCGCCGCACCAGGTCCAAGTTCGGGGCGCGACTCGAGCCGGGCATGGTCGTGGACCTGCAGTGCTACGAGGGCCGCAACCTGGACACGGTCACCCAGGCCGAGTCGCTGGCGTCCTACGGTGACGCGATCGCTCGTGACTATGAGGCCTGGACCGCGGCCAGCGCGATGCTCGAGACCTGTGACCGACTGACCGATGAGGGTGAGCCCGCGGTCCAGCAGTTCGTGCTGCTCGCCGGTGCCCTGAGCTCACTCGCTGCGAGCAGTCACGAGGCCGGGCTGGTGCTCGACTCCTACCTGCTGCGCTCGATGGCGATCGCCGGCTGGGCCGCCAGCTTCCACGACTGCGCCCGGTGCGGTGCAGAGGGACCGCACCGGGCCTTCGATGTGGCCTCCGGGGGGTCAGTGTGCCCTGTCTGCCGACCGCCGGGTTGTGCGGCGCCGGCACCGCAGACCCTGGAGCTGATGGCTGCCCTGCTCAGCGGTGACTGGGTGCTGGCTGATGCCAGCGAGGCCAAGCACCGCAGGGAGGCCAGCAAGCTGGCGGCAGCACATGTCCACTGGCACCTGGAGCGTGGAGTCCGCTCCCTGCGGCTCGTGGAGCGCGTCCAGTGACGGCGCCGGTCCGCCCGTTCCCGCACCCCAGCGGTGCCCGCCCACCGGAGATCCCGCGGGAACTGGTGCCACGGCACGTCGCGATCGTCATGGACGGCAACGGCCGGTGGGCCAACCAGCGTGGGCTCAAGCGCACGCAGGGCCATGAGGCCGGGGAGGCCTCACTGCTTGACGTGGTCGCGGGCGCGATCGACATCGGGGTGCAGTGCCTCTCGGCCTATGCCTTCTCGACCGAGAACTGGCGCCGCAGCCCCGAGGAGGTCCGCTTCCTGATGGGCTTCAACCGGGATGTGATCCACCGGCGGCGGGACCAGCTCGACAGCTGGGGGGTGCGGATGCTCTGGTCGGGGCGCACCCCGCGCCTGTGGAAGTCGGTGATCTCCGAGCTCGAGCAGGCCGAGCGGCAGACACGTGGCAACGAGGTGATCACGCTGAACTTCTGCGTCAACTATGGGGGCCGGGCCGAGGTGGCTGATGCCGTGCGACAGATCGGGGCGGACGTGCGTGACGGGCGGCTCTCTGCGCGGGGGATCGACGAGCGCACGATTGGTCGTTACCTCTACCATCCGGAGGTGCCGGATGTGGACCTGTTCGTCCGCAGCTCGGGGGAGCAGCGGACGTCCAACTTCCTGCTGTGGCAGAGCGCCTATGCCGAGATGGTCTTCCAGGACGTTCTCTGGCCCGACTATGACCGGCGCGACCTGTGGCGGGCCATCGAGACCTATGCTTCACGCGACCGGCGCTACGGCGGCGCCGTGGACGCTCCGGGCTGAGACCGGGAGGCCCGCCACGGTCACGACCGTGACGGGCTCCCGGCACGAACTGGGGCTCAGGGCGCCTCAGCTGCTGGCCGAGCAGGCCTGGTCGTAGCCGATCGCCTCGAAGCTGGGACCCGAGAAGAACTCGTTGGTCGTCTCGATGCCAAGTGGTGCCTCGGCGTTCGGGGTGCCGACGATCAGGCCGCTGACCGCCACCTCAGCGCCCTCGCCTCCGTAGGTGATCGCCTCGGCCATGCCGTCGAAGTCGACTTCGAGTCCGTCCATGGCGGCCCGCACCCCGGCGCGCGTCAGGTCGCCGCTGTCGGCAGCCTTCTCCAGCAGTGCGTGCATCGGGTAGTTCATGACCCAGCCGATGATGTAACCACCGTTGGCCGGCAGCTCGCCGTCCAGGGAGGCCTTCATCGCCTCGGTGCCGGCGCTGGTGCCGTCCCACTGCTCGGTGGGGGCGAGGTGGTTGTAGAGACCGACGAGCGCCGGTGCGGCGGCGCTCTCCAGCAGGGCCGGGTTCCAGGTGGGCAGCGAGCCCAGGAACCGGCCGGTGAAGCCGCCACCGGCCAGCTTGCCGACGATCTCGGCGTTCTCCGCCGGTCCGACGGCCAGCAGCACGACGTCCGGCTGCGCAGCCATGACGGCCGACACGACGGCGTCCTGCCCGCCAGTCACCTGGTTGGGGCCGGTCGGGATGACGGTGACGTCGTCCACGCCGTTCTGTTCGGCCCAGAGCTGGGCGCCAGCGGCGGAGTCGCCACCGTAGTCGCCGGGGTAGCCGACGGCAGCGATCGAGGTGATCTCGCCGTGGCTCTCGCCGTACCAGTCCAGACCCACCATCGCCTCGACGCAGTAGGAGTAGCCGGTCTCCATGATCAGGCCGTGGTCGTTCTCCGAGAAGGCGTAGCCGGACCACCAGGAGGCAGGCACGGCGACAATGTCGTTGGCGTCCATGTCGCTCAACACCGACTCGGTGTTCACCGTGCCCAGGCTCTGCGCGATCGCCAGGATGTTGGGCTCGATCTGTTGGTAGGCCGCGGCGTGCTCTGCCGGCTGGTACTTGGTGTCTCGGGTGTAGGTGTCGATGTCGACGTCGAAGCCGGCGATGCCACCGGCCTCGTTGACCTGTGCCCAGTAGGCGCGCTGGGCGTCGGTGATCGGCACGGCGAGGGCGGCGAACGGCCCCTCGGTGAGGTCGGACAGGACGCCGAGGTAGATGCAGCCGTTGTCGGGGTTCACGGCCTCCGGGCAGGCCTCCTCGGTGACACCGTCGCCAGTGGTGATGTCACCTCCGGCGGCCGGGTCCTCGGTGTCCTCGGCGTCGTCGGTGCTGTCGGAGGAGTCTGTGGTGTCCTCGTCTGAGGGCTCATCGTCCGCGGGGGCATCTGGCTCCTCCGCGGCGATCGCCTCATCGTCGGTGTCCGGGTCCTCATCGACTGCGGTGCAGGCGCTGAGGATCAGGCCGGTGGCTGCTGCTGCGGCGAGCAACCTTCGTGGGGTGGTGCGCTGTGACATGTCTGCACTCCTTTGTGCGGTGGGTTGGCTGGGTTAATAGCTGAAGGGCCAGGTGGCGAAGTAGGTGCGGACCCGGTGCCACAGGCCGAAGAGCCCCCGTGGCTCAAGGATGAGGAAGAGCACGATCAGCGCGCCGAACAGGATCGACTCGAGCTGGAAGACGGTGATCAGGCCACCGCTGCCGGTGGAGACGAACGGCAACCACGGGGCGAGCCACTCCAGGATCCGGGGAAGCAGCACGACGAAGGCGGCACCGATCAGCGTGCCGGAGATGGTGGCCACCCCACCGATCACCACGATGGCCAGGAGGTTGATGGCCATCAGGATGTTCCATTGCTCCGGGGCCACCCGGCCGATGAGGATGGCGAACAGGCAGCCGGCCACGCCCGCATAGGCGCTGGACAACACGAACGCCAGGGTCTTGGTGCGCAACAGGTTGACGCCCATGACCTCGGCGGCGATGTCCCGGTCACGCACCGCGGCGAAGGCGCGCCCCGTGCGGCTGCGCGCCAGGTTGCGGGCCGCGACGGCCAGGACCACGAGCAGGGTGAGACAGAGCAGATAGAGCGAGACGTGGGGCGCAATGAGAAGTGGCCCCACGGCATACGTGCGCTCGAGGTCGTTGCCGAACAGGACGGGGACCGCCCCGGCGCGACCGACACCGGAGCCACCGGTGACGCTGGCCCACTGCTTGAACAGCTGCTCGCCGAGCATCAGCAGACCCAGCGTGAGGACCGCGAGGTAGAGACCACGGACCCGGGTGGCGAGTGGGGCGACCACGAGCCCGACCAGACCCGGGATCACGGCGGCCAGAACCAAGGCGATCGAGAGGTCAAACTCCCAGCCGATGACGATCGAGCCAGGCACCCCGGCGACGACCGCCCCGGTGTAGGCCCCCAGCGCCATGAAGAAGGGGTGACCCAGCGAGATCTGACCGGCGTAGCCGGTGAGCAGGTTCAGTCCGACGCCGGCGATCGCCATGACCATCGCGACCGAGAGGAGATGGCTCAGATCGCGCGTCAGCCAGAACGGCAGGACGAGGAAAATGCTGATGGCCGCCAGGGTCCACCAACGCTTGGCCGAGGTATTGAGCAGCGCCGAGTCCTGGTCATAGCTGGTGAACAGGCGCGGCCGTCCACGGGTGGCCGACCGGAGAGCCTTCCCACGCCCGGGTCCAGAGCGCAGGGCCCTGGACTGACCCGTCAGCCGGGACGTCGAGGAGCGTTCCGCGCCGTGCTGAGCACCATCCTGTGTGGCGCGGTTGCTGTCGGGGGCGACCGTCGTCATAGGCGTTGCACCTCCTTGGTGCCGAACAGGCCGTAGGGGCGGATGAGGAGCACCAGGATCATCACCAGGTAGGGCGCGACATTCTCGAAGTTGGGGCCGAGCCACGGCGCGTGGATCGGTTGGTAGGTGCTGGACAGGGCGGAGACGAGGCCGATCACCAGGCCGCCGACGACCGCCCCGCGGAGGGAGTCGATGCCGCCGAGGATCAGTGCAGGCAGGGCGACGAGAGCAAAGAGCGCGTCATTGGCCTGCACGACTGAGCCGTTGGCCGCCAGCAGGATGCCACCGAGGGCTGCCAGGCCGCCGCCGAGCGCCCAGGACAGGGAGAACATCCGCCCGACGTTGATGCCCTGGGCGAGCGCGGCCTCCTGGTCCAGGGAGGTAGCGCGCATCGCCAGCCCGACGCGGGAGCGACTGAGCCACACGCCCAGGAGGCCGAGCACCACGGCAACGACGGCGATCTTGCCCGCATGGTGCTGGTACAGGCTGACCGCGCAGAGCGTCTCGCCCTGGACCAGACACCACTGCTCGAGCTGCCAGGGGTCGGCGATCGTCCGTGCCCGGGCGGCGAACAACCGGAAGGCCAGGATCAGCAGCACGATGAAGATGCCGACGGTGACCAGGGCCGTGGAGAAGACCGGCCGGCCGATCATCGGGCGGATGGCGACCCGCTCGATGCCCATCGAGATGGCTGCGACCACCAGCACCGCGATGACCGCGGCGACCCAGAAGGGGACGCCCCGGTCCACCGCCAGCACCGAGGTGACGTAGGTGCCCAGGATGAGGAGCCCGGGTTGGGCGAAGTTCAGCACGCCGGTGGCACGGAAGATGATGACGAAGCTGACGGCGATGAGGGCGTAGACGGCGCCGTCTCCCAGCCCGGCCAGCAGGGTGCTCGCGACGGTGGCCATCAGCCGCTCCGCCCCAGGTCGGCGCCGGCGTGCTCGGCGGTGCCGGCATACATGTCGTCCACCAGGTGGGGGACGGTCGCTGCGAAGGCGGTGCGCTTCAGTTTCTGCGTCGCGGTGAGCTCACCGTCCTCGTGGTCCAGCTCCTTGTGCAGCATCCGGAACTTGCGCACGGCCTCGACCCTGGCGACCTTGCCGTTGACCTCGTGGATCACGCCGGAGATCAGGTCGACGGTTTCCGGCCTGGTCGCCAGGTCCTTGTAGGTGGTGTACTCGATGCGCTGCCGGGAGGCCCAGTCGGCCACGGTGTCGTACTCGATGCCGACCAGGGCGGTGAGGTAGGGCCGTCGGTCGCCGATGACGACCGCCTCCCGGATGTAGGGGGAGGCCTTCATCGCGTTCTCCAGCTCGCTGGGCGAGATGTTCTTGCCCCCGGCCGTGATGATGATGTCCTTGATCCGGTCCACGATCTTCAGATAGCTCTCCTCGACCCACTCCCCGACGTCGCCGGTGTGCAGCCACCCCTCGCTGTCGATCACCTCGGCGGTCGCCGCAGGCTTGCCCCAGTAGCCCTGGAAGGTCCCCGGGTGCCGGGTGAGCACCTCGTGGGTGTCCTCGGCCAGCACGAGCTCAATGTCCGGCTGGACCTCGCCGACGGTGCCGAAGCGCACCCTGCCGGGATAGCTGCAGGTCGCGACGGCCGTGTTCTCCGTCATGCCGTAGGCCTCGTGGATCAGGACCCCCATGCTGAGGAAGAACTCCAGCACCTCGGGGGCGATCGGTGCCGCACCGGAGAGTGCGTGCCGGACCCGGGCCAGCCCCAGGTGCCGACGGACCTTGCGGTGGACCAGCACCCAGGACAGGAAGAACAGGACGCGGGAGAGCACGCTCGGCGTGCCATCCGCCAACTGCTGCCGGGCGGCCCTGGTGCCCATCGCATGTCCCGCGGCGAACAGGCGGCGTTTGACCCAGGACGCGTTGGCCATCTTGATGGTCACCGTCGCCTGGATCTTCTCCCAGATGCGGGGCACGGCGAACAGGACGGTGGGCTGCACCTCCGCGAGATCACTGACGACCGTGTCGATCGACTCGGCGAAGTGGACGAGGCCACGGTTGCGCACCCCGCACCAGGTGCTGATGGCCCGTTCGACCACATGAGAGAGCGGGAGGTAGGAGACCAGCACGTCGTTCTGGCGGAGTCCCTGGTGGCCGAACATGCCCGGTGCCCGGCCGAAGGTGGCGGCGCCGAAGTCGACATTGCGGGCGCTGAGCATGGCGCCCTTCGGCGGGCCGGTGGTGCCCGAGGTGTAGATGACCGTGACCAGGTCCTCAGGCTCCCGGCCCACATCGGCCCTGGCCAGCACGTCCGGGTCCCGGTCGCGCAGCTCGGCCCCCTTGCTGATCAGCTCGTCGATCGACACCAGGCGCTCGTGGGAGTAGTCGGCCATGCCGCGGCCGTCGAGGTAGACCACCCACTCCAGGCTGTCGATCTCGTCGATGATCTCCAGGGCCTTGTCCACCTGCTCCTGGTCCTCGGAGAACAGGACCCGGGCACCGGAGTCGGTGAGCAGGTAGCGGACCTCGGCCACCGGGTTGGTGGGGTAGAACCCGACGCTCACGGCGCGGAGCATGGCGCTGGCCAGGTCGGCATACAGCCACTCGGGTCGGTTCTCGGACTGGATCGCGACCCGATCGCCCCGGCCGACGCCCAGCGCGGCCAGGCCGAAGGCGATCGCCTCGGTGTTGTGCAGGTAGTCCGCCCAGGTGATGTCGCGCCACAGGCCATACCGCTTCTCCCGGAGCGCGACCACGTCCGGGACCTCTGCCGCTGCCGCCCGCAGCTGACGACTCAGGTGCTGGACCTCGGTCATCGCTGCTCCTGGTGAGCCGACTCAAGGACCTCGTCGGTGGCCCCACCCAGATAGGCGGCGATGACGGCGGGGTCGCGCTGCACTTCTTGCGGGGTGCCGAGGGCGATCCGCCGACCGAAGTCGATCACCATCACCCGGTCGGCAAGGTCCATGACCAGCCGCATGTCGTGCTCGACCATGACCATGGCCAGCCCGAGCTCGGTGCGGATGTCGAGGATGAACCGGGCCATGTCCTCGGTCTCCTCCGCATTCATGCCCGCCACCGGCTCGTCGAGCAGCAGGAGCTCGGGCTGCATCGCCAGCGCGCGGCCCAGCTCGATGCGCTTCTTGATGCCGTAGGGCAGGATCCCGACAGGGTGGCGGCGGACGGAGGTGAGGTCGAGGAACTCGATGAGGTGCTCGATCTCCAGCCGGGCAGCACGTTCCTCACGACGGGTGCCGGGCTGCCACGCCATGGCCTGCCACCAGGGGGCCCTCATCAGGTGGTGGCGCCCCAGGAGGAGGTTCTCCAGCACCGACAGGTTGTCGAACAGCTCGATGTTCTGGAAGGTCCGGGCGATGCCTTGCGCCGCGATCCGGTCGGGCCGTTGGCCCAGCAACGACGCTCCGCGGAAGGTGATGTCGCCGGACTGTGGGCGGTAGACGCCGGAGATGCAGTTGAAGGTCGAAGTCTTGCCCGCCCCGTTGGGGCCGATGATGGCGAACAGCTCGCCGGGACGCACGTCGAAGCTGACGTCGTCGAGCGCGACGTTGCCACCGAACCGCAGGGCGATGCCCTCGGCCGTGAGCAGGGGAGTGGTCATGACAGCCACCTCTTGCGACGTTTGTAGTGCTTCACATCGCGCAGGGACGTGCCCTCCGCGCCGACCCCCAGGTAGAACTCCTGGATATCCTCGTCCGCCCGGAGCGTGTCCGCGGAGGCGTCCATCACCGTGATGCCGTTCTCCATGACATAGCCGTGGTGGGCGATAGACAGAGCCATGGCGGCGTTCTGCTCAATCAGCAGGATCCCCGTGCCCGCCTGGTTGATCTCCACGATGAGGTCCCGGATCCGCTCCACCATCTTGGGTGCCAGCCCCAGGCTGGGCTCGTCCAGCAGCAGATAGTCGGGGTCGGACATCATGGCCCGGCCGATGGCCAGCATCTGCTGCTCACCACCGGAGAGATACCCCGCGGTCGTGCGGCGGCGGTCGGCCAGCACCGGGAACATCCCGTAGATGCGGTCGAACTTCTCCTCGAGGCCTGCGCCGCCGGCAGTGTGGCCCCCGACTCGCAGGTTCTCCTCCACGGTGAACTCGACGAAGACTCGACGCCCCTCCATCACCTGACCAACGCCAGCGCGCACCACCGAGGAGGCGTTGCCGGTGTTGAGTCTGCGGCCCTCGATCGTGACCTCGCCCCGGGTGATCTTGCCTCGGTGCACGTCAAGGAGCCCGGTCATCGCGCGCAGCAGACTCGTCTTGCCGGCTCCGTTGGCGCCGAGGAGAGCCACGACCCGGTCCCGCCCGACGGACAGGCTGGCACCCCGGACGGCGAGCATCACGTCCTCGTAGACCACTTCAAGGTTGTGCACAGCGAGCATCGTTGCTCCAGACGGCATCCGGCCGCAGGAGTCGGCCGAGGTTGCGCCGAATGCTATGGCCACCGCGAGGCGTCGAGAACCGAACGAAACCACTCGTTACCGAAACGTAACCTCTTCTGCCGGAGGCGAGGAGGGCAAGGGATCAGCGGCGCGTGCAGTCGGCGCAGGTGCCAAAGATCTCCAGGGTGTGGGCGACGTCGCTGAAACCGTGCTCGGCCGCGACCTGGTCCGTCCATCGCTCGACGGCGGGTCCCTCGATCTCCACGGCCCGCCCGCAGTCGCGGCACACCAGGTGGTGATGGTGTCCGGTGCTGCACATGCGGTAGATGGCCTCACCCTCGTCGGTGCGCAGCACGTCGACCTCACCCGACTCGGCGAGGCCGGTCAGCGTGCGGTAGACGGTCGCCAGGCCGACGGTCTCGCCGGTCTCCCGAAGGCGGGCGTGCAGTTCCTGGGCGGAGCTGAAGTCCTCCATCTCCTGCAGGGCCGTGGCCACCGCGGCCTGCTGTCTGGTCGGTCGGCGTCTGGTCTCGGTCATCTCGTCACCCGTTCGTGCTCGTCGTAGTGACCACCGTGGGGGGCGTGCCGGTGGTCTCCGTGGAGGTAGTCAATATGGTCATCGTGGGGGATCGCCTCGTGGCCACAACCCGGGCCGTGCTCATGCGGATGGCGCTCGGCGACCCGGTGCCGGTGCGCGGTGGCAGCGGTCACGAGGGCCATGGCGGCCGCGATCACCAGGAAGATTCCGATCGCCAGCAGGACGATCGTGCCACCAGCAGCAGTGTCGGCATAGAAGGAGGTCACCACGCCGCCGACCGCGGACAGGACGCCGAAGAGCACCGCCCACACGGTCGCTGCGCGGAAGCTCCGCGCGACCTGCTGGGCCGCGGCGTTGGGCACGATCATCAGGGCACTGATCAGCAGGAGGCCGACGACCCTCATGGAGACGACCACGGTGACGGCGGTGAGCACCGAGAGCGTGATGTTCAGTGCCATGACCGGCAGGCCGCTGGCGCGGGCATACTCCTCATCGCCTGCCGCGAGGAACAGTCGCTGGCGCAACGTCACGGTGACAACGAGAATCACCGCTGACAGCACGCCGAAGACCATCAGATCCCCCCGTGAGGTGGTCGTGATGGCGCCGAACAGGTAGCTGGTCAGGTTGGCGCTCTGGCTGCCATCGACCCGGTTGATGATGACCACACCGGCGGCGATACCTCCGTAGAACATGACGGCCAGGGCGATGTCACCGCTGGCCCGGCCGCGGGCGCGGATCACCTCGACGGCCACCCCGGCCAGGACAGCCGCGATGAGGGCGGTGATGATCGGCTGGTTGTCGAGCAGGATGCCGACGGCCACACCGGCCAGGGCCACGTGGCCCAGCCCGTCACCGATCAGGGACAGGCGTCGCTGCACCAGGAAGATGCCGACCAGCGGAGCAACGGCCCCGACCAGGAGGGCAGCCAGCAGCGCGTTGCGCATGAAGTCGAAGGACAGGATCTCAGGCATCAGGAGTCCTTCCCCTCGACCGGGCCGTCCATCGGCCCCACCCCGCTGAGTAGTCCGGGAGACTCCACCGGTCCGTCGTCGTGGTGGTGCTCGTCGAAGGCGAGGTGGTGGCGCGCCCCGGAGTGATCCGCACCAGCCAGCCCCGAGTCAGCGGCGCGGGACACCTGGGCCCGGTGCTCGGCATACTGCAGGGGAGTGCCGTCGAAACTCACCCGGCCCGCGTCCATCTCCACGATCCGGTCCACGATGCCGCGCAGCGCGGCGAGTTCGTGGGTGACCACGAGCATCGTGACGCCGAGCCTGGCCAGCCGTCGCAGCACGGTCGCGAGGACGTCCTGGTTGGCCGCGTCGACGCCCGCGGTGGGCTCGTCCATGATCAGCATGTCGGGTTGAGAGGCGAGGGCGCGGGCGATCAGGACCCGCCGTTGCTGCCCCCCGGACAGGGTCGCCACGTCCGCATCGAGGCGGTCGGCCAGACCGACTGTGTCGGCGGCCTTGGTGACAGTGGCCCGGTCGTTCGCTGAGGCCCGGCGCCACCAGGGTCGACTGGCCAGCTGGCCGGTGGAGATGACCTCGCGCACCGTGGACCGCACCGAGGCAGAGAGGGTATGCCGCTGGGGCACGTAGCCCAGGCGGCTGCGGTCGGTGAGATGGTCCAGTGGGGTGCCGAAGAGCGTGACGGTTCCGCCAACCTGGTCGTTGAGCCCGAGCAGGCCGCGCACCAGGGTCGACTTGCCCGAGCCGTTCGGACCCAGCAGGGCGATGACCTCGCCCTGGGGCACCGCCAGGTTGATGCCCTCGGTGAAAGGTCTCCCGGCATAGCCGAAGGCGGCGTGGTCGAGCCGGACCGCGGGGGCGTCGGCCGGGGTGTGCTGCGTGGTGCTCACGCGCACCCTTGGCCCTGTCGCAGGGCCTCGAGGTTGGCACTCATCACCTCAAGGTAGTCGCTGCCGGCCGAGTCACCGCTGATTCCCTCGATCGGGTCGAGGGACAGGACCTGCGTGCCGGTCTCGGAGGCGATGACATCGGCGAGGTCCCCGCCGGCGGAGGACTCGGCATAGATCGCGGGGACCCCCAGCTCCTCGACCGTCCGGGTGATCTCGGCCACGCGCGCAGGAGACACCTCACCGTCCGGGACGATGCCCGAGATGCCGATCTGGTGCAGCCCGTAGCGGTCGGCGAGATAGCCGAAGGCCTCGTGCGTGGTCACCATGGTGTCCTGCTCACAGGTGGCGAGGGCCTGGCTGAACTCGGTGTCCAGGGCCCCGAGCTCGGCCGCGAAGGCCTGGGCATTGGCCCGGTAGGCCTCGGCATTGGCGGGGTCGGCGATCGCCAACTCCTCGGCGATGGCCTCGGTCGCGTCGGCATAGCGCTGCGGGTCGAGCCAGAAGTGCGGGTCGAGCGGCCCGTGGTCGTGACCCTCGTGGCCGGCGCCATCGTCCTCGTGGCCCTCGTGGTCGGAGTCCTCGTCGTCGTGCTCCTCGTGACCTTCGTGGGCGCCTTCGTTCTCGTGGCCCTCGTGGTCGGAGTCCTCGTCCTCGTGCTCCTCGTGACCTTCGTGGCTCGCCTCGTGGCCGTCCTCGGAGGCCCCCTGCTCCTCCGAGGAACGGTCCACCAGGTTGACCACCGTTGTCGTGTCCAGGCTGTGGTCGGCGGCCTGCTCGCCGACGGCCTCATCGACGGCGGCCTGCATGCCGGAGGAGTAGACCACCAGGTCGGCCTCGCTGATCGACCCGACCTGGCGGGGGGTCAGCTCGAGGTCGTGGGCGTCCACCCCGGGGCTGGTCAGCGTTTCGACCTCGACCCCGTCAACACCCTCGACCACCTGCTGGGTCGCGAACTCCAGGGGATAGAAGGCCGTGACGACGTGGAGCTGTGTGCCCTCCCCCGTGGTTCCGGCATCACTACCGCCACAGCTGGCCAGCAGGAGGGCAGAAGCGATGGTCAACGGGAGAACGGTGGAGGGTCGGGTCATGGGAATGATTCTCACTCCGCGTGAGAACCGTTGTCAAATCACATGGATGCCACCCCTGGCGCGAAGCAGGTCGGTCAGGGGGTGACGAACTGGGTGACGACGATCACCAGCAGCAGCACCAGGACAGCGATGCGCATCATCCGCAATGGGGGTGTGAGGTGTGGCCAGCTCAGATAGAGCAGCCAGAACAGTGCCAGCAGGGCCACGCCGATCAGGCCGAGGCCCAGGACTCCGGCCACCCGCACGCCGTCGTCCTCGACGAGAGGACCACCGAGGAACGCCCCGGCCAGGATCAACGCTGCGATAACCACCATCGGCAACCAGGTGGGTAGCAGGGCCAGCCGTTTGAGCACCGGCACACTGGCCCGCTCGATGGCCGCACGGGCGCCGGTGGCCTGGTAGTGAGGGTCGGGGGAGGTGATCGGATTGGACACGTTCTGAGCCTAGCCTCCGCACGGCCTAAACTCGTCGGCATGGCAGCCACTTCTACCGTCGATACCGTCGTCAGCCTCTGCAAACGCCGTGGGTTCGTCTTCCCCTGCGGCGAGATCTATGGCGGCACCCGATCGGCCTGGGACTACGGTCCCCTGGGCGTGGCGCTGAAGGACAACATCAAGCGCCAGTGGTGGCGCTCGGTGGTGCAGGGCCGCGACGACGTGGTAGGCCTCGACTCCTCGATCATTCTGCCCAAGCAGACCTGGGTCGCCTCGGGTCACGTTGGGACCTTCTCCGACCCGCTGACCGAGTGCCAGTCGTGTCACAAGCGCTTCCGTGCGGACCATCTGCAGGAGGACGTCGCGGCCAAGGCCGCCAAGAAGGGCAAGGAGGTCGACCCCGACGATGTAGACCTGGCTGAGGTCGCCTGCCCCAACTGCGGCACCCGGGGCGCGTGGACCGCTCCCCGCGAGTTCAACATGATGCTCAAGACCTACCTGGGTGTCATCGAGGACGAGTCCGGCCTGCACTACTTGCGGCCAGAGACCGCGCAGGGCATCTTCATCAACTTCGCCAACGTGATGGGGGCGGCCCGCAAGAAGCCGCCTTTCGGCATCGCCCAGACCGGCAAGAGCTTCCGCAACGAGATCACGCCTGGCAACTTCATCTTCCGCACCCGTGAGTTCGAGCAGATGGAGATGGAGTTCTTCGTCGAGCCCTCGACAGCCAAGGAGTGGCACGAGTACTGGATCGAGGAGCGCACCAACTGGTATGTCGACCTCGGCATCAACCGGGACAACCTGCGCCACTACGAGCACCCGAAGGAGAAGCTGTCCCACTACGCCGAGCGCACGGTGGACATCGAGTACCGCTTCAACTTCGCCGGGTCTGAGTGGGGTGAGCTGGAGGGCATCGCCAACCGCACCGACTTCGACCTCAAGACGCACAGTGAGCACTCCGGTGCTGACCTGACCTACTTCGACCAGGCGACCGGCGAGCGCTACACGCCGTACGTGATCGAACCCGCAGCAGGTCTGGGTCGGTCGCTGATGACCTTC
This sequence comes from Ornithinimicrobium murale, assembly GCF_003352835.1. GTDB lineage: Bacteria > Actinomycetota > Actinomycetes > Actinomycetales > Dermatophilaceae > Ornithinicoccus > Ornithinicoccus muralis. Next base: position 115,989 of record NZ_QLVD01000010.1, on the reverse strand, counting down.
CTGGTGGACGCCTACCACGAGGACGAGGCCCCCAACACCAAGGGCGGCGTCGACAAGCGCACCGTGCTGCGACTGGACCCGCGCCTGGCGCCGGTCAAGGCCGCCGTGCTGCCGCTGTCACGCAACGCCGACCTGACCCCGAAGGCCCGCGACCTCGCGGCCCAGCTCCGCAAGAACTGGATGATTGACTTCGACGACGCCGGCGCGATCGGTCGTCGCTATCGCCGGCAGGACGAGATCGGCACGCCGTTCTGCCTGACCGTCGACTTCGACACGCTCGACGACAACGCGGTGACCATCCGCGAGCGCGACTCGATGAGCCAGGAGCGGGTGTCCCTGGACAAGGTCGAGGCCTACCTCGCGCAGCGTCTGATCGGCTGCTGACGGCGGTGATCGAGCACTTCACGCCGCGCGAGATCGAGGCGATGCGCCCGGCTGGGCAGTTCGTCGGGCAGGCACTGAGCACCCTCCGGGACGAGGTGGGCGTCGGCACCAACCTGTTGGAGATCGATGCGCGTGCAACAGAGCTCATCGCGGCGGCCGGTGCCACCAGCTGCTATGTCGACTACCACCCCAGTTTCGGGGCCATGCCGTTCGGCAAGGTCATCTGCACCTCCGTGAACGACGGGGCACTGCACGGCCTGCCCCACGATTACACACTGCAGGACGGTGACCTGCTGAGTCTGGACTTCGCGGTCTCCATCAATGGCTGGGTGGCTGACTCGGCCGTCTCCTTCGTCGTGGGTGAGGCCAGTCGAGCTGACCTGCAGTTGATCGAGACGACCGAGCGGGCTCTCGAGGCGGGCATCGCCGCGCTGCAGCCGGGCGGTCGCCTGTTCGATGTGTCCGCTGCCATCGGCGAGGTATGCCGAGGTGCCGGCTACGGCGTCAACCTCCAGTTCGGAGGTCACGGCGTCGGCCGCACCATGCACGGCGACCCACACGTGCCCAATGACGGCAGGCCGGGGCGCGGGCTGCGGCTGCAGCCCGGTCTGGTGATCGCCATCGAGCCCTGGCTGATGGCCACCACGGACGAGATCTACACCGATGCCGACGGGTGGACCCTGCGCAGCGCGGACGGGTCGCGCGCGGCGCACAGCGAGCACACGGTGGCGCTGACGGCCGACGGCCCCCTGGTTCTCACCGACCGCACCTGAGCGTCTCTCCGCGCGCCACACCCGCTCGGGTGCTGCGGATCTCTCCAAGGCTCCGCAGGGGTGTTCCGAACCTTCCCAAAGTTGCGCAGGGGGCGTTCCGAACCTCCCCAAAGTTGCGCAGGGGGCGTTCCGAACCTCCCCAAGGTTCCGCAGGGGCGGTCCAAACCTCCCCAAAGTTGCGCAGGGGCGGTCCAAACCTCCCCAAAAATGGATGGCGGCAGCCGCGGACCGTCTCGGGGTGTCCAGTCCGCGGCCGCCGCCGGTCAGAGGGCCCCGGTCCGCAGCTGTTCCACGAGGAACTCCGCCTGCCGGATCGCCAGGGCGACGATCGTCAGGGTGGGGTTGGCCGCCGCGCCGGTAGTGAACAGTGACCCGTCGGAGACAAACAGGTTGGGCACGTCGTGCGTGCGCCCCCACCTGTCCGTGACGCCGTCCTCGGGCCGCTCGCTCATCCGGGACGTGCCCAGGTTGTGGGTCGACGGATAGGGCGGCGTGTGGTGGGTGCCCAGCGCACCGACCGCTTCGTAGACACGGTCCGACTGGGCGTAGGCGTGCTCGCGCATCGCCACGTCGTTGGCGTGGTCGTCGAAGTGCACGTCGGGGACGGGGAGCCCGTGCCGGTCCTGCACCGTGCTGTTGAGGGTCACCCGGTTGGTCTCCTGCGGCATGTCCTCCCCGACGATCCACAGGCCCGCGGTCCGGGAGTAGGCGTCCATCAGCTCGGTGAACTCCTTCCCCCACGCACCGGGCTCGATGAAGCTGGCGAGGAAGGCCGGACCCAACGAGATCATCTGCAGGTAGTAGCCGCCCACGAAGCCGCGGGAGGGATCGTGCCGCGACTCATCGGCGATGAGGCCGGACATGGTCTCGCCGCGATACATCCGCACCTCCTTCTCGAAGCGCGCGTAGACGCTGCCCGTGGTGTGGCGCATGTAGTTGCGCCCGACCTGGCCGGAGGAGTTGGCCAGCCCGTCGGGGAACAGGGAGGAGGCGCTCATCAGGAGCAGACGCGGGGTCTCGATCGAGTTGCCCGCGACGCACACCACCTTGGCGGCCTGCCGGTGCAGGTTGCCCTCTGAGTCGAGGTAGATGACCGCGTCGACCTTGCCGTCCTTGCCGTGGGTGATCTGCACGGCCTGGCTCTCCGGCCGCAGGTCCAGCAGGCCGGTCTCTCCGGCCCGGGGGAGCTCGCGCACCAGCGTGGACCACTTCGACCCGTTCTTGTCCCCCTGGAAGTTGAACCCGTCCTGCACGGTGGCGGGGCGGCCGTCATACGGCTCGGCATTGGTCGCATACGGGCCCGTGGCGTAGTGCCGGTAGCCGACCTTCTCCGCTCCTCCGGCGAGCACCTTGTAGTTGTTGTTGGCCGGCAACGGTGGGCGCCCGTGCCGGTGCGTCGAACCCATGGCCTTCTCGGCGCGGTCGTAGTAGGGCGCCAGCTCCTCCAGCGTGATCGGCCAGTCGAGCAGGTTGGCACCCTCGACCCGACCGTAGACCGACCGGGTGCGGAACTCGTGGGCCTTGAACCGAGGGGTGGCTCCCGACCAGTGGGTCGTCGTCCCGCCGACGGCCTTGACGAGCCAGGCGGGAAGGTTCGGGAAGTCCGTGGCGATCCGCCAACTGCCGGAGGTGGTGCGCGGGTCCAGCCAGGCCATCTGGTTGAACGCTTCCCACTCCAGGTTCATGTAGTCCTCGTTGCGCAGGTGCGGTCCCGCCTCGAGCACCACGACCGGGATCCCGGCCCTGGTCAGCTCGTAGGCCAGGGTGCCGCCGCCGGCGCCGGAGCCGATGATGACGACACTCGCCTCGTCCTGGCTGATCTGGGCCATGTCAGTTGTCCTCCGTCAGGTTCTGGTCGGCAGTGGTGGAGGCCACGCCGGGGTGCGAGGACCGCGCGGCGTCGCCGGTCGGCTGGTCGGTTCCCGGCGCAGCACCCGAGGTCACCGGCAGGTCGGAGACGATCTCGACGAACTCCTCCTGGCTCTCCTCGACGCGGGGGTCGGGCAGCCAGTCCAGGTCGTTGAAGCCACGGTCGACGTAGCCGCCCTTGTCGAAGGAGGGCCCTTCATAGCCCAGCACCTCCCAGACCGCCTCGTCCTCATACATGTTCAGGATCGTGGTGCGGCGGATGAACCCGAAGAAGTCGGTGTGCTCGACGTGCTTGAGGACCTTGGTGGCGCTCTGGTCATCCAGGCCGAGGAAGGAGCCGCCGGCGAGGTCGTTGAGCGTGGCGATGCCCTGCGTGAGCTTGATCCGGAACCAGGTCGACTCGTTGGCGAGCTCGAAGATCTGGTCGGCCTGTCGTTCGTAGGGTCCGTCCGGGAAACCTTCGTGCGGGAAGGCGACCCGCAGGATGCGGATCAGGATCTGGCGGGCGGTGTCCGTGAACTCCATCTCGTTGAGCTGCGGATACTTCGCCGGGTACTTCTCGGGATAGCCCATCACTGCCTCCTTGCAGTTCGCGACCGGTGTGCTGGTCACCGTAGGGAGGCAGAGGTGGCGCCGGAAGGGGTGCTTCTCACCGCGTGAGAAGACCAGGGGTATGCCGAAGGTCGGGTCAGGCGTGCCGGTTGCCCAGGCGGTAGATCCGGCCGGCCCGGGAGGCGGTGGCGCGGAGCCGGTGCTCGACGTGCCGCTGCTGTCCGGCATACCAGTGGACCGGGGCCGAGACGGCGACCGAGCCGATCAGCAACCCGTCGTCCGCCCGGATCGGCACGGCGGCACAGGTGGTGCCGACCTGGAACTCCTCGTGCTCCCAGGCGATGCCGTCCGCGGCGATCTGGGCCAGGGCAGACTCCAGCTCCGCCGGGTCGGTGATGGTGGAGGGTGTGAGACGGTGCGGCTGGTGCGGCTCCAGATAGCTGCGCCGCTGTTCGGGGGAGTACTCGCTCAGCCCCAGTTTGCCGAAGGCGGTGGCGTGGGGCGTCTCGTGGAACCCGAACTCCATCGGCTCCAGCCGCGGGCAGGCGGGGGAGTCGGCGACGAACACCACGACGAAGTCGGCCCCCCGGTGGATGGCCAGATAGGCGGCCATCCTGGTGTCCGTGTGCAACCGCGCGATCTCCTGCTTCAGCTCGCGTGGGACCCCCAGATCCTCGTGCAGGCGGGCACCCAGGGTGTGCAGTTTGTAGCCGAGCGCGAACCGCTTCTCCTCGCGCAGGTGGATCAGGTAGCCCACCTGGACCAGCTCCTGGGCGATCCGGTAGACGCTGGGCAGCGGGATCCCGGTGGTCTCGGCGATGTCGCGCGCGCTCGCCCCGCCCGCCTCGGCGACGTGCTCCAGCACCGCGACCGCCCGGTGGATGAGGCTGGGGCGTGCCTCACCCTCGTCTCCACCCGGACCCGACCCGAGGTCAACAGGCGCTGGGGAGCTCTGGTGCTTGTCCGGCATACGGCCATCTTGGCAGTCGCCGGCGGCCACGGCTTCTCACTGCGTGAAAACGGGGGCACGCGCGGGGTGCGCGGGCAGCTGTGGTGGGCTTGGATGCGAGGACTGCCCCGAACGAAAGGACCACCCCATGTACTTCATCGTCGTCAAGTTCCCGGTCAAGCCGGAGTATGCCGAGCAGTGGCCCGAACTGGTCCGGGCCTACACGGAGGCCACCGAGGCCGAGCCCGGCAACAAGTGGTTCGAGTGGTCGCGCAGTTTGAAGGACCCCAACGAGTACGTGCTCGTCGAGGCGTTCGAGGACGACGGCGCGGGACCCCACGTGCAGTCCGAGCACTTCGCCGCGATGCAGCAGGACTTCCCGCAGTACCTCACCGCGACGCCCAAGATCGTCTCCCGTCAGGTCGAGGGCGACGGCTGGGACGAGATGGGTGAGCTGAAGGTGGAGTAACCAGGTGCATGACCAGGAATGTATAGCGCCGGGGCACTGTTGGGCAGGTTGAGAGTTCAATCAACCAGCCGGCGAGACGGTCGGCGCGTGGGAAGGCAGACCCGATGCAGTTCGGAATCTTCAGTGTCAGCGACATCACGACTGACCCGACGACCGGCAAGACCCCGACTGACGCCCGGCGCATCCAGGACATGGTCCAGATCGCGCTCAAGGCCGAGGAGGTCGGGCTGGATGTGTTCGCCACCGGTGAGCACCACAACCCGCCGTTCTTCGCGTCGTCGCCGACGACGTTCCTGGGCTACATCGCGGCGCAGACCACGACCCTGCAGCTGTCCACCGCGACGACGCTGATCACCACGAACGACCCGGTGAAGATCGCCGAGGACTACGCGATGCTGCAGCACCTGTCCGGTGGGCGGGTGGACCTGATGATGGGCCGCGGCAACACCGGCCCGGTCTACCCCTGGTTCGGCCAGGACATCCGCAACGGTGTCGCCCTGGCGGTGGAGAACTACCACCTGCTGCGGCGCCTGTGGCGCGAGGAGGTCGTGGACTGGGAGGGCAAGTTCCGCACGCCGCTGCAGGGCTTCACCGCCACGCCGCGACCGCTGGACGGTGTCCCGCCCTTCGTGTGGCACGGCTCGATCCGGTCCCCGGAGATCGCCGAGCAGGCTGCCTACTACGGTGACGGCTTCTTCCACAACAACATCTTCTGGACCATGGACCACACGGCCCGGATGGTGGACCTCTACCGGCGTCGCTATGAGCACTACGGGCACGGCCGCGCCGACCAGGCGATCGTCGGCCTGGGCGGTCAGGTCTTCATGGCCAAGAACAGCCAGGACGCGGTGAAGCAGTTCCGTCCCTACTTCGACGAGGCGCCGGTCTATGGCCACGGCCCGAGCCTGGAGGAGTTCACCCGGGCGACGCCGCTGACCGTGGGCAGCCCCCAGCAGGTCATCGAGCGGACCCTCGGCTTCGCTGACGCCGTGGGGGACTACCAGCGCCAGCTGTTCCTGATGGACCACGCGGGCCTGCCGCTGGACGTCGTGCTCGAGCAGCTCGAGATCCTCGGCTCCGAGGTCGTCCCGGTGCTGCGCAAGGAGTTCGAGGCCCGCCGCCCGGCCGACGTCCCGTCCGACCCGCCCACCCACGCCAGCCTCATCGAGGCCGGCGACGACCACGCCAACGCCGCGATGGGCCCGCGCGGCCGCGTCGAGACAGGGAGCAACTGATGTCACGCAAGCTTGTCGTCATCTCGGCCGGCCTGAGCGTGCCGTCCTCCACCCGGATCCTCGCCGACCGCATCAGCGGTGCGGTGCAGCGCGAGGTCTCCTCCCGTGGCGAGAGCCTCGAGGTGGAGGTCGTCGAGCTGCGGGGACTGGCCCGCGAGATCGCCGACCACCTGGTCTCCGGCATGCCGCCGTCCGCGCTGCGGCACGCACTGACCGCGGTGTCGTCGGCCGACGCGGTCCTCGCGGTGACGCCCGTGTTCACGGCGTCCTACTCCGGTCTGTTCAAGTCGTTCATCGACCTGCTGGACAATGACGCGCTGACCGGCAAGCCGGTGCTGATCGCGGCGACCGCGGGCACCGCGAGGCACTCGCTGGTCCTGGACCACGCACTGCGGCCGCTGTTCAGCTATCTGCGCGCGGTCGTCGTGCCCACTGGCGTGTTCGCCGCGACCGAGGACTTCGGCGGCTCGGGTGGTCAGGACGGTGACGGCCTGGATCGGCGCGTCGCCCGCGCCGCGAGCGAGCTGGGAGCACTGCTGGTGTCCACGTCCGGCTCGGTGCCTGGCTTCACCGCCCCCGCTGTCGACGAGGTCGGCAAGGTCGACCGCATCTCGGAGGAGTCCCTGACGCCCTTCGAGCAGTTGCTGGGCAACCAGCTGCGCTGAGCAACGCCGCACCGGTGAGCGCTGCTGCTTCGCTGGGCGCCGCAGCAACGGTGAGCATCGCTGCATCGTTGGGCGCTGCTGCATCGCTGGGTCCAGCTGCGCTGAGCACCGCCGCTTATGTCAGGCATCCTCAGGGTCAGAACCCGGGGGATGCCTGACACAAGCTCGCGTCTCCGCACTGTGACCGCACGATCCTCACCTAAGGTTGCTCGGTGGACTTCGACACCCGGGTGGGTTGCTATGCGTGGATCGAGCGCGACGGCCAGGTGCTGCTGGCTCACTGGGCAGGCTTCAGTGCGCCGGACGGCCGGCACCTGCGCCCGTGCTGGACATTGCCCGGCGGCGGCCTCGAGCCCCACGAGTCCTGCGAGCAGGCCGCCGTGCGCGAGGTGGCCGAGGAGACCGGGTATGCCGTGGAGTTGGGGCCACTCCTCGGCACCGCCACCGAGGTGATCCCGTCTGCGGACCGCCTGTCGAGCAGTGCCCGGCCGTTGCTGTTGGTCCAGCTGATCTATCGTGCGACCCTCACGTCCGGTGAGCTCACCGATGAGGTGGACGGCTCAACTGACGAGGCACGCTGGGTGCCGCTTGAGGCGTTGCCGGCCCTGCCGTGTGCCGGCCTCATCGACCACGCACTCGGCTTCCTCGGACGACCACTGCGAGACGGACTCGTGGTCGATGAGACACCGGTGGATGAGGACGTGGTGGCCCGCATCGTCGCGGCCGCGCAGACAGCTGCGCCGAGGGGTGTCGCCACCGTCATCGCCATCGACGGGCCTAGCGGGTCGGGCAAGACCACCCTGGCGCAGGCGGTCGCGCAGGACCTGGACTGCCCCATCGTGCACATGGACGAGCTCTATCCCGGATGGGACGGCCTGGCCGAGGCCGTCGACCTGGTGACCGACCAGGTGCTGGAGCCGCTGACCCGAGGCGAGCACGCGGCATACCGGGTCTGGGACTGGGGACGGGGAGAGTGGGGGCCGACCGCTGAGGTGCCCGCCACCGACCTGCTCGTCCTCGAAGGGTGCGGCAGCAGCGTGGGACGGGCGGGGGAGTATGCCGCACTGCGGGTCTGGGTGGATGCAGAGGAGTCGGTGCGACACCAGCGGGGCATCGAACGTGACGGCGAGACCTTCGCGCCGCACTGGGAGCGATGGGCGGCACAGGAACTGGCGCTCTTCGGACCAGACCGGACTGCCGAGCGTGCGGACCTCACGGTGCGGACGTAGGGCGTTCACCTGGGGTGGGCTGCGCGCAAACGTCGTCTGGCAGCCCGCTTCGTGGTCGGTTGGGACACTGCCCGGGTCTGCTGTCGACATGCTGCGCGAGAGAGACCGACCTAGGGTTGGGAGAGGCCGCACACCCCAATCACAGAGGAGAGACCATGGCTGCGCTTGATGGCAAGAAGGTCGCCTTTCTGCTCACGAACGGCTTCGAGGACAGTGAGCTCACCTCACCGTGGGATGCCGTGACCGAGGCCGGTGCCCAGGCGGTGCTGGTGTCGCCGGAATCCGGGACCCTGACCGGCAAGAAGGGGCATGAAGCGTCGGTCGACCAAGAGGTCGCTGGCGCGGACGCCAGCCAGTTCGACGCGCTGATGCTGCCTGGCGGAGTGGTCAACGGCGACAAGTTGCGGATGAACGAGGACGCCGTCGCCTTCACGAAAGCCTTCTTCGAGGCCGGCAAGCCAGTCGGGGTGATCTGCCACGGTGGCTGGATCCTCACCGACGCCGACGTGGTGCGGGGCCGGACTCTGACGTCCTACCCGAGCCTGAAGACGGACCTGCGCAACGCCGGCGCGGAGTGGGTGGACGAAGAGGTGGTCGTCGACCAGGGGCTGGTCAGCAGTCGCACCCCCGATGACCTGCCCGCGTTCAATGCCAAGCTCGTCGAGGAGATCGGTGAGGGCGAGCACGTGGGGCAGACCGCCTGATCGGGGACGCCGCAACGGTCGCCGTCGCCGCTCAGACGCCGCTCACACCGCTGGAGCCGGACCGGTCAGACGCAGCGCACACCGCTCGAGTCGGACCGCAGTGACTCGGGCCGGGTGTCATTCGGTGGGACACTAGGTCTCGACATGACTGCTACTGCCACTTCCACCCTGCCCGACACCGCTGTCCCCACGACGGGGGAGCGGTTGCTGCCGCCCCTGCAGATCGGTCGGCACACGATCGACTCTCCGGTGGTGCTGGCGCCGATGGCCGGCATCACCAACCGGGCGTTCCGGCGCCTCTGCCGAGAGGCGGGCGCCGCTGGCCAGACCGCCAGCGGCGCAACGTCGCTGTATGTCAGCGAGATGATCACCTCCCGTGCGCTGGTGGAGCGCACGCCGGTCTCCATGAAGCTCATTGAGCACGATCCTGAGGAGCAGCCCCGTTCGATCCAGCTCTACGGGGTGGATCCGGCCACGGTCGGTCGAGCCGTTGACCTGCTCGTCTCCGAGGATCGCACCGACCACATCGACCTCAACTTCGGCTGCCCGGTGCCCAAGGTCACCCGCAAGGGCGGTGGTGCCGCCCTGCCGTGGAAGACCGACCTTTTCCGTGGCGTCGTGTCGGCAGCGGTGCGCGCCGCGGCGCCCTATGACGTGCCGGTGACGGTCAAGATGCGGGTCGGCATCGACGCCGACCACATCACCTACCTCGAGGCCGGGCGTATCGCCGAGGGCGAGGGCGCGGCCGCCGTGGCGCTGCACGCGCGTACCGCGAGCCAGGCCTACTCCGGCCAGGCCGACTGGTCGCGCATCGCCGAGCTCAAGCGCGCCGTGTCCTCGATCCCGGTCCTGGGTAACGGCGACATCTGGTCCGCCGAGGATGCCGTCCGCATGGTCGCCGAGACCGGGTGTGACGGGGTCGTGGTCGGCCGTGGTTGTCTCGGTCGCCCGTGGCTGTTCGCCGACCTGGCCGCAGCCTTTGCCGGGTCCGATCTTCGGATCACGCCGAGCCTCGGTGAGGTGAGCGCGACCCTGCGACGCCACGCCGAGTATCTCGTCGACTTCCACCAGGACGAGAACAAGGGCTGTCGCGACATCCGCAAGCACATCGCCTGGTACTTCAAGGGCTTCCCGGTCGGCGGTGCCTTCCGCAACAAGCTGGCACTGGTCGACTCCCTGGCAGCCCTGGACGACCTGATCGACGGACTGGACGGCAGTATGCCGTGGCCCGGCGACGCGGCCGAGGGCCAGCGGGGACGGGCCGGCTCCTCACGGGTTGTGGCGCTGCCCGATGGTTGGCTGCAGTCGCCAGAGCTGAACGAGGCTCAACGGGAAGCCGTGGCCCGTGCGGAGGGGACGGTCTCGGACGGCGGCTGAGCAGTCGCATGACCGGAGGCGGTGGCATCCGGCTCACCCTCAGGGTGGAGCGTTTCCACTCTTCAGGGGGACTCGCCGGTGTCCGTGCCCCTGCGAACCTCAGGGGCATGAGCACCCCCCACCACAACACCACCGATACAACCGACCACGGCGTCCCCGACGGGACAGCCCATGGCCTCAGCGAGGGCGTCCCCATGATCCGCAGGCGCGCGGATCGGCTCACAGCCGCGGCCGGATGGTGCACCGTTGCGATCGCGGTCCTGCACACCCTCGTCTTCGCGTTCAACCCTCACTGGGGAGTCTGGCTGGAGGGGATGACCCGGACGGCCCCGCTCGAGGGTGAGGCGGTCACCGTGTTCTGGGCTCTGCCGGGTGGCTTCGTGGTGCCCCTCGCGATGCTCGGGCTGCTGCTGGTCGACGCCGGTCGACGTGGCCGGGAGGTGGCGCGTCATGTGGGCTGGGTGCTGCTCGGCTGGGTTCTGATCTGTTTCTGGATCGTGGGGCCCAGTGGCTTCCTGCTGGGCCTGGTCCCCGCGGCGCTCCTGCTGTGGCCGCGCCGGGCGTGACCTCCGTGCCTTCCACGAGCACCACACACGCAACCACTGCGACGCGGGCGATGACTTCGGTGCGCGGCCCCGGTCATTCTGTTATGCCGCACACCGCATCGAGCCAGTCCCGGGAGTGGCTGCGTCCAGGGGATGACGACCTTCGCCTCCCGTGTCAGCAGCATCACCACGACCTCTGGTTCGCCGATCACCCGCACGACATCGAGGTCGCCAAGGCGCTGTGCGGACAGTGCCCCGTCACCACGGCCTGCCTTGATGGCGCTCTGGACCGGCGTGAGTCGTGTGGCGTCTGGGGTGGGCAGTTGATGGTCAACGGGGTCATCGTGGCTCGCAAGCGACCACGAGGTCGTCCTCGGAAGCGGAGCGCCGCCTGAAGGAATGCCTGCTGAGGCCTGTCCCGGCAATCTTCACAACACCTCCACAGGTCGCACCCCTGCGCCACAGGCCTCGGCTCCTAGGCTCGGACCCATGACCGACACCACCCCGACCGGGGATTCCGGAGAGCACCTGCTGCTCGTCGTCGAGGACGACCCCACGATCAACCAGGCCCTCTCGGACCGGCTGGCTGCCGAAGGTTTTGGGGTGATTCGCGCCGTCGACGGCCCAGGAGCAGTCGCGGCCTTCGCTGAGCATCACCCCGACCTGGTCCTGCTGGATGTGATGCTGCCGGGCTATGACGGTCTCGAGGTGTGTCGCCGGATCCAGGCCGAGCGTCCGGTGCCGGTGCTGATGCTGACGGCCCGAGTCGAGGAGACTGATGTGCTCGTCGGGCTGGGTGTCGGGGCGGACGACTACGTGACCAAGCCCTTCCGGATGCGTGAGGTCGTGGCCCGGGTCCGTACCCTGCTGCGCCGGGTGGAGCGTGCCGCTGAGCTGGTCAACACGCCCGAGGCGCTCATGAGCCTTGGCGATCTGCACCTGGACCGTGGAGCCCGACGTGTGCGGATCGGGTCCGACGAGATCCACCTGACACCGTTGGAGTTCGATCTCCTCGTGGCCCTGGCGTCTGAGCCGGGCGCTGTGCACACCCGGGAGGAGCTGATGTCGGGGGTCTGGGGTTGGGCCGATGCACGGGGGACACGAACCCTGGACAGCCACGTCAAGTCGCTGCGCGCCAAGATCGGTGCCGAGCGGGTGCGCACCGTCCACGGTGTCGGTTACGCGTTGGAGGTGTGAGGCGTGGCTGAGCTCGATCGCGAGCGCCCGCTCGATCCAGTCGGATCGATCAAGATCAAGATCGGTCTCCTCGTCGCCCTGAGCATCCTCACTGCTGCGCTCGTCCTCCAGATCGGCCATCGGGCCGGGGTGCCGGCGTGGCTGACACTGCCGGTCACCGTTGCTGCAGCGCTGGGCGTGACCCAGTGGTTGGCGCGTGGCATGACCGCGCCGCTGCGTGAGATGACCGCGGCGGCCGGCCGCATGGCGCGCGGTGACCACGCGGTCAGGGTCACGGCGACGTCAGCCGATGAGGTCGGACACCTGGGCCGCGCCTTCAACACCATGGCGGAGGATCTCGCCACGGCCGACCAACAGCGTCGTCAGCTGGTGGCGACGGTCTCTCACGAGCTCCGCACGCCCCTGGCCGGTCAGCGGGCACTGCTCGAGAACCTGGTGGACGGCGTCGTCACCCCTGACGACGCAGCGCTGCAGGCCGCGCTCACGCAGTCAGAGCGACTGAGTCAACTCGTCGAGGACCTGCTGGACGTCACGCGGGTCGATGGACGTGCGGTGGCCCTGCGGCTGGAGAGCGTCAGCGTGATCGACCTCCTGCGTCGGGCCGTGGGTGAGGCAGAGGTCGGTGGGAGACCTGTCAGCTATGAGGTGACCGTCACGCCCCCGCACCTCGAGGTCCGAGCCGACGACGCGCGCCTGCACCAGGTGGTGGCCAACCTGCTCGACAACGCCTCCCGACACAGTCCGAAGGGCGGCGTCGTGAGACTGCAGGCGACGGCCCTTCCCGGGGAGGGGCGCTGGTCCCTGGAGGTCTCGGACGAGGGACCGGGGATCCCTGCGGAGCGTGCGGACTCGCTCTTCACCCGGTTGGGCACCGGGGACTCCACCGGCGGCGGCACCGGACTGGGTTTGGCCATCGCCAGCTGGGTCTGTGAGCTCCACGGCGGAACGATCGAAGCCGTTCCTCCGATTGAGGGGCAGATGGGGGCCAGAGTCAGAGCCACCTTGCCCAGGGATCCCCGGCCGAGTGGGGCCACCGGTGCCGGGGAGAGCGCCGTTCCTCACGCGGCCCCAGAGGAAGTCGGCGAAGACGGGGCAGTGGCAGCTAGCCCAGCGAGCACGCCGCCCGTGGTCGGTGCACGAACGACAGGGGCCACCGCCGTGGCGTCGACAAGCACGGTGATCGACTCGATGTTCGATGCCCTCTGGCCCGAGCAGGCGAGCCTGCGCACGGCCCCGATCGCGTTGTTCGGGTCGCTGGCTGTAGGTCTGCTCGGGGCTCTCATCCTGCCGGATCGCCTCTTCGGCGTTGGCACCTTCCTGGTGCTTGTCGTCGCCGGCGGACTGGTGCTGAGCAGGTCGGTCCACCGGTCGCGCCCCTGGACGGTCGGATCCGTCGTGCTCTGTCTCGGTCTCGGCGCCCTCGTGTTCCTGCGGGCCGCGGAGTGGCTCGCCGTCCTGGCAGTCCTGGCCGCAGGCGTCCTCGTGGCGATCGCGCTGACCGATGCCCGGCGACCGCTGGCCATGGTTGCGGCAGGAGTGTCCTGGGTGCTCAGCGGGTTGCGCGGCCTGCCGCTGCTGGGGCGCACGCTCAGCGCCACCAGTCGGCACCACGTGATGTGGCCAGTCCTGCGCACCGCCGCGGTCTCCCTGGTGCTGCTCGTGGTCTTCGTCGGCCTGTTCGCCTCGGGCGATGCCCTGTTCGGCACCTGGGTGTCCGATGTCCTGCCGGAGGTCCGAATCGCGGACACCTTCGTGCTGCGTGCCTTCACCTGGTTCATGGTCGGTGGCGTTGTGCTTGCGGCGTGCTACTTGGCGCTCAACCCGCCCCGGGTCGACGAGGTCGGCCTGGGAGAGGCCCGACCGGTGACCCGTGCGTGGGAGTGGCAGGTGCCGGTCGGGGTCGTGATCGCGGTCTTCGCGGCCTTCCTGGTCGCTCAGGCGACGGCACTGTGGGGCGGACACGACCATCTGCAGCGGACGACCGGCCTGACCTATGCCGAGTATGTCCACCAGGGGTTCGGCCAGCTGGTGGTTGCCACGGTGCTGACGCTGCTGACCATCGCCGCCGCAGTGCGCAAGGCACCGCGACAGACGGCGCGCGACAGGCTGGTCCTGCGGCTCCTGCTCGGTGTGCTCTGCCTGCTGACCCTTGTCGTTGTCGGGTCGGCGCTACACCGGATGTCCCTCTATCAGGAGGCCTACGGCTACACCGTCCTGCGGGTCCTGGTGGATGCGTTCGAGCTGTGGCTAGGCCTGCTCGTGGTGCTCGTGATGATCGCCGGAGTCCGTCTCACCGGCGACTGGCTGCCCCGGGCGGCGGTGGCCACGGGTGCGGCCTTCCTGCTGGTCATCGGTCTGGCAAACCCGGAGGCGTGGGTCGCCGACCGGAACATCACGCGCTACGAGCAGACCGGGAAGCTCGACCTCGACTACCTGTCCTCCCTCGGCCCGGATGCGGCCCCCGCCATCGCCGAACGGCTCCCGACGGACCTGAGTCGCTGTGCCCTCCTGCGCATGGACCCGGAGACGGACGACCTCCTGGAGTGGAACCTTGGACGGGTCCGCGCCGCGGCGGTGGAGGCCTCCAGCGGGAGCGACGTCGATCCGCCCCTCAACTGCCCGCGGACGATCGGCGAGTGACTCAGCAGTCAAGGCCAAGGTCCGGGTGCCTTCGGACATGCCGGTGACCCCGCCGTGGAGGCGGGGTGCGGGGCGTGGCCCTCAGGGATCGGGCAGTGGCCCAGCGAGCGGCCCCGTGGGGGTGTCGGGTCCGCTGTTGAGGTGCCAGATCACTGCGGTGGCTGTGACGGTCGCGGTGTAGCCATACCTGTGGACGATCACGTGGTGTCGTCGACACAGCGCGGCCGCGTTGTCCAGGTCTGTGGCACCGCCGAAGATCCAGTGCACGATGTGATGAATATCCGTCCACCCCGCGGGCATCGAACACCCGGGAAAGCTGCATCCCCTGTCTCGCAACAACACCGCCTTCCGTTGCGAGGGGGTGAACAACCGGTGCACCCGCCCCACGTCCAACGGTTCGGAAGGGCCACCGAGCATGATCGGGATGATTTGGGCATCGCACGCCAAGCGGCGGATCGTGCCCGCCGACAAGTGCTCACCGGTGGCGGTGTGGCCCCCACCAGCCACCTTGCCCGCCAGAGCTTCCTGATCGATGGTGACGTGAATCTTCGCCTTCTCCGTGGTGGTCTCACCCTCCGGAGCGGCGACGCCGCGGCCGATGATCTCCAACAACGCATCCGCCCGCCGAGTGCTTGCCGTGCGGGCGTCGAGCTGCTCGACACCGTGCTCATCAACGCCCGGCCGCGGCGCGGACAGCGGATCCAGCGCCGCCTTCAAGATCGCCTGCCCCTCCGCGTCCAACAACAACTGCCACTCTGACAACCCGGCGACGGTCCCCACCCGGCGCAGCAAGCGCCGCGCAGCGGCCTGGTTGTCGTCCTCCTCATCGTCAGCGGGCTCGACCAGGTGCTCACGCACCCGTGAAGCGACCTTCTTCATCCCGGCCAACGACGTCGACTCCACCTGGCCCGTCATCAAATCCGTCACAGCTTGCAACGACTCCGCTGTCGCGATCGGGGTCATCTCCTGCGTCAGTCGGACGATCACCTCAGCCCGAGCCACCCGCGCCGACCCGTCAGCAACTTTCGCCGACAAGGCCTCAAACCGCTCGTCACCTTCAGCGGCCGCCACCCGCGCCGTCGCCAACGCCTCATGACGGTCGATACTCGGCGCCCACGTCCCGATCCAGTCCGGCACCGAGTGCCCCGACTGGGCCGGTAGGCCCCGGCTCATCGCCTCATGCGTGGCCGTGACGAGAAGTGATTGTGCGGCCTGCACCAACGCCTGCGCCGCCCCGACCGCTTCACCCACACCCTGCTCCGGCAAGGACCCCAACGGAAACTCCCCAGCAAGCATCTGCACCATATGGGCCGTGCCCGCCAGGAACTCGGGAACCTCATGACCCGTGGCCGTCAACGCCACCCCACGATCAGCAGCGCCCTGGCCCCCGATCCCGGGTGCTGGTGACAGTCCGTCAGCCGCAGCACCCGCCCCTCGCTCGATCTCTGGGACCGGAACTGACGGACCCGACGACGGCTCCTCCCGCAACGGCCCAGACCCGATCACCGGCACGTACCGCCCACGCCCCCCATCAGCCGCGGCAGAGTCAGCAGCGGTCAACCCGCCACCGACAACCCCGCTCCTCTGCGCCATACAACAAACCTAAACGCCACCACTGACACTGCCCTGACCTGCAAAGACGCGACATGTCGCCCGGGTCGAGGGCACCGGAATGGGGGCCCACGACGGCTCAGGGACCGGTCGCGATGGGCCGCTCGGGGTCGGTGATCCAGTCGCTCCAGGACCCGATGTAGACGGCTGGGTCATAGACACCCACCTCAGCCACCTCCATCGCCAGGGCCATGTGGCACGCCTGGATGCCCGAGCCGCAATAGATCGCGGTCCGCTTGTCCGGCTGGATGCCGCGGGCGGTGAACCGCAGCTCCAGGTCGTCCGAGGGCAGGAAGCGCCCGGCGTCGTCGACGTTCTGCAGCGCCGGGATGCTGATCGCTCCCGGGATGTGCCCCGCCACCGGGTCGATCGTCTCGGACTCGCCACGGAACCGCTCGGCGGGCCGCGAGTCGACGACCTGGTGCCGGTCGAGGTAGTCCTCGAGCCCGTCCGCATCCAGCAGTCGTCGCCCGCCAGGGGTGAGCACGATGTCACCACGCTCGACCTCGGGCTCGCCGGTCTCGATCGGCTGGTCGGCAGCCAGCCACGCGGCATACCCACCGTCCAGGACGCGCACCTCGTCCTTGCCGTAGTAGTTCAGCAGCCACCACGCCCGCGCGGCACCGACGGAGGTCGCGCCGTCATAGACCACCACCGGGCGCAGGTCGGTCACCCCAGCGGCCCGGAAAGCCTCCTGCGCGTCGGCGAGCCGGGGCATCGGGTGGCGTCCGCCCCGACCGTCGGGTGCCGGCGCTCCGGACAGGGCGCCCTTCATCTCCATGAACGCGGCACCGGGGATGTGCCCGGCCTGGAACTCGGCCCGGTTCTCCTCCGGGGAAGTGCCCAGGGACCACCGGATGTCGAGCAGCACCGGTCGCTCCTCGGGGTCCTCGGCGGCGAGCAGGTCGGCGAGCTCGGCGGGGTCAATCAGCAGATCGGACACAGCCTGAGCCTACGGTCTGCGGGTGAACTCGGGTCAACTGGCGAACCGGGCGGCCGAGCGTGCCCTGGCCTTGGCGGCCTCCTCCTCGCGGTTCTTCGGCGGGGCGACGGTGACCAGAGAGTCCAGGAGCTCCTGGCTCGCCGCGGCGACCTTCTGCACCGCCCGGTCGTAGGCCTCCTGGTTTGCTGCCGAGGGCTTGCTCGCGCCGCCGATCTTGCGGACATACTGCAGCGCCGCGGCCCGCACCTCGTCGGTCGTGGCCGGTGGCTCGAAATTGTTCAGTGGTCGGATGTTCCTGCACATGACGTCCACGATGCCACGGCCGGCCGACAGCCGCACCACTCTTTGGTATGCCGAGGGCCGGGTCTCCCGGTCCGGTCGCCGGGGTCGGTGGCGCCGGTTAGCGTGTGCGCCATGAGCCTCCCGCAACCGGAGTCGCCCGCAGCGACCTCCTCGCTGGTGCCCACCCCTGCGGAACTGTTGCCGAGGTCGGTGCGGATCCGGCATGCGCTCAACTGGCTGAACGGCTCGACGCTGCTCGGGATGGGCGTGGCCACGGCCGGTGGCGCGGACGTGCGGCCTGGGCCGCGCAAGCTCTACGTGGCCGAGCACTACCGCTGGAGGTTCCCGACCGGCGGGGCGTTCACCGTGGGCGATGTCGTCATCACCCGGCACGACATCGACGAGCTGTGCGCCAAGCGCCCGGACCTGCTCGAGCACGAGGAGGCCCACAGCAGGCAGTGGATGGCCTGCCTCGGACTGCCCTTCCTGCCCCTCTATGTCGCCTCCGTCGGGTGGTCCTGGCTCCGGACTGGTGACCGTGCGTCCTACTCCTTCTTCGAGCGACGGGCCGACCTGGCCAAGGGCGGCTATCGAGACGTCCCACCCCGACCGCTCCTGCCCGTCCTCGCCTCCGGCGCCCGTCGGGCGATGGCAATGATCACCGGGCGGCGGTCTGCGGACACTGGCGCGGAGGTCGGACGAGGCGACTGACCCTCAGCAGGACGGCAGGGTCCAGTCCTGCTCGGGGCCATACATGTGTCCGTGGCCCGCATCAGGCAGCAGCGAGGAGGCCAGGTCCAGCACGGTGGTGCCATAGCTGAGGCCCGGGAGCCACGCGGTCGGCCAGCCCTCCGGCTGCTCCAGGACGAGGTCTGACGACAGATACGTGACCGGGTCGTCGGCGTTGCGCAGACTGCGCTCCCGGGGGTGCCCCGAGAGCGCACCGCCGGGGGCCCCGGACCAGATCACACCGCAGAGGGCATCCGGCTCGACGTCCGCGACGGCAGCCTGCCCCGCGACGGCACCGAGCGACTCGCCGTGGACATAGACGTCAGGTCGCTGCTCGACGGGGAGATCGGCGACACGGTCCAGAACGCCGTCGACCAGGCCCTCGGCCGAGTGGCTCGCGGGGTCCTGGTCGAGCAGGAAGCTCCACCAACTGGGCAGGTCGCCGTACTGCGCGGACACCACGGCCACGTCGCCGTCGAGCTGGCTCTCGAACGCGGTGATCGCCTCGCGGTTGACCCAGCCACTGCCGGTGGGCAGGGCGATCAGGATCGCCTCCCGCTCCAGCCCGCCGTCGGCGACCAACCGGTCGACAGCCAGCTCGGCCCCCTCCTGCGGGGTCGCTGCCTCGTCGACCTCCACGAAGGAGCGCGACGCCCCTGCGGGTGAGTCGATGAGCAGGACGTGGCCGGCCCCGAGATCTTTGCGCAGCGGCTTCAGGAGGTCCACCGGCCCGGCCGCGGCGCTGGTCACCGTCACACTCGCGAGCAGCGCGGCCGCCAACGGCTTGCGGGTTCGGCGCCCGGTGGTGCGGACCATCCTGCGGATCCCGGCCGTCACGACCACCCCCAGGGCAACCACCAGGACCGTCCAGGCCCCTGCGCTCAACCAGTAGGCCGGTCCGGGGAGCGGCATCGCCAGGTCCGCCGCCCACTGCCCGAGGCCGAGCTGCGCAAGCCAGGCGGTGCCGGCCACCGCGGTGCCGGTCCCGACCAGCACGAGCCAGCGAGCGCGCGGCGTCGTGGGGGACGTGGCCCTCCCGAGACGGCGCAGCACGAGACGCCCTGCCGCCAGGACGACCAGGGACAGCAACACCAGGCCGCCGCTGAGCAGTCCCTGGGTCAGCGGGGCGCGGGGGAGGAGGGAGGGGACGGTGGACAGCGTGAGGGCAGCCCCGACGGTGAGCGTGGTGCCGACCCGAGGCGGCTTCAGAGAGGTCCTGGTGAGCATGCTTCGACGCTAGGAATCCGGTGCGCCACAGCGGGTCCCCCGACGGAGCCAACCTCAGGCGGACATTCTGGCGCGTCATAGGTGACTCCTCACCCGCACGGCCCGGCCACAACTCACCCGCAGGTATGACACGAGGCTGCCCCGTCGCGGATACCGTCGAACCATGAGCAAGTTGGGGCGCGTCGCGCGTGGTGGAGGACGTGCCCTGAGCTGGGTGACGGTGCGGCCGGTCAACTGGCTCGTGGTGCGGCCTGCGCGCTGGGTCGGCAGCCGTGGGCTGGACTTCGTCACGCGCCACGGCACCATTCTGGTGTGGCTCGTCACGGCCATCATGATGGCCATCGCCTGGCCGACCATCGGGCTGACCCACGAGGTGCCGACCGGTCTGTGGCCGCTCGTGGCAGCACTGGGGGTGCTGCCACTGATCTGGCTCCGCGCCGCGCCGTTCTTCGGCTGGCTGATGTGGGTGGTGCCGGCGGCCGTCATCCCGCTGGTCTTCCCGCCCCTCCCGCCGAACGCCGGACCCTCCGTCGAGGCCGTCGTGGTGGACAGCCCCGCGGGTCCCGTCTCCGTCGACCCCGGCGCGCAAGTGGCCAGCAGCGCGGAAGGGTTCCCCTGGCAGATCACCGCCTTCATCGTGTTGCTCGCCCTGCTGGTCGCGGTAGGCGTCCGGGAGAGCCCGGCCCGCGTCGGGCTCACCTACGCGGGAACCGCTTTCCTCTTCCTCGCCCACCTTCCCTCGGGGATGGTTGTCGGTTGGGTCATCTGGGGACTCGGCGGCTTCATCGGGCTCGGCCTCCTGCTGCGCGGGCTGTTCCGCTCGCGGCGGGAAGCGGCGGACCAGACCCGGCGCGCCGAGGAGCAGACCCGCAGGGCCGAGGCCGAGCAGGCCCGCGCGGTCCTGGCCGAGGAACGCACGCGGATCGCCCGCGACCTGCACGACGTCGTTGCCCACCGCATGTCGATGGTGGTGGTGCAGGCCCAGTCGGCGCAGTACCGGCTCGGTGGAGTCACCCCCGAGGTCGCCGCCGAGTTCGAGTCGGTGGCGGGCCAGGCGCGCGAGGCGCTCAACGAGGTGCGCGCGATGCTGGGTGTCCTCCGCAGCGAGGGGCACGCCCCCGAGCAGGCACCGCAGCCCGGTGCCGAGGACGTGCTGCGCCTGTTGCGGTCCTCCAGCGAGGCCGGCGTGGACCTCAGCTGGTCGGTGTCGGGGGAGACCGAGCCGGGCTCGGCGACGGCGATGGTGCTGTACCGCGTCCTGCAGGAATCCCTGGCCAACGCCTCCCGTCACGCGCCGGGCGGCGCGGTGCGGGTCGAGGTGGACTACGGAGAGCAGGTGCGGGTCCGGGTGGTCAGCGGACCCGGCCACAGCCGCCCGAGAGACACCTCGGGGAGCGGGGGACACGGCATACCCGGTATGTCGGCACGCGCCGCCTCCGTCGGCGGCCAGCTGAGCGCTGGGCCCAGTCCCGACGGGGGCTGGGTGGTGAGCGCGACCCTGCCAGCGCGGGCGCCGGCCGCGGGCTGACTCTCACTGCGACCACTCCGACCTCCCGGTCGACGACGCGACCCGGGGCCATGTGCTTCAGGCGGCGTCGACGCTGCATACTGATTGAGACATCAACTATTGCAGCAACAACAAATCTGGAGATCTTGATGAGCCACCTGCTTGCCCCTGCCCGCCGCCTCACCGGGTTGACCGACCTCGCCCTGCTCGTTGCGCGGGTCGCCGTCGGCGTTGTCCTGTTCGCTCACGGGTGGCAGAAGGGCTTCGAGTTCACCCCCGCAGGCACGGCAGGGGCGTTCGGCGAGATGGGCGTCCCGGCCGCCGGTCTGGTCGCGTGGTACACCATGCTCGCCGAGCTCATCGGCGGCGCCGCGCTCGTTCTCGGCGTGCTCACGCCGGTCTTCGCGCTGCTCAACCTGCTCAGCATGGTGGGCGCGTTCTTCCTCGTGCACGTCGCCAACGGCGTCTTCGTCACCGCCAACGGCTACGAACTGGTCCTGTCGATCGCCGCCGCCCTGGTTGCGGTCGCGGCCTTCGGCGCCGGTCGTTGGAGTGTCGACGGGTTCTTCCTGCGCACTGGCGAGCGCACGGGTGTCACCACCGGCTCGCAGGAGCGCACGCTCGTCGGCTGAGCCGATCTGGGCAGCGGGGCGGTCGCCGGACTCACGGCGTCCGCCCCGTTCCCGTCGCGGCCGTAGGGTATGGGCCATGGTGAATGTCTTCATCGCCGACGACCAGGCCATGGTGCGGCAGGGGTTCGGGGCACTGCTGGCCGCGCAGCCGGACATCCAGGTGGTCGGGGACGCCCCCGACGGCGCCGCCGCTGTGCGCGAGGTGGTGCGCCTGCGCCCGGACGTCGTGCTGATGGACGTGCGGATGCCCGAGCTGAACGGGTTGGATGCCGCGGCCGAGATCTTCCGGCGCCGGTTGGACCCGGCTCCGCGGGTGCTGATGCTGACCACCTTCGACATCGATGACTATGTCTATGAGGCGTTGCGGCTCGGCGCCAGCGGCTTCATGCTCAAGGATGCCCCGGCCGAGGAGCTGATCCGTGCCGTGCGGTTGGTGGCCGCGGGGGAGGCCCTGCTCGCGCCGTCGGTGACTCGTCGGCTCATCGAGGAGGTGACCCGGCGCCGGTCGGACGTGCGGCCGACCGCCGAGCTGGAGGCACTGACCCCCCGGGAGCGCGAGGTGCTGGAGCTGTTGGCGGCCGGACTGTCCAACGTGGAGATCGGCCAGAGGCTCTTCGTCGCTGAGCAGACCGTCAAGACCCACGTGGGCAAGGTGCTGGCCAAGCTGGGGCTGCGCGATCGGGCGCAGGCCGTGGTCTACGCCTACGAGTCGGGCGTCGTGCGCCCGGGCGCCTAGGCCCCGGTGCTCGGCTACACCGCGCACGACCGGGAGCGCTGGGTCTCCGAGGACCCGGCGGTCAAGCGGCTGGACCGTGACGACTTCGCCCGGGACCGGGGGAGGGTCATCCACTCGGCGGGGCTGCGGCGACTGTCGGCGACGACCCAGGTCGTCTCGCCCGACTCGGACGACTTCGTGCGCAACCGGCTGACCCACTCGCTGGAGGTGGCGCAGATCGGGCGTGAGTTCGGAGCCGCGCTGGGGTGCTCCGCCGACGTCGTGGACACGGCGTGCCTGGCCCATGACATCGGGCACCCGCCGTTCGGTCACAACGGAGAGGCGGCGCTGGATGAGCTAGCGAGCGACATCGGCGGCTTCGAGGGCAACGCCCAGACGCTGCGGGTGCTCACCCGGCTGGAGGCCAAGCGCTCACACGCCGACGGCCGCCCGGCCGGTCTGAACCTGACGCGGGCCAGCCTGGACGCGGCCACGAAGTATCCGTGGGCGCGCGGAGCTGCACCGCACCTGACGCGCAAGTTCGGTGTGTATCCGGACGACCACGAGGTGTTCGCCTGGCTGCGCGAGGGCGCACCGGAGGAAGCGGGCCGTCGGTGCCTGGAGGCGCAGGTCATGGACTGGGCTGACGATGTGGCCTACTGCGTGCACGATGTCGAGGATGGCATCGCCTCCGGCCGTATCGCTCCCGCCGCCCTGCGCTCGGCACCCGAGCAGCAGACGGTGGTCCTGGTGGCACGCGAGTCCTATGCGGACGACCTGTCCGAGGACGAACTGTCTGAGGCCCTGCAGCGGCTGCTGCGTTCCGGGTGGGTGCCGCAGGCCCATGACGGGAGCCGCGCTGACCTCGCCGCGCTCAAGGACATGACCAGCCGCCTGATCGGTCGCTTCGTCAGCACCGTGGAACGCGTCACGCGCACCCACCACGGCGAGGGTGTGCTGACCCGTTACGCCGCCGACCTCGTCGTGCCCGACGAGGTCCGGGCCGAGACTGCCGTGCTCAAGGCGACCGCTGCGCACTTTGTGATGCGCAGCACCGAGCGGCGTGACCTGATGGAGCGCCAGCGCGCCGTTGTCGGGGATCTCGTGCAGCACTTCCTGGATCGGCCCGAGGCGATGGACCCGCTCCACCGGCTGGCCCGCGAGGAGGCCAAAGCGGCTGGCGACCAGGCGACCCAACTGCGAGCCGTGGTGGATCAGGTGGCTTCCCTGTCCGACGTCCGGGCGCTCAGCCTGCACGCCTCACGCGTCCGCTGACCCGGTCCGCGTTCAGGCTGTGTCCAGTTTTCCTTTAGGATCGTCGGCGAAAGCTGGTGCCCGAGGGGGCAATTCGTCACCGCGCCGGCTGCCAAGGGAGGAAAACATGAAGCGACTGATGACTGGGGTCGTGGCGGCCGCCATGCTCGTGCCGGCCCTGACCGCCTGTGGGGGCAGTGACAGCGACTTCTGTGACCAGGAGGTCGGTGCGGACATCGGTATCAACAACCCCGCCGCGGCCAAGGAGGCGCTGCAGGACGCCGTTGACGACGCGCCCGACGAGATCAAGGACGACCTTCAGCTGGTTGTGGACTCCCTGGACGACCTGGAGGCCGGCAACCTGGAGGATGTCGACACCGACGGGCTGACCGAGGCCTCGAACAACATCCAGAGCTGGTACGAGGAGAACTGCGAGGCCGCCTGAGCGACCGGCAGCGCGCAGAGGACCCCCGGGGAGAGATCCCCGGGGGTCCTTTCGCACCTGGGAGGCTCCGCGGGCGCTCCGGTGAGCGTCCGCACTGGCCGGCCCCTCGGCATACCGTCAGTCAGTCCTCCGGATCCGGCACCGGCTCGGCACCCTCGGCCTCGTCGCGGTCGGCCCACTCCAGGAGCGGGCCGATGTCATAGACCGCGTCGTCGATGCCGGCGTGCAGGTCGCCCAGGTCGGCGTACCGCTGTGGCATCGTGGAGATCGTGAAGTCGGCCGGGTCGACGTCCGGGACCTCGTCCCAGGTGAGGGGCGCGCTGACCCGGGCGTCGGGGCGGCCCCGCACGCTGTAGGCCGCCGCGATGGTGTGGTCGCGCGCGTTCTGGTTGTAGTCCACAAAGACCTGGGTCGGGTCCCGGTCCTTGCGCCACCAGGTTGTGGTGGCGTCCTCGGTGCGGCGCTCGACCTCGCGAGCGAAGGCCAGCGCCGCGCGACGGACGTCCTGAAAGCCGTGCTCAGGCGTGATGCGCACATAGACGTGCAGGCCGTGGCTGCCGGTCGTCTTGGGCCAGCCCACCGCGCCCAGCTCGTCCAGCACCTCCTGCGCGACGCCCGCCACTCGCCGGACCGTCGCGAAGTCGCACTGCTCGCCCGGGTCCAGGTCGATGCGCCACTCGTCTGGACGCTCGACATCGCCCCGACGGCTGTTCCAGGGGTGGAACTCCACGGTCGACATCTGCACCGCCCAGATCACGCTGGCCAACTCCGTGACACACAGCTCGTCGGCCGTCCGGTTCCACCGGGGGAAGGTGACATGGGCCGTCTCGACCCAGTCGGGCGCGCCGCGGGGGAGCCGCTTCTGGTGCACCTTCTCGCCCTCGATGCCCTCGGGGAAGCGGTGCAGCATGCACGGCCGCTCCCGGAGCGCGTTGACGATGCCGTCGCCGACCGACACGTAGTAGTTCGCGAGGTCCAGCTTGGTGTGCCCCGCCTCGGGGAAGTAGACCCGGTCCGGGTTGGAGATCCGCACCGTGCGACCGTCGACCTCGAGCTCGGTGGAGGGCGTCCTCGACTTCGCTGCCATGGCACGATCATTCCCCATGGTGGCCCCCGGGGCGAGCGACCCTCGCCCGGTCTACTCGCCTGTGCACGCACCTTCGTGGCTGACACTGTGACCGCCTAGACTCACCGCAAACCGTGAAGGAGGGTCGGTGGCCGGACTGATCAGGCCCGAGGACGTGCAGGCCGTCAAGGAACGCACCTCCATCGAGGATGTCGTGCGCGAGCACGTCACCCTGCGCACGGGCGGCACGGGGTCGCTCAAGGGGCTGTGCCCGTTCCACGACGAGAAGACCCCCTCCTTCAACATCCGCCCCGCGGTGGGTGCCTGGCACTGCTTCGGGTGCGGAGAGGGCGGCGACGTCATCTCCTTCGTCATGAAGATCGACCACCTCACCTTCGCCGAGGCGGTCGAACGTCTCGCCGGCAAGCTCGGCATGGAGCTGAGGTATGCCGAGGGAACCGGTGGACCAGGTCGTCGCGACGGCGAGGGTGGGCTCGGGCGACGGGCCCGGCTGGTGGAGGCGCACCGCGCCGCGGCCGAGTTCTATGCCACGGCCTTCGCCGAGAGTGCCGAGGGGCAGCAGGCGCGGGACTTCATCTCCGCCAAGGGATTCAGCACCGACGACGCCGCAGTCTTCCAGGTCGGCTATGCACCGCAGGCCGGAGAGGCGCTGACCCGGCACCTGCGGACCAAGGGCTTCACGGATGACGAGTTGGTCACCGGGGGACTGTCCGGTCGGGGGAGCCGCGGGCTCTATGACCGCTTCCGTGGGCGGGTGCTCTGGCCGATCCGCGACATCACCGGTGACACCGTGGGGTTTGGTGCCCGGCGCATCTTTGACGAGGACCGCATCCAGGCGAAGTACCTCAACACGTCCGAGACGCCGATCTATCGCAAGACCTCGGTGCTCTATGGACTCGACCTGGCCAAGAAGCCGATGGCCGAGCAGCGCCGGGCTGTGGTGGTCGAGGGCTACACCGACGTCATGGCCTGCCACCTGTCCGGCGTCGACACGGCGGTCGCCACCTGTGGCACGGCCTTCGGCGTGGACCACATCAAGATGTTGCGGCGCATCCTGCGCGACGAGTCGGGGTTGTCCCCGGCGCGCGTCATCTTTACCTTCGACGGTGACGCGGCCGGTCAGAAGGCCGCGATGCGGGCCTTTGCCGAGGACCAGCGGTGGGCCAGCCAGTCCTTCGTGGCCGTGGCGCCAGCCGGTCAGGACCCCAACGACCTGCGCCTGGCCGGCGGTGACGCGCCGGTGCGCGAGCTGATCGAGGGTGCTGTGCCGCTCTTCGAGTTCGCGGTGCGATCCACGATCGCGCCGTATGACCTGGACCGTGCCGAGGAGCGGGTCTCCGCCATGCGTGCCGCCGCGCCGATCCTGGCCGGCATCCGCGACCCGGCGCTGCGCCCGGAGTACGTCCGGACGGTCGCGGGCTGGTTGGGCATGCCGGTCGAGCGGGTCGGCTCGGAGGTTGCCCGGGCCGGTCGTGCGCCGCGGGGCCGCAACGGGCAGCCTGCAGGACGTCCGGGTCCGGCGCCGGTGGGACGTGGGCAGGAGGGACCCCCGTGGCAGGGTGGTCCGCCGCAGCAGGGCGGTCAGCCGCAGGAGACGTCCGCGCGATCGCACCCGGACACGCCGCCACAGCCTCCGCCCCTTCCGGTGCCCGACCTGCGGGACCCGCTCGTGGCCGCCGAGCGGCAGCTGTTGCAGGTGGTGCTGCAGTTCCCGTCGTCGCTGAGCGCGGAGGCGTTGTCCCAACTGCCTCCGGACGCTCTGCGTGCCCCGGCCCATCAGGTGGTGCTCGCGGGGGTGCAGGCTGCCGGCGGACTGGCCGCGGCCCAGACGATGAGCAGTCAGGGTTGGGCAGCCACGGTGCTGACCGCCACCCGGCAGGAGGCACAGGGCCTGGTTAATGAGCTGGCCGTGGCCGCGCTGCCGGAGCGGCTGGATCCGGGGACCGGCCGGCCACCACAGCGCTATGTCAACTCGCTCATCACCCGGGTGCAGGAGGCCGGCCTGGAGCGGCGCATCTCGGACGCGATGAGCGGTCTGCAGCGTGCGGAGCCGGGCAGTGCCGAGGGCCGGGTGCTCAACGAGCAGTTGTCAGTTCTGTTTCGCGAGCGGGCGCGGCTGCGCGCCGGGATGGAGTGATGATTGTGGCGTGGGGCAGGAAGAGCCAGGAGGACCCGCCTGCGGCGGTGGCGCGAGCAGCCGTGCCGGCCCGGGACAAGCTCGTGGCAGCGGCCTGGGACGAGCTGGGACTGCAGTGGGTGGTGGCCAGCCGCACCCGGGTGGCCGTCGTGGCCCAGGACGGTGAGGTGCGCCGCTCAGCAGCCTGGCTGGAGGTCGACGGGGGCACCTGGGACCCCGACTCGGACACTCTGCGGGTGACCTGGGTCGAGGGTGGAGATCCGACCCGGTGGACCTTCACCGGCGCGGGCGCGCACGCCTTCACCGACGCCTTTCGCGACCGCGTCGAGGCCAGCGTCGTCCTGATGCGAGAGGTCGACCTGGGGCCCGGCCGCACGACCCGGGTGGCGATCCGCAAAGACCTGGCCACCCGCGACCTGGTCGACCAGGTGGTGCCCGGCCAGCGTGTCCAACCAGGCGACGAGGAGCTCAACGAGCAGGTCGCCGTGGCACGCGCCACACTGCGTGACCAGAGTGGCCTTCCACCCCTGGGTGCGTGATAGAGTCGGTGCTCGCTGCCGCCTCGCAGGCGTGCACATTCCCCTGTAGCTCAATTGGCAGAGCATTCGGCTGTTAACCGGAGGGTTGTTGGTTCGAGTCCAACCGGGGGAGCGTTGTGAAAAGGCCTCTGAACTGCGGAAACGCAAGTTCAGGGGCCTTTCTCCTTTCGAGTGCAGCGACTATGCATCGTTCGCAGCTGGCTGCCCCTCGACTGAATGGAGCAGCCGTGACCCTTCTCGGTCGCTTCTGGGCACGCCTCGGACCCCTCAGCCGGTCCGACGCCACCCTCCGACGGGGCAGGAGTCGATGAACCTCTCGATCGAGTCGAGCTTGATCCGCAACGTCTTGCGCCCAAGCCGGACGGCGTCGAGGTGGCCGTCGGCGATGTAGCGGCGCACGGTCTTGGTCGAGACCGCGAGGACGTCGGCCGCCTCGGCCAACGACACGAGCTTGTGGGAGAGGGTGGCGGCCATGGTCGTCTCCTGGGGCAGGGGCGGCCCGTGTGGCCGCACTCATCCCCCAAGGCCGCCGAGTAGCCACGAGTGGCCACCCGCATGTCTGCCTCGCGGCCAAGCGATCGAGGCCCAGCGGCGCACGCGCCGCCCAGGGCGTTAGATATCAGAGTGATACCATGCCTGGATGGCGATGACTCTGCGACTTCCTCCGGAGGACGAGCGAGCCTTGGCGGCCCTGGCCGAGGCCGAGGGTGTGAGCAAGCAGGAGGCGACGGTGCGGGCGATCCGGGAGGCAGCCGCTCGGCGCGGGCATGAAGAGCGGGTCCGGGAACTGTCCGCACGCGGGCGAGAGCGGTACGCCGACCTGATTGAGCGCCTTGGACGCTGACCCTTGGAGTACCTGACCACCGAGGACCTGCTCGCCCTGGCAGCGGACCTGCGCGTAGGTCCGGTCCAGGACCTTGGCCTGCTGGACTCCGCGGCCCACCGCCCCAGCGCCAGCGTCTTCGCACGGGACGCCTATCCCGGCATCGAGGCCAAGGCCGGCGCACTGCTGGAGTCCATCGTGGTCAACCACCCGCTCGTCGATGGCAACAAGCGCCTGGGATGGCTCGCGGTGGTCGTGTTCTACGGCCTCAACGGCATGGACCTCCAAGCACCCGACGACGCCGCCTACGACCTGGTCATTGCCGTCGCCAGCGGCAAGGCCGACCACCAGGTGACAGCCCGCCACCTGGCCCAGTGGCACTAGCTAAAGCCAACGGCTCGCGGCACGAGCGGACGCTACCGCGTCCGCAGTGCGGCAGACATCCCAGGTTCTGGCGGTGTCAAGCCGCGGTGCTGAGGTGGTGCTGCCAGGCGGTGTTCTCGTCGTAGAAGGTGCGGTGCCGGAGGCAGCCGTGGAGGATGCCGACCCAGCGGTTGGCGAGCTGACGGAGTGCGGCTTGGTGACCGATGCCGCGGGCACGCAGTGACTGGTAGTAGGCGCGGGCACCGGGCGATCCGCGCATGGAGCAGAAGGCCCACTGCTGGACGGCGTCGCCGAGGCGCCGGTTGCGGGCGTACCTGGCCAGAACCACTTTCCGGGTGCCGGAGGCGCGGGTGATGGGCGCGGTGCCGGCGTAGGCCTTGCGGCACTTGGCGTCGGCGTAGCGGTGGGGGTCGTCGCCGAACTCGCCGAGGATCCGGGCGCTCAGGATCACACCGAGACCGGGCAGGCTGGTGTAGATGTCAGCGTCCCGGTGCCGGCCAAAATGCTCGTCCACCACCTGCCCGAGCCGCTCGATCTGGGTGTTCAGCACGGTGATGAGCGCGACCTCGGAGGCCACGACCGCGGCGTAGGCGTCCTGCACCGGGTCAGGTCGTCGCAGCTCGGGTGCGGTCAGCACTTCCCGGATCGTCTCGGCGCGGGCCGTTACGTCGCGACGGTTCGCCGCGGTCAGGGCGCGGACGACCTTTGCCCGGGACAGCCTGGCGGCGGTGTCCGGGTCCGGTGCCAGGGCGAGCAGCTGCAGGGCCTCCGGGGCGTCCAGCTCCTCGAACGCCCTCATCGCGGCAGGGAAGAACTCCCGCAGCGCCGAGCGCAGGCGCAGCACGTGCCGGGTCCGGTCCCAGATCAGCGACAGGTGGGCGCGTGCGCTCACCTTGACCGCCTCCCCGGTGGCGCTGTCGCCGGCGACCGGGCGGTGGTGGGCCCGGTCCAGGCGGACGATCTCGGCCAGCAGGTGGGCATCCGCGGTGTCCGACTTCGCCCCGGAGGTCGAATGCCGCTCCCGGTACCGAGCCACCGACATCGGGTTCAACCCGTACACGGTGTAGCCGGCCGCGACCAGCGCCCCGACCCACGGGCCACGGTCGGTCTCGATCCCGACCACCACCTGGGCGGCCGCGCTGGCCGGGTCGAGGTCGGCCCACTCCGGTGGTGCGTGCTCGCCGAGCAGCGTGTGCAGCCGCGTCACCCCGGCCAGCCCCTCGGGTAGTCGTCTTCGCGCCAGCACCTTCCCGTGCTCGTCGACGATCTCGACGTCGTGGTGGTCCTCGGCCCAGTCATCACCCACGAACAACATCGCACTGCTCTCCCTCGCCTCGTCGCGACCTCTGCTCGGCAGCGTGGAGGAGACTTCCGGCGTCCTAATGGTCAAGTGCTCATCCGCACCATCCGGGGGCACGTCATCCCAGCAGCGGTCACGCCTCCTCACGACCGGCGGGCGCACGGTCTGCCGCGAGACCTCGAGGGTCAGTAGCGGAGAGTGCTGACCCGCCGGCCGCTACCAGGACCGAGCCTGCCAGAGGCTTCGGCAGAACCCATTAGGAGCGGACGCTACCGCGTCCTCAGCGGGGCAGATCCGGTCGTTGCCGCAGGGCCTGCTGCCGGTCGGTGGGTCGGTGGATTTGACCGGTGTCGGGCGCGTGTGTTGTACTCGGTCGCACTGGAGGGGAGTACCCCACTCACGCTTCGTCGTCACTACGGCCCATGAGGGTTCCGGCGAGCGGGCCCGTCACGGGGCTGGGAGAGACCTCCGATCATTGGATCGGAGTGTACTTATGGATGTCCCGTTCTGGATCTGGGCCTCAGTGCTCGGTTTCATCGTGGTAATGCTGGCCATCGACCTGTTCGCCCACCGCCGCGCCCATGTGATCGGGGTCAAGGAGGCAGCCGCCTGGTCTGGGGTGTGGGTGGCCTTCGGAGTCGCCTTCGGCGTCATCGTCTGGTGGTTCTGGGGCGCTGAGTTCGGACAGCAGTACTTCGCTGGTTACCTCATCGAGAAGTCCCTAGCTGTGGACAACGTCTTCGTGTGGGCCATCATCTTCAGCTACTTCGCCGTCCCTCGTGAGTTCCAGCATCGGGTGCTGTTCCTGGGAGTGCTGGGCGCGTTGGTCTTTCGTGGAATCTTCATCGCGGCCGGGGCAATTCTCATCCAGAACTTCGCGTGGGTGCTGTACGTCTTCGCCGCGTTCCTGCTCTATACCGGGTACCGGATGATCCGGCAACGCAACGAACACCTCGACCCCGACCGGTCGATGGTGCTGCGCCTCTTCCGCCGGTTCATCCCGATGACCCAGACCTACCACGGACAGAAGCTGCTCGTGCGGCGCAACGGGGTGCTGCTGGCCACCCCGCTGCTGGCGGTGCTGGTCCTGGTCGAAGTCACCGACGTGGTCTTCGCCGTGGACTCCATCCCTGCCATCTTCGCGGTGACCGACGAGGTGTTCCTGGTCTTCACCGCCAACGCCTTCGCGATCCTGGGTCTGCGGGCGATGTACTTCCTGCTCGCCGACCTGATCCACCGCTTCGTCTACCTCAAGGTCGGCCTGGCCCTGGTGCTGATCTGGGTCGGGGTGAAGATGCTGCTCAAGATTGACATCTTCTACATCCCCACCCCCGTGTCCCTGGCGGTCATCGCCACGATCATCACCGTCTCGATCATCGCCAGCCTGCGCGCCACCCGAGGACAGGGACGCCAAGCTCTGCCTGCGCCGACCGAGCCCCCGTTCCGGGTCGCCACCGAGGCCGAGGACGCCGCCCTGCAACCCCTGTGGAGACCAGCCCAGTCCACCCACCACTCCCACCGATGACCCTCACCACAACACGAAAGAAGAGGCACACCATGGCACTGAAGGACATGCTCGCCAAGGCCCGCGCAGCAGCGACCGGGGCGGTGACCCAGCACCACGCCAAGATCGACCAGGGCATCACCAAGATCGGTGAGGTCGCCAACACCAAGACCGCCGGCCGCTACGAGGACCAGATCGCCAAAGGCAGCCACCACGCACGCGCCGGACTGGACAAGATCAGGTCCGACCGGCCCGACAGCGCACGACCGAACACCGACGGGCTCGACACCGACGGGCCCGCCCCCGGCACGCCGGATCCCCGATAACGCATCAACCCGACCTCTAGAAGCCGGAGACCCCCATGTCCCAGTCAACACTGCGTCCCGGTCGTCTGCGTCGTGTCGCGACCAGTCTGACCATCGCCCTCGCCCTACCCCTGACCATGGCAGCATCCTGCGACACCGGTGAGGACCAAGAAGACCAACAAGAACAACAGCAAGACGAGGAGGGGGAAGAGCGGGAGGAAGACGACTGACGGGTCAACGCCCACGGTGGCCATCCGGCCGCGGTGGTGAGCAGCAACCCGCCCACCACCGCGGTCGTGCATGTCGGCAGTCCATTGACGCCAATACTGAGGAGCAGCTAGTACTGGAGCGGCGGGACGGGCGCGCGGTAGCGGCGCATTCCTACGCCGGTTCGACTCGCCGGTTCACCGTTCTCCAAGAAGAACTCATCCGCAGAACGGGACCGGACCAGGCTCACACGGATGCATCCGTGCCGTCCAAGCACCGAGGTGAAGGACACACTAGGCGCGGCAAATGCGTGCCCTAGTCCGCTACGAGTTCAAGCTCGAAGCCCTCGTGGTTCTCGATGAACAGGGCGGTGTGCTGCGGTCCACCCGCATGCGGGTAGCGATCGGAGAACAGTTCGGTCCACCCATGCCCACCACATTTCTTGCGCAGGACGTCCAGCTGCTCGCGGTCGCCGGCGCGCAGGGCGACGTGGTTCAGCCCAGCGCGGGTACGCTCGTGGATTCCCGTTACGTCGGGTGACTGTTCCAGGACGATGTAGACGCCACTGGGGTGCTGCCAGGTGCGCCCGGCGGGCCAGGCAGGGTCGTGCCGCGCGGTCCAGCCAATCGACTTCAGGAGCCAGTCGAACGAGGGAGTGGCCGACTCGATGTCGGAGGTCCACAGCTCGATGTGATGCACGACGTTGGTCATGCCGCGAACGTATCGGTCGTCGCTATCACCGCGGCTACTTATGTATTCACAGATCGCTCCGGTCAGCGCAGGCTGGGGTGAGGTGCCCGGTCGGACGCTCTTCTCGCGGCTGCCCACGCTCTTGGCGTGAGGCTCACAATTGGCGGGCGTCACCCCGTTTACCGCCACGAAGGCGTCAAGGGTCAAGTCGGGTGGGACAGTTTCGTCAGGCGGTCTATACCGGGTCTCCCGGGGCTGGTTGACCCACGCGGCCTGGAGCAGCTTGGCCGCGCCGGGTGCGGAGGCTGAAGCGCTGCGGGTCGGCGCCGTGGGCCGCGTCCAGGGTGGATTCTCCCCCTAGGCGCTGACCTGGCTGGCGGTGCCGAAGTGGGCGTTGGCGGGGGTGTGCAGCCCGATGCCGCAGTGACGGTGCTCGTGGTTGTAGCAGAAGAAGAGCTGCTCGGCCAACGCGCGGGCGTCGGTCAGGGAAACGAATCGCTCGGGGCAGGTTAGGACTAAGAGTTTCCGTCGGGGGCCTGCTCCGCGGTGCTGGCGTCATCCTGGGCCGCGTCAGCGCCCTGCTCCTGCTCGGCCTCGGGCTCGGCGTTGGCGGGGTTGTACGGGTCGTGTGGGGACTCGCTCATGGGGGACCGCCTGGAAGTCGGGATGCCGGCGTTGGAGTCACTGCCGGACCTGGTCAGGCTATGGCTTCGCGATTGACCCGGCAACCGACACCCGGCTGCTTCCCGCGAACGGGCGGAGGGCCGCACAACGCGCCCGCGACAACCGGTCGGTGGGCCACCATCAGCGCCCGGACCGGCTCGACCGAGCCGTCCTCAGCGCGGCACTAGCGTGCACTTTCGTGGCGCTGTCCGCTGGCGCGCGGGATGGTTCCCGGGTTCAGAAGGTGAGGACGGTGTCGGCCTCGACGGTCCAGGCGGCGAGCTGCTCCATGGTGGAGCGGGGTGCGCCGTCGATGAGGTGGTCTTCGGTGAGTCCGCGGGCGTCCAGGCAGGTGCCGCAGCAGGCGACCTGGCCGCCGTGGCGGATGAGGCCCTTGAGCATGCGGTCCAGGGTGTAGTAGCCGTCGGGGGTCTTCTGGCCGGCGACGGCGCAGGTGACGGCGTCGCCCATGAGGAAGACCCGGGTCTGGGTGTCGTCGCGCTTGCTCAGCGCGACGGCGAGGCGGACCGCGTTGAAGGTCTCGTCGGCGCCGTAGGCCGGTCCGTTGATGATCAGCAGCATCTTCTTCATGGGTGCTCCTTCGCGGTGTTCTCGTGAGGGGTCAGGCGGCGTCGGTCACCAGCGGCAGCCCGGCGAGGCGCCACTCGAGCACCCCGTCGGAGGTTCGACGGGCGTCGTGTCCGGAGGCGGTGAGCAGGCGCACGGCGTCGTGGGCCAGGACGCAGTAGCGGCCGCGGCAGTAGGCGATGATCTCCTGGTCGGCGGGCAGCTCGCCCAGCCGGTCGGCCAGGTCTCCCAAGGGGATGTGGAGGGCACCGGGCAGGTGGCCGGCGGCGTACTCGGCCTCGGGACGGACGTCGAGGACGAGCGCGTCGCCGCGCTCCAGCCGGTCCCGCAGCTCGTCGGTCCCGATCACCTCCGTGTCGGCCGGCCCGAGGTAGACCCGGGCGGCGTGCCCGGTCTGGGGGCGGTGGGCCTCGGCGACGGTGCGCAGCTGGTCCCACAGCGTGGCGACGTCGTCACCGGTGAGGGAGTAGTAGACCCGCTTGCCCTCGCGGTGGGCCTGCACCAGGCCTGCCTCGCGCAGGAGCTGCAGGTGGGTGGAGCAGGTGCTCATGGCCAGGGCGGCCTCGGCGGCCAGGTGCTCCACGCTGCGCGACCCCTGGGAGAGCAGGTCGACCAGCTCCAGGCGTGCCGGGTGGCCCAGCGCCTTGCCGACGGTGGCGAACTCGGCGAGCAGGCCCTGCTTGCTGGAGCGGTCACCCACGGGCGGCCTCCTCGTGGTCGGTGCTCAGGGGTCGGTGGTGGGTCTCGTACATACGGACGGCGACCACGAGCGCCGAGGCGAGGCTGACGCCGGCGGCGACCCAGACGGCGGCGCGCAGGCTCCACAGGTCGGCGACCACCCCGCCCATGACCGCCCCGACCGCATACCCCAGGTCCCGCCATACCCGGTAGACGCCGACGGCCCGGCCACGCCACTCCGGATGCGCGACGTCCCCGATCGCGGCCAGCAGGGTCGGGTAGACCATCGCGGTCCCGGCCCCGAGCAGCACGGTGCCGAAGGCCCACACCGTGAAGGTGTCGCCCAGGGCGATGACCACGAGGGCACCGGCCTGGGTCAGCATGCCGGTGGTGATCAGGTGCTTGCGGCCCCACCGGTCGGAGAGGGCCCCGGTGAACAGCTGCCCGACGCCCCACACCCCCGGGTAGAGCGCGAACAGCACCCCGATCTGGTCCACCCGCAGCCCGGAGCTGGCGAACAGCAGCGGGAACAGGCCCCAGGACAGGCCGAAGTTGAGGTTGTTGACCAGCCCGGCCTGGCTGGCCGAGGACAGCGCCGGCTCCCGGTAGCTGGTCTGGGCGAACACCTCGCGGCTGCTCAGCTGCCCGTGCAGGTGGTCGTGCCGGCCGTCGGCGCGCGGGGTGTGGGTGGCTGCCTCGACCTTCGCGTGGTCACGGGTTTCCCGCACCACCAGCGTCGACAGCCCCAGCGCCAGCGCGGTGTAGGCCAGCCCCAGCAGGAACGGCGCCGGCCGCAGGCCGTGCTCGACGGCGAGGTACCCGGCGGCCATCGAGGTGAGCGAGACCGCGCCGTAGCCGGCGGCCTCGTTCAGGCCCATCGCCAGCCCCCGCTGGCGGGGACCGACCAGGTCGATCTTCATGATGACCGTCGTCGACCAGGTCAGGCCCTGGTTGATGCCCAGCAGCACGTTGGCGGCGATCACCCAGCCCCAGCTCGGGGCCCAGATCAGCAGCAGCGGGACCGGGATGGCGAACAGCCACCCGGAGATCAGGACAGGTTTGCGGCCGTAGCGGTCCGACCAGGTCCCGGCGAAGTAGTTGGCCGTCGCCTTGGTGATCCCGAAGGCGGTGACGTAGGTGAAGATGAACGTGTACCCGGTCAGGCCGAACTCGGTCTCGGCCAGCAGCGGCAGCACCGTCTGCTGCTGCCCGACCATGCCGCCGACCAGCGCGTTGACCGCCACCAGGAGCGCGAACTGGGCGGCGTTGGCCTTCAGTCCCAGATCGACCGGGCGGGCGGTGCCGGGGGCACCCTTCGTGCTCATTCGGCGACCTCCACCGAGCCGCCGGTGGCCTCGGCCCAGTCCTGGGGGCCGCCCTGCAGGACCGTGACCTCGGCATCGCCGGCGCCGGCCAGCAGGCTGGCTGCGCCCATCGCCCGTTCACCGTGCCCGCACATGACGACGGTGGGGCCGGCAGGCAGGTCGGGGCCGGGTGAGGTCAGGGACCCGAGCTCGACGTTGACCGCCCCAGGCACGTGCCCGGCCTCGAACTCCTGCCGCTGGCGCACGTCGATGACCGTGCGCCCGCCCAGCGCTGCGGCGTCCACGAGCGGGATCGTGCCCGTGGGCCCTCCCGCGGCGGTCCAGGCGCCCATGCCGCCGTCGACCTCACCGACGATGCGGTCGTGGCCGATCTTGCGGGCCTGCCACAGGACCTCCCCCGGGTCCTGGGTCTCGTCGCGGACGATGACCAGGGGCCGGTCGTGCTCGGTGAGCCACCCGAGCCAGGTGGCGAACACGGGCCGCAACGGGATCGAGACCGACCCGGGGACGTGGGCGGCACTGAAGGCGTCGACCGGACGCACGTCCACCACCAGCGCACCGTCGGCCACCAGCTGCTGGACCTGGCCGACCGGCAGCGCGGCCAGCTGGTCGTCCTCACCGACCAGCGGCGGTCCCAGCCGGTTGATCTCACCCAGGCGCAGGAAGTAGGGCGGGAAGGTGCCCAGGGAGTCCAGCAGGGACCGGACGAACGTGTCCTCGTCCTCGGCGCGCAGCAGTGCGTTGGTGGCCCGCTCGGTCCCGATGGTGGAGGTGCGTTCGGTGCCGGGAGGGGCCGAGCAGAACGACCCCGCTCCGTGGGTCGGCCACACGCTGACGTCGTCGTCCATGGCGGCCAGACGCTGCAGCGACCGGTACTGCGCCCTGGCCAGCTCCTCGGTGCGCTCCGGGGCGACCAGGTCGGTCCGTGCGGCCGAGCCCACGATCAGGGACCCGCCCGTGAACACTCCCACCGTCGTGGGGCCGTCGAGCAGCTCGAACGCCACGTGCTCGTGGGTGTGGCCCGGCGTGGACAGGGTCCGCAGCCGCAGGCCGCCGAGGTCCACCTCGTCCTCGTCGGCCACAGCCAGGTGCGGGTACTCCCGGTTCCCGGCCGCCGAGCCGATGATCCGCGCCCCGTCGGTCCGGGCCAGCTGCACCGCTCCTGTCAGGAAATCAGCGTGCAGATGGGTGTCCGCCGCATACGCCACAGACAGCCCTCTGCCCTCCGCGACCTGTCGCACCGCGCGCAGGTCGCGGCTGACGTCGACCGCCAGCGCCCGCCCCTCACCCAGGTCGACCAGGTACGCGGAGTTGCCCAGGCCCTCGTCCACCAGAGGGACGACGTTCACGTCGGTCATGGTCCTACCTCCACAAAAGTCGAAGCTACGACCAGCAGATTACAACCTTTCCCGAAACTATGAAACATCAGCCCTGACATGGTCTGCCGCGATGGCGATGGCCCGTGCTGCGGTGTCGACGTCGGCGGCCGTGGTCCACCGGCCCAGACTGAGCCGCAGTGCGCCCAGGGCCCGGTCGGTGCCGGTCGCCATCGCCTGCAGCACCGGGGAGGGACGGTCCCGCCCGGCGTGGCAGGCCGACCCGGCCGAGGCTGCCACCGTGTCCAAGAGCGGGAGCAGGCTGAGAGCCCGGGTGCCGTCGATGCTCACGTTCAGCGTGTTCGGCAGCCGCTGCTCCCGGTGACCGTTGAGGTGCACCCGCCCGGGCAGCAGGACACGCAGCTGCTCCTCCAGACGGTCCCGCAGCCCGGTCAGCCGGACGGTCTCCCCCCGGCCCAGGGCGTCGGCGGCCAGATCTGCGGCCCTCCCCATGCCGACCGCGAAGGCGACGTTCTCCGTCCCGGCCCGCAGACCCCGTTCCTGCCCGCCGCCGCCGACCACCGGATGCAGAACCACCCCCTCGCGCACGTACAGCGCGGCGATGCCCTTGGGTGCGTACATCTTGTGGCCGACCAACGTCATCAGGTCGACTCCCAGCTCCTCCACGTCCAGGTCGACCTTGCCCGCCGACTGGGCCGCGTCCGTGTGCAGCAACACCCCCCGCTCCCGGGTCAGTGCCGCGATCTCCCGGATCGGCTGCAGGGTCCCGGTCTCGTTGTTGGCGTGCATGACCGACACCAGGACCGTGGCCGGCGTGATGGCCTCGGCGACCGCGGCCGGGTCCACCAGGCCGTGCCGGTCCACCGGCAGAACCGTCACGTCCACGCCGTGCCACCGGCGCAGCTCCTCGCAGGCAGCCAGGACCGCCGGATGCTCGGTCGCCTGCGTGACCACGTGCGGACCCGCCCCACCGGCACCAGACTCGGTGTCCTCCGGCCCGGACACGGAACCCAGCACGGCACCGCGCACCGCCAGCAGGTCCGCCTCCGATCCCGACCCCGCGAACACCACGGTGTCCGACCCAGCCCCGACGAACGCGGCCACCCGCCCCCGGGCGGCCTCCAGTGCCTCCCGGGCGGCCACACCCGCGGCGTACGAGCTGGACGGGTTGCCGAACTCACCCGAGAGCCACGGCAGCACCGCCTCCAGCACCGAAGGATCCACCGGCGTGGTGGCGTTGTAGTCCAGGTAGACGCCCCCACCGCCATCGGGGGGATCTGCTGACACGCTCACCACCGGCCTCCGTCATTGCTCACCACCCACCACCGGGGCGCCTCCCCAGCGGTCTCGAGGAACACCCTCAGCGTAGGCGTGCCCAAGCAACTAGTTGGGGCCTCGACACCACGCGCCGTCCCTCGGGCCTCGCTCATCGGCGGACGGCTTCTGCTCAAGGCAGTCGAAGGTCCTCCCAACCTGGCCGTCCATCTCTCGAACCCCCTTCCCGGCCCTTCTGCGAGAAACGCTGCGGAGGCATCTCGTCGTCGCACGCTTCGTCAATCTTGGTACTGACCCCGGATGGCCGATGCTTCGGCGGGAGGGTGCCTGCCATGGGTCTGAGCACCAGAACCGGCGGGTCGCTGCACGACACGCGCACGGCCTCGTCCTGGAGGCCCCTGGGTCATTCCCAAGAGGATGCTCGCCGCGCGCGGTCCTCGCGCGGGGATGGCAGCTGGCGCAGTCGCGGCAGACGCCCACGTTCTCATCGTGTGCGGTGTACCTGGGCCACAGCTCACCGAGGCCGTGGACCACGAGTTACACCAGATGCCAGGGCCACGGGTGCGTGTCGAGATTTTCAGGACAGCGACACCACCGACGTGCTCGACGAAGCTCACACCCGTCTCCTCGACCCCGCTCCCACCGGCATGACGCGCTCCACCGGCCCGGATCCGAAGATCCGGTGACCTACCGGCACCACGGCGCCGAGGCCGGGCACGACCACGGGGACCACCAGGAGCAAGGAGACCAGGAGGACCCTGCAGGAGAGGGAGCAGAGCCTCTGGCGGGGAACACGCGGAGGTAAGCCCGATCGAGCCCAGACAGGCTCACAGTCGGGACACGGCGATCATCGGGAGGATCCCGAAGCGGAGCACGGTGAGTCCCGCACCCGGGGCCAGCACGGCCGGACCGAGGAGCAGCGCCGGTACGAGGATCCCGGTGGCCACGGAGCTCACGGCGAGGGCAATGCACACCAGGACCACGGCAGAGGTCACGACCAAGGCGGCCACGAAGGACACGGCCAGCAGCAGAGTCCGGGGCTGGGCGCCCTGGTCGGGG
The DNA here is from genome assembly GCF_003352835.1 of Ornithinimicrobium murale. Classification (GTDB taxonomy): domain Bacteria; phylum Actinomycetota; class Actinomycetes; order Actinomycetales; family Dermatophilaceae; genus Ornithinicoccus; species Ornithinicoccus muralis. The sequence continues at coordinate 76,155 of NZ_QLVD01000010.1, read as the reverse complement.
TCTGCTCGGCCTCGTCGACACCGTCGTCAGCCTCTTCTACTACCTGCGCTGTATCGCGGCCCCCTGCACCCGCCGCGAGACACCGGGGCACCACCAGGACGCATATACACCAGGTCGATGGTCGCGCACCAGCGAGATCGGGACCCGCAGCGCTGAGCCTCCTCCTGAGCATCGGAGCCGGACCCCTCTGGGCCTCCGTCTCCCTGTGACCGGATGTCCCCGTACGGCCGGTTCCGCTCGCAACCCCTCTCCCCGAGGTCTACCGTCGGGAGGTGGTCGGCTTCCGGCCGGCCCTGCACCAGGTCCAGACACCGGCACCGACGCCGGACACGACGGAAAGGAGCAACACGATGACCGCCCACGTGACCACGATGCTGCAGACCTACCCCAAGGACATGGGGTCGGTCGACCAGCAGAAGCTTGCCGAGTGCATCGAGGCCTGTTTCGAGTGCGCCCAGACCTGCACCGCCTGCGCGGACGCCTGCCTGGCCGAGGACATGGTGGCCGACCTGGTCACCTGCATCCGTAAGAACCTCGACTGCGCCGACATCTGCGCCGCGACCGGCAACGTCCTGTCCCGGCAGACGGGGAACAACGTCGAGACGACCCGGGCGGCGCTGGAGGCCTGCCGCACCGCGTGCCGGACGTGCGCCGAGGAGTGCGAGCAGCACGCCCAGATGCACGAGCACTGCCGGGTGTGCGCCGAGGCCTGCCGCCGCTGCGAGACCGCCTGCGCGGACCTGCTCGCCAGCCTGGGCTGACCAGGAGCAGCCCACCCCTCCAGGTCCCGGACTTCCTCCCGGGACCCCCGTCCCACCCGGCTACACGGACCGGGCACAGAACTCAAAGGAGAACGACATGACGTCGCCGACCTTGCAGAACCGCCGACGCACCAGCTCGATGCTGACCGCCTTGACCCTCGCCCTCGTCCCCGCGACAGGTGTCGCCGTGGTGGCCGCGCCGGCCGCGGTCGCGGATGCCCCGGCGAGCTCGGAGCAGGCGGCACGGTTCGAGGTCGACTTCCTCACCGGCATGATCGACCATCACCACATGGCCGTGATGATGAGCCAGATGTGCCTGGAGAAGGCCGTCCACGACTCGCTGATCGCCACCTGCGAGGACATCATCGCCACCCAGACGGCGGAGATCGAGACCATGCAGGGCTGGCTCATGGACTGGTACGGCCTCGAGCACATGCCCGACATGACAGGGATGCAGTCGATGCAGTGGCTCCACGACCTCGACGGTGAAGAGTTCGAGATCGCCTTCATGCGCGCCATGATCCGACACCACTGGGGCGCGGTCCGGGAGGCGGAGACGTGCCTGGCCCGGGCCGAGCACGACGACCTCCTCGCCATGTGCGAGGAGATCAAGAACGTGCAGCTGAGCGAGATCGAGATGATGCAGACCTGGCTGCAGGAGTGGTACGGCCTGCCCGGCGGCCGCCCGACCAGCACCGCCTGACACGGGCGCCCCCAGGCACGCGGTGCCCGCCCGCGACGTCGCGGGCGGGCACCGCCCCAGGCGTCTGTGCGCAGGGCAACGACGGGCGCAACAGACGGCACCCAGCACGCGAGGGGCTGGCTTCAGAAGCGTGGTTCGTGGTGGTGGGCAGCCGCGTAGGCGTACAAGCACCTCCTCGGCATCGCCGCCCGTGCGCAGGACGTTGTCGTCGAGCTCGGAGGCGAGCTGGTCGATCGCCAGCGACAGCTGCCGACCGCTGCGTCGCACCACCGGCTCCGGGGAGGCCAGCGCCGCGTCGCGCAGTCTCAGGCGTGGGGAAGCTGACGTGCCAGCGCGAGGTCGGGTTCACGTTCCTGAAGTAGAAGCCCTCGGTGTGCTGCCCGAAGTCGATACGTGCCTTGACCACGTCCGCCGCGAGGGTGTCGAGGACCCGGGTCAGCACGGCGGGGTCGGCGTCGTCCACGCTGTCTGCCCACCCGGTGTCGGCCAGGGCCTTGAGCTCGAGGGCGAGGGCTCGGCGGCGGGACAGCGGCGGGTAGATCTGGGTGAACCACGTCAGGGCCGCGGTGAGCAGGGCGAACCCGGTCAGCGCCTGCAGAGGGGACGCGGTCCGGATCCACAGGTCGATCGCCACCATGTCCCCCGTAGCACAGCGCTCAGCGTGACAGCCGACAGGTACACCGCCTCCACGACGTCGGGATAGTCCGCCGGGTCGGGTCCACACCGGAGGAGTACACGAACCCTCCGGGGACGAGCGGCAGGTAGATCAGCGCCCACCCGAGCAGCTGCAGCAGCACCCACACCAGGATCACCGCGACCATCGCCAAAGGGCCCCACCGTGGAGCCCAGCCGGTGCCCGGCCCTCGAGAGCCTCCACATCCCGACCAGCACCAACCGGCTCAGACGTCCCTGACCCGTAGGGTGCAGCAGCGTGTGGAACATGTCGTGAAGACCCGGCCACGATCACCACCATCCCGGCGAGGGTCATCACTACGTCCATCACCACGCGCCTCTGCCGGTGGTCACGAGGAGCCGCAGAGACCCGCGGGTAACGTCGCCGTTCACACTCCAGGGACGGTCGCGCCTCAAGGAGTTCCGCCGAACTCGGGGACGGGTCGCTGCTGGGCCTCCTCGGCGGTGGTGACCACGCCGTTGGTCTTGATGTCGTCCACGAGCCACTTCATCTCGGCGATCTCCTCGCGCTGGGACTCGATGATCTCGTCGGCCAGCTCGCGCACGCGGACGTCGTCGATGTCGGCGCGCTCGCTGGTGAGGATGGCGATCGAGTGGTGCGGGATCATCCCGTTCATGTACGCCTGGTCGTCGACGAGCGTCTGGGAGCGGGAGAGCCACAGCGCGGCCAGGCCCAGGACGAGCGCGCCGGCGATGATCGCGAGGTTGAGCTTGACGTTCTTGTACATCATCCCCCACATGAAGGCGAGCATGATGATGGCCATGGCCGAGCCCATGAGCAGGGCCATGTAGACCCGTTCCTCGCTGAAGGTCATGTGCGCCCAGGTCCAGGCGTTGGTGTAGGTCAGTAGGAACATCGTCACCGTCGATGTGATGATCATCGCGGCGAAGATCAGGTACATCCTCCGCTCGTGCTTCTTGTGCTGCTCGTGGTCCTGGTCGGACTGGCCCTGCTGGTCGTGCTCGGACATCAGCGGGTGCCTCCTCGGGTCGTGGATGCGTGCGGGGGGTATCGGTCAGGCTAGGTGCGGCTCAGGCGTGGGGCTCCTCGAGGCGTCGACGCCCGGCGGGGCGACCGCGGTCGTGGTCGACGGCCACCCAGTCGGGGCCATCGCTGTCCGGAACGAGCTGCAGCCCTACGCGGCCGAAGTTGTCTCCCGCTTTCAGACCACCGGTCAACGTCCGGGCGGTTGAGTTGCGTCGCCGGTGCCGCTGTCACCCTCATGGGTGCTTGCGCCAAGGTGTGCCAGATGCGCGGATCCGGCCGGGTCACCTCCACGGCGGGTGGCGTACAGGCTGGTGCCGGTGACCAGGCCAAGCACGGCCACGATGACGAGCAGGGAGGCCAGCGTCGGGACCTCGGGCACGCCGGGCCAGATGCCGTGGGCCCAGTGCAGGACGAGCTTGACCCCGATGAACCCGAGGATGGCTGCCAGCCCGTAGCCGAGGTGGACGAGTTTGCTCAGGGCTCCCTGCAGGACGAAGTAGAGGGCTCGTAGACCGAGGAGCGCGAAGGCGTTGGTGGCGAAGACGAGGAACGGGTCGCCGGTGATGCCGTAGACGGCCGGCACCGAGTCGACGGCGAAGACGATGTCGGTGGCGAACACGGCGACGACGACCACGGCCAGCGGGGTGAGGGCACGGCGGCCACCTTCGCGCACGACCATCCGGGTGCCCCGGTAGTCCTCGGTGACGGTCACGAACCGGCGCAGCAGCCGCACCGACCGCATCGAGGAGACGTCGATGTCGTGGCTGCCGCCGCTCATTTGGTCGCGCAGGACCTTGACGGCCGTGGCCAGCAGGATGAGACCGAAGAGAAGGAATGCCCAGGTGAAATTGGCCAGCACCGCGGCACCGAGGGCGATGAAGATGGCCCGCAGCACCAAGGCAGCGGCGATGCCGAACAGGAGCACCCGTTGCTGCAGTTCCTTGGGAACGGCGAATGCCGACAGGAGCAGCATGAAGACGAAGAGGTTGTCCACCGACAGGGACTTCTCGACCAGGTAGCCCGTGAGGTACTCCAGGCCGATGGTGGAACCGAACCGCGCCCAGATGTAGCCACCGAACGCCAAGGGCAGGGCGACGTAGAAGATGCTCCACGCGATCGCCTCCTTCATAGAGACCTCGTGCGGCCTGCGAGTCAGCACGAAGTCGAGCGTGAGGAGGAGGAGGACACCCGCCACGGTCACCGCCCACAAAGTCGGCGTGGCGACAGACGAAATGACCGAATCGGTGTCGGCGACAGACATCGACAGCACGAAGAACTCCTGGCGGTACGACGGTTTGGGACTTCTCCACCCTTCCACGTGTTCCCCACGGAGGCTGCGCGAAAGACCCACGGCGGCGTCGCGGAGGGCCGAGGCGCGACGTGAGCCAGGCCAAGACATGAGAACCAGTGCCGGACAGCCGCGGCATCATGTGGGCCGCCCGCTCATCGGCATCTCCGGCGGTTTTAACGCGCGCGAGGCAACGTCCGGCTCTCCGCGGGTGGGGCCGTCTGTCGGGTCACTATGAAGCATCCGACTCTCGGCGGAGTCGTGATGTCACGCACCTCTGGGTGGAGCGCGTCACGCACTCCGTCGGGCAGCGCCGCCCTGCGGCCCACCGCCAGGCATGGTCCCGCGGCATGCCGGACGTGACTAGGCGGCGTTCGGCCCGCCGGCGCCGCAAGGTCGCGACGAGGCGCGACTCGCTCCCGTCGAACGCCCTCCACTGCTGGCCACTGTGACCCGTCACCGTCGCCCTGCGACACGACCACGCCACCCAGACCGGCGACTCTGCGATGTATGCATGCCTGGCCCCGTCCGCTACCGACCGGCTAGCTTCCCGTCCTGGCCCGCGCACAAGATGCGACCTGCAAGTGCACCGACGTCCCTTCCGCTTCTCCTCTCTCTTCACCCGCACACACCTTTTTCATCCTGGCCGACTCCGTGGCCACTCGCCGTCCGGTTGCGGCCTTGGGGGCGTGACGATGACGCTCCACAAGCTGTCGGCGGGGTCGGGGTATGAGTACCTCACCCGCCAGGTCGCGGCGGGGGACGACACCGAGATCGGTCCCCGCGGGCTGGAGGACTACTACGCGGCCAAGGGGGAGTCACCCGGTCGCTGGACCGGCTCCGGCCTGATCGGGATCGACGGGCTCGAGTCCGGCGACCGGGTCACCTCGGCGCAGATGGCGAACCTGTTCGGCGCCGGCCGTCACCCGTTGACGGGTGTGGCGCTGGGTGCGGCCTACCGGGTCTACGACATCGACGCAGGAGGGTTCAACGCGGAGGTCGCCCGCCGGCTGGACGTAGGTGCTGACGGCTCGACCGAGCCTGCGAAGCGACTGGCGCAGGTCGCCGCAGCGCGCAGCGAGGTGGCACGGGAGTACTTCGTCCGTGAGCAGGGGAGGGAGCCGCGTGATGCCCGGGAGCTGGCCTCGGCGGTGGCTCGGTACTCGCGGCCGCAGCGGACGGCCGTGGCGGGGTATGACCTGACGTTCAGCCCGGTGAAGTCGGTGTCGACACTGTGGGCCATCGCCCCGCCCGAGATCCCCCAGGCGGTCGCGGAGGCGCACGACGCCGCGGTGCAGGACGCGTTGGCCTTCCTCGAGCGCCAGGTTCTGTACACGCGAGAGGGTAAGAACGGGGCACGCCAGGTCGAGACCAGGGGGCTGATCGCGGCGGCCTTCACCCACCGGGACTCCCGGGACGGCGACCCCGACCTGCATACCCACGTCGCGGTCGCCAACAAGGTGCAGACGCTCGAGGGCAAGTGGCTCTCGATCTACGGGCGGGTGCTGCACCAGCACGTCGTCGCCACGTCGGAGGTTTATAACACTGCCGTCGAGGCTCACCTGCGTACTGCCCTGGGGGTCCGGTTCGTCGAGCGGGCGGGCGGGACCGGCGACAAGCGACCGGTCCGGGAGGTCGAGGGGGTCGACCGCGCGCTGTGCGAGCTGTGGTCCCGGCGCCGTGGTGACATCACCGCCCGGCAGGAGGTGCTGTCCTGGGAGTTCCTGGAGGCGCACGGGCGGCCGCCGACACCGGTGGAGCAGATCGCCCTGGCCCAGCGGGCCAACCTGGAGACCCGGGCGGCCAAGCACGAGCCGCGATCCCTGGCGACGCAGCGCGAGACGTGGTGGGCCGAGGCGGCCGGGGTCCTCGGGGCGGAGGGGATCGAGCAGATGGTGACGACCGTGCTGGGCCAGGCAGGGCGCCCGGCGGAGACGGTGTCCGGGGAGTGGGTCGACGAGGCGGCGCAACGGGTGGTCGCCGAGGTCGAGGCGCGGCGGGCCACCTGGCAGGTCTGGCACCTGCAGGCCGAGGCCCAGCGCCAGGTCCGCGGCCTGAACCTGGACCCGGACCAGGTCGCTGATGTCGTGGGGCGGGTCGTCGACGCGGCGACGGGGGCGCGCTCGGTCAACCTCACGCCCGACCTGGACCCCGTCCGCGAGCCGGACGGCTTGCGGCGAAGCGACGGCACCAGCGTCTACCGGCACACCGGCAGCGATCGCTACACCAGCCTGCGGGTCCTGGAGGCCGAGGAGCGGATCGCCTCGGCCGCCGCCCGCGCCGATGGTGCTGCGCTTGCCCCTGAGGACGCTCAGCTCGCGATGCTCGAGGCGTCCGTGCGGGGGATGGACCTCAACCGCGGGCAGGCGGGCCTGGTCCTGGCGCTGGCATGCAGCGGTCGCCGGGTGCAGCTCGTCCTGGCCCCGGCAGGCTCCGGGAAGACCACCGCCGTGCGGGTCCTCGCCGACGCATGGCGAGGCCACGTCGGTCCGGTGGTCGGGCTCGCGCCCTCGGCGGCCGCCGCCACAGTGCTTGCCGCGGCGACCGGCGTACCGTCCGAGACGCTGGCCAAGCTCGACCACGACCTCGAGCACGGGCGCCGGTCCTGGCTGGACGAGGCGATCGACCGCGACACCCTCGTGGTGGTCGACGAGGCGGGCATGGCCGACACGCTCACCCTTGACCGCGTGATCACGCACGCGCTGGGTCGGGGTGCCTCGGTCCGGCTCATCGGCGACGACCAGCAGCTGGCCGCCGTCGGTGCCGGCGGAGTGCTCCGCGACATCGCCACCGCCCACGGCGCTGTACGTCTGGACGAGGTGGTCCGGTTCGCCGACCCCGCCGAGGCGCAGGCGTCCCTGGCGTTGCGGGCCGGCGACGCCTCCGCGCTCGGGTTCTACCTCGACCGGGACCGGGTGCACGTCGGGGACCCGGCCACCACCGTCGAGGCCGTCTTCACCGCCTGGTCCAGCGACTGCGCGAGCGGGCGGGACTGCCTCATGCTCGCACCCACCCGCGAGCTCGTCACCAGCCTCAACACCCGCGCCCGGGCCGCGCGCCTGGGAAACAGCACCCCCGGCCGCCAGGTGCTCCTCGCCGACGGCACGCACGCGTCCGCCGGGGACGTCATCATCACCCGGCGCAACGACCGACGGCTGGGCGTCGGGCGCACCGACTGGGTCAAGAACGGTGACCGGTGGACCGTCACCGCCGTCGAAGGACGAGCCCTGCGCGTCCGTCACCTCAGCTCCGGGCTGCGGGCCAGGTTGCCGGCGGGCTACGTCGCCGAGCACGTCGAGCTCGGGTATGCCGCGACCGTGCACTCGGCTCAGGGGCTCACCGCCGACACCATCCACGGCATCGTCACCGGGCAGGAGTCCCGGCAGCTGCTCTACACCATGCTCACCCGGGGTCGGCACGAGAACCACGTGCACGTCGTGTCGGCCATCGACACAGACGGGCACACCTTGCCACTGATCGCCACGACCAGCCCGGCCACCGCGACCGAGGTCTTGCAGGGCGTGCTCGCACGTGACGGCGCCGCGGTCTCGGCGACCACCGAGAGGGCACGAGCAGCCGACCCGGTGGCGTTGCTCCACGACTCGACAACCAGGTACGAGGACAGCCTCCTGGCAGGCGCCGAGATGCTCTTGGGCCCCGGCTGGGGCCATGACCTCGACTCTGCTGCCGACGCGCTGGTCCCGGGCCTGCCCCACGCACCGGCGTGGCCCAGCCTGCGTGCGCACCTGATGCTCACCCAGGCCGACGGCCGCGACGCCCTCCGGTCGCTCACGGAAGCGTCCACCTACCGGGGGCTCGGCGACGCCGACGACCCTGCCGCAGTCCTGCTCTCGCGTCTGGACCGTGCACCGGCGCTCGGTCCACTCCCGTGGCTGCCCGCCATCCCCAAGCGGCTGGCCACCGACCCCGTCTGGGCCGGCTACCTGACCGCGCGTGGGGAACGCGTGCGGGCGCTGGCCACCCAGGTGCGTCAGGGAACCACCCCCGGGCAACCGTGGGCCGCGCCCCTCCCGCACCACCTCAGCCCTGACCTCCTCGCCGACCTCGCCGTGTGGCGGGCCGCCCGAGGCGTCGACCACGCTGACTCGCGACCGGTGGGACCGCCGGACGCAGGGGGAGCGGCCGGCCGGTACGCACGCGGCCTCCTGTGCCGGGTCACCGGTCAGCTGCCCGACGCGCTCCGGCACTGGGAGCATCTGATCGTCGAGCACGTCGGACACCGGGACTGGTTCACCCCGCAGCTGGCCCAGCGGCTGGACCGTCTGCACCGTGCCGGCGTCGACGTACCCGACCGGCTGGAGCAGGCGACTGCCCAGGGCCCGCTACCGGACGACGAGGCGACCTCGGCATTGTGGTTCCGCATGATCGACCCCCAGCAACAGGCCACACCGGCGTCCCGCGGAACCGAGCCGAAACGCGTGCGGATGCGGCCAGAGGATCGCAGTCCTGGCCCCTCCGGTCCCGCCCTGCACGGTCCCAGCCGCTGAGCCCCCGGATGTCAGGGGCTCCTGACTGACCGACCGGAGGCCATTGCGCACATTGAGTTACAGATCGATGAGTAGCGCAAGCGTCTCGCGGACCTCACCGAGGACGACCGGGCCGACGTTTCCCGTGCGCTCGTGGATGCGCGTCGTGGCGACGGAGCGCACATGCTGGCACTGCGCCGACGAGGGCGCCACCAGCCGGTTGGCCTCGTCGGGATCGATGACCACCTCGGTGCTGCTGTGACGGAGCGTCCGGGTCAGGGGAACGAACTGGACGACGTTCGGTTCCCCCCCGCAAGACCCGACGGGCTGTCACCACGATGGCCGGCCGCCGAAGTCCCGCCTCGCTGCCCGAGGGCATCCCGAGATCGAGCTCGACGACATCACCCGGCGTCAGCATCCAGCCACGCACTCTCGTCGGCAGTGAGGTCAGCCGCCAGGTCGCGCCCCATGGCGTCCTGGCGAAGCGCTCGGATCGCGTTGCTCACGGTCTCGTCGATCGTCTCGTGGCGCTCGGCCGCGAGCCGGGTCACCATTGCGTGCGTGTCCCGACTGATACGGATCGTCGTCGTCTCACCCATGAGATCAGCGTAGTCCGGTGTAGACGGATCCGTCTGCATCCGGCGAGGCCAGGGCCCGGCCCGGCAGGCGCTCGGGCCGGGTCGCCAGGCCAACACGACGGCGAAAGGGGTGGCCAGCACCAGCGCCTAGCGCCGCACGTCTCATAGAGATTTGCCGCCCAGACGTGGTCTCGGCTGACGCGGAGGTGGGTCACGGGGGTCGACCGGTGGAACGCCTCGAGGCCGGCGACGGCCCTGGCCGTCCGGCGACGGACCGTCCGCGCCGACGCTTCGTAGTCCTCGGCGACGAGCTCGGCCACCGACGGGGTCATCAGGCCACCCCGGCCCCGTCGCGCGGGTACGTTGAGCCGGGCCGCCTCCCTGGCCACGTCCAGGAGCAGGGCTCGGTCCTCGCGCGTCAGAGCGCCCGTGGCGGCAGCGTCCTCGAGAAGCTCAGCCAGCTCGCGCTCGGGGTCCGGCCCGGTCTCGAGGTCGGGCGCCTCCGGGACCGTCCCCATCGGGACCGCTGATGCCCAGACGCGGTCGCGACGCAGCGCCGCGTCACCGACACCGAGGTCGGCCATCACCTCGCGCCGGGTCCGGGCCAGCAGCCTGGCTGCAACGCGTCGCGGCGGGTCGCCGCGGTAGGACCGAACTGTCAACCACAGCTGTCCGGCGACCAGAGCGTCGATGTCGGGGGAGAGGTCGGCCAGCTGCCTAGCCAGGTTCACCGCTCCCGGGACCAGGAGCCACGTGATCACCGAGACCGCTCCCACGTCGTGCTCGGCCGTGCGCGCGAGTGCCGCCAGCACCGCATCCCTCCCTTCCGGTGCCGTCTGCCCCAGCCAGCGCGGCAGGTCGAGCAGGTCCGAGACGACCAACAGCCCCGGTTCGGTCCGGCCCCAGTCATGCCAGTGGTCCCGCGCCCACCGCATGGGCGGTCGCTCGTGGGTGTCCACCCCAAGACAGATCGCTAAGCTCATCGTCGTCTCCTTCCACACCGCGTCGATGTGGCCCAGACGATGACGTGAGTGCGCTCCCGGTTACGTCTCCGGAAGCGTCCCCCCTGCGCTCCCGCCCGCGCCCCCGACGGCGTCGTCCCGCGTGGGTTGCTGGGCATGCCCGCGTGACTCTGCTGCCGACGTTTGCGCAGGTCACGGTGCGTCCCCCCTGGCGTCCCTAGCAACGTCTCTCCCTGGTGCGGGCGCGTCTCTGGTCCTCTGTCAGGCAGCCGACGCCTGAGCTCCCCTGTCGAGCATCGCCGCAGGTCAGGGCAACGTCTCTGGGAAAGTCGGCCACGTCTCCGGGAAAGTCGGGTTACGTCCCTGGAGAAGTTGGCTACGTCCCTCGCAAAGTTGATGGCGGCCAGGTGGTGACGGGCGACGTGCAGCCCTCAGGGCCGGCCTCCAGCCACCAGGACTTAAGCCGGGGCCCAGTTGACCGGCCGACACCCAAGCGTGCGCAGCTCGTACCGGTCCGTTCCCGTCACCGTTCGCCCGCGGTCCCGAAGTCGACGGCTGCGAACGCAGCCGCGGTGAGCTCGTCCATCCGGCTCTGCGTTGCTCTCACGTAGCGCTCGGCCGCTTGGGTCGAGCTGTCCCCGAGGAACACCTTGACCTCGTCGATGTGCGCCCCGCGCTGGGCCATCCGCGTGGCGCCGGTCGCACGCAGATCGTGAAACCTGATGGGGCGACCCACCGCCTCGCGGACAGCGAGCCAGCCGCCTGAAGCCTTCCGGAACGTCGTCTCGGACAGCCAACCGCCATCGGGGGCGGGGAACAGGAGCCCGTCCCGGCCCGTGCCGCACGATCGCAGGTGTTCGGTGACAGCGTCGACGACGGCGACGGGCATGCGCTGATCGCGTGCTCCCGCCTTGCTCTTGGGGCCCTTCTCGTAGCGACGACCACCTGGGCCGGTGCCGACGGCGCGGTTGACCCGCACGACGGGCGGTGTCGCCCGCAGGTCGATATCGGACTGGCGGAGCGCGATGATCTCGCCGAACCGCAGCCCGCAACCGAGGGCGAGCGCGACCATCGCCCGCCACTCTGGCCGGATGGTCGACATGATCAGCCGCAGGTCCTGGTCGTCGATCACTTCGGTCCGGGCGCGGGAGCGCCCGCCGATGGAGCCGGCACCGTCGATCTTGAATGGGTTCACGGCTCCCGCAAGCACGCCGTCTGCGGCCGTCGCCGTCCGCATGATGGCCGAGCCGAGGGCGTAGCACTCGCGCGTCGTCTTCGGCTTGTCGTGGGGGAGAACGTCCTCGTACCAGCGGAGCACGACCCTCGGGGTGATCTGGTCTAGGGGGAGGTGCCCGAGGGTTGGTAGGAGGTACTTGTCCAGCCAGATCCGGTAGCCGCGACGGGTTGACTCCTGCAGGGGACCGTTCTTGGTCCGGCGCGTGCGGAGCCAGACGGCGGAGTACTCGCCGAACGTGACGACGGCCTCGCGCTCGACCCGTGCTCGCTCGGCCTCGGCGAGCTCGGCGAGGGTGACCCACGCTGCCCCGTCGGCGTTGAGGCGCCGCTCCTCGTCGCGGAGCCAATCCCCGGCAGCCTCCTTGCCGTAGGTGGTGGGTTCAAAGGTATGGGGTGCCGTGACCGTCTGGCCGCCGCGTCCGGAGGGGTGCCCGAGCGGGACCGTGAAGCGCGCCTGCCAGCGTCCCGATCGCATCCGCGTCACCTGCCCGAAGCGCCGGCGGGGCGATCTTGCATCGTTCATGCATCGGATCGTACGGCAAATAGTGTCCTTTGATGGGCCTTCGGCGGGCAGTTGGAGCCGCAGCGATGTGGATGTTTCTGCAGGTCAGGGGCACGTACGTCCGGTTGTGTCTAAGCGAGTCCAACAATCCTGCATGTTGGTTCGAGTCCAACCGGGGGAGCGCACGGAAACGGCCCGGAACCACATGGTTCCGGGCCGTTCTGCGTGTCCGCAACGACACCGTGGTGCCCAGGCTGACTATGGGTCAGCGCACTTCGACGTCATCGCCGTCACCGGCAGCGTCGTCGGGAGCTCGACCGCCGCGTGCCTCGGCACGGATGGCATCCGCACTGCCGATTGCGCCGGCCGTGTGTGCCTTGCGGCGCTGGCGGGCCTCAACCCGCTCGGCGACCTTGCTGAGGCCATAGTTGATCAGGATGAACAGCACCGCCGCGACCAGGTAGGCGGGCACCACATTGAACTCCTGCGAGGCCAGGCGACGAGCCTGGGTGATGAGTTCGGGGTAGAGGATGATGTATCCCAGTGCCGTGTCCTTGGTGATGACCACGATCTGGCTGACGATGACCGGAAGCATGGCGGTCAGGGCCTGTGGCACCTGGATGCTCCGCCGCACCTGCGAGGGCGACAGCCCGATGGACAGGCCCGCCTCGCGCTGTCCGGCTGGCAGCGAGTAGACGCCGTTGCGGATCACCTCACACAGCACCGAGGAGTTGTAGAGGACCAGCCCGGTCACGACGGCTAGGAATGGGTTCCAGCTGTCGGGGGTGCCGGCGTTGTAGGCCAGGAAGAAGAAGGTGAAGATCATCATGATCAGCACTGGCACTGCACGGAAGAACTCCACGAACACGCTTGCCGCCCAGCGCACGGGGGCCATGTCCGACATGCGGGCCATCGCCAGGCCCAGCGCGAGCACCATCGAGATGACGATCGCGACGAGCGCGGCGCGGAGCACATCAATGACGCCGGGAATCAGATAGTTGCGCCAGGTCGACCATTCTACGAAGGGCGTCCACTTCGCAGCCTCGAGCTGACCTGTGGCGTTGAATCGCTCGAGCACCCAGGCGAGGGCTGCCAGCAGCAGCAACACTCCGATGACGGCCAGGATGCGGTGCCGTGCCCGGGCGCGTGGCCCGGGAGCGTCGAACAGGACCTGCTGGGCGCTCATCGCTTCACCGCCAGTCGACTCGACAACGCACTGATGATCAACCCGACGGGCAGCGTGAGCACCACGAAGCCGAGGGCGATCACCGCGAAGCCCAGGAAGAGAACGTCCGGTCTGAACTCAGCAATGTTGTCGAGCTGGTACGCAGGGTCCATCACGCCGATCGCGGAGGCCACGGTCGTGTTCTTGGTCAGCGCAATGAGGGTGTTCCCCAAGGGAGTGATCGCTCCGCGGAAGCCTTGGGGGAGGATGACGTGGCGCAGGCTTTGGCCGAAGGTGAGTCCGATCGAGCGGGCGGCCTCGGCCTGGCCCAGCGGGATGGTATTGACGCCGCTTCGGATCGCCTCACACACGAAGGCCGCGTGATAGACCGACAGGCCCAGCACTGCGAGGCGGAAGTTCAGATCGACGATGAAGGTCGAGGAGTCACGCGAGGCGGGCTCGAGCCCCAGTTGACCCCACAGGACCAGACTGGTGCCGACGATGATCAGGGTCAGGGGCGTGTTGCGCAGCAGGTTCACATAGGACGTGCCGATCGACTGCAGCACCTTGACAGGCGACAGGCGCATGATGGCCACGAAGGTCCCGATGATCAGGGAGAACAGCGCGGACCACAGGGTCAGCCGGATCGTCATCCAGAACGCAGCCAGGAGCTCGAACTCCTGGATCAACTCAAGCATGGGTCTCCTTGGTCAGCGGGCTGCCTGACCGGTGCCCGAGGCGAGGGCGCACGGCCCCCGCGCCGGGGACCGGTCGGCATACTGCACCCGTTGTGGGCAGTATGCCGACCGGCACTCCGGTAATCAGGCCTGGCAGTGGCCGCCGATCTCGGCCGGCGGGTTCAGGTCCGCGTTGGGCGTGTAGTCAGCGGCGCCCAGGTTGTCTTCGATGATCTGCTCCATCGTGCCGTCGTCCCACATGCCCTGGAGGATCTCGTTGACCTCCTCGCAACGGTCGTCCTCCTTGTTGAGGCCGATGCCGTAGTTCTCCTCGCTGAAGGTGTTGCCGACGACCTTCAACTGGCCGGCGTACTGCTCCTGCGCGGCATAACCGGCCAGGATGGTGTCGTCGGTGGTGAGGGCATCGACGGTGCCGGTAGCCAACTGAGACACGCACTCGGAGTAGGAGCCATACTCCTGCAGTTGCACGTCCGGGTAGTCGTCCTTGACGTTCTGCGCGGAGGTGGAGCCCGTCACCGAGCAGAGCAGCTTGCCCTGCATGTCCTCGGGGCCGGCGATGTCGCTGTCGGTCGTGACCAAGAGGTCCTGACCCGCCACGAAGTACGGTCCGGCGAACTGGACCCGCTCGGAGCGCTCGTCGGTGATCGAGTAGGTTGCGACGACCAAGTCCACCTGGTTGGTCTCCAGCAACGTCTCGCGCTGGGAAGAAATGGCCTCTTCGAAGGTGATTTGGTCCTCGGAGTACCCGAGGCCCTCCGCGACGGCCTTGGCGATGTCCACGCCCATCCCGGAGTACGTGTCACCGTCCTGCTGGCCGAGTCCGGGCTGGTCGTACTTGATGCCGATGGTGATGCCGTCGCCTCCGGCGTCGCCGCCTCCGCCTGCTTCGGCCGAGGCGTCGCCGCCGTTGTCACCACCGTCGCCTCCGTCGTCCCCTCCTTCGTCACTGCCACAGGCACTGAGGGCGAGGGCGCCCGCCGCGAGCACGGCGGCGAGTCGGAATGATGTGCGCTGCATGATTCTCTCCTTGGTTGTGGTCACGGTCTGCCTGCCGTCAGTGGGTCAGGATCTTGCTGAGGAAGTCCTGGGCCCGGTCCGTCTGCGGGTTGGTGAAGAACTCCTCGGGGGTGTTCTCCTCGAGGATGGCTCCGTCGGACATGAAGACCACCCGGTCGGCGGCCTTGCGGGCAAAGCCCATCTCGTGGGTGACCACGATCATGGTCATACCGGACTTGGCGAGCTGCACCATCACGTCCAGCACCTCGTTGATCATCTCGGGGTCCAGGGCCGACGTGGGCTCGTCGAAGAGCATCACGGTTGGCTCCATCGCCAGAGACCTGGCGATGGCAACCCGCTGCTGTTGACCACCAGAGAGCTGCGCTGGGTACTTCTCCGCCTGATGCGCGACGCCGACCCGATCGAGCAACTCCATGGCCCGCTTCTTGGCATCAGCCGGCTTCACACCGCGCACCTTGAGCGGCCCCATGGTGACGTTCTCCAGGATGGTCTTGTGCGAAAACAGGTTGAACGACTGGAAGACCATCCCGACGTCGGCGCGCAGCCGGGCCAGGGCCTTGCCCTCCTCGGGCAGTGCCTTGCCCTGGACACTGATCGTGCCGGACTCATAGGTCTCGAGCCGGTTGATGGTCCGGCACAGCGTCGACTTCCCGGATCCAGAGGGGCCGATCACCACCACGACCTCGCCGTGGTGCACGGTCAGATTGATGTCCTTGAGCACGTGCAGGTCACCGAAGTGCTTGTTGACGTCCTGCAGCACCACCAGCGGTTCGTTGGAGGGCTCGGGGAACCCGTTGGCGTCTTCGCTCATGCGGGCACACTACTGAAATGAGCGCCCGACGTGTGGCAAGAACGCGCAGCCGTAACCGAATCGAGTCCAAACTGCAGAGGACTGGTGCGTGGGCCAGGCGGGGCTTGAACCCGCGACCGACGGATTATGAGTCCGCTGCTCTAACCGGCTGAGCTACTGGCCCTAAGCCGGTCGATCCTAACGCGGGGACGCACGACGGCCCGACACAGGCCTTGCCATGGCGTGAACCGCCACCAACGCGCCCGGGTGGGGTCCGAACCGGGGCGCCGATGCGCTCGGTTGGAAGGGCCGCTGGGGCGTGTCGCGGGCGCCGCCACGCCGTGGCACTTGATACTCGTGTGACAACAGAGCACAATGGGTGTCGTCACACAGCGACACCCGCCGAGTGTGGTGCCGAGGCCGTTGGGGAAGACGTCCCTCGCACCAAACAGGAGGTCCGGATGTCTGCTGTGACGCCGCGTATCGTGACGCGCGGGGTGGTGTTCATTCACTCCACCCCTACTGCGTTGTGCCCGCACATCACCTGGGCGCTCGAGGGTGTCCTCGACACCCGGGTGTCGCTCGACTGGGTCCCGCAGCCGGCACAGCCCGGCACCATGCGGGCGGAGTTCTCCTGGACCGGTGACGCCGGCACAGGTGCCTATCTCGCCAGCGCTATGCGCGGCTGGGACGGCCTGCGATATGAGGTCGTCGAGGAAGCCAGCCGCGGGAGCGACGGTGCCCGCTGGACCCACACACCCGAGTTGGGTATCCACCACAGCCGCTTGTCCGCAAACGGCGACATCGTCGTCAACGAGGACCGGATCCGCGGCATCGTGGAGGGGTCCGAGGGCAACATGGCAGTCCTGACCGCCGAGCTCGACATGGCCTTGGGGTCTGCCTGGGACGCAGAGCTCGAGGACTTCCGTCACGCCGGCGAGGGCGCCCCCGTCAAGTGGCTGCACAAGGTCAGCTGACCTGAGCGCTGCTCGGCCGAGCAACGACCAGAGCGGGGACGGGTAGGCGACACACGGCATACCTCAGTCCGTGCCGTCGGCGCGGGCTCCCACCCGAGTCCGTGCAGCACCCCAAGGGGCTCCGGCCGCCCGAATGTGCGCCATGGCGCGCAGAACGGCGGCCACCCCCGGAGCAGCGGTCACGATCGCTATGGCGTTGGTGCGGCCCCCACGCACTCACCTCCTGGAGTGCAGGACCGCCAGCTCCTCATGGATCTCGAGCATGTCGTCCGAGGAATGCTCCCAGTTGAACGTCTCCGCCTGTTCCCGGGCCAGGCGACGGGCGTTCGGGCGCTCACTGAGCTCGTGCACCGCATCAGCGAAGCGTGCAGGATCCGATGGCACCGCGATCCCGCCGCCCCGCACCACCTCGGCCAGCGCGCCCTCGTCGGGGCACACCGTCGGCACCCCGCAGGCCAGTGCTTCCAGAGCCGCGAGCCCGAAGGTCTCCAGCGGTCCCGGCGCGATCGCGACGTCCGCGCGGCGCATCACGGCCGCCAGCTCGGCCCGGCCGTTGATGTAGGAGTGGAAGGTGACCGGCAGGTCCTGCGAGTGCTCGATCAACTCGTTGCGCAGCGGACCATGGCCGAGCACCGTCAGGTGGGCTCTGATGCCGCGGCGGGCCAGGTGCCGGACGGTCTCGATGGATAGCTGCGGGTTCTTCTCCGGGGCCAGCCGCCCACAGTGGATGATGTGCAGCGTGTCATCGTCGGCCCGACTGTGGCCACCGGGCGTCAAACGCTCGTGGGAGTCGTCTGGGTGGAAGACCTCAAGGTCCACGCCCAGTTCGACGACCCGGGCCGGGATCCCGAGCCGACGGAACTCCTCGGCGGCAAACCGGCTCGGGCAGACGATCGCGTCGTAGTCGTGGGCGCTGCGGTTGTTGATGAAGTCGGCCATCCAGACCGCGGGCACGTCCGGCACCGGGGTGCGGCGGACCATGATGCCCGTCATGTTCTCGTGGCTGATCATGATGCTGCCGATGTTGCGGCGTCGCGCCCAGCGCCCCATCCAGCGGGTCGTGGAGCGGTCCGACACCTCGAGGGAGTCCGGGTCGAGGGAGTCCATCAGTGCACTCAGCCGGGCACGCCCCCACATCAGTGAGTAGCCCTTGCCAGGGATCGGCGTGGCGGGGACCCGGTAGACCGTGCCCTGTGGCTCCTCCGTCACGGGCGCCTCGTCCTTGGAGGAGGCCGGGATGATCAGCGAGACGCGGTGCCCGCGGTCCTGATAGGCCTCGCCCCAGTGCCGGAGCGCGGTCTTGATGCCGCCCGAGGTGGGGCTGACAAAGTTGGCGACCCGGAGAATATGCATATCGCGACAGACGCTACCCCGGCTTCGCGGTCAGGTCGCCACCAACCCGCGGGAGCCGGGCCACGTGCGCCACACGATGCGGCCGGTGGCCCGGAGTCCCGGGTCACCGTGCGTCCGGTGGCCGAGATGTCCGGGTCACCGTGCGTCCGGTGGCCGAGATGTCCGGGTCACCGTGCGTCCGGTGGCCGAGATGTCCGGGTCACCGTGCGTCCGGTGGCCGAGATGTCCGGGTCACCGTGCGCCCGGTCGGAAGCTCAGGGGGTGCTGAAGGTCAGCGCGACGTTGGCCCCACCGAACCCGAAGCTGTTGCTGAGTGCAGCCAGGTCGCCGCTCGGGAGCTCGCGGGCCGACCCCGTGACCACATCCATCGGGATCTCCGGGTCCTGCTCGGTCAGGTTGATGGTGGCCGGGATGGAGCGGTGATGCAGCGTCAGGACGGTCAGCACCGCTTCGATCGCTCCCGCCGCTCCGAGCAGGTGGCCGGTCATCGACTTGGTCGCGGTGACCGGGATCTCGTTGCCGTGGGAGCCGAACGCCCGGACGATGGCCCTGGCCTCGGCTGCGTCGCCGACCGGGGTCGACGTGGCGTGCGCGTTGATGTGGACGATGTCGGTGGTGCTCAGACCGCCGTTCTCGACCGCCTCACTCATCGCGCGGGCGGCTCCGGCGCCCTCGGGCTCACCGGCGGTGATGTGGTAGGCGTCGGCCGAGCTGCCGACGCCGGCCAGCACGCCGTAGATCGTTGCGCCACGGGCCAGAGCGTGCTCCTCGGCCTCGAGGATCATCACGGCCGCGCCCTCACCGAGGACGAAGCCGTCGCGGGTCACGTCATAGGGGCGGGAAGCGGTCGCCGGGTCATCGTTGCGCTTGGACAGTGCCTGCATCGCCGCGAAGGCGGCCAGGGGCAACGGGTGGACCGCGGCCTCAGTGCCGCCGGCGACCATCACGTCGGCCCGTCCCGAGCGGATCATGTTGAGCGCCAGACCGATGGCCTCCGCACCCGAGGCGCAGGCGCTGACCGGGGTGTGGGCGCCTGCGCGGGCGGTCAGGTCGAGGGAGACCGCGGCGGCCGGCCCGTTGGGCATCAGCATCGGCACGGTCAGCGGGAAGACCCGGCGCGGCCCCTTGGTGCGCAGGTTGTCCCACTGGTCGAGCAGCGTCCAGACACCACCGATGCCGGAGCCGATGGCGACACCGAGCCGCTCGGGCTCCACCTCGGGCGTGCCGGCGTGCGCCCACGCCTCGCGGGAGGCGATCAGGGCGTACTGCCCCGCCGGGTCGTTGCGACGCACCTCCACCTTGGGCAGCACCTGGTCGGGTGGGGTGTGCACGGTGGCGGCGAAGGTGACCGGCAGCTCGTGCTCGGTCACCCAGCCCTGCTCCAGGGGGCGGACACCGGACGTGCCGGCCTGGATGGCCTGCCAGGTCTCCTCGACGTTGCCGCCGACGGGGCTGGTGGTGCCCAGGCCGGTGACGACGACCCGACGCTCGGGGTTCGCGGACATCTCGTGCTCCTCGGTGGGGGTTGCGGAGGTGGTATGCGGAGGGGCTGCCGGATCGGGTCCGGCGGGGTTCTCGTAGGGCCAGGACCCACGGTCAGGCACCGGCGATCAGCCGCGTGCCTGACCCGTGGGGTGCCTGGTCAGCCCTGGGCGTTGGTGATGAAAGCGACCGCGTCCTTGACGTGGGTCAGGTTCTTGACCTCGTCGTCGGGAATGCGGACACCGAACTTGTCCTCGGCGTTGACGACGACCTGCATCATGGACAGCGAGTCGATGTCCAGGTCCTCCTGGAAGGACTTGTCCATCTGGACAGCGTCGGCCTCGATGCCGGTCTCCTCGTTGACGATCTCGGCGAGGCCGGCGAGGATCTCCTGCTCGTTCAGTGCCATCTGATGTGCTCCTTCTTCTCTTCCATTGGGCTGACCCGGTGAACCCGCCGGGCCTCGGGGGACTGGTGGGTCAGGGCAGGACGATGACCTGGGCCGCGTAGACCAGGCCGGCGCCGAAGCCGAACTGCAGGGCCAGGCCGCCGTGCGGGGCCTCGCCCTCGCTCAGCATGCGTGCCGTCGCGAGGGGGACCGAGGCGGCCGAGGTGTTGCCGGTCTCGGCGATGTCGCGCGCGACCGGGATGTCCTCCGGGAGGCCGATGTGCTTGATCATCGCGTCGGTGATCCGCATGTTGGCCTGGTGCGGGATGAAGGCGTCCAGCTGCTGCGGGGCGATGCCGGCTGCAGCCAGCGCCTTGTCGACCACCGGGGCGATGGTGTAGACCGCCCAGCGGAAGACCGACTGGCCCTGCATCGCGAAGTGTGGCCACTCGACGGCGCCAGCCTCCGCGGAGGTCATGCCGGCCCGCAGCCCCGTCCACGGTTCCTTCTGCATGATCTTGTCCCAGTTCTCACCGTCCGAGCCCCAGATCGTCGGGCCGATGCCGGGGAAGTCGGACGGGCCCACCACGGCGGCGCCCGCGCCGTCACCGAAGATGAAGGCGCTGCCGCGGTCGTGCTTGTCGGTGAAGTCCGACAGCTTCTCGACGCCGACGACCAGGACATACTCGGCGCTGCCTGCGCGGACCATGTCGTTGGCCAGGGAAATGCCGTAGCAGTAGCCGGCGCACGCCGCGGAGATGTCGAAGGCGGCCGGACCGCTGGTGCCCAGACGGTCGGCCAGGATCGGAGCTGCGGCCGGCGTCTGGTATGGGTGGGTCACCGTCGCCATCAGGACCACCGAGATCTGGTCCGGGCTGATGCCGGCCATCGCGATCGCGTCACGGGAGGCCGCCTCGGCCATGTCGATCACAGTCTCGTCCTCGCGGGCGAACCGGCGCTCCCGGATGCCGGAGCGCTGCTGGATCCACTCGTCGCTGGAGTCGATCCACTGGCAGATCTCCTCGTTGGTGACGACGCGCTCCGGGCGGTAGCCACCGACACCGTGGACGCGGGCGTGCCGCGGGCCCTCGGGAACGGTGAGGATCGGCTGGTCGGGCTTGACTGTTGGCTGGGCGGTCACTGTGTGTCCTCCTGAGGATTGCTCGCGGCGCTGCCGTGCTCGCGGATCATGCGACGGGCGGCCTCGAGGTCGTCCGGGGTCTTCAGGGCCAGCAGTTCGACGCCCTTGAGTGCGCGCTTGGCCAGGCCGGTCAGCGTGCCGGCCGGCGCGAGCTCGATCAGTCCGGTGACACCGAGGCCGGCGAAGGTCTCCATGCACCGATCCCAACGGACCGGGTTGCTGACCTGGTTCACCAACCGGCTGAGCACGTCGCGGCCCGAGCTGACGATCGCGCCGTCGGCGTTGGAAGCCAGCGGAGTGTGTGGGTCGCGGGTCTCAATGGCCCGAGCGTAGCGTCCCAGCTGATCCACGGCGCTGGCCATGTGGTGGGTGTGAAAAGCTCCGGCCACCTGCAACGGGATGACGCGTGCCCGCGTGGGGGGCGTCTGCGTGAGCGCGGCGAGCTGGTCCATGGTGCCGGCCGCGACGATCTGTCCCGCACCGTTCATGTTGGCCGGGGTCAGCCCGTGCTGGTCCAGGACGCTGATCACCTCGTCGGGGTCGCCACCGAGCACGGCGCTCATGCCGGTCGGGGTGGCCTGCGCGGCCTCGGCCATCAGCCGCCCGCGCTCCCGGACCAGGACGACCGCCTGCTCGTGGCTCAGCACCCCCGCGGCGGCTGTCGCGGTGAGCTCGCCCACCGAGTGCCCTGCCCAGGCGCCAACCAGTGCGGCGTCGGCGGGGTCCGCAAATAGCGCTGGAAGTGAGGTCAGGCCGGCAGCCACCAGGAGGGGCTGGGCGACCGCGGTGTCACGGATGGTGTCGGCATCGGAGGTCGTGCCGTGCGCGACCAGGTCGATTCCGGCGACGGCAGAGAGCCACTCCAGGCGGTCCCGGTAGCCGTCCAGCTCAAGCCAGGGGGTCAGGAAGCCGGGAGTCTGGGAGCCCTGTCCGGGCGCGACGATCACAAGCACGAGTTCCACTCTCCCGTTCGCCGGTCGTGACCGGCGACATCGATTGCCACGACATCTCCGTGCGTTTCTTGGAGGAAACCTACAACCTCGGTCCCTCGGCTGGACGGCGCCACGCCACCTGGGCCTGCGTGGCGATGCGGCCGTAGGCGAGCGCGACCCGCGCAACCCAGGCCTCCCGGGGCAGGGTCAGATCCAGATCGATGGTCTCGGCGATCCGCCCGAGCCGGTAGCGGACCGTGTTCGGGTGCACGAAGAGCTGCCGGCTGGTGGCCTCGAGCCGGCCACCGCACTCAAGGTAGGCGGTGGCCGTCTCCAGGAGGTCGCCGTGCCGGGCCAACGGCCGATAGACCCGGTCGATCAGCAGGCGCCGGGCCGGACCGTCCCCGTTGAGGGCGCGTTCGGCGAGCAGGTCGTCGGCGAGGACCGGGCGCGGCGCCTCAACCCAGGCGGCGGCTGCGTCCAGGGCGGAGAGCGCTGACCGTGCGGAGCGGCCGGCAGCGAACAGGTGCGGCACCCGCGGACCGACCACGACCGGGCCGGACCCGAACTGGCCGACCAGCTTCTCCGCCGTGGACATCGGGTCGGTGAGCCTGCCCAGCACGAGGATCAGTCGCTGGCCCTGCACCGCGATCAGCACCTCCAGCCCGCTCGTGGCTGCCACCGAGCGGACGGCTGCAGCCACCTCCGCGCTGGTCCGCTGCGGGGTGGCACCGACGACCACGGCCACGTCCGTGACCTGTTCCCACCCCAGCTCAGCGGCCCGGGACTGGAGGGTGTCGTCGGCCTCGCCGCGCACGACCGCGTGGACGACGAGGGACTCCAGCCGGGCGTCCCAGGCACCCCGTGACTCGGCGGCCGAGGCGTAGATCTGGGCCGCGGCGAAGGCGACCTCACGGGAGTAGCGCAACAGGGAGTCGCGCACTCGGGTCTCCTCCCCGGGAGGAGCCAGCAGCTCGACGTGCTCCTCGACCTCGTCCATGGTGGTGCGCACCAGGTCGAGCGTCTGGCGGAGCGTGATCGCGTGTGCCAGCTCCCGCGGGGCGGTGCCGAAGATGTCGGCCGTGACGGGGAGGGAGTCGTCGTCCTGTCGATACCAGGTCAGGAACCCGTGGATGCCGGCCTGGGCCACCAGGGCGACCCAGGAGCGGTTCTCGGCCGACAGCTCGCGATACCACCGGTGCTCGCGGTCCATCCGCTGGGCAGCGAAGGTCGCGACGGTCCCGATGTTGCGGAGGACGGGTTCCCGCTCGGTGCCTGGGTCGCGCTCCATCCGCGCACTCTAGCGCCGCGACGTGCATCACCTGCTTTGTGGGCGTTGCACAATCGCTGCCCAGGCACGAGCCCACTGCGGGCACGGCGCCGCGCCGCGGTCGCCGGGGCATCGGTAGGTTCGGGCTATGAGCGAGGACCCGATCGTGCCCGACACCAAGGACTGGACCTGGACCACACGACGACGCTGCTCGGAGTGTGGCTTCGACGCCTCGAGCGTGGGAGCCGCGGACCTGGCCGAGCTCCTGCCCGCGCTGGCCGCGCCGTGGAAGGACGTGCTCGCCGGTGCCGACGTCGAGCAGCGTCCGGAGCCCGCCACGTGGTCCCCGCTGGAGTACGCCGGTCATGTTCACGAGGTGCTCGACCTCTTCGCCCAGCGGTTCGAGCTGGTGCTGGCCCAGGACGACCCGACCCTGCCCAACTGGGACCAGGACGTCGCGGCGGTGGAGGGGGACTACGCCAGCCAGGACCCAGAGGCGATCGCCCGCGAGATCCCCGAGCGGAGTGCCGCGCTCGTGGCTGTCCTCGCCCGCTATGGCAACGGCAGGCGTGCGGCGCACGTGCCCGGACTGGACCGCGCTGCGGGAGAGGCGCCCGACACGTCTGGAGACCCGTGGGGGCGGACAACCCGGCGCTCCGACGGGGCGGAGTTCACGGCGTTGAGCCTGGGCCGCTATCTCGTGCACGATCTGGCCCACCATCTCCATGACGTCGGGCTCGGACACCGGATCCCGTCCACCGGCTCGTCCCGTGCCTGAGCGCCCCGACCTGCCTCGTGGGGCCGACCGCGACCGTCCTCTCCTGATCGCCCACCGCGGGGCCAGCGGCGAGCGTCCAGAACACACACTGGCCGCCTACGAGCTGGCCGCCCGCCTGGGTGCTGACTATCTCGAGCCCGACCTGGTCAGCACGGCCGACGGGCACCTCGTGGTCCGCCATGAGAACGAGATCGGGGGGACGACCGACATCGCCGACCACCCGGAGTTCACCGACCGGCACGCCACGAAGGTCATCGACGGCCAGTCGGTCGCCGGATGGTTCACCGAGGACCTGACCCTCGCGGAGCTGCGCACCCTGCGCTGTCGCGAACGGTTGCCCGACCTGCGACCCGGCACCACGGCATACGACGGGCAGTTCACCGTGCCCACCCTCGTGGAGGTGCTGGACCTCCGCGCCAGGTTGTCCGCGGAGCTGGGCCGGGGGATCGGGGTGTATCCGGAGACCAAGCACCCGACCTACTTCCGCGAGCTCGGGCTGGCCCTGGAGCAACCCTTGGTGGCGGCGCTGGAGTCGGCCGGGCTGAACAGCTCGGACGCGCCGGTGCACCTCCAGTCCTTCGAGCTGGGCAGCCTGGTCGCGCTGCGGGACCTCGGCGCCCGCGCGCCGCTCGTCTTCCTCGTGGAGTGTGTCGGTGCGCCCTACGACCTTGTCGCAGCTGGTGACTCCCGCAGCTTTGGTGACCTGCTCACCCCGTCCGGGCTGGCAGAGCTGGCCCGCTGGGTCGATGCGATCGGCCCACACAAGGACCTGGTGATCGGCCGCGAGGCGGACGGCAGCCTGGGCCGGCCGACCTCGCTGGTCGCTGACGCGCACGCCGCGGGCCTGCGGGTGCACCCGTGGACCTTCCGCAGGGAGAACACCTTCCTGCCGACCGACCTGCGGTCCCCCGGCGGTGACCCCACGGCGGCAGGCGACCTGGTGACCGAGATCCGCGCGCACCTGGCGGCCGGTGTGGACGGGTTCTTCACCGACCACACCGACCTGGGTGTGCAGGCGCTCACCCGCACCCAGGGTCTGGGAAGTGAGAACGGGCCGGCGCGACAGGTGTAGCCTGTCGCGCCGGCCCGTCTCTGCCGGGTTAGGAGTCGCCGCCGGTCACGCCGCTGGTGCCGGCGCGCACGTCGTGCAGCTGATACTTCTCGATCGCCTGCTGGGGGATGGCGGCGTCGATCTCGCCCCGGTCGGCGAGCATCTGCAGCGCCTTGACCGCCATGGAGGGCCCGTCGATGTGGAAGAACCGGCGGGCTGCGGCCCGGGTGTCGGCGAACCCGAACCCGTCGGCACCGAGGGAGTAGTAGTCCTCCGGCACCCACGGCGCGATCTGGTCCTGCACGGCGCGCATCGAGTCGCTGGTCGCGATGACCGGACCGGTGCCCTCGGACAGGCGCTGGGTCACATAGGGGATGCGGCGCTCGTTCTCGGGGTGCAGGAAGCGCTCGTCGTCACACCGCATCGCCTCGCGGCGCAGCTCGGTCCACGAGGTGACCGACCAGACCTCGGCGGTCACGCCCCAGTCCTGCTCGAGGAGCTCGCGTGCTTCCAGGGCCCAGGGCACCCCCACGCCGGAGGCGAGCAACCGCACGTTCTTGTTGCCGTCGCCGCCCTCGGCGATGCGGTGCATTCCCTTGAGGATGCCCTCGGCGTCGACGTCTTCCGGCTCGGGCGGGTGCACCATCGGCTCGTTGTAGAGGGTGACGTAGTAGAGGACGTCTTCGGGGTCCTCGCCATACATCCGGCGGATGCCGTCCTGCACGATGTGCGCGATCTCATAGGCGTAGACCGGGTCGTAGGCCACCACTGCGGGGTTGGTGGAGGCCAGCAGGTGACCGTGGCCGTCGGCGTGCTGCAGGCCCTCACCGGTGAGCGTCGTGCGACCGGCGGTGGCCGCCATCAGGAAGCCGCGCGCCAGCTGGTCGGTCGCGGCATAGAGGCCGTCCCCGGTGCGCTGGAAACCGAACATCGAGTAGAAGACATAGAACGGCACCATCGGCAGGCCGTGGGTGTCGTAGGACGTGCCGGCGGCCGTGAGCGCAGCGACCGAACCGGCCTCGTTGATGCCCACGTGCAACAACTGGCCTGACTCGGACTCCTTGTAGGCCAACATCAGCTCGGCGTCCACCGAGGTGTAGTTCTGGCCGTGGACGTTGTAGATCTTGGCGGTCGGGAAGAAGCTGTCCATCCCGAAGGTCCGCGCCTCGTCCGGGATGATCGGCACGATGTGCTTGCCGAACTCCTTGTCGCGCATCAGGTCCTTGAAGATGCGGACGAAGGCCATCGTGGACGCGATCTGCTGCTTGCCCGAGCCCTTCTTGCCGACCTTGTAGGTGTCGTCGCCGGGTAGGGCCAGCTGACGTGCCTTCTCCGGCTGCCGCTTGGGCAGGCCGCCCCCGAGCGCAACACGGCGCTCCTTCATGTACTGGAGCGTGGGGTCGTCCTCCGCGGGCCGGTAGAACGGTGGCGCGTAGGGGTCCTTCTCGAGCTCCTCGTCGGTGATCGGGATCTTCAGCCCGTCGCGGAAGGACTTGAGGTCCTCGACGGTCATCTTCTTCATCTGGTGGGTCGCGTTGCGCCCGGCGAAGTTGGAGCCGAGGCTGTAGCCCTTGATCGTCTTGGCCAGGATGACGGTCGGCTGACCGGTGTGCTCCATGGCCTCCTTGTAGGCGGCATAGACCTTGCGGTAGTCGTGGCCGCCGCGCTTCAGGGCCCACCACACCTGGTCGTCGGACCAGTCCTTGACCAGTTCCTTGGTGCGCGGGTCGCGACCGAAGAAGTGGTCGCGAATGAAGCCGCCGTCCTTGGCGCGGTAGGTCTGGTAGTCGCCGTCGGGAGTGGAGTTCATCAGGTTGACGAGCGCGCCGGAGGGGTCGGCGGCCAGCAGCTCGTCCCAGCCGCGGCCCCAGACGACCTTGATGACGTTCCAGCCGGCGCCGCGGAAGAAGGACTCCAGCTCCTGGATGATCTTGCCGTTGCCGCGGACGGGGCCGTCGAGACGCTGCAGGTTGCAGTTGATGACGAAGGTGAGGTTGTCGAGCTCGTCGTTGGCCGCGACGTGCAGCAGGCCGCGCGACTCGGGCTCGTCCATCTCCCCGTCGCCCAGGAACGCCCAGACGTGCTGCTGGGAGGTGTCCTTCAGCCCGCGGTTGTGGAGGTACTTGTTGAACTGTGCCTGATAGATCGCGTTCATCGGGCCCAGACCCATGGACACCGTCGGGAACTGCCAGAAGTCCGGCATGCTCCGCGGGTGCGGGTAGGAGGGCACGGCCCGCACCTTGTCGTCGACGATGTGCGACTTCTCCTGACGGAAACCGGCCAGGTCCTCCTCCTCGAGGCGGCCCTCGAGGAACGCGCGGGCATACATGCCGGGGGAGGCGTGCCCCTGGAAGAAGATCTGGTCCCCGCCGCCCTCGTGGTCGCGGCCCCGCCAGAAGTGGTTGAACCCGACCTCATACAGCGTGGCGGCCGAGGCGTAGGTGGAGATGTGTCCGCCGACGGCGATGTCGGGGTGCTGCGCACGGTGCACCATGACCGCGGCGTTCCAGCGGATCCACGCGCGGTAGCGCCGCTCCACGTCCTCGTCGCCAGGGAACCACGGCTCGCGCTCCGGCGGGATGGTGTTGACATAGTCGGTGGTCGTCAGCGACGGGATGCCGACCTGCGACTCCCGGGCACGCTCCAGCATCTTGAGCATCAGGTAGCGCGCGCGGCGCCGCCCGCCCGAGTCAATCGCACCCGCCAGGGAGTCCAGCCACTCCTGCGTCTCCTCGGGGTCGGTGTCGGGAATCTGACTGGGCAACCCGTTGACGATGGGACCCGGCTTGTTGGTTGTCACTGACGTTCCTTCCGCTGCGAGCAGCAACTCTCCTTCAGTCATCCTCGCACGCCGGGTACGGTGGTTGCATGGCCTACCCCACCACCGTGGACCGATGCGTCCATGCCCACCAGACCATGCGTCATACCCCCTCCTCTGTCCCCGCCCCTGAGGTGCGCCGCGTGTCGCGTCTTGCCTCTCCCAGCGTTCTCTAGTGGACTGTGCGCACTATGGCTGACGAAGGGAACCGCCCCCAGGGTGGAGCGGTGGACAAGTTGGGTTTCGCACACGACCAGATTGTGTTGGAGTACGGCTACGACGACGACGTCGACCAGGGCTTTCGGGCCCTGGTGGAGTCGGTGGTCGGAGGCCCGTTGGAGGGAGAGGACTACACCGGCGTCGTCGATGCCGTGCTGGTGTGGTGGCGCGAGGGTGACGGCGACCTGACCGACGAGCTCGTGGACAGTCTCGCGCTGCTGGAGGACGGCGGCTTCATCGCGCTGGTGACCCCTGGGAGCGGTCGGGATGACCGCGTGGCCGCCCACGACGTGCAGGAGGCATGCAACACCGCGGGGCTGACGGCCAGTGGTGCCGTGCCGCTCGAGGGCGGCGACCAGTGGCACGCCCAGCGACTGGTGGGCCGGCGATGACCGTTGACACTGTCGCGGAGACACCAACCGTCGTTGGTGACACCGCGCCGGACTTCACGCTGACCGACCAGACGGGGGCGGCCGTCACCCTCTCGGAGGTCGTCCGGGACCGGCACGCACTCCTGGTGTTCTTCCCGTTCGCCTTCTCCAGCATCTGCACCGGCGAGCTGCTGGAGATCTCGCTGAACGTCGACGAGTTCGTCAACGACCACGTCAGTGTCTACGCGATCTCCTGCGACCCCCGGCACGCGCAGGCTGCCTGGGCCGCCCACGAGGGCTACCGGTTCCCGTTGCTGTCCGACTTCTGGCCACACGGCGACGTCGCCCGGAGCTATGGGGTCTTTGACCAGACCTCCGGCACGGCGGTGCGCGGGACCTTCCTGGTGGACCAGCAGATGCGGGTCGCGTGGAGCCTGGTCAACGGCCCCGGTGAGCAGCGCGACATCGGAGTCCTGCACGCCGCGGTCAAGGACCTCTGAGGGGCAGATTCCGCTCCGCCTCGCGTGGGGTGGGACACTCCTGTCAGCAGCGCTGGCAAAGCGTGCCCCGTCAATCGCGAGAGAGGTGTCAATGTCGGTCCAGGCCCCAGGTGCCGTGGTGATGATCCGCCCCCATCGGTTCACTCCGAACCCAGACACCGCCGCGGACAACGCCTTCCAGGTGGCGGCCATCGGAGACCCCGAGGAGCTGGCGACCAGGGCCTTCCAGGAGGTGACGCGGGCTGCTGAGGTGCTGGAGGCGGCCGGTGTCGCCGTCCACCTCTTCGACGACGAGGACGCCACCCGGCCGGACAGCGTCTTTCCCAACAACTGGTTCTCGACCCATGCCGGCGGGCGCGTGGCGCTCTACCCGATGTATGCCCCGAGCCGGCGCACGGAGCGCAGGCCGGACATCGTGGAGATGCTCAAGGCTCGCTACCGCGTGCAGGACGTCTTCGACTACTCGGGCCTGGAGTACGACAACATCTTCCTCGAGGGCACCGGAGCGATGGTCCTGGACCACCTGTCACGGATCGCCTACACCGCGCGTTCCCGCCGCGCGGACCCGGTGGTGCTGGAGCGGTTCTGCACCGCCTTCGGGTATGAGCCGATGGCCTTCGACGCCGCCGACCGGGACGGGACACCCGTCTATCACACCAACGTGCTCATGTGCATCGCCTCGGACTTCGTGTTGATCGGACTGTCGATGATCACCGACCCCGACCGCCGCGCGGAGATCACCGAGCGGCTCGGCGGACGTCGCGGCAACCGGCACGTTCTGGAGCTGAGTGACCAGCAGATCCACGACTTCGCCGGCAACGCCATCGAGCTCGAGGGCGACGATGGGCGCCGATTCCTGGCGCTCTCCACCCGCGCAGCCGCTTCGCTCACTGACCAGCAGCGCGAGGTCATCGAGCGCAGCTGCACGCTGCTTCCCCTCGATGTCCCGACGATCGAGCTGGCTGGCGGTTCGGTCAGGTGCATGCTGGCGAGCATCCACCTTGACCCGCGTCCCCGGGTCGGGTCCGTCACCGGCACGGTGGCCCAGGCTCCTGCCGCTGCGCACTGACCAATCTGGGCACCCTGTCCGTCAGCCTGGGGACTCCGTCCGTCAGTCTGGGGACCCCGTCCGCCCGGCCTGAGCACAGGCGGAGTACGCGCACTATGCGCTGCCCCGAGATACGGACCGCCTGCCGTAGCGATCCCTGAGGGGATGGTCCGTATGCCGGGGCAGCGCATAGTGTCCAAGGACCAGGTGTCCACTGCGGGTGGGTGATCACCGGGAACGGCCGCAGGTGGTTGATGTGGCTCCGGGTGATGACGGGGACCAGGTGATGACGGGGGCCAGGTGGTGGCGGGGACCAGGTGGTGGCGGGGAGAACGGCGGGCACGGAGAAGATCTACCGAGTGGGCCCGGCCGGGCTCGAACCGACGACAACCGCGGTGTAAACGCGGTGCTCTACCAACTGAGCTACAGGCCCCTGCGGGCACCGCACGGAGGTCCCGACGCGGCGCTGCGGCGCACCATTGTGCCACCTAGCATGGGCGGGGTGACACAGACAGCCGAGACAACGCCGGAGACCGGCCAGCTCACCCTGCGCGACGTGGTCGCCGTGCTCGAGCGGATGCACCCCCTGGACACCGCCCAGTCGTGGGACCGGGTGGGGCTCGTGGCAGGTGACCTCGACCAACCGGTCAGCCGCATCCACCTTGCCGTTGACCCCACACTGGCGGTCATCGAGGAGGCCCGTGCCGCGGGAGCGGACCTGATCATCACCCACCACCCGCTGCTGCTGCGCGGCATCCACTCGGTGGCCACTACGACCGCCAAGGGCGTGGCCGTCACCGAGCTGCTGGTCAACGACATCGCGCTCTACTGCGCCCACACCAATGCCGACGTGGCTGATCCCGGCGTCGGGCAGGCACTCGCGGACGCCTGCGGCCTCACCCGGACCGAGGCATTGGAGATCACCGAGGGCCAGGAGCTCGGCCGGGTCGGGGACCTGCCCGCCCCCACCACCCTCGCCGAGTTCGCCCGGCGCCTGCACGAGAACCTGCCGAGAACAGCCGGAGGGATCCGGGTGGCAGGGCCTGCGGACGGCGCCGTCCGCAGGGTCGCCGTCCTCGGCGGGGCAGGCGACTCCTCCTTCGACGCGGTCCGCGCTGCCGACGCAGACGTCTACGTGACCGCCGACCTGCGCCACCACCCGGCTCTTGAGGCGCGTGAGGAGGCCTCCCTCACCGGGGGCACGCCCTATCTGATCGACGCCGGACACTTCGCCAGCGAGTCCCTGTGGCTGCCCGGACTCGCCAGCCGCCTGATGGCGGAACTGGCCGGTGCTGCGGCTAGGTTGGAGGTCCACGTCTCGCAGGTGCGGACCGACCCGTGGGAGTTCGTCCTCGGAGCGTCCGGACCGGAGCAGGACCCGCTGAGCGGACCACACACGAACGACGCAGGAGACCTCGCGTGAAAGCCGACCCCACCGACCAGCAGCGACTGCTGGAGCTGCAGGCCCTCGACACCCGGCTTGACCAGCTGGATCACCAGCTGCGCAGTCTGCCCGAGCACGCCGAGCTCGCCGCACTGACCGCTCGCGCGGGTGACGTCGACGCCGAGGTGGTGCGCACCACCACCGCACGGGGCGACGTGCAGCGTGAGCTGGTCAAGGCCGAGCAGGATGTGCAGCTGGTCCGCGACCGGGCCGCCCGCGACCAGCAGCGGCTGGATTCTGGTGCGGGCAGCGCCAAGGACATGCAGGCGCTGCAGCACGAGATCGAGTCGCTGGCCCGCCGGCAGTCCACCCTCGAGGACGAGGAGCTGGAGGTGATGGAGCGCGCCGAGGCGCTGGACGCCGAGGTCGCTCGCGCCCAGGCCGACCAGGAGGCACTGGCGGCGGAGACGGCCGAGGTCACCCGCAGCCGCGACGCCAAGGCCGGAGCCCTCGAGGCCGACCGGGCCGAGGTCGCCGGGGGACGCGAGGCGATCGTGGCCGACATCAGCGCCGAGCTGCTGGCGCTCTATGACAAGATCCGCGCGCAGTCCGGCACCGGTGCCGCGCCCCTGCAACAGCGGCGGTGCGGAGGCTGCCAACTCGAGCTCAACAACGTCGACCTCGCCCGGATGCGGGCTGCCGCGGACGACGAGGTGCTGCGCTGCGAGGAGTGTCGCCGCATCCTCGTGCGCACGCCCGAGTCTGGCTTGTGAGTATGCCAGGGGGTCCGGGGCGGCGCGTGGTCGTCGAGGCCGACGGTGGGTCCCGGGGCAACCCCGGAGTGGCCGGTTACGGCGCGCTGGTGCGAGACAGTGACGGCACCCTGCTGGCCGAGCGCGCCGGGCCGCTGGGCACGGCGTCGAACAACGTCGCGGAGTACACCGGTCTGATCGAAGGACTGCGCGCGGTCCTGCACCTTGGACTGGCGCCGGACGCCACGATCGAGGTGCGGATGGACTCACAGCTGGTCGTGGAGCAGATGAGCGGCCGCTGGAAGATCAAGCACGAGGACATGAAGAGCCTGGCCAGCCAGGCCCGCGAGCTGGCCGGACAGATCGATGCTGCGGGTGGCCAGGTGAGCTACACCTGGATCCCGCGCGAGGAGAACTCTGCCGCCGACGCCCTGTCCAACGCCGGCATGGACGGCGAGACCGTGCGCCTGGACCACCAGGTCGACCGGGCCGCGGATCGTCCGCCGACGCTGCAGCCCACCTTCGGTGAGGTCAAGGCCCCCGTCGGCGAGCAGGTCTTCAGCACCGAGACCGACCCGACCCTGGAGGGCTCCTGCAGGCTGATCCTGGTGCGGCACGGCGTCACCGACTTCACCCGCAGCCACAAGCTCGATGGTCGTGGAGGCGCTAACCCGCCGCTCAATGACGAGGGCCTGGCTCAGGCCAGCGCAGCCGCGGGGGCGGTCAAGCGCCTCATCGACCGCTCCGGACCCACGACCGTGCAGGTCATCACCTCGTCCCTCACCCGCGCCATGCAGACCGGGGGAGCGGTCGCCGAGGCGCTCGGGCTGACGCCCGAGATCGACCGGGACTGGGACGAGCAGGCCTTCGGTGACTGGGACGGTGCGACCATGGCCGATCTGGTGACCCACTCGGGGCAGGACCTGCTCGCGCTGCGCCAGGATCCGGCATACAGCCGTCCGGGTGGGGAGAGCCGCACCCAGCTGATCGGACGGGTGACCGAGGCCCTGGCCCGTGCCGTCGCGCGCGGGGGCACGGTGGTGGTGGCCACCCACCGGCTGCCCGTCATGGTCGTGCTGTCCCAGGTCCTGGGCATCGACACCAACCGCGCCTGGTCGATCGCGACTGCGCCGGCCTCGCTGACAGCCTTCGAGTTCTGGCCCGACGGCGGGGTCCAAGTCGCCTTCGTCAACGACACCCACCACCTGCACGACCTGACCATCGGGTCTGGCCGACCCACTTAACAATGCGCGGAGCCGTCGTCATCGGGTTGGCACTAGTCGTTGCGGGCTGTGCTGGAAGCCCACACAACGAGGACGCAGGAATCGGAGAGCAGCGACTCAGCTATGAGAGTTCTCTCCGCGGATTTTATTCCTCAATGGCGACCTGTCTGACGGAGAATGGTTTCCCCGCCGAACTCAACGCAGAGGGCAATGGTGTCCGACGATTACGGCCCCCAGATGGAGTCCAGCCCCAGGCGTCAGATCTGAACACCGCCTACGATCAATGCGCACAAGCGGCAGGTGGTCAGCCGGACCCGCCGCCCCCTCCCTCTGAATCTGAGTTGCAGTCGCTCTATGCCCTGAACCTCGAGGTGGTCGACTGCCTTCAGGACCATGGCTACCACTACACGGACCCACCGTCTGTCGAGACGTATGTGGAGACCTACCTGGCCAGCCTTCAGGGTGTGGGGAGTGCGCCGTGGACTCCCTACACGGCTGAAGACCCAGGGGCTTTCGAGGACTGCCCCCAGCCAAGTCTGGTGGACCTCTACCGGGAGCGATAGATCGTCCTCCACGACCCTCTGAACTCGGTGCTGCAGGGAGCGGCGGGTCCAGATGCCGAACAGCGCCCGTCAGGGGGTGGCCCTGACCGACTGTATGCCGGGGCGGGGTTGAGAGCTCGCGTCACCTACGCTGGGGTCAAGCATCCACCGACCCGGGAGCAACCACTGATGCGCGTCGCAGAGACCATCCTCGACACGATCGGCGACACGCCGCTCGTCAGGCTCAACCACGTGACCGAGGGCCTCGCTGCGACGGTCCTGGCCAAGATCGAGTACGTCAACCCCGGCGGGTCGGTCAAGGACCGGATCGCGATCAAGATCATCGACGCGGCCGAGGCCGAGGGCAAGCTGAAGCCGGGCGGCACCATCGTCGAGCCGACCAGCGGCAACACCGGTGTGGGACTGGCCCTGGTCGCGCAGCAGCGCGGCTACAAGTGCATCTTCGTGTGCCCCGACAAGGTCGGCGAGGACAAGATCAACGTGCTCAAGGCCTACGGTGCTGAGGTCGTGGTGACCCCGACGTCCGTGCCGCCGGAGCACCCCGAGTCCTACTACTCCGTCAGCGACCGGCTCGCCGAGGAGATCGAGGGCGCCTACAAGCCCAACCAGTACGAGAACCTCAACGGCCCAGCCTCGCACTACGAGTCGACAGGCCCGGAGATCTGGCGGGACACCGACGGCACCGTGACCCACTTCGTCGCCGGTATCGGCACCGGCGGGACCATCTCCGGCACCGGCCGCTACCTGCGGGAGCAGGGTGACGTGACGGTGATCGGTGCCGACCCGGAGGGCTCGGTCTACTCCGGCGGCACCGGGCGGCCCTACCTGGTCGAGGGGGTTGGCGAGGACATGTGGCCGGGCGCGTATGACACGACCGTGCCGCATCAGATCATCCCGGTCACCGACGCCGAGTCCTTCGCGATGACGACCCGCCTGGCGCTGGAGGAGGGCCTGCTCGTCGGCGGCTCCTCAGGCATGGCGGTGGTCGCCGCTCTCAAGGCGGCCAAGGACCTCGGGCCGGAGCACACCGTGGTCGTGCTGCTGCCCGACGGCGGCCGGGGCTATCTCGGCAAGATCTTCAACGAGGGGTGGATGCGCAGCTACGGCTTCAGCCCGGTCGCCGAGGAGGAGAAGACCGTCCGGGACGTGCTCTCGGCCAAGACCGGGCGGCTGCCCGATCTGGTGCACGTGCACCCGACCGACACGGTCCGCGACGCGATCGACATCATGGCGGAGTATGCCGTCAGTCAGCTGGTCGTCCTCGGCGCCGAGCCGCCGGTCGTCATGGGAGAGGTCAAGGGCTCGCTCACCGAGCGGGCGCTGCTCGATGCGGTCTTCCACGGGGAGGCCAGCCTGACCAGTGCGGTGAGCGGTCTGACCGGACCCCCGTTGCCGCTGATCGGTGCCAATGACTCGGTCGCGTCCGCGCGGGAAGCATTCACCGACGCCGACGCGTTGTTGGTGACAGAGGGCGGCAAGCCCGTCGCCGTGCTGACTCGCCCCGACCTGCTCACCTTCCTGTCCAAGTGAGGAGTGCAGCCGGGCCAAACCTCCCTCGAAATGCGCACAACGCGTTCCGAACTTCCCCAAGAATTGTGAACGGAGCTCACTGACGTGTCCGGATTCTCCACCCGCGCCATCCACGCCGGCCAGGCCTTCGACCCCAGGACCGGGGCGGTGATCCCGCCGGTCTACCAGACCTCGACCTTCGTGCAGGAGCACGTCGGAGGCCTGCGCGAGGGCTATGAGTACACCCGCGGGACCAACCCGACGCGAGACGCACTGCAGGAACTGGTCGCCGACCTCGAGGGCGGCGTGCAGGGGCTCTCCTTCGCCTCCGGCCTCGCGGCGGAGGACGCGACCTTCCGGGCGCTGCTGTCCGCCGGCGACCACGTCCTGATGGGCAACGACGTCTACGGCGGCACGCACCGGCTCGTCAACCGGATCCTCAAGCCGTGGGGCCTGGACCTCAGCACCGCGGAGATGACCGACCTCGATGCGGTGCGTGCCGGCATCCGCCCGGAGACCAAGATGCTCTGGCTGGAGACGCCGAGCAACCCCCTGATGAAGATCAGCGACATCGAGGCGCTCGCGGCGCTCGGTCACGAGCACGGGCTGATCGTCGTGGTGGACAACACCTTCGCCTCCCCGGCGTTGCAGACTCCCCTCGCGCTCGGCGCCGACGTTGTGGTCCACTCGGCCACGAAGTACCTCGGCGGCCACTCCGATGTCCTCGGCGGTCTCGTGGTGACCGCGAGCGAGGAGCTGGGGGAGAAGATCCAGTTCCTGCAGTTCGCCGCCGGTGGCGTCTCCGCGCCGTGGGAGGTGTTCCTGACGATCCGCGGCATCAAGACCCTCGCGCTGCGGATGGAGAAGCACAGCTCCAACGCGGCCGCGATCGCGCAGGCGCTCGTCGGCCATCCGTCCGTGGAGCGGGTCTACTACCCGGGCCTGGCCGACCATCCCGGGCACGAGATCGCTGCGAAGCAGATGAGCAGCTTCGGTGGCATGGTCTCGCTGGGTCTGACCGGCGGGGCGGCTGCGGCTCGCCAGTTCGCCGAGTCGACGTCCGTGTTCCAGTTGGCCGAGAGCCTCGGTGGGGTGGAGTCCCTGGTGAACTATCCAGCTGAGATGACTCACGCCTCCGTGCGCGGCACCGAGCTGGAGGTGCCGGACAACATCATCCGACTCTCCGTCGGCATCGAGGACGAGGCCGACCTGGTCGCCGACGTGCAGCAGGCCCTCGCGCGACTCGACTGAGGCGGGAGCCCCGCCCGCCCTACGGCACTGACCTCCCCTTTGCGACCGCGCCTTCGTGCCGGTCCCTACCTGTCAGCCTGTATGTGAGTCAGTCCTCTCCAGAGATAGGAGAGAGATGATGAGCACCAAGCGCCGTCGATGGACTGTCGAGCAGAAGCGGAGGGTCTGTGCGGCACCCTGACCTGGACCCAGCGCCTTGCCGGCTCTCCCTGAGGACCCAGGCTGCGGCATACGTGCTGCACCGGCAGTCGATGACCAGGCCGCGGCCCACAAGGCCAGGGAGCACACTGCTGAGGGGTTGGCGCCAGTGCCCGGACCGCGGTCCGACGCCGGGGACATTGACCCAACTAGAGTTGCGTGCGCGGCACCGAGTTCGAGGTGGCGGACAACGTCATCCGGCTGTCGGTCGGCATCCACGACGAGGCCGACGTGGCGCCGACCCTCGGCCTCCGCGGCGGATGTGAGACGACAGCAGGATCCCCGTACGCCTCGTGGACAATGAGTGTCAGTTCGGGTTCTGGTTGCAACTGCTGTAGGCGGAGGAGAAGTATCCTGGAGTTTCTGCACGCCACGACGCCACGCGGAAGAAGCTGCTGGTGCCATACCCGATGGCGTTGTACTTAACGTAACTGCGGTCCACGCCAGCATCACTCTCGTAGAAGTGCCTGTGTGTTTCTGATGAGGTCGTCTGCGTGCTCAACCCCACGTTGTAGCCCGAACTGCAGGTTCGGCTGCCTGAACGATTGTCGTACGCGGACGATGGCCCGACTGTCGTCACGAGGACCAGACCGACGATGGCTGCGATGCTGAGGATCTTGCGTTTCATGGGGACACCTTGTTTCCGGGATGATGAGCGAGCTAGGGTGACGGACATCACTGTCCCACTCCAAGGGGGGGGGAATGTCAAGGGTTACAGGCATCGTCGTTGTCGTTTTCGCGCTGTGTCTAGGCGGTTGTAGTGGTGCCGACACCGATAGAGAGCAAGGTGCGAAGAGCGATACGGAGCCAGCTCCTCGGGCCACTCCGTCCGGCGAGGCTTCGAATTCTTTGAGCCGGCACTCTGCAGAGTCCGCTGAGGTCCCAGCGGCGCCAGTCGAGCCCAGGACACGGGAAGAGTGGTTAGCTGGCCATGCGCGCATGTATGACCAGGATGACCCGCCCGTCGTGGAGGTCGTGCGTGAAGTGCGTCCTGAGGAGACGGCTGAAGTGATGGAAGACTGCCTGGCCGAGTTCGGGTTCGACGTCACAGGTGACGGCTCCGGGAACGGGTTCGCTGCGGAGTATCCGAGTGAGCAGCGGCAGGCCTTCAACGACGCCAGCTATATCTGCACCGCGCGGTACCCACTCCTGCCGGTCTTTTACCAGCCCTACAACGAGGAGGCACTCAACAGACTATATGACTACTTCGTCGGCGAGTCGACAACGTGCTTGCGGGAACGAGGTCTGCTTCCAGGAGAGCCGCCAACGCGAGCCCGATTCGTTGAGAACTACCGCAGCACAGGGACTTTGTGGACACCCGCAGACGACCTTGAGGCGTCGACGGGCTTCGAGGATTGTCTCAACATTCCCAGTGATCTCATCCTGCCGGCGGACCGCTGACGTTGAGCACAGCACGGCGTGCTGCACGCCGCACCGGGACGGCTATCCGGTGGTCGGCGGGTGTAAGTCCAGCCCCCAGGGCTTGCTGCGGCTGGTCGGGTGGTGCAGCTCGACCCGGAAGTCGGCTGCCAGAACGTCGGCCAGCCCTGCGGCCGAGCGCGGGTCTGCTGATGCCTCGCAGAGAACCCGGGTCACCAGCCCGCGGGTGTGCTTGGCCATGTGGGTCGCACCGGGCACCCGGATCTGGACCCACCGCTTGGTGAGCTCCCCCTGCGGGACCCAGGCTGCGGCATACGTGCTGGACCGGCAGTCGATGACCAGGCCGCGCCCGACCTGCTCCGGCAGCTCCATGGCCAGGGACTGGCGCCAGTGACCAGCCAGTGGCCCCACACCGGGCACGTTGACCGCCATGGAGAGGCGGTAGGGCGGCACCCGGTCGGTCAGTCGCAGGGCGCCGAACAGCGCCGAGATCACCAGGATCCGACGGTTGGCGCGGCGCCGTGCAGCCGCCTCCAGGGAGGGCAGGTCGAGGGCGTCGTAGAGCACGCCCGTGTAGAGATCCGCGACCGGCACGGACGGCGCCGTCGTGAGCCGGGCGTTGCGGGCGATCTCCTCGGTCAGGTTCGGGCTCACCCCGAGCAGGGAGGCGGCATCGGGGCGGGCACTGGTCTCCGCGACCGGCCCGAGGAGGGCCGCCCGGGCGGCGGTCAGGCCCGGCAGGGAGAGCCGCTCCAGATCGAGGGGGCGGCCGCGGGCGCGGCCCGTCTTGGACTCCGATGGCGGCAGCAGGATCAGCACGAACGCAGCGTAGACACCGTGGCGGCGGGCCAGGCCCGCGGGGTCGCCATGATTGACAGACCAACTGGGTGATCCACTGGTGGGGCGAATCGTTGCCCCGCTGATCACGCGATCTTGGCCGCCATCTGCCTAGGGTGGCGCCTATGGCGCAGCGAGCGACGACGATCCGTGACCACCGCACCGAGCCGAACGGCACCCTCCTGGAGCGGGCGTTCGCCGACATCCGGACGAGCATGGAGGTGCGGGAGGAGTTCCCCGAGGCCGCGCTCGCCGAGGCACGGAAGGCGGCAGAGGACCCGGACCTGCCCGAGCGCGACGAGACAGCTCTGGCCTTCATCACCATCGACCCGCCGGGCTCGATGGACCTGGACCAGGCGATGCACATCGAGCGCGACGGCGAGGGCTATCGGGTCCGCTATGCCATTGCCGACGTGCCTGCCTTCGTCGCGCCCGCTGGCGCGTTGGACACCGAGGTGCGGCTGCGCGGGCAGACCATCTACTGCCCGGACACCAGGGTGCCGCTGCACCCCGCCGAGCTCAGCGAAGCGGCAGCCAGCCTGCTTCCGGACACGGAACGGCCGGCCTACGTCTGGGACATGCGGTTGACGCCGGACGGGACCCGCGACACTGCGGAGCTCTATCGGGCGATGGTGCGGTCGGTGCGGCGCTACACCTACGAGGAGGTGCAGCAGTTGATCGACGACGGGGAGGCCGAGGAGACCCTGCTGCTGCTCAAGGAGGTGGGGGAGCACCGGATCCGTCGTGAGTCAGAGCGGGGTGGAGCGAGCCTGCCCATGCCCGAGCAGGAGGTCCATGTCGAGGACGACGGCACCTACTCGCTGCAGTTCCGGCCGCTGCTGCCGGTCGAGGACTGGAACGCGCAGATCAGCCTGCTCACCGGCATCGTGGCTGCCGAGATCATGCTGGAGGGCGGGGTCGGCATCCTGCGGACGATGCCTCCGGCCCAGCAACGCGACGTGGACCGGTTCCGTCGTCAGGTCAAGGCGCTGGGGGTCGAGTGGCCCAAGGGGATGGTCTACGGCGACTTCCTCCGCACCCTGGACCGGACCGACCCCAAGCACCTGGCGATCATCCACGACGCCACGGCGCTGTTCCGGGGCGCGAGCTACGAGGCCTTCGAGGGG
The DNA here is from genome assembly GCF_003352835.1 of Ornithinimicrobium murale. Taxonomy (GTDB): domain Bacteria; phylum Actinomycetota; class Actinomycetes; order Actinomycetales; family Dermatophilaceae; genus Ornithinicoccus; species Ornithinicoccus muralis. The sequence continues at coordinate 35,735 of NZ_QLVD01000010.1, read as the reverse complement.
GCGCCACCGGAGCAGACCGAGCAGTCCGCGATCGCGGCGCCCTACACGCACGTGACCGCGCCCCTGCGGCGGTTGATCGACCGGTTCGTGCTGGTCGTCTGTGAGGCGCTGACCCAGGGCCACGACGTGCCCGCCTGGGCGCGCGAGGCACTCCCGACCCTGCCCGAGATCATGGACGACTCGGGCCGGCTGGCCAAGGCGGTCGAGCGCGCGTGCACCGACGCCACCGAGGCGGCGGTGCTGGCGCACCGGGTCGGCGAGCAGTTTGACGCGGTCGTGGTCGACGAGGCAGGCAAGAAGGGCTATCAGGTCCAGCTCACCGAGCCCGCGGTCAACGCCCTGGCTGAGGGCCGGGCCGAGCTGGGCAGCGAGGTCCGCGTCGAGCTCGTCCAGGCCGACATCGCCACCCAGCAGATGCGTTTCCGGATCGTCTGAGGACGGGCGGCTATCGTCTGAGGACAGGACGGGCGGCTGACGCCTGAGAGGGCAGGCCTCAGCCGCGCAGGGTCGCCAGCGCGGTGCTGGCCGCCTCCAGGGATGCGAACAGGTCGGCAGCCTCCTCCGCGTTCCGGTCGGCCGGCGTGAAGGTGTCGCCGTCGAACTCGGAGAACGTGCTCAGAGCGACCTGGGCGCGGAGGTCGTACATGTCGGCGTTGGCCACGACCACCCGCCAGGCCTCGACCGCGCGCGAGCCGGACATCGCGCCGTAGGACACGAAGGCGACGGCCTTCTTGGTCCACTCCGGATAGATGCAGTCGAAGGCGTTCTTGAACCCGCCGGGGATGCCGTGGTTGTACTCCGGGGTGACGAAGACGAAGCCGTCGTAGGCGTCGATCGTCTGGCCCCACCGGGTGACGCGCTCGTCGTCATACTGCCGGTTCGCGGCGCCGGGAACGGTCGGCGAGGTGAGCACGGGGAGGTCGAACGTCTTGAGGTCGACGAGCTCGTAGGTGGCGTCACGGTCGGCGGACTGCTCCTTGACCCAGCGACCGACGTCGTCGCCCTTCCGGTCCTCGCGCACGGATCCGATGATGATGGCGATCTTCATGTCTCTCCTGGCTGTCGGGATGTCGGACCCAGCGTACGAAACCTCACCCACGGTGCAGGTGGGGTGGGGCGCGGCCCGATCCAGGGGCAGGGGGTGGCGGACGCGGATTGTCCGGGATGGCGCCTAGCGTGAGGGCAACCGACAACGACGAGATGTCTGGAGTGTGCGATGGATGTGATCCTCATCGGTGGGCTGTGGCTCACCGCGGACGTATGGGGCGAGGTCACCCAGGGGCTGCGGGCGCGGGGGCACCGCGGGGTGGCCGTGGCTCTGCCGGGCCAGGGCGACGGGGACGTCGCGGCGACGCTGGAGGACCAGGTGGCCGCTGTGCTCGCGGCGGTGGACGGCGCGGACGGGAGGCCGCTGGTGATCGGCCACTCGGCCGCCTGCACGCTTGCCTGGCTCGCGGCCGACCGGCGCCCGGAGCAGGTGGCCGCCGTCGGTCTCATCGGGGGCTTCCCGTCCAGTGACGGCGGCACCTATGCCGACTTCTTCGAGCCGGTGGACAACCTGATGGCCTTCCCAGGGTGGCCGGCCTTCGAGGGGCCGGACTCGGCCGACCTGGACGAGTCGACCAGGGCTCGGATGGAGACCGACATGGTGGCCGTGCCGGTCGGCGTGAGTCGGGGGACCGTGCGGTATGCCGATCCCGGGCGGAGCGCTGTGCCCGTCACCCTCATCTGTCCCGAGTTCGGACCGGACGACGCACGCGACTGGGTCGCCTCCGGCGACCTTCCCGAGCTGGCCGCGGCCACCACCCTCGACTACGTGGACCTGGACAGTGGCCACTGGCCGATGGTCAGCGCGCCCTCGGCCATGGCGAGCCTCCTCGCGGACCTGGCCGATCGGCATACAGCCGCTGTCTGAGCGCGCGGAGCACGAGGTGTCCGCTGGGTGAACTCGGCGGGTTCAGCGGAGGTTTCGTGGTCGGGGGCAATACGGTCGGTGCTGTGACCACGCGTGATGAGAGCACAGAGAACGGGACCGGCGCACAGGAGCCCCTGGACCCGGCCGCCACCGAGTCCCTGGACCCAGACGAGGTGCCCACCGCCCTGGGATCCTCCGAAGGGGCCTCGAAGGGCAAGGTGACCGCGTGGGCCCTGTGGGACTGGGGCAGCCAGCCGTGGAACACCGTCATCACGACGTTCGTGTTTGCCGTCTATCTCACCAGCGACAGCTTCGGCTCGACCAACCACACCTCCCAGATGCTCGCGCTGGCGACGGCGATCGCGGGCCTGTTCGTCGCGGCGCTGGCGCCGGTGCTCGGGCAGAACTCCGACCGGTCCGGCCGGACGGTGCGCAACCTGCGCTGGCAGACCTGGTTGCTGGCTGCCATCGCCGCGAGCCTGTTCTTCGTCAAGGCCGACCCCGGCTACCTCGTGCTCGGTCTCGTGCTGCTGGGTGTCGGGTCGGTGGTCTCCGAGATTGCCGGGGTCAACTACAACGCCACGATCGAGCAGGTGGCCACGCCGAGGAACATCGGCCGTGTCTCCGGCTACGGCTGGGGCTTCGGCTATCTCGGCGGCATCGTGGCGCTGCTGGTGATGTACTTCCTGTTCATCCAGCCCGACGTGGGCCTGTTCGGCGTCACCGGCGAGGACGGCCTCGACATCCGGGTCTCGATGCTCCTGTGCGGCATCTGGATCTCGTTGTTCACCGTCCCGGCGCTGGTCAAGCTCAAGGACCGGCCCGTGGAGCGGGCGCCGCGGGTCGGCATCGTGGACTCCTACCGGCTGCTGTTCGGCACCGTCCGGCGGCTGTGGCGGACCTCGCGCCACACGGTCTGGTTCCTGCTGGCCTCGGCCCTCTTCCGGGACGGGCTGGCCGGCGTCTTCGCCTTCGGGGCGGTGCTGGCCGCGGGGACCTTCGGCATGAGCGCCGGTGAGGTGATCATCTTCGGGGCCGCTGCCAACATCGTCGCTGGAGTCGCCACCATGGCGGCCGGGCTGCTCGATGACCGAATCGGCCCCAAGCGCGTGATCCTGATCTCCTTGGTGGCCCTGGTGACGCTGGGGCTGCTCATCTTCTTCCTGCACGACGGCGGCAAGACCGTCTTCTGGGTGCTGGGTCTGGGGCTGACCGTCTTCGTCGGTCCCGCCCAGGCAGCTTCCCGGTCCTTCCTGGCCCGCCTCATCCCCGAGGGCAAGAGCGGCGAGATCTTCGGCCTCTATGCAACGACCGGCCGCGTGGTGTCCTTCCTCTCTCCGGCTGCCTTCGGCGTCGGCATCTGGCTCGGTGCGCGTGTCACCGGCGCGGAGAACACCCAGTACTGGGGCATCCTCGGCATCGTCCTCATCCTGGGCGCCGGAGCGCTGGCCATGCTCCCGGTGAAGGAGCACACCGACCACCACGTCGGGTGAGCCAAAGGCACGTAGACTGGACCGGTGGATGAGTCGGTCAGGCGGCCGCGTCGAGCCCTTCGGGGACTCGCCGAGGAACGTCCGGGCTCCACAGGGCACGGTGGTGGCTAACGGCCACCCGGGGTGACCCGCGGGACAGTGCCACAGAAAGTAGACCGCCTTCGGCTCCGGCCGGAGGTCAGGGTGAAAGGGTGGTGTAAGAGACCACCAGCGTGCCGGGTGACCGGCGCGGCTAGGTAAACCCCACCGGGAGCAAGGTCAGACAGCACGCGTTCGAGGGCGGCCCGCCCGAGCGTGCGGGTAGACCGCTGGAGGTGGCCGGCAACGGCCACCCGAGATGGATGGTCGCCACCGTCGCAGTGCCGGCAACGGCGCGACGGGACAGGACCCGGCGTATCGACCGACTCATCCACCCCGCGGGCTCGGTGATCCCGGTCGGGGAGGGCACGGGCCTCGCTTCCGCCGTGCCGCGCTGGCGGGAACGGTGTAGACACGGGTTCATGTCCGATGTGTCGACCCTCCGCGACATCCGCCCGATCCACAAGGGACCGCGCCCACTCATCTGGCGCCGAGTCGGAGCAGCCGCGCTCGCGCTCTTCGTCCTGGCCGGGCTCTTCGGCTTCCTCGGGGACCGGGTGGGCGTCGTGGAGGACAGCGTGGCCGAGGGCCATCACCTCCGACTGGAGTATGCGGAGACGTCCCGCCCCGGTCTGGACGTCCCCTTCGAGATCCGGTTGACCCGGGCGGAGGGGCTGGACCCCGAGGTCACTCTGGCGCTGACGGGGGACTACCTGGACATGTACGAGACGCAGGGCTGGTATCCCGAACCCACCGAGCAGACCCGGGACGGTGAGTGGGTCTACCTGACCTTCGCCACCGAAGGACAACCGGTGATGATCATCGACTTTGATGCCTACATCCAGCCCAACGCGGTGCTGCCCCGGTCCGGGCGGCTTGCTCTGGTCGTCGACGGTGAGCCGGTCGACCCCTTGTCCTTTCGCACAGTCCTGTTCCCCTGACCGCGCAGCGGTCGACCGACTGACCCTGGAGGTCTGATGGACATCGTGATCCGTGCCGCGATCATCTTCGTCATCCTGTGGTTCATCACCCGGCTGTCAGGGCGCTCGACACTAGGTGAGCTCAGCTCCTTCGAACTGATCCTGTTCATCACGATGGGAGACATGGTCGCCGAGGGAGTGGTCCCACAGGACTACTCGGCCACCGCCGGGATCCTTGCCGTGGGCACCATGGCCCTGCTGACGATCTCGATCTCCTGGGTGAACTCCCGCTGGCGGCGTCCCTCCACGATCACCCACGGGGTGCCGGTGGTCGTGGTGCACGAGGGCGAGGTGCTGCACGACGTCCTGCACCGGGAGCGGCTGGGCCTGGACGACCTCCTGGCGGCCGCCCGTGGTCAGGGCATTGAGCTGGTGAGCAACATCCGACTGGCCGTCCTGGAGACCAACGGACAGCTCTCCTTCTTCAGCGGCGACCAGGGAGAGTCAGGGGGCAGTGCACCGCCGCCCGTCGGGTGAGTCAGGGGGCAGTTCACCGCCGCCCGTCGGGTGAGTCGACGCCTCCTCGCGGAAGCAGTCGCTCCCGCAGTCGCGCGATCACGGGGTCGTCGACACCGGCCGCGGCGAGGTAGGCACGCACTCCGCCGTGCTCGGCCTCGAGCCACTCCAGGGTGTCGTGCAGCACCGGTGCAGGGGAGTGTGCCAGCACTTCGAGCAGGGTGTCGGTCACCGGGACACGGAACCGGCGGACCTTGCGCACCATCCGCTCGGTCCACTCGCCGTCCAGGTTGGCCTGGGTCGCCACGTAGTCGGCAGTGATCCGCGCCCGGTCGATGCCGACGGCGCTGAGGGTCAGCGCCACCACCAGGCCCGTGCGGTCCTTGCCTGCCGTGCAGTGGATCACGACCGGGCCCTGAGCGTCCGCGACGACCCGGATCGCGGTCCCCAGATCTGCCCGGTGGTGGGTCAGGATGGTGCGGTAGACCCAGCGCAGATCGAGCCCGGCAGGATCGGTCTGCGGGGGAGCGCCGGCGATCGGGATGGACACCAGGTCAGCGCCGGTGCCGCGCAGCCGGTCGCGACCTCCGAACCGCCGGTCGAAGTCGGAGCGCAGGTCGACCACCGCCTCCACACCGAGGGCGGTCAGGGCCCTTCGCCCGGCGCGGGAGAGCCGGTGGAGCCCGTCGGAGCGGTAGAGCCGCCCGGGCCGAAGGGACCCGGGGGCGACCTCCCGGAAGTTGTGGGTGCCGGGGACGTCCAGCCGCCCCAGAGGCAGGCCTGGGGTCGATTTCGACGCGGACGGCATGGCCGAAGCCTAGGGGAGTGGGCTTCATCACGTCTCGCGCGGGCGCGTGCGCGCGCCCCTTCGGTAGCAGATCGTGATCTGCCGGGGAGGAGGTCCCCCGGCCTTGGGTTCGCGGTCGAAGGTCGTTAACGTTGTGCGACGTCCAGTCCTCAACCCCTCAACGGAGTATGTATGGCTCTGGTCGTTCAGAAGTACGGTGGGTCCTCAGTGGCCGATGCCGACGGGCTTGCTCGAGTAGCCCGACGGATTGTGGCCACCCGGAACGCCGGACACGACGTGGCAGTCGTGGTCTCGGCAATGGGGGACACCACCGACGACCTACTCGACCTCACCCGAGAGATCACCCGAAAACCAACAGCTCGCGAGCTCGACATGTTGCTCACCGCCGGTGAGCGCATCTCAATGGCCTTGTTGGCCATGGCAATTCACGAGCTCGGACACCCGGCGACCTCCTTCACCGGAGTGCAAGCCGGATTACGCACCAACGACGAGTTCGGCCGGGCCCGCATCCTGGATGTGGCCCCCGACCGGATCCGAGGCGTCCTCGCGGAGGGTGGCGTGGCCATCGTGGCCGGCTTCCAGGGCGGATCCGCCGATGATGACGTCACGACCCTCGGCCGTGGTGGCTCGGACACCACAGCTGTGGCCCTGGCCGCCGCCCTGGACGCCGATGTCTGTGAGGTGCTCACCGACGTCGACGGCCTGTTCTCGGCCGACCCTCGCCTGGTTCCACTGGCGCGGCAACTGCCGCACCTGTCCACCGAGGAGGCTCTAGAGCTCTCCGCGCACGGTGCGAAGGTCCTGCACCTGCGCTCCATCGAGTTCGCTCGCCGCTATGACGTGCCTCTGCACGTCCGTTCCAGCTTTACCGACCTTCCGGGCACCTGGGTGTCCGACGACCCTCGGGTCGTCCCCCAGCGTCCGGATTCACACAAAAACCAGGAGGATCCCATGGAGGAACCGCGCATCCGCGGCCTGGCCCATAGCCACGACCAGTCGAAGGTGACGGTCGTGAACGTGCCCGATGTCCCGGGACGTGCCGCCGCCATCTTCGCCGTGATCACCGACGCGGTGGACAGTCTCGACATGATCGGGCAGACCCACACCGCCAGCGACACCGGCGTCATCGACTTCTCCTTCGCCCTGCCGGTGGAGGACGCCCACAAGGCGGTCGAGGCGCTGAAGGCCCAACGCGAGGAGCTGGGCTTCACCGCAGTCACCCGCGACGACGGCGTCGGCAAGCTGTCCGTCGTCGGCTCGGGCATGCGGTCCTCACCCGAGGTTCCCGCGACCCTGTTCCGGGCGCTCAGCGCCGCGGGCATCACCGTGCACCTGCTGGCCACCTCAGAGATCCGACTCTCGGTGGTGGTCGCGGACGGTCAGCTGGACCGGGCCACGCAGGCGGTGCACACCGCCTTCGGTCTCGACGTCGAGCTTGATGCAGACGGCACCCCGAGTGATGGCAGTCCCCTGGCCCTCGCGCACGCTGGGAGTGGCCGATGAGTACCGCTACGGCCACAGCCCTCCAGACCGTGCTGCGACAGCCCACGATCGAGGACGGCGCCGACATGTGGCGCGTCGCCCGCGACTCGATCCGGCTGGACCTGAACACGCCCTACGCCTACATCCTGTGGGCCCGTGACTTCCACGCCACCTCTTTGGTCCTGGAGGTCGAGGGCACGGTCGGCGGATTCGTCAGCGGTTACCGCCGCCCCGAGGAGCCGACCACCCTGATGGTCTGGCAGGTCGCCGTGGACGAGGAGTTCCGCGGCCGTGGCCTGGCCGGGCAGCTCCTGGATGAGGTGGTGCGTCGCACCGGGGTCTACTCCCTCGAGACGACGGTCACCGCTGACAACGGCGCCTCTCAGCGCCTGTTCGCCTCCTTCGCCGAGCGACACGGTGCGCAGCACAGTGTCACCGACCTGTTCACCGAGGACCACTTCCCCTCCGGCAAGGACTGGGACGCCGAGTTACTCCACCGGATCACCCCGCTGCGCACCATCCCCGACGAAGTGGGCACGACGCCCCGAGCAGAGGAGCTCACGTGACTGACACGACCATCTTCGAACGCCGCGAGTCCACCGTTCGCAGCTACTGCCGCAACTGGCCGGTGGTCTTCGAGAAGGCCTCCGGTGCCGAGCAGGTCACCGAGGACGGGGAGCGCTACCTGGACTTCTTCTCCGGTGCCGGTGCCCTGAACTACGGGCACAACCACCCGGTGCTCAAGCAGGCGCTGACGGACTACCTGGCCGAGGACAACGTCATCCACTCGCTGGACATGTACACCGTGGCCAAGCGCGAGTTCCTGGAGACGTTCGAGTCGACGATCCTGGAGCCGCGCGGCCTGGACTACCGGGTGCAGCTCCCGGGGCCGACCGGGACGAACGCCGTGGAGACAGCGCTGAAGATCGCCCGCAAGGCGACCGGACGCACCGATGTCGTGTCGTTCACCAACGCCTTCCACGGCATGACCCTCGGGTCCCTGGCGGTCACCGGCAACTCGATGAAACGGGCCGGGGCCGGGACGCCGCTCTACCACTCCTCGACGGCTCCCTTTGACGACTACCTCGACGGATCGACGCCCGACTTCGGTTGGCTGGAGCGGGTCTGGGCCGACAGCGGCTCCGGGCTGGCGCTGCCCGCCGCGGTCATCGTGGAGACCGTCCAGGGCGAGGGCGGACTCAACGCCGCACGCACCGAGTGGCTGCAGGCCCTGTCCGAGCTGTGTGCCCGCTTCGGTGTCCTGCTGATCGTCGACGACGTCCAGGCCGGCTGCGGTCGCACGGGCCGGTTCTTCTCCTTCGAGGAGGCGCAGATCGTGCCGGACATCGTGTGCCTGTCCAAGTCGCTGTCCGGGCTGGGACTGCCCTTCTCGGCGACGCTGCTGCGCCCGGAGCTCGATCTCTGGGAGCCGGGTGAGCACAACGGCACCTTCCGTGGCTTCAACCCCGCCTTCGTCACCGCGACCGCCGCGCTGCGCGAGTTCTGGTCCGATGACACCTTCGGCGCCCAGGTGCGGGAGCGCTGTGCGGAGCTGCGCTCCGGACTGGAGGAGATCGCCGCCCAGGTTCCCGGCGCGACCTACCGCGGCCGTGGTCTCCTGGCCGGCATCCGCTTCGAGGACCCGGACCTGGCCGAGGCGGTGGCGGCCGAGGCCTTCCGTCGCCACCTGCTGGTCGAGACCTCCGGCGCCGACAGTGAGGTCGTGAAGGTGATGCCGCCGCTCACCATCTCGTCCGCCGAGTTGCAGCACGGTCTCGACATCCTGCGCGAGGCGACCACCACCACGGCCGCCGCTGCGGCCTGACCCATCACCTGAGAAGAGGACACGCTGAGATGAAGGTCATCAACCTGCACGACCTGAATGGCACCGACAACGATGTGGAGCACGGCAACTGGCGCAGCAGGCGCTTCGTGCTCGCTCGCGACCAGGTGGGTTTCTCCTTCCACGACACCGTGCTCTACGCCGGCACCGAGACCGACATGTGGTACGCCAACCACATCGAGTGTGTCTACGTGTATGCGGGCACCGGCACGCTGGTGAACCGCGAGACGGGGGAGGAGCACGCCCTGGCTCCGGGCACCATGTACCTGCTGGACGGCAACGAGAAGCACACCATCCGCGCCGTCGAGGACATCCGCTGCGCCTGCGTCTTCAACCCGCCGGTCACCGGCCGGGAAGTCCACGACGAGCACGGGGTGTACCCGTTGCTGACGGAGGAGCCCAGCCCAGCCTGACGCGCCCCACCGCAGCCGCACGATCCTGACCAAGAGATCCCGATGTCTCATCCAGACCCCGAGGAAAGGATATTGATGACACCCGTCACCACACGCGACCGCTACCGGACCCGCCTGGACGGTGAACCCGACGTGATCACCCGGGAGGAGCCGGTCGTCTTCGGCTCCGCCGACTCCGGGCCCTACACCGCCGAGCAGCTGGAACGCCTGGAGCAGACCGGCTACCTGCAGGTGCCGGACCTGGTGACCCCGGACGAGGTGGAGACGATGAGCGCCGAGCTGCGCCGACTGTCTCAGGACCCCGACGTGCTCGCGGACGAGCGGACCGTCGTCGAGGCGAAGTCCCAGGAGGTGCGCTCGATCTTCGAGGTGCACCTGAGCAACCCGGTGTTCTCGGCCATCGCGCACGACCCCCGGGTCGTCGACCGGGCCCGCCAGGTGCTCGGGTCCGATGTCTACATCCACCAGAGCCGGGTGAACTTCAAGCCCGGCTTCGTCGGCAAGGAGTTCTCCTGGCACTCCGACTTCGAGACCTGGCACGCCGAGGACGGTATGCCCGGGCCGAGGGCGATCAGCATCTCCATCGCGCTCACCGACAACTACTCCTACAACGGGCCGCTGATGATCATGCCGGGGTCGCACAAGGAGTTCATCTCCTGCGTCGGTGAGACACCGGAGGAGAACTTCAGGGAGTCCCTGGTGATGCAGGGGGCCGGCACGCCAGATGCCAAGAACGTGCGGGACTTCGCCGACCGCTATGGCATCGACGTGCTGACCGGCAGCGCCGGAGGGGCGACGATGTTCGACTCCAACTGCATGCACGCCTCCAACGGCAACGTGACGCCCTACCCACGGTCCAACGTCTTCATCGTGTTCAACTCGGTGGAGAACGCCTGCGTGGAGCCGTTCGCCGCGCCGAGCGCGCGACCGGGCTACCTGGGCGCGCGGGACCACACGGCGATCTGAGCCGACGCCGCGCTGGGTAGCCTGGCCTACCTGGCAGAGAGAGCGGGCCCCTGCCTACTCTGGTGACACCCACCGGGGTCTGGCGGGGGCCCGACCGCGTCCGTTTCTGGAGGATCATGACAGTGCCCAGTCCCATCACGCCGTCGTCGCAGGAAGCTCGACAGTGGCGGCGCTATCTGGCTGACGAACGGGCGGAGGCGCAGGTCTACCGGTCGCTCGCCGAGCGCCGCGAGGGCGAGGAGCGGGAGATCCTGCTGGGCCTGGCCGAGGCCGAGAAGCGGCACGAGGCGCACTGGGTGGAACTGCTGGGGGACGAGGTCGGCAAACCGGTCCCGCCCAGCCTGCGCAACCGGGTCCTCGGCGTGCTGGCCAAGCGGTTCGGCTCCGTCTTCGTGCTGGCCCTGGCGCAGAGCGCCGAAGCGCGCACCCCCTACTTCACCGAGGCGGCCGCGACCCCGCAGATGGCGGCGGACGAGATGATCCACGAGGAGGTCCTGCGCGGCCTGGCTGCTCGGGGTCGGGCCCACATGAGCGGCAACTTCCGTGCCGCGGTCTTCGGCGCCAACGACGGCCTGGTCTCCAACCTCGCCCTGGTGATGGGGATGGCCGGAACGGGAGCCAGCAGCGGTGTCGTGCTGGCCGCGGGTGTGTCGGGACTGCTGGCCGGTGCCCTGTCGATGGGCGCCGGCGAGTACATCTCGGTGCGCTCGGCCCGCGAGCTGTTGGCCGCCTCACACCCCAGCCAGGACGCTCGAGCCGCAGTGCCGGACCTGGACCTGGAGGAGAACGAGCTGACCCTGGTGTATCGCTCGCGCGGCATGAACGATGAGGACGCTCGGGCCAAGGCTCATGCGGTGATGACGGCGGTCCACGGGCACCCGGAGCGCCTGCTGCCCGACGGTGCGATGCCGGACGTCGCGGTCGACGTGGACAGCGAGGAGGCGGTCGGCAACGCGTGGGGCGCCTCCACCTCGAGCTTCGGGTTCTTCGCCAGCGGTGCCCTGATCCCGATCCTGCCGTTCGTGTTCGGGATGACCGGCTACCCTGCGTTGCTCGTCGCCGCCGTGCTCGTGGGACTCGCCCTGATGGTCACCGGCAGCGTCGTCGGCCTCCTCTCAGGTGCCGCGCCGCTGCGGCGTGCCCTGCGTCAGCTGGCGATCGGTTACGGAGCGGCCGCGATCACCTATCTGCTCGGCCTGGCCTTCGGAGCAGCGGGCCTCATCGGCTAGCGGTACTGCCTCGCACGCCCGGCCACTGTCGCAGGACCTACAGGGTCGTCGCGCCCTGGCCGCGCAGGTCGAGCAGCTCCACGCCCCCGTCTGCGCCGAAGTCGGCGATGTGACGCAGGTACATACCGCGGCCGGTGTCGTTCAGGAGCGCGTCGTGGATGGGCACCACCCGACCGGGGGCGATGCGCCGCACGAAGCTGACCGTGTCACCGACCCGGGCCCACGGCGCGTTGACCGGCACCAGCAGCACGTCCACGTGACCCGGCTCGGCGTCGAGCGCATCGCCGGGGTGGAAGACCGTGGGTTCACCGTCGGCCCGCACGACCAGGCCGGTGTTGTCGATCCGGGGCACGTAGTCATGGATGAACGCGTGTCGTTGCCCAACGGGACTGATGGTCACGGTGCCGACGTGCACGTCGGTGCCTGTCGGCATACTCACCAGTCGGTCGCGGTGGTCCCCGGCCGCCCCGGCGAGCTGCTCCACGGTCTGTTCCTCGAGCAGCACCCGTGCCTCCGGGTTGGCGGCCAGCAGGGGCGCCAGCTGTGCCGGGTCGACATGGTCGGGGTGCTGGTGGGTGACCAGGACGGCCGTCAGGTCACGGACACCCGAGACGTCGCTGAAGTTGCCTGGGTCGATCAGGATGCGCTGGTCGGCCAGCTCGAGCAGCACGCACGAGTGGCCCAGGTGAGTGATCTGCATGAGCCCACCGTATGCCGTGTGCCGGGGTCCCGCAGCCGCGTGCCCCCGGGTGCGGATCACCGTCCTTTCGGGTCGGCCACGTAGGCTGCTGGGCGTGGAATTCCTGGGTGGCACGCAGCCGCAGCACGACCTGACCTACAACGACGTCTTCATGGTGCCGTCCCGGTCGGCGGTGACCTCGCGGATGGACGTTGACCTCACCACCCCGGACGGGGTGGGCACGACGGTGCCCATCGTCGTGGCCAACATGACCGCGGTCTCCGGCAAGCGAATGGCCGAGACGGTGGCCCGTCGTGGCGCCATCGCGGTGCTCCCGCAGGACATCCCGGTGGAGGCGATCCAGGAGACCGTGACGGCGGTCAAGGCTGCCCACCCAGTGTACGAGACGCCCATCGTCGTCGAGCCCGGAGCGCCTGTGGCGCAGGCGCTCTCGGTGATGGGCAAGCGGGCGCACCACGCCGCCGTCGTGGTCCAGGACGGACGCCCGCTGGGCATCGTGACCGAGGAGGACTGCACGGGGGTGGACCGGTTCACCCAGGTGCGCGACGTGATGCAGGAGCCGGAGGTGGTCATCCCGGAGGGGACCGACATGCGAGAGGCCTTCGATCTGCTCGACAGCCAGCACATCTCCCTCGCGCCGGTCGTCGAGGGGGACACCCTGCGCGGGGTGGTGACCCGTCGCGGCCTGCTGCGCTCGGCGATCTACACCCCCGCCCTCGACGGGCAGGGACGGCTCCGCATCGGCGCGGCGGTGGGCATCAATGGTGACGTGCGGGCGCGGACCGAGGCGATCCTCTCCTTCGGGGTCGACGTGCTGGTTGTGGACACCGCGCACGGGCACCAGGAGAAGATGATCGAGGTCCTGCCTGCGGTGCGCGCGGCGCGGGATGCCCATGAGCAGGCGACCGGTGTCCGGGTGCCCCTGGTCGCCGGCAACGTGGTCTCTGCAGAGGGCGCCAGGGACCTGGCCGACGCCGGAGCGGACATCGTCAAGGTCGGTGTCGGTCCCGGGGCCATGTGCACCACCCGGATGATGACGGGCGTGGGCCGCCCGCAGTTCTCCGCCGTGCTGGAGTGCGCCGCTGCGGCCAAGGACTCCGGGGCGCAGGTGTGGGCCGACGGGGGCGTGAAGTATCCGCGGGACGTCGCTCTCGCCCTGGCGGCCGGAGCGGGCAGCGTGATGATCGGCTCCTGGTTCGCCGGCACCTATGAGAGCCCCGGTGACCTGCAGCACGATGGTGCCGACAAGCTCTACAAGGAGAGCTTCGGCATGGCCTCGGCCCGGGCGGTCAGCCACCGCACCCGGGACCGCTCGGCCTTTGACCGCGCCCGTCTCGCGCTGTTCGAGGAGGGCATCTCCAGCTCCCGGATGTATCTGGACCCGGAGCGGCCCGGTGTCGAGGACGTGCTCGACCAGATCGTCTCCGGCGTCCGGTCGGCGTTCACCTACGCCGGCGCCACCACGATCGGCGCCTTCCACTCCCGGGCGATCGTCGGCATCCAGGGCGCGGCAGGCTATGACGAGGGCCGGCCCCGCCACACCTCCTGGTAACCCATTTTTGGGGAGGTTCGGACCGGTCCAATCCTCCCCAAAAATGTGCCTGGACCGGTCCGGACCTCCCCAAAATTAGTGGGAGGCCTGCCAGGCGGCGCCGATGATGCCGGCGTCGTTGCGCAGGTGCGCCGGCACGATCACGGTGCGCAGGTCCAGCAGCGGCAGGAACTTGTCGGCCTTCTTGGACACCCCGCCCCCGACGATGATCAGGTCAGGCCAGAGCAGGTCCTCGACGTGGCGGTAGAACCGCTGCAGCCGCTCGGCCCAGTCCTCCCAGGACAGGTCCTTGTCCTCCCGGACGCTGGAGGCGGCGCGGTGCTCGGCCTCCTCCCCGTCCAGCTCGAGGTGGCCGAGCTCGGTGTTGGGCACCAGCTGGCCACCGACGAAGAGGGCTGACCCGATGCCGGTGCCCAGCGTCGTCAGCAGCACCACACCCTCCTGGGCATGGCCCGCGCCGAAGTGCATCTCGGCCTGCCCCGCCGCGTCGGCGTCGTTCATCACCACGACGGGGCGACCCAGGACCTGGGTGAACAGCTGGTCGGCGTCGGTGTCGATCCACGAGTCGTCGATGTTGGCGGCGCTCTTGGTCACCCCGTGGTGCACGACAGCAGGGACGGTGACGCCGACGGAGGAGTCCTGGCCGACCTCGTCGGCGAAGTCCTCTGCGATCTGCGCGACGATCTCGGCAACGTCCTGGGGCCTGGCCTTCGAGGGGGTGTCGATGCGGACCCGTTCGGCGGCGAACTCGCCCTTGTCCAGGTCGACCGGGGCACCCTTGATGCCGCTGCCGCCGATGTCGATGCCCAGGACCAGACCCTGGCCGGTGGACGTGCTCATGCGTGACTCCTTGTCGCTCAGGGCAGTGTCAGGATCTCGTTGCCGGTCTCGGTGATCAGGATCATGTGCTCGAACTGCGCGGAGCGTCGCAGGTCAGCGGTCACGACCGTCCACCCGTCGCTCCACTCGGTCCAGTCCGGTGTCCCCAGGTTGAGCATCGGCTCGATGGTGAAGGTCATCCCCGGCTCGATCAGCTGGCCGTACTCCGGCGCAGCGTCGTAGTGCGGAATCACCAGACCCGAGTGGAAGCTCTCACCGATCCCGTGACCGGTGTAGTCGCGCACCACGCCGTAGCCGAAGCGCTTGGCGTAGGACTCGATGACCCGGCCGATGACGTTGATCGGGCGGCCGGGCACCGCTGCCCTGATCGCGCGCCGCAGGGACTCCTCGGTGCGCTCCACGAGCAACCGGGACTCCTCGTCGACCTCACCCACCAGGAAGGTCGCGTTGTTGTCGCCGTGCACGCCGCCGACGAACGCGGTGACATCGACATTGACGATGTCGCCCTCCTCGAGCGGTCGGGAGTCGGGGATGCCGTGACAGATCACCTCGTTGACCGAGGTGCACAGGGACTTGGGGTAGCCGCGGTAACCCAGCGTGGAGGGATACGCCCCGTGGTCCAGCATGAACTCGTGCCCGATCCGGTCCAGCTCATCGGTCGTGACCCCCGGCGCAACCGCCCTGCCGACCTCGGCCAGGGTCTGCGCACCGATCCGGCCGGCGATGCGCATCCGCTCAATCGTGTCGGCGTCCTTGACCTCCGAGCCGGTGAACGGCGCCGGCGCCGGCCGGTCGACATACTCGGGTCGCTCGATGGTGGCGGGGACAGCCCGCCGCGGGGAGACCTGTCCGGGGGCAACGGTTGCGGTGACACTCGGCATACGGTGGAGTCTAGGCATCAGACCCCGGTGACAAGGAGACGAGCATGCCCTACTGGTACAACGTGAGGACCGGCACGGTCGAGGCCCACGACGACCCGGCCCGCGCGCGGGGCGGCGACCTGATGGGTCCCTATGAGACCGAGACCGAGGCCTCCAGCGCGCTGGAGGCCGCCCGCAAGCGCACCGAGGCCTGGGACGAGGCCGAGCGTCGCGAGCGCGAGTGGGAGACCGGTGACCCGGACTCCAACTACTCCGACAACAACCCGCTCAACGGCTGACCGGGGAGGGGGAGCGTCGGTCCGATACGGCAGGATGAGCCCATGGATCGTCAGCAGGAGTATGTCCTTCGCACCATCGAGGAACGCGACATCAAGTTCGTCCGGCTGTGGTTCACCGACGTCCTGGGGGCGCTGAAGTCGGTGGCGGCCGCCCCGGCCGAGCTGGAGCAGGCCTTCCTGGAGGGCATCGGCATCGACGGCAGCTCCATCGAGGGCTTCACCCGGGTCTACGAGGCGGACATGATCGTCCAGCCCGACGCGAGCACCTTCACCGTGCTGCCGTGGCGCGGGGACAACCCCGGCACGGCCCGGATGTTCTGCGACATCCGGATGCCCGACGGGTCGCCGGCGGGCAGCGACTCCCGGCACGTGCTGCGCAGGGCCCTGGACTCGGCGGCCGAGGACGGCTTCACCTTCTACACCCATCCCGAGATCGAGTTCTACCTGTTCAAGGAGCCCTACGACGCCTCCGTGGGCCCGGTCCCGATCGACCAGGCCGGCTACTTCGACCACGTGGCCCGCGGGGACGGCCACGACTTCCGGCGCGCCGCGATCACCATGCTGGAGAAGATGGGGATCTCGGTGGAGTTCAGTCACCACGAGGGTGGGCCGGGCCAGAACGAGATTGACCTGCGGTATGCCGACGCCCTGTCCATGGCGGACAACATCATGACCTTCCGCACGGTCGTCCGGGAGGTCGCGCTGCAGCACGGGGCGTTCGCCTCGTTCATGCCCAAGCCGCTGGCTGACCATCCTGGCTCGGCGATGCACACCCACGTCTCGCTGTTCGAGGGGGACCGCAACGCGTTCTACGAGCCGAGCGCCAACTACGAGCTCAGCACGACGGGGCGACGGTTCACAGCGGGGGTGCTCCGGCACGCCCGGGAGATCACGGCCGTCACCAACCAGTGGGTCAACTCCTACAAGCGGATCTGGGGCGGCGGTGAGGCACCGGCGCACGTCTGCTGGGGCCACAACAACCGCAGCGCGCTGGTCCGGGTGCCGATGTACAGCATCGGCAAGGGGCACAGCCGTCGCATCGAGATCCGGTCGCTGGACTCGGCCTGCAACCCCTACCTGGCCTACGCATTGATCCTGTCCGCGGGGCTGAAGGGGGTGCGCGAGGGCTACGACCTGCCGCCGGAGGCCGAGGACGACGTCTGGGCACTGACGCCCGGCGAGCGGCGCGCCATGGGCATCGAGGAGCTGCCCCAGTCCCTCTCGGAGGCGATCGCCGTGATGGAGTCCAGCGAGCTGGTCGCCGAGACGCTCGGGGAGACGATGTTCGACTTCTTCCTGCGCAACAAGCGGCAGGAGTGGCACGACTACCGCGCCCAGGTGACGCCCTTCGAGCTGGACCGCTACCTGATCCGGCTGTGAGCACCCAGCCGTTGCCCGGCCACCTGGTCCGCGCCGGGTTCACCGACGCGCGGCGGGCCGAGCGACTCCTGGCCGAGCTGCTCGAGAGTATGCCGAGGGGCACCGACGTCGAGCGGCTCACCGGCGACCTCTCGGTCGTGGCCGACCCGGACGGCGCCCTGCTCGGGATGGTGCGCCTCGTCGAGGAGGACCCGGACACGGCCCCGGTGCTCGCCGAGCCGGGCACCGCCCGGGACCGGGTGCTCGCGGTGCTGGGTGGGTCGACGGCACTGGCCGACCACCTGGTCCGGCACCCCGAGCACACGGAGGTGCTCGCTGACCCCGCACCGTTCGGGCGGGGCCGCCTGCTGCCGACGCCCGAGGAGCTCACCGAGCGCCTCACCTCCGCCGTCGCTGGGCACACCGACCGCGAGGGCATGGACGCGCTGCGGGTGGCCTACCGGCGCGAGCTGCTCCTGATCGCCGCAGCCGACCTGACCGCCGAGGACCCCACCGACCTGCTGCCCGCTGTCGCCGCCGCCCTCTCCGACCTGGCCTGCGCGGCGCTGGAGGCCGCCCTGGTGCTGGCCCGTGCCGAGACCGAGGGGGCCGACCTGGTGCGCTTCTCGGTCATCGGGATGGGCAAGACCGGAGGTCGCGAGCTCAACTACGTCTCCGACGTCGACGTCGTCTTCCTCGTCGCCCCCCTGGGCCACGCCGCCGATGGCGACTCCGGTGACGACCCCGCCCACGATGGTCCCGACCACCGGGCCCCCGGGGACGCGGACGGGGCCGGCGAGCACGCGGCATACGACGAGGCCGTGTCGATCGGCGCCCGGCTGGCCACGGCCATCGTGCGGATCTGCGGGCAGTCCACGGGTGAGGGCACGCTGTGGCAGGTGGATGCCGCACTGCGACCCGAGGGCAAGAACGGTCCACTGCTCCGGTCGCTGGACTCACACCGGGAGTACTACACGCGCTGGGCCAGCACCTGGGAGTTCCAGGCGCTCCTGAAGGCGCGGCACGCCGCCGGCGACACGGGGCTGTCCCGGGAGTGGCTGGACCTGGTGCAACCGATGGTCTGGGAGGCCAGCGCCCGCGACGGCTTCGTGGAGAACGTCCAGGCGATGCGGCGCCGGGTCGAGGAGCACGTGCCCGCGGCGGAGGCACCGTGGCAGCTCAAGCTCGGTCCCGGCGGCCTGCGGGACATCGAGTTCAGCGTCCAGCTGCTGCAGCTGGTGCACGGACGCACGGATGCCGAGCTGCGCTCCGGGACCACCCTCGAGGCGCTCGCGGCGCTGCGTGACGGCGGCTACGTGGCGCGCGACGACGCCCACGCGCTGGACGAGGCCTACCGCTTCCTGCGGGTCCTGGAGCACCGGATCCAGCTGTATCGCCTGCGTCGCACCCACCTCATGCCCTCCACCGAGAGTGACCAGCGCCGGCTCGGACGGTCGCTGGGGGAGCGACGCGACGCGGCCGCCAGCCTCGTGCAGCGGTGGCGGGCGCAACAGCGTGAGGTGCGCCGGCTGCACGAGCGGCTGTTCTACCGTCCGCTCCTCGCGGCCGTGGCCAGGCTCAGCAGCGACGAGGTCCGACTCTCGCCCGAGGCGGCACGGGAACGGCTCAGCGCCCTGGGTTTTCGGGACCCGGCCGGTGCGATGCGTCACCTGGAGTCACTCACCGAGGGCGTCTCCCGGCGGGCCACGATCCAGCGGCACCTGCTGCCGGTCATGCTCGGCTGGTTCGCCGACGGAGCCGACCCTGACGCCGGGTTGCTGGCCTTCCGCCGGATCAGCGACACCCTCGGGACCACCCACTGGTATCTGAAGATGCTGCGCGACGAGGGCAGCGCCGCCGAGCGCCTCGCTCACGTGCTCTCGACCAGCCGGTATGCCGTGGAGCTGCTGATCAGGGCCCCCGAGTCGGTCTCCCTGCTGGGTGAGGCGACCGGCCTCCGGCCGGTGGGTCGGGAGATCCTGCGCGCCCGGATGGTGGCCGCGGCCGACCGCCACGCTGAGCCGGATGACGCCTTCACCGGCATCCGGGCCGTGCGGGCCAAGGAACTGCTCCGGCTGGTGCTGGCCGACCTGGTCGGGGAGATCGACCAGCCCGCCCTGCGGGCTGCGTTGACCGAGTTGACTGATGAGTTGCTCGCGGCCGCCCTGAGGGTCGCCACCCGGTCCGTCGTCGGCGAGGGGGAGCCGGCTGCCCGCATGCTGATCATGGGCCTGGGCCGACTCGGTGGGCGCGAGGTGGGCTACTCCAGTGATGCCGACGTGCTCTATGTCTATGAACCGGTCGAGGACTCGGCGGCCGCGGCGGAGCAGGCGGCCGACATCATCACGCGCCTGCGCAAGGGGCTCTCGGGCAGCGGGCCCGACCCCGTGCTGGAGCTCGACGCCGGTCTGCGGCCGGAGGGCAAGTCCGGCCCGCTGGTCCGCAGCCTGGAGTCCTACGCCTCCTACTACGAGCGCTGGTCAGCCGGCTGGGAGTCCCAGGCGCTGCTGCGTGCCCGTGCTGTCGCCGGCGACGAGGACCTGGCCGCCCGCTTCACCGCGTTGATCGAGCCGCTGCGGTGGCCGGAGGGCGGCATCGACGCTGCAGCGGTCCGCGACATCCGGCGCCTGAAGGCCCGGATGGAGGGCGAGCGGTTGCCGCGTGGGGCTGACCCCCGCACCCACTTCAAGCTCGGCCTGGGCGGTCTGACCGATGTCGAGTGGGTCGTCCAGCTCAACCAGCTCCAGCACGCACACCAGCACGAGGGGCTGCGCACGACGGGCACGCTCGCGGCCCTGCACGCCGCGGTCGAGGCGCGGCTCATCTCCGAGGAGGACGCCTCGGTGCTGCGCCGGGCCTGGACCCTGGCCTCACGGCTGCGGGATGCCGGGGTGCTCTGGCGCGGTCGGCCGGTCGACTCGGTCCCCAGCGACAGCCGCGAGGCCGAGGGGGTCTCCCGGATCGCCGGGCGCCCGCCCGGGCACGGCGCCGACCTCGCTGATGAGTGGCGACGCAGCGCCCGTCGCTGTCGGCACGTGGTGGAGCAACTGCTGTACGGCGGGCCGTTGGGACACGACCAGGGGCTGAGTCCACGGGCGAGTGAGCCGACCCGACCCGGAGGACAGCGGCCGCACCCCCGGTGACCGGTCCGCATACGTCGGGGATGGTGGCCGTGCGTGGGAGTCGTTCCTCGGCGCTCCTCCTTCGTAGGATGGAACGGTGAGCACCCGTCCCCGTCCTGCCGTCGGGGGTGAGCGCTCTGGACTGCTGCTGGTGCGCGGGGACCTGCCGGCGGTCTCGGCCTGGGTGCGCCGGGGAGTCGTGCCGGCAGCCGTCGTCCCGCTGGAGGGCTGGACAGCCGTCCTGCCCGAGGAGGAGTCGTTCGCTGAGCCGCCCTACACCGATGGTGCCCTGTTGCTCGCTGGCCGACACGTCCCGCGCAAGTTGGGGCCGGCCCTGGGGTTCTGGGTCGTGCAGGGTCGTGCTGTCATCACCGTGCAGACCCGCGGTCGACGTGGCATCCGGTGGGTGGTCTGGGAGCCCGAGCGGGGCATCGTCACGCCCCCCGACCTCCCGGTCGCCGGCCCGGTGACCCTGCAGCGCGTCGCCGGGGGCGGCCACCGCAGCGAGCTCGTCGAGATCCTGCACGAGCTCTATGTCCAGCCCGACCGGTTGCTGGCGGCGGTGGTGGCCGTCCTGGAGCTGCCCGGTGCCCGCCTCCTGGTGGACGCCAGCGGGGTCGCAGACCTGCCAGGCGCGACGTCGGTGCTGCCGGCGCCCCGGGAGGTCGGCTACTTCAGAGACGCCGTCCGGGATGCGGTCACCCTGCGTCAGGAGCTGGAGGCGTGAACACCCCGCTGACGTTGTTGCCCGCCGTCGACATCGCAGGCGGTCGAGCCAGTCAGGTCGTCGGCGACGGCGAGGATGACCCGGCCCGGGTGGCCAGCGGCTGGACCGCCGCCGGTGCGCGTTGGCTGCACCTGGTCGACCTGGATAGAGCCTTCGGACGTGGTGACAATGCCGGACTCATCGCCGAGTTGGTCGCGGCGCAGCCTGTGCCGGTGCAGGTCTCTGGTGGCATCGCCGACGATGCTTCCCTGGCGCTGGCCCTGGCGACCGGTGCAGCACGCGTCAACCTGGCCAGCACGGCGCTGCGTGACCGGGGCTGGGTCCGGCAGGTGGTGCGCGAGCACGGTGAGCGGATCGCGGTCGGCATCGACGTGCGCGGTCACGAGGTGGTGGCACGGGGGAGTGAGGCCAGGCTGGGCACGTTGGATGACGTGCTCGCCGACCTGGACGGCACGGGCTGCCGGACCTACGTCGTGGCGGACGCCTCGCGCGACGGCAGCCTGCACGGGGCCGATGACCACCTGTTCCGCTATGTCGCCGAGCGTGTGGATGGTGAGGTGATCGCCTCAGGAGGCGTGGCCTCTCTGGAGGATCTTGCCCGGCTGCGGTCACTGGCTCGCGTCGGCGTCAGTGGCGTGGTCCTCGGCGCCGCGCTTTATCAAGGGGCGTTCACGCTGGCCGAGGCCCTGGACGTCGCGGCGGGGCCGGATGGAGGAGACGAGCATGACTGAGCATGAGGGCTCGAGCCCGGAGGCCGATCGCTCCCGGGGGGACATCCCGGACCGCGAGGACGCCGGGCAGGTCCAGCGCCGCTTCACCGGTCACGACCCCGCCGCGGGCACCGACACCGGCGGCACCCCGTGGGCAGGCCGGCAACTCACCAGCACCGGCTTCGACGGTGACACCGGCACGGCTGATGCCGACCTGCTGGCGCTGCTCACGAGCAGAGCCGCTGGGGCAGCGAACCAGGGTCCCGGCGCGGCACCCGCGAGCGCGGCACCCTCAGGCGCGGCACCGCCTGGCGCAGGCCAGGATGCGGCCCTAGAGGGAGCCTTCGACTCAGACACCCGCTTGGTGGAGCTGGTCGCTGCCGCGCGTCTGCTCGTGCCCGTGGTCGCCGTCGCCGGCGAGACGACCGAGGTCAACCGCCTGGTCAGCGATGCCACCAGCGACATGGCGGCGGTCACGCTGACCGCGCCGGACGGGCGCAAGGCCCTGCCTGCCTTCACGAGCCTGCAAACCCTTGGCGGCTGGGACGCCAGCGCCCGCCCCGTGCCGGTGACCGCCCAGCGGGCAGCTCAGGCCGCAGTCCAGGAGGGGTGCCACGAGGTTGTGCTCGATGTCGGGGCGCCCAGCTACGGGGTGCTGCGGGGCTCGATGGTCTGGGCACTGGCGATGGGCCGCCCGTGGGCGCCTGCGCACCGCGACCCGCAGGTGCGGGCAGCCGCCGAGGCGGCCGTCGCCGAGGAACCGTCCGTGGTGCGCGTCGCCCTCGCCGGCGGGCACGGCGGAGCCCTGCGGGTCGACCTGGCGCTGCACCCGGGCCTGACGGCCGAGGACCTGCAGCAGGTCGCCCAACGGGTGGGTGAGCGCATCGCCGTCGATGGCGAGGTCCGCGCCCGCATCGACGCCCTGGCCTTCACGATCTCGGCGGGTTGAGCCGGGACAGCTCTCCAAGCACCGGGACGTCTCAACGTACCGGGGGTGTTCTCGAGCACGCGCGCGATGCGAAGGGTGTGGCCCAACCCTGCTACCATGGACGCATCCAGGTGTTCCACGGTGTTGCAGCGTTCGCGCTGAAGCCCACGGGACACTGTGCAAGTGAGGCCTTGAGCTTCCACCCGCGTCGACCTGTTGGGTTGCCGGGTCACTGGTCCGCCACCCGTGAGGGTGAGGCAGTTGGTGGGGTGACCCATCGGCATACGCCTTGGTCTTTGGCGGAACTCCAGGCCTCTCGTGCACCCGTGCCGAGGGGCCTCTTCTTGTGTGCGGGTGGTGTCCACTGACCTGAACGAAGGAGTAGGCAATCAGCGAGCCTCGAATCAACGACCGCATCCGGGTCCCGGAAGTGCGGTTGGTTGGCCCAAACGGTGAGCAGGTGGGGATCGTGCGCGTCGAGGACGCGCTCCGCCTCGCCGCCGAAGCAGACCTCGACCTGGTCGAGGTGGCCCCCATGGCGCGACCGCCGGTGGCCAAGCTCATGGACTTTGGCAAGTACAAGTACGAAGCCGCCGTGAAGGCCCGTGAGGCACGGAAGAACCAGGTCAACACGATCATCAAGGAGATCAAGCTCCGCCCGAAGATCGACAGCCACGACTATGAGACCAAGAAGGGTCACGTCGTGCGCTTCCTCAAGGGTGGCGACAAGGTCAAGGTGACGATCATGTTCCGTGGCCGCGAGCAGTCGCGGCCCGAGCTGGGCTTCCGGCTGCTGCAGAAGCTGGCCGAGGATGTGGTCGAGCTCGGGTTCGTCGAGAGCGCACCCAAGCAGGACGGCCGCAACATGGTGATGGTGCTCGGTCCGGCCAAGAAGAAGACGGCCGTGCGCAACGAGAAGCGTGCCGAGAAGGCTGCCTCTGCGGCGGCCGAGGCGTCCGAGAGCGACACCGGCGAGGCCGCCGAGTCGCCGCAGGACACTCAGAGCACCGCCAGCTGAGTCAGCAGCACCAGGAGTTTCCACGCAAGCACGCGGCCCGACCGGGCTGCATCGAGCAATGAGGAGTCGGCACATGCCGAAGATGAAGACGCACAGCGGCGCCAAGAAGCGCTTCCGGGTGACCGGGACGGGCAAGGTCATGCACCAGCGCGCCCGCCACGTCCACAAGTTCCAGGAGCGCACCGCCACCGCGGCCCGCCGTCTGGCCAACGACAAGGTCCTGTCCGCGCCGGACGAGAAGACCGCCAAGAAGCTGCTCGGCCGCTGAGCCAGCACCCAACTACTTAAAGGAGTACTCACGTGGCACGCGTGAAGCGGGCGGTCAACGCCCACAAGAAGCGCCGGGTTACCCTCGAGCGCGCCAGCGGATACCGGGGCCAGCGGTCCCGCCTCTACCGCAAGGCCAAGGAGCAGGTCACCCACTCGCTGGTCTACAACTACCGTGACCGTCGCGCCCGCAAGGGTGACTTCCGTCGCCTCTGGATCCAGCGCATCAACGCCGCGGCCCGCGCCAACGGCATGACCTACAACCGGTTCATCCAGGGCCTGAAGGCCGCGGAGGTCGAGGTCGACCGCCGCATGCTGGCCGAGCTGGCCGTGCACGACGAGGCCGCCTTCACCGCGCTCGTCGAGATCGCCAAGGCCAACGTCCCGGCGCAGGCTGAGAACGCCGCCTCCGGCGACACCTCCGCCGCCTGAGCGACCGCACCACTTCGTCGGCCCAGGGCACCGTGACCGCCGACTCCTCGTTGCTGAGCAACCCTCGCAGCGACCGGGTCAGGTCGGTCCGGTCCCTGGGCCGTCGTGCTGTCCGGGCGCGGACTGGCCGGTTCGCCGTGGAGGGACCGCAGGCCGTCCGCGAGCTGTTGTCGTATGCCGGCCACGCCGCCCGAGACCTGTACCTCACCGCCTCGGCCACCGAGCGGCATACGGACATCGTCGAGCTGGCCGGGGCGGCTCAGGTGGCGGTGCGGCTGTGCACCGATGAGGTGCTGGCAGCCATGACCGACACCCCGCACCCGCAGGGCATGATCGCCGTTGCCGAGCCGGTCGACGTGCCCCTCGCCGACGCTCTGGCCTCCGTCGGGAACGGCTTCGTGGTTGTGCTCACCAACGTGCGTGATCCCGGCAACGCGGGCACCGTCCTGCGCGCTGCCGACGCCTTCGGGGCGGCCGCCGTCCTGGTGAGCGACGCCAGCGTCGACATCTACAACCCCAAGGTGGTGCGCTCCACGGTGGGGTCGCTGTTCCACCTGCCGATCAGTGTCGGGACGCCCGTGCCCGAGGTGCTGGCGGCCTGTCGTGCCGCCGGCCTGCGAGTGCTGGCTGCCGACGGCTCGGGCCAGACCTCCCTGCCGGACGTCGACCTGTCCGTGCCGCACGCTTGGGTCATGGGCAACGAGGCCTGGGGGCTGGAGGCGGAGGTTCGTGACCTGTGCGACGACGTCGTGTCGATCCCGATCGTGCGCGCGGAGTCGCTGAACCTGGCGATGGCCGCGACCGTGTGTCTGCACGCCTCCTCCTCCGCTGCCCGCTGACAGGTCCAACGCCTCGCGCACCTGCGCGTCAACCCGCAGAGTGAGCGCTCGGCACAGTTCGCCCCGGCCGCCCGCTGCCTCTTGACCGTGGCACGAGCACGGGAACTACCCGTGATGTGCCGAGCGGTGTGCTGGGTAGAACCCGGGCAGGCGAGCAGGACTGGGCACGTGCCCCGGCGCCGGCCCGGGACGAGGTCGCGGCAACCCTTTCGTCGCGGCGACGCCGGCCGACTTAGACTCGGGCGCGTGTCCGGACCCAACACGAACTATGACCCCGTCGAGGTGAGCGCCCTCGACCCTGCGGTGATTGAGGAGAACGTCACCGACGCCCTCGCTGCCATCACCGCGGCGGCCAGCCTCGAGGAGCTCAAGGCAGCCCGCATTGCGCACGCGGGCGAGAAGAGCCCGCTGGCCCTGGCGAACCGCGAGATCGGAGCCCTGCCGCCCAGCGCCAAGGCCGAGGCCGGCAAGCGCGTCGGTCAGGCCCGGGGCCAGGTCAACCAGGCACTGGCCACCCGCCAGACCGAGCTGGAGGCCGAGCGCGACGAGCGGATTCTGGTGGAGGAGGCGATGGACCTGACCGTGCGGCCGGATCGCCGCCCCTTCGGACACCGCCACCCGCTGACGCTGACTGCCGAGCGGATGGCCGACGTCATGGTCGGCATGGGCTGGGAGATCGCCGAGGGCCCCGGGGTCGAGGCCGAGTGGTTCAACTTCGACGCGCTCAACTTCGACAAGGACCACCCGGCCCGGCAGATGCAGGACACCTTCTTCGTCGACCCGGCCGACGCGGGCATCGTGCTGCGCACGCACACCTCGCCCGGCCAGGCCCGCTCCCTGCTGGAGCGCGGCGCGCCTCTTTATGTCGCGGTGCCGGGCAAGACCTTCCGCACCGACGAGCTGGACGCGACCCACACACCGGTCTTCCACCAGATGGAGGGCCTGGCCGTTGACGAGGGCCTGACCATGGCACATCTGCGGGGCACCCTGGACCGCCTGGCGAGCGAACTGTTCGGTGAGGGCCTGAAGACACGGCTGCGTCCGGCCTACTTCCCGTTCACCGAGCCCAGCGCCGAGATGGACTTCCAGTGCTTCGTCTGCCGCGGACTACCGACTGCCGCGCCATGTCGTACATGTGGCGGGACCGGCTGGATCGAGTGGGGTGGCTGCGGCATGGTCAACCACAACGTGCTGCGCGCCTGCGGGGTCGACCCGGAGCGTTACCAGGGCTTCGCGTTCGGCATGGGGGTGGAGCGGTCGCTGATGTTCCGCAACCACCTGGCCGACATGCGGGAGATCATCGAGGGAGACGTGCGCTTCAACGCGCAGTTCGGGATGGAGATCTGATGCGGGTTCCCCTTGACTGGCTGAGGGAGTATGCCGAGGTGCCGGACGGCACGACCGGCACCCAGGTGGCGGCTGACCTGGTGCGGGTCGGCCTGGAGGAGGAGGGCCTGCACGGCGGGGACGTGCAGGGCCCGCTCGTGGTCGGCCGCGTCCTGGAGATGACCCCCGAGGAGCAGAAGAACGGCAAGACGATCAACTGGTGCCAGGTGGACGTCGGAGCGGCCAATGGCACCGGCGAGCCGCAGGGCATCGTGTGCGGCGCGCACAACTTCGCGGCCGGCGACCTGGTGGTGGTGATCCTGCCCGGTGGCGTGCTGCCCGGGAACTTCCAGATCTCGGCGCGCAAGACCTACGGCCACGTCAGCGCCGGCATGATCTGCTCCTCGCTCGAGCTGGGCCTGGGGTCCGACCACGACGGCATCATCGTGCTCACCGACTGGCTCGGCGCTCGGGCCGAGGGGCTGCAGCCCGGGCAGGACGCGATCCCGCTGCTCGGCCTGGACCGGGAGACCGTCGAGGTCAACGTGACACCGGACCGCGGCTACTGCTTCAGCCTGCGCGGCATTGCCCGGGAGTACTCCCACAGCACCGGTGCCGCCTACCGCGACCCCGCCCTGGTGCGAGTGGTCGACGGCCAGGAGCGCGAGCTGACGGCACCGGCCGCGACGCCCGACGGCTTCCCTGTCGAGCTGCAGGACGAGGCGCCGTTGGACGGCGCCGTGGGCTGCGACCGCTTCGTCACCCGGATCGTGCGCGGCCTCGACCCGCAGGCGCAGACACCCGCCTGGATGGCGACCCGCCTCACCGAGGCCGGGATGCGCCCGATCAGCCTGGCCGTCGACGTCTCCAACTACGTGATGCTCGCCGTCGGTCAGCCCACGCACGCCTACGACCTGGCCAAGGTCACCGGTCCGATCGTGGTGCGCCGCGCCCGACCGGGGGAGAAGCTGACGACTCTGGACGACGTCGAGCGGACACTGGACCCGGAGGACCTGCTCATCACCGACGGTGGCGAGACCGTCCTGGGCCTGGCCGGCGTCATGGGTGGAGCCTCCAGCGAGGTGAGTGAGAGCACGACCGACGTGCTCATCGAGGCCGCGCACTTCGACCCGCGCACGGTGGCCCGCACCTCCCGCCGGCACCGGCTCTCCAGCGAGGCGTCCAAGCGCTTCGAGCGCGGCGTGGACCCCGAGCTCGCCCCCCAGGCGGCTCAGCTCATGGTCGAGCTCATGGTGGAGCTCGGCGGTGGCGCCGCCGATCCGGCGGTCACCGACGCCGGGCAGGTCAGCCAGCCTGAGCCGATCACCTTCGACCCGTCGATGCCGACCCGCTACGTGGGGGTGGACTACACCGTCGACCGCGTGCGTGAGCTGCTCGAGACGATCGGGTGCACGGTCACCGCCGGCGCCGACGGCATCCTCACCGTCACCCCGCCCACCTGGCGCCCCGACCTCCTGACCGGGCCCGACCTGGTCGAGGAGGTGGCACGGATCGACGGCTACGACAAGATCCCGTCGGTGCTCCCGACCGCGCCGGGTGGTCGTGGCCTCACGCACGCCCAGCGGGTGCGTCGCACCGTCGCAGCGGCGCTGGCCGGGCAGGGGCTGGACGAGGTGCTCACCTACCCGTTCGTCGGCGACTCCCGGTTCGACGACCTGGGCTTGGCCGCCGACGACCAGCGCAGGCACGCGGTGCGGCTGGCCAACCCGTTGTCGGACGAGGCGCCGCTGATGCGCACCGAACTGCTCCAGACGCTGCCGGATGCGCTGCGTCGCAACCTGGGCCGTGGCGCCAAGGACGTGGCGCTGTTCGAGATCGACACCGTCACCCACCCCGACCTGGCGCGCAAGGCCCCGGTGCCGGGGGTCGGCGTCAAGCCGGACGACGCGGTGCTGGAGGAGATCCGGGCGGCCGTGCCGCACCAGCCGCTGCATGTGGCGCTGGTGGCTGCCGGGCACAGCGAACGGGCCGGCTGGTGGGGCCCGGGCCGGACCACCGACGTCACCGACATGGTCGGCTGGGCGCACGCGATCTGCGACGCCGTGGGCGTCGTGGTCGAGCGGCTGCAGACCGAGCGCGAGCCGTTCCACCCCGGCCGTTGTGTCGAGCTGGCACTGGCGGACGGCACGACGGTCGGTTGGGCTGGTGAGCTGCACCCGAAGGTCGTCAAGGCCCTGGGTGTGCCCGAGCGCACGGTCGCCGCCGAGCTGGACCTGGACGTGCTGATTGCGGCCAGCGACCGCCGTGCGCAGGGGGCGCCGCTGTCGAACCACCCGCCAGCCGGGTCCGACATCGCCCTCACCGTCCCCCGCAGCGTGAGTTTCGGCGACGTGCAGGAGTCGGTCCGCGCCGGTGCTGGTGACCTGCTCGAGTCGGTGCAGCTGTTCGACGTCTATCGCGGTGACCAGATCGGGGAGGACCAGCAGTCCCTGGCGTTCCACCTGCTCTTCCGAGCACCGGACCGCACCCTGACGACCGAGGAGGTGAACACCGCCCGCGACGCCGCCGTTGCCCGAGCTGCCACAGACCACGGCGCGGTGCAGCGATGAGTATGCCGAGGGTCGCCCTGGTCACCGGTGCCTCGCGAGGCATCGGTGCCATCCTGGCCGACGCCCTGCGCGACGCTGGCTGGCAGGTCGTCGGCCTGTCCCGCAGCGGAGACGACGACCCGAGCGGCGTTCCCACGACCGCCTGCGACGTGACCGATGAGGCGGCGGTGCAGTCAGTCGTCGAGGCGGCGATCGCCGAGCACGGCCGGATCGACCTGCTGGTCAACAACGCTGGCCTGGTGGAGCCTGAGCTGCCGTTGTGGGAGGCCGATCCCGAGCGGTGGTGGCAGGTGCTGGAGACCAACGTGCGTGGGCCGTTCCTGGTCACCCGGGCCGTGGTGCCGCACATGATCGCTGCCGGCGGTGGTCGGGTGATCAACCTGAACAGCGGGTCCGGGACCCGGGAGAGCGACGTCCTCACCGCCTACCACGCGAGCAAGTCCGCGCTGGCCCGGTTGACCGGCGGCGTCGCGCTGGCCGGCGCCGAGCACGGCATCCTGGCGTTCGACCTGGCGCCCGGCGTCATCGAGACCGACATGACGCACAGCATGCAGATGCACCGGAACCGCACCGAGTGGACCAGCCCCACAGACCTGACCGCGCTCGCGCTGGCCATCGCCGACGGCGAGCTGGACGGCTTCTCCGGCCGCATGGTGCGTGCCGGCGCCGACGACCTCGACGTGCTGCGCCAGAAGTCGGCCCAGGGCCTCGGCGAGGGGGAGCGGATGCTCCGCCTCCGGCCCTGGGGCGAGGACGACCCGCTGGCCTGACTTACTCGCTGAGGTCGTCCCGCGACCTGCCGCCGTCTGCCTCCCAGCCCGGTGATGGGTGCTTGTTAGCGTGCGCCCATGTCCGAGACCACCGAGCCGATCAGGTCCCATGGAGTGCGAATCACCTGGGCGGACCTGCCCGAGCAGGTGCGCGCCTGGGTGACCGGCCAGGTCGGGCCGGTCATCGAGGTGCTGCCGCAGCAGGGCGGCTTCTCGCCCGGCACGGCTGACCGGGTGCACGGTGAGCGCGGCTCGGCGTTCGTCAAGGCGGCCGGTGAGCGGCTCAATCCGCACACCCCGGACCTGATTGCCCGGGAGATCGCAGTGCTGGACCAACTGCCGGGGTATGCCGAGGCGCCGGTCCTCCTGGCATCCTTCGACGAGCGCGTGGAGGGGGAGCGCTGGGTCGGCCTGCTGGTGGAGGACATCGCCGGCCGGCACCCGCACACACCGTGGGTGGCGGGCGAGGTCGCCGCCACCCTGGAGGCGCTGCGCGCCCTGGTGGAGCGCCCTCTACCCGAGGGTGTCGCTCTGCCCCGTCTGGAGGTGGACCTGGCCCGTGATCTGTCCCGCTGGCCGCACCTCCTGGCCGACCCACCCGCGGACCTCGACCTGTGGGTGGGCGACAACCTGCACAGCCTGGCCGATCGCGCCCTCGACGCGCCAGACCGCCTGCGCGGGGACTACCTGGCGCACACCGACATCCGGGCGGACAACCTCCTGGTCACAGCGACCGGCCAGGTGCGCGTGGTGGACTGGCCGTGGGCCACTCGTGGCGCGGCCTGGTTCGACACCCTGGTCCTGCTGCTCAACGGGCGCCTGCTCGGAGGACCCGACCCCACGGCATACGAGGGGCAGTTGATGGACCTGGGCGCGAGCGAGGAGGACATCGACGCCGTCCTGACCGGGCTGCTGGGCTACTTCCTGCACATGGCGCGCCTCCCGGCACCGACGGGTCTGCCCACCCTGCGTGCGTTCCAACGCGCCCAGGGGGTCGCGGTGGCGGCCTGGCTGCGTGAGCGGTGGGCCACCTAGGTCGGAGGTCGCCCGCATGACTATGCATGAAACTGTATAGTTGTGCGGGTGAGCACTGCAGAGTTGCCTGCCGGGGGGATCCCGACCACCCGCGCCGCGCGCCACCAACGGATCGTCCACGTCCTGGAACGTCACTCCATCGCTTCACAGTCCGACCTGCTGGAACACCTCGCGCGGGACGGCATCAGCATCACCCAGGCGACGCTGTCCCGGGACCTGCTCGAACTGGGCGCGGTCAAGGTGCGCAAGGGACGCGGACAGGTCTACGCCGTGCCGGCCCAGGGCGGGGACCAGACGCTGCGGCCGGCCTCGGCGGAGGACGGCACCCGCCTGGCCCGCCTGTGTGAGGAGCTGCTGGTCTCGGCCCGCGCGACCGGCAACCAGGCGGTGCTGCGGACGCCTCCGGGGGCTGCGCAGTATCTCGCCTCGGCGATCGACCGCAGCGACAACCCCGACGTGCTGGGCAGCATCGCCGGAGACGACACGATCCTGGTCATCACCCTCGATCCGCAGGGTGGGGAGCGGGTCGCGACGCGCTTCCTGGCCCTGGCCGGCCAGGCAGCCGACGGCGAGCACTGACCAGTCGGCGGCAGGCGCGGGCGCGGCTCCCGCGCTAGCCCGACGCACGTGCTGACCGGACCTACGGTCCGGACACACGACCCGCGAAAGGGCGCGCTGGCGCACCCCGGACAGACCACTGCAGACCACCGACCCGCCCACCAGACACAATGGAGCCATGACCGTGAGCCTCTGGGGCGGCCGCTTTGCCGGCGGCCCAGCCGACGCCCTGACCGAGCTGTCTCGCTCGACCCACTTCGACTGGCGCCTGGCGCCCTATGACATCGCCGGTTCCCGTGCGCACACCCGGGTCCTGCTGGGGGCCGGACTCCTGAGCGAGGACGATGCCGAGATCATGCTCGAGGGGCTTGCTCGGCTGCTGGCCGACGTCGAGTCCGGTGACTTCCTGCCGGCCCCGGACGACGAGGACGTGCACACGGCGTTGGAGCGAGGCTTGATCGAGCGGGTCGGCCCCGACGTGGGCGGTCGGTTGCGGGCCGGGCGCTCCCGGAACGACCAGGTCGCCACCCTCTTCCGGATGTATCTGCGCGAGCACGCCCGCCTCATCGGTGACAAGGTGCTGGCGGTCGCGGAGGCACTGGTCGGCCAGGCGGCACGGCACCCCGAGGTCGCCATGCCCGGCCGGACCCACCTGCAGCACGCACAGCCGGTGCTCCTGGCCCACCACCTGCAGGCGCACGCCTGGCCCCTGCTGCGCGACATCGAGCGGTTGCAGGACTGGGACAAGCGGGCGGGCTTCTCACCCTACGGATCCGGGGCGCTGGCCGGGTCCTCGCTGGGACTGGACCCCGAGGCCGTGGCTCAGGACCTGGGCATGGCCACCTCGGTGGAGAACTCCATCGACGGCACCGCGAGCCGCGACTTCGCGGCCGAGTTCGCCTTCGTGATGGCGATGATCGCGGTCGACATCTCGCGTCTCGCCGAGGAAGTGATCCTCTGGGCGACCGCGGAGTTCGGGTTCGTCACGCTGGATGACGCCTACTCCACCGGCTCCAGCATCATGCCGCAGAAGAAGAACCCCGACGTGGCCGAGCTGGCTCGTGGCAAGGCCGGTCGGTTGATCGGTGACCTGACGGGGCTGCTGGCGACGCTCAAGGGGCTGCCGCTGGCCTACAACCGTGACCTGCAGGAGGACAAGGAGCCGGTCTTCGACCAGATCGACACCCTCGACGTGCTGCTCCCGGCCGTCAGCGGCATGGTCGAGACCCTGACCTTCCACCCCGAGCGGCTCGAGGAGCTGGCACCGCAGGGGTTCTCGCTGGCCACGGACGTCGCCGAGTGGCTGGTGCGCGAAGGGGTGCCCTTCCGGATCGCGCACGAGGTCGCCGGAGAGTGCGTGCGGGTCTGTGAGGGGCGTGGCATCGGGCTGCACGAGCTGTCCGACACCGACCTGTCCGCGATCAGCGAGCACCTCACGCCCGGGGTGCGGTCGGTCCTGACGGTCGCCGGGTCGATCGGCTCCCGCGATGCCCGCGGCGGGACCGCCCCCGCCCGCGTGAGCACGCAGCGCACCCACCTGCTGAAGCAGATCGCGCTGGCGCGACACTGGGTCACCGACCTCCCGCGGATCATCGACTGAGCGTGCTCACCCGCGACTCGCTCACCCGCCCTGCGCTGGAGGTTGCCCCGGACCTGCTGGGGACGGTGCTTGAGCACGGGGACGTCGCGGTGCGGCTGACCGAGGTGGAGGCGTATGCCGGCGCTCAGGACCCCGGGTCCCACGCCTTTCGCGGGGCGACCGACCGCAACAGGGTCATGTTCGGTGACGCGGGGCACCTCTACGTCTACTTCACCTATGGCATGCACACGTGCGCCAACGTGGTGTGCGGTCCGGACGGCGAGGCCCAGGCGGTCCTGTTGCGGGCCGGTGAGGTGATCCGGGGACGGGACCTGGCCCGGGAACGTCGCACGTCGGCACGGACGGGACGGGTCCCGACCGACCGGGACCTCGCACGGGGGCCGGCCCGGTTGGCCCGGGCCCTCGGGCTGAGCCTGGCCGACTACGGCGCGGACCTGCTGGGCGGTGCGGCGATCGCGCTGCGCGGCCCGGAGACCGGGCCGGGTGATGGCTCCGAGCGGGCACGCCCCGTGATCCGCACCGGCCCAAGGGTCGGGCTGCGCGGTCCCGGTGGGGACGGCGCTGCGTATCCCTGGCGGTTCTGGTTGGACGGGGACCCGACCGTGTCGGTCTATCGCCCTGCCGCGCCCCTGCGGTCTCGCACCTGAGGGGAGAGCGGCGACGGTCATCCAGGGCGGTCGGTCACCCGGCAACAGGACCCTGACCAGCCGAACCCGCACTTCGGCCACGCACCTGGCCCGCCGAACCCGCACCTCGGCCACGCACCTGGCCCGCCGAGCCCGCCCCTCGGCATACCGCTCCTCCAGCCGCGTCGCGGAGCCACGTGGGCAGTGGGTGCTCACCCTCTGGTGCAGTCGGTGGACAATGGTGCAGGCTGAACCAGCACATCCGAGCGAGAGACCTGAGGTAGACGTGAGCGACATCTTCGAGGAACTGCAGTGGCGGGGCCTGGTGGCCCAGACCACCGACGAGACCGCCCTGCGCGAGGCGCTGGCCGACGGTCCGATCACGGTCTACTGCGGCTTCGACCCAACGGCTCCGTCGCTGCACTTCGGCAACCTCGTCCAACTGGTGATGCTGCGGCACCTGCAACAGGCCGGGCACCGGGTCATCGTCCTGGTCGGGGGCTCCACGGGGCAGATCGGCGACCCGAAGCCCACGAGCGAACGTGGTCTGAAGACCAAGGAGCAGACCGCCGCCAACGTCGCGCGGATCAAGGCGCTGGTGAAGCCCTTCGTGGAGTTCGAGGGGGACAACCCCGCGCTCCTGGTGGACAACCTCGACTGGACCGCACCGTTGTCCGCGCTGGACTTCCTGCGGGACATCGGGCAGCACTTCCGGGTGAACCAGATGATCCGCAAGGATGCCGTGGCGGCCCGCCTGCAGAGCGACGCGGGCATCAGCTACACCGAGTTCAGCTACCAGATCCTGCAGGCGCTGGACTACCTGCACCTGTTCCGGGAGCACGGTTGCGCCCTGCAGACCGGCGGCCAGGACCAGTGGGGCAATCTCACCGCCGGAGTCGACCTGGTCCACCGGGTCGAGGGGGAGAGCGTCCACGTCATGACGACGCCCCTGCTGACTGACGAGAACGGCCAGAAGTACGGCAAGTCCGAGGGCAACGCCGTCTGGCTGTCCGCGGACATGACCAGTCCCTACGCGTTCTACCAGTACTGGATCAACGTCGCGGACTCCGAGGTCGCCAAACTGCTCAAGGTCTTCACCGCACGGACCCGGGAGGAGATCGAGGAGCTGGAGCACTCCACCCAGGAGCGTCCACACCTGAGGGAGGCACACAAGGTGCTCGCGGCCGATGTCACGACACTGGTGCACGGCGCGGAGGCGACGGCCCAGGTGCAGGCCGCGAGCCAGGTGCTCTTCGGCAAGGGCGAGCCGGCCGAGATCGATGCCCAGACGCTGGCGGATGCCACCGCCGAGCTGCCCGGAGGCGAGGTTCCCGTGGGCGCCAACGTCGTCGATGCCCTCGTGGCCACGGGACTGGCGGAGAGCAAGGGAGCCGCCCGGCGCCTGGTGGGCGAGGGCGGGGTGAGCATCAACAACATCAAGGTCAGCGATGTCGAGCACGTGCTGGGGGAGGACACCTTCCTCCATGGAAGCATCGCGCTCCTGCGGCGCGGACGGAAGAACCTGGCTGCCGCACGACGCGCGATGGCCTGACAGTCGCCCAAAGGGAGCTGCTACGGGCCGCTGACCAGCGGATTTGCGTTTGCCGGGAGAGCTGACCTAATGTTGTCCTTCGCCAGCCCAGCAGGGAGGCACGGACACCCGGTTCACCGGAGTGGCCGGTCCCGCAGGAGCATGGCACACCATCACGCCGAAGCCGGCCGCAGTTCGCTGCACAAGCCGGTTGCACTGAGTGCGTCGGAAGGTGGTACAGTAGTCAGGTTGCCCCAAACGCTGTGCAGACTGGAATGGTTTGTCGGTGGGTGGTGTGTGTCCGATCTTTGAGAACTCAACAGCGTGTCAGTAATCGATGCCAATTTTTACCCTGTCCTGGGGCATGGTGCGCATTCTTTGTGGGTGTGTGGTGTGTTCTGGT
>NZ_QLVD01000031.1 GCF_003352835.1 Ornithinimicrobium murale | reverse complement strand
TGGGTTGAGTCAGCGTTCGTGTCCGGTTTCGGGCTGAGGATCAAGCAACATCTGTACGGTCTTCGTGACACCTGTAGGAGGGTGCGCGATGAGCACGAACGAGTCCTCGGTGCCGAGGAAGCGCCGGCCGAAGAAGGTCCTGTCGGCGTCGGCGAAGTACGAGATCTGGCTGCAGCTGGTCCGTGGTGAGGCCACCATCGCCCAGGCTGCGACCACCTCCGGGGTGGACCGGTCCACGATCATCCGGGTGCGGCAGGTCGCCAAGGACGGTGCCCTCGCCGCCCTGGCCGCCTCCCGCCCCGGGACCCCCGGGAAGTCGGCCCGGGACACCGAGCTGGAGGAGGCCAACGCCGAGATCGACCGGCTCTCCGAAGCGGTCAAGGAGCTCTCGGTCAAGCTGATGCTGCTGGAGAAAAAAGGGGGGCTGGACTGATGCCCATGGCCCCCGTTCCGGCCCGCGTCGACGCGGCCACCAAGACTGTCCTGCTGAACGCTCTCGAGCACGCCCTGGCACAGGGGTGGCCGCTGGTCAAGGCCTGCGCCGTCCTCGGCTTGGAGGAGCGCCGCGCCCGCCGGTGGACCCGCCGCAAGGACACCGGGACCACGCTGGTCGATGGCCGCCCCGGTGCGTCGCTGAACGCGCTGACCCCGGCGGAGATCGAGGCGATCGTGTCCGCGTTCGAGACGTTCGGGGTGAAGGACTTCTCCCACCGGCGCCTGGCCCACCGCGGCTCCTACGAGGACCTGTTCTGGGCCTCCCCGTCCACGGTCCGACGCGTCCTGAACGATCACGACCTGCGGTTTCGTCACCCGCCACGCCCGCCACGGGGTGAACGACGGCCGTTCCCGGACTGGGCCACGTACACCCCGAACTCGATCTGGATCTACGACAGCACCCACTTCCCGCGAGCCGGGATGGCCGTGCTCATCATCGAGGACCTCGTCTCGCGCAAGTGGCTCACCCACGTCGTCTCCGCGCAGGAAACACACACCCAGGTCCGCCTCGCCTTCGAGCAGGCCCTGGACGCCGAGGGGCTCCTGGAGGCGGCGCTGGACCGGGCCGAGGCCCTGGACCGGGCACTGGGTCTGGACGGAGAGGACGAGGCGACCCCGATCCTGCTCGCGGTCAGCGACAACGGCTCGCAGATGATCGCCGGCCACACCCGCAAGTTCATGGCCATGGTCGCGATCGCTCAGCACTTCGGCCGGCCCTCCACCCCGACCGACCAGGCCTGGATCGAATCCCTCAACGGCACCCTCAAGGCCGAGTGGCCCCACCTGAACGTCATCACCGACCCCGCCGTGCTGCGCGCCGAGCTCGAGGTCGTCCGGGCGGAGTACAACGGCTCCCGGTTGCACTCCGGCATCGGCTACGTCACGCCCCTGGACGAGCACACCGGCCGCGGCGAGGCCATCCGCACCGCCCGCCGGCAGGGCCTGGCCCAGGCCGCCCGGCAGCGACTTGCCTACCACCGAGACCAGAGGAAGAATCAACCCAATCCAGAAGACCCGGATGTGGTTTGATCCGACCGCCCGAAGCGGACATTAACGCTGAAACACCTCA
>NZ_QLVD01000013.1 GCF_003352835.1 Ornithinimicrobium murale | reverse complement strand
TAAGCCTCGATCCACCGATGAGCTGCTGAGGAGGTCGCTGTCGGCGGCAGGATGTCGGGGCTGGAGTGAGGGCGTGCAGGAGTTGCCGGTCTGCCCGGCTCTTCCACTGGGGTTCCTGCTTGTAGGGACTGGGTCTGTGGGTCAGATCGGCGCGGTCGCTCGGCGCGGGGCGAGGGCGTCGTAGAGCGCGGACCACGCTGTTTGCCATGGCCAGCCCTGTGGAAGGTGCAGGTGCAGGCGCCGGGCGGAGGAAGCAATACGTGCCGGGACGTTGATGAGCTTGCGGCGGATCGTTGCCGTGGTCGCCCGAGCCAGCCCCGGGGCGTTGGTCAGTGTCGCGGCGGCGCGGGTGAGGTTGAAGGCCATGACCGCGCAGACGAGCCAGGCAGCGTTGGCGTTGAAAACTCCCGAGGGCATGTGCGCCAGCGCGGAGGCCTTGAGGTCGGCGTGGACGTTCTCGATGATGGCGTGTGCCCGGTGGACCTTGTCGGCAGCCACGGTGTCGCGCTCGGCGGCGGGGGCGGTGGTGAAGAACGCGTGGAAGCGCCACGTATCGAACAGTGTGGCCTGCCCGTGGTTCTTCTTCGGGTTCAGGTCGGGGATTCGGCGCACCACCAGGCGGCCGGGGATCTGCTCGCTGGTCTTCTTGGAGGTGAAGGCGGTGAAGGGGATCTCGGCGACCTCGGCCCGCGAGATCCACCTGCCGCTGTCTTCGTCGTAGATCGCGTCGGTGTACTTGATCGTGGTCCAAGCATCGTCGCTGATGGCGGCGATGGCGCGCTTGACGGCCGGGTCCATCCGCACGGTGACCGATACGTGCGCCCCGGTCTTGAGCGCGGCGGTGACCAGGGCGTGGGAGTAGAACGCTGAGTCCGCGCGCACCAGCACTGGCCGCCCGGCGAGGCAGGTGCGCCGGATCAGAGCCAGGGTGTCAGTGGCCAGGCGGACCGCTCCGCGCGGGGAGCCGGCCGAGCCCTTGCGCAGCCGCTGGGCGGCGATCACCGGGGCGATCTGCTCGGTGCTCACGGTGGCCAGCAGCGCATTCAGGCCACGCACTCGGGTATAGCCGAAGGATGCTCCCTGCTTGTGGTGGCCGTGGACCTCGATGATGGTGTCGTCGATGTCGACCATCACCGTGCCGCTGTCCCCCTCGCGGCCCAGGAACTCGGAGCGCTCGGCCAGGGCAAGTGCGAACCGTGAAGCCACCGCGTCAGCCTGACGCACGTGTCCGAAGGTGAAGGCGCGCAGGAAGGAGCCCAACGTCGAGGGAGCGTAGGCACGGTCGAAGATCTTGCCCATCGCCCCGTGGCGCAGCAAGGCCATGTCATCGATGCTGTCCGCCCCGGCGGCCATACCCGCCACCAACGAGGCAAGCTTCAGGCCCGCGTTGGCCCCCTTGTCCCTCGCCACGCTCAGGTGCTCATCTCCCAGCCGACGCAGCCCGGCCTCCTGAGCCAGAGCCATCAATGGGACCAGCCCGGCGGCCGACACGAGGTTGGGCTCGTCAAACGTCGCTGAGACCACTGAAGGGGTGTGAGACAGTTGCATCTACGAGATGCCCTTCTTGAGCGGGTTATGCGGACCTTAGACAAGTCGCATTTTCCCAGGTCAGGAGGGCATTCTCACTCTCCCACGCCGCCCACCGGACACAGTCGATCGGTGGATCGAGG
>NZ_QLVD01000014.1 GCF_003352835.1 Ornithinimicrobium murale | reverse complement strand
AGCCTCGATCCACCGATGGGCAGGTGGATGGGCCGCTGTAGGACGGGGTCAGGTCTGTGACGGGGCGAGGGTCGTGAGGGCGCGCGTGAACTGCCGGTCTGCCCGGCTTTTCCACTGGGTTCCTGCTGGTAGGGACGGGGGCTGGGGTCAGGCGGGTGCTGCGGCCCGGCCGGGGCGGAGCGCGTCGTAGAGGACGGTCCAGGCGTGCTCCCAGGGCCAGTCTCGGGGTAGGTGCAGGTGCAGGCGGCGGGCGGAGGAGGCGACCCGGGCTGGCAGGTTGACCAGCTTGCGGCGGATCGTGGGCGTCGTCGCCCGCGCCAGGCGGGTGCTGCCGGTCAGGGTGGCCGCGGCGCGGGTGAGGTTGAACGCCATGACCGCGGCGATGAGCCAGGCGGCGTTGGCAGCGAACTTGCCCGAGGGCAGGTGCGCCAGGGCCGAGGCTTTCAGGTCGGCGTGGACGTTCTCGATGACCGCGTGGCCCCGGTGGACCTGGTCGGCGGCCACGGTGTCCCGCTCGGTGGCGGGCGTGGTGGTGAAGAACGCGTGGAAGCGCCAGGTGTCGAACATCGACTCCTGCCCGTCCTTGGCCCTGGGGTTCAGGTCCGGGACGCGGCGCACCACCAGCCGGCCAGTGACCTGCTCGGACTTCTTGGCCGAGGTGAACGCGGTGTAGTCGACCTCGGCGACCTCGGCCCGCGAGACCCACCTGCCGGTGGCCTGGTCGTAGATCGCGTCGGTGTACCTGATCGTGGTCCACGCGTCCTTGGCGATCGCGGCGATGGCGCGCTTGACCGCCGGGTCCAGCCGCACGGTGATCGAGACCTGTGCACCGGCCCTGTCGGCGGCGCCCACCAGGGCGGCGGAGTAGAACGCGGAATCGGCGCGCAGGAGCACCGGTCGCCCGGCCAGGTGGCTGCGCCGGACCAGCGCCAGGGCATCGGTGGCCAACCGGGCCGCGCCACGGGAGGAACCCACGGAACCCTTGCGCAGGCGTTGGGCGGCGATGACCGGGGCGGTCTGCTCGGTGGACACGGTCGCCAGCAGCGCGTTCAACCCTCGGACCCCGCTGTAGCCGAACCCGGCGCC
The DNA here is from genome assembly GCF_003352835.1 of Ornithinimicrobium murale. Classification (GTDB taxonomy): domain Bacteria; phylum Actinomycetota; class Actinomycetes; order Actinomycetales; family Dermatophilaceae; genus Ornithinicoccus; species Ornithinicoccus muralis. The sequence continues at coordinate 593 of NZ_QLVD01000014.1, read as the reverse complement.
CTGCTTGGCGTAGCCGTGGACCTCCACGATGGTGTCGTCCAGGTCGAGCAGCACCGTCCCGGTGTCGCCGGCCCGGCCCAGCAGCCCGGTGCGCCCGGCCAGGGCGAGGGTGAAGCGGGAGGCGACCGCGTCGCCCTGGCGGACGTGGCCGAAGGTGAACGTGCGCAGGAACGAACCGAGCGTGGAGGGGGCATAGGGCCGTTCGAACAGCTTGCCCATCGCGCCGCGGCGCAAGAGCCCCATATCCTCGATGCTGTCCGCGCCGGCGGCCATACCCGCCACCAGGGCGGCCAGCTTGGCGCCGGCGTTGGCGCCCTTGTCGGTCGGCAGGCTCAGGTGCTCATCGCCCAGGGCGTGCAGGCCGGCTTCTTCGGCCAGCGTCATCAGCGGGACAAGCCCGGCGGCAGACACGAGGTTGGGGTCATCGAACGTCGCGGAGACCACGGGGAGGGTGTGAGAGAGTTGCATCTACGAGATGCCCTTCCGGTTTGGGTGATACGTGCTCTAGACAAGTCGTATCTTCCCAGGTCAGAAGGGCATTTCTCGCTTTCCCACGCCGCTTCACCGGCTCACCCGATCGGTGGATCCAGGCT
>NZ_QLVD01000022.1 GCF_003352835.1 Ornithinimicrobium murale | reverse complement strand
GGTGGGTGGTGTGTGTCCGATCTTTGAGAACTCAACAGCGTGTCAGTAATCGATGCCAATTTTTACCCTGTCCTGGGGCATGGTGCGCATTCTTTGTGGGTGTGTGGTGTGTTCTGGTGGCAAGGATTTCTTTGAATTGATGGATTGAGTCAGTTGACTCGTTTCTGTCTGCTAGTGATTGTGCCCTTCTTTGGGTCAAAGTTTGCTTGACTGGTGCTGCCTTTGGGTGGTGCTGGTTGGGTGTTTGATTTTAACGGAGAGTTTGATCCTGGCTCAGGACGAACGCTGGCGGCGTGCTTAACACATGCAAGTCGAACGATGAAGCCCAGCTTGCTGGGTGGATTAGTGGCGAACGGGTGAGTAACACGTGAGTAACCTGCCCTCCACTCTGGGATAACTCCGGGAAACCGGTGCTAATACTGGATATGATCACTTCCCGCATGGGATGGTGGTGGAAAGTTTTTCGGTGGGGGATGGACTCGCGGCCTATCAGCTAGTTGGTGGGGTATTGGCCTACCAAGGCGACGACGGGTAGCCGGCCTGAGAGGGCGACCGGCCACACTGGGACTGAGACACGGCCCAGACTCCTACGGGAGGCAGCAGTGGGGAATATTGCACAATGGGCGAAAGCCTGATGCAGCGACGCCGCGTGAGGGATGACGGCCTTCGGGTTGTAAACCTCTTTCAGCTCTGAAGAAGCGAAAGTGACGGTAGGAGCAGAAGAAGCACCGGCTAACTACGTGCCAGCAGCCGCGGTAATACGTAGGGTGCGAGCGTTGTCCGGAATTATTGGGCGTAAAGAGCTTGTAGGCGGTTTGTCGCGTCTGCTGTGAAAGCCCGGGGCTTAACCCCGGGTCTGCAGTGGGTACGGGCAGACTAGAGTATGGTAGGGGAGACTGGAATTCCTGGTGTAGCGGTGGAATGCGCAGATATCAGGAGGAACACCGATGGCGAAGGCAGGTCTCTGGGCCATAACTGACGCTGAGAAGCGAAAGCATGGGTAGCGAACAGGATTAGATACCCTGGTAGTCCATGCCGTAAACGTTGGGCGCTAGGTGTGGGACTCATTCCACGAGTTCCGTGCCGCAGCTAACGCATTAAGCGCCCCGCCTGGGGAGTACGGCCGCAAGGCTAAAACTCAAAGGAATTGACGGGGGCCCGCACAAGCGGCGGAGCATGCGGATTAATTCGATGCAACGCGAAGAACCTTACCAAGGCTTGACATATACCGGAAACATCCAGAGATGGGTGCCCCGCAAGGTCGGTATACAGGTGGTGCATGGTTGTCGTCAGCTCGTGTCGTGAGATGTTGGGTTAAGTCCCGCAACGAGCGCAACCCTCGTTCTATGTTGCCAGCACGTGATGGTGGGGACTCATAGGAGACTGCCGGGGTCAACTCGGAGGAAGGTGGGGATGACGTCAAATCATCATGCCCCTTACGTCTTGGGCTTCACGCATGCTACAATGGCCAGTACAAAGGGCTGCGATACCGTAAGGTGGAGCGAATCCCAAAAAACTGGTCTCAGTTCGGATTGGGGTCTGCAACTCGACCCCATGAAGTCGGAGTCGCTAGTAATCGCAGATCAGCAACGCTGCGGTGAATACGTTCCCGGGCCTTGTACACACCGCCCGTCAAGTCACGAAAGTCGGTAACACCCGAAGCCGGTGGCCCAACCCCTTGTGGGAGGGAGCCGTCGAAGGTGGGACTGGTGATTGGGACTAAGTCGTAACAAGGTAGCCGTACCGGAAGGTGCGGCTGGATCACCTCCTTTCTAAGGAGCAACACACGCATCACCGGTTGGTGGTGGGTGGGTTTGGT
>NZ_QLVD01000016.1 GCF_003352835.1 Ornithinimicrobium murale | reverse complement strand
GACCGCTGACAACGACGACGTAAGAGTCGAACTACTCATGATCACTGATCCAGATCTCGCCCTGCATGGACGGACTTGCTATGAACCGCTGGTCTCACCTCACCTTGACACGCAGGGGGCGGACGCACTCACCTGGAACAGCCTGGGCAACGACTCTACCGAACCAGCAGCGAAGGAACACGCGAGAGCGATAGCAGTAGGCCTGCCCACTCATATCCCGGAGGGTCAAAACCTCGCATGCCTGGTCACCGAGGACTTCCCGAACACGATCTGTGGCCAATTCACCCTCAGCGACCGAACAGCCTCAGAGCCCTAAGGGCACGGTCGTGCTGGCGCCGATTGGAAGAAGGGCACGGCACAGGCTCCTGGTATGAGAAGAGAGACCTAACCCCCGGGCCAGCAACCGGATCTGCCGCGGATCGGTGCTCATCCGTAGTGGTAGCGGCAGGCGGCGACTCGGAGTTCGCCCCCGGCGATCTTGTACACGAGTCGGTGCTCGTCGGTGATGCGGCGCGACCAGTACCCGGCAAAGTCATGTTTCAGTGCCTCAGGCTTGCCGATGCCCTCGTTGCCGTTGCGCTGGATGTCCTTCAGAAGCAGGTTGATGCGCTTGAGCACCTTGCGGTCCTGCGCCTGCCACCAAAGGTAGTCTTCCCATGCGTTCTCGTCCCAGACCAGCAGCACTCGGTCAGTCCGTCTCGACCAGCTCGCGCAACTGCCCCTGGCCAGCCTCCAGCCGCTCCATGGCGTCCAGCAGTCGACGGGCGTTGGCGGGTGAGCGCATGAGGTAGGCGGTCTCACGTAGCGACTCGTAGTCCGCCAGGGACACGATGACGACCGGCTCGTGCCCGGCGCGGGTGATGACGACCTCTTCACGGTCGTTGGTGACACCGTCCAGCACTTCTGCGTAACGTGCTCGCGACTCGGTGTAACTCATTGTCTTCATGTATAGCCTCCTGTACAGAGAACTGTACGCTGTTTCTCCTGGGCAGCCAAGAGGACATGTCCACGCCGGCACGGCCAACGCACGCAACTGTCGCTCTGCGGGCGCGTAGCGTCCGACCATGCTGGGAATCGGTCTCGCCGATGAGCGGGCGGCGTCATACTCGACCTGTGGCGGACATGAGGACCGATGTGATGCTGTCAATGATGCGAGCCCTTTGGGGCAGGTGACCGCCGACCTACGCGGAGTGACCGTGGCGTTCCAAGGGTCATCCGCGCAGGGATCAGTGGAGGCCCGCTTCCTGTACGACGGCGAGATCCGTGCCGTGCAAGCTGATTGCGTGTCCTTGGCTGAGTCCTACTGCATCGCGGACTTTCCACCAGAGGTCTCAGTAAGGTTCCGGGCGGTCGAGCACGCGGCCCGCGAACTCCTCCCGGGTGAACACTGGGTGTTCCTGCGCTGGGAACCAGAGGCATGAATGTCCGCTCTTGCCGCAGGTCGCGAACGGGGCGAGGGTCCTCTCGCCCCGGTATTGCGCCGGGTGCTGGAGGATGGCGAGGTGAATTCCTATGTGCGCCCGGCGATCGACACCCCGGTGTTCCGCGATGCCGACGGCCGGATCATCGAGTATGGGAAACGGTGGCGCGAGTCCCCACCACCGGAGGTGACCTACTCGGTTGACTCGCATCCGGAGCGGTTCGCACCGCTCCACGCAGTCGCTGACGCCCTCATCGCCTATCTGCGTGACGCCTACGACGTGGAAGTCGTTGAGGGCGAGGCGGCGGCCGCGGATCTGCTTCGCCCGGCCCCTGAAACTCTACGTGCGGTGCGGATCCGACCGAACGACCCGGCGTGCGCTGCGGTGACGATCGTGTTCACTGCGTACCCCGGCATCATCATGCATGCCGGCTTGCTGCAAGACTTCCGCTACCCGGTGTGCGGCTGCGACGCCTGTGACTCGAACTGGGAGATGGAAGCCGACGAACTCGAGCAGCAAGTGCTCGCGGTCGTCACCGGGCACTACCGGGAGCGCATCGAACGAGGACTCCGCCCCCGGGTCGAGTACGCATTCACCTACCCGAACGGCGGGGCTTCGGGGCGATCTCGCCCGCAAGATCTCCCCCCAGAGCGTGTCCCAGCAGCGAAGCCCATCCTTCGCCGCCTCATCAAAGGATGGGCTGCCTGGCCCCGCGCAGCACCCAAGCCTTGATCAACAGGCCTAGGCGCTAGACCGCTCGACGGCCTGCCTCCAGCGACTGCTCAGGCATCCTGTACTGTCGCGCGTCGCTTGATCGCTGGAGTGAATCTCGCTCGCGTTCACTCGCCAGCGGGTCCTGAGTCCATTTCGGCTGACGATTCGACACCAGAGGACGTAGTACATCTCACGGTGTAGGTCTGGACGGTTGTCGCAAGCTGCCCCCGACCGTTCTCCTCAGAGGAAACTGAAAGCACTACCTGCCCGGAAGCATCGGATATCTCGACCACTCCGGCCCCAATGACCGAGACCTCATGCGTGCCAGACGCCACATCTGAGCGGTTGAGCTTGCACCCATCCATGACGATCTCCAAAGGCGCGCTCTCTGGGTCTGGGGACGGATCACCGAAGCATCCTGCGACCGTCAGGGCAGGAACCAGCATGAGGAGCACGCGGAGACCGCGAACGTTGCCAGCGCCGGTCTTGGGCTTCGAGCGCCAACCCCGCCCGGTACTCGTCTCCGGACGGTTCGCACTGTTGCCCCCCTGCTCCTTCGCAGAAGACTGCGCCTCCAACATACGCTGAGTGGTGGCGCTTGAGCGGCACCCCACCGCCCCCTGAGGCAACGCGGCCACACTTCGAAGGAGTCGAGGGTCGAGTTCAGCCGCCAGTGACACCAGAGATCTACATGCGCTCACGCCGCCAGGAGGACGCCAGGCTTCGGCGCGTCCGACATTGCCGCCGAGCCAGCAGACGTGTGTAGCGATCATCGCTGAGTTTCGACCTCGCTGCTCGGGCAATCCTTCGAGCCGAGGCAGGGCGAAAGCGGCCCTGGTGGATCCTCCTTGGCGGGGCCATAATGAGACATGGCCTCGCAGCGCACGCCCCGCGCCGGGACGGCCTTCCCCGACCTCCGCGGAGATGGCCGCTTGCTTCGGGCGACCTGGCACCAGGAGCGGCAAGTCGTCGTCCTCTCGCTCTGGCGTGACAACGTCTGCGTCAGCACCTTCCGGCTCGCAGCCGACGAGGTGCCCGACCTTATCGCCCTGCTCCGCCACGGGCTCGACGAGGCATACGACGCTGCCCGCGAGCGGGTAGAGCGAGTGGAGCACCTCACCCGGCCCTCCCAAGCCGGCTGAGGGGGCAAATTCGGAATCAACCGGGAGCTGGACCCCGGACGTTTCCATTAACTGCGATGTCGTAGTGGCTCGATTCTGCGTCAACTACCGTGACTCGATTCGACGCCGCTCATGCCGAGTGTAAGTGGTCGGCAAGGTGCGATCGATCGCACGTAACGGGCGCGAGTTGGCGCCGTTGCTCGGGCCGAGGTGGTTACCTGCGCGCCACTTGGCAACGACCGGATTTGCCGCGGCGGGCGCGTGGGTCGTGGCCGTCTCCGTGGTGCGCGGGCAGCGTCAGGATGGACTATGAGTGCATCCCAGTCCTAGCCTGTTCTCGTTCCCGTCGTCCTTGGTGATGACGGTGTCTTGCGTCGTGCGGTCGCGGCGCATTTGGCCCGGTACACGGGGCTGACTCGGAGCCACACCGACTCAGACCTGCGGTGTTTTCTGACCTGGTGCGCGGACCGCGGCCTTGGCCCGTTGGCCGCTGGCCGGGTACATGTCGAGCTGTACGTGCGGTGGATGCAGGAGATTCGCCGGTACAAGCCGGCCACGATCTCCCGCCGACTGTCCGTGGTCGTGGGGTTCTACCGCACCTGCTTGTTCGACGGGCTCCTGGACGCCTCCCCGGCTGAACACGTCCGCCGCCCCCACGTCCCTCCCGAATCACCAACGCTGGGCCTGTCTCACCCCAGGGGGACGGTCCTGCGGGGCTGGCGCTGTCTGTCACTGCAGTTCGAGGCGATGCTGCACGCTGCCCGGTCGAGCCCGAACATCAACGATTTCGCGCTGGTCACCATGCTCGGGCTCCTCGGCCTGCGGATCTTCGAAGCCTGCGGCGCGGACATCGAGGACCTGCGCGAGGAGCACGGCCACCGCGTTCTGAAAGTCCGCGGGAAAGGCGCCAAAGTCGTGCTAACACCTCTACCGCCGGCCGTGCAACGGGCAATCGAACGAGCGGTGGATAGGCGAGACGCGGGTCCGATCCTGCGCAACCGTCGGCAGGCGCGGATGGACAGGCACGCCGCGACCCGTCGCCTGCGGCATCTAGCGGAGGATTCCGACATGAGCCTGCCTCGGATACACCCGCACATGCTGCGCCATACCTTCGTTACCACCATGCTCGACGCGGGCGTGGACCTGCGCGACGGCCAGATCGCCGCCCGCCACGCCGACCCACGCACCACGATGCGCTACGACCGGGCCCGCAAGTACCTGGACCGCCACCCGAACTACATCCTCGCCGCCTACATGGCCTCCGGCACCTGACCCAGCACCAACGGTCCAGCCAGAACGCGAGAAATCAAGCCGTTGAGTATCGGTACCGCCCGCGGTACCATGGGGCGTGCCGTCCGTCGCGAAGACCTGGACTCGATGAGAACCAACCCTCGTAACGTGCGGTACGAGGAACTTGCCAAGGTATGTGAGCACTACTTCGGTCCGCCGCGGACACGCGGGGGGTCTCACGCGGTGTTCAAGACGCCCTGGCCCGGTGACCCGCGCGTGAATATCCAGAACGAGCACGGCAAGGCCAAGGCCTACCAGGTCCGACAGGTACTGGCAGCAATCGACAAGAAGGAGACGCAGCGATGACCACGACCATCGACATCACCCACTACGGCTACCGCGTCACCTGGTCCGCCGAGGACCAGGAGTTCCTCGCTACCTGCCTGGAACTGCCCTCCCTGTCCTGGCTAGCCAGCACCCAGGAAGAGGCACTGGCCGGCCTGCGTGACCTCGTCCGCGAAGTCGTCGACGATCTCACCGCCACCGGCGAGCCCGTGCCCGAACCCTTCGCGACCCGCAACTACTCAGGCAAATTCAACCTCCGCGTAGGCGAGCACCTACACCGCCAGCTAGCAGTAAACGCCGCCCAAGAACACCTCAGCCTGAACCAGTACCTCGTACGCCGCCTCTCAGACGCTTCCTAACTGCCGCCGGTCGCAAAGGTTCCAACCGTGCTGCGTGGCAGATTGGGCCCATGAGCACCAGCGAACCGGAGGTTCTGCGCGACAGGGTCTTTAACGGCAGGAGCCTGCGGGGATCGCGATTCGTGGGCTGCGACCTGGGAGACGTCGTTGTACGGGGAAGCGATGTCGGCTCTTCCACTTTGAGCGTGGTGTGGCGTTGACGTGAGGGCTCGTGGCCCTGCGCCAGCATGGGTGTTGTTCAGGACATCCAGTAGCGAGGACCACGAGCGTGCTCAAGCCTACGC
>NZ_QLVD01000006.1 GCF_003352835.1 Ornithinimicrobium murale | reverse complement strand
CGACGTCTTCCCAGACGCGGGCGATGATGGACCCGACGGTGCGCCAGGCGATCCGCATCAGCTCCGTCACCGTGGACCTCGAGGCCTGCGTCGCCAGCCACGCCACCTGATCGTCGAAAGCGTAGGTGTGGCCCGCGTCGTGGCGTGCCCACGGCACCAAGGCGACCACCACTCCATGATCGCGGCACCGTACCCGCGGCGTGTGGGCCTCCAACTCGGCACGAATGGTGCCCGAGATCCAGTGCCCGCCACCGCCTGCGTCCCGGCCCGGCGTCATACCTCGGGCTGCGCCGTCGACACCGGCCGCGCTGCCGCGCGGTGGGCCGCACGTGCGCCACCAGCACCTCGGCGTCCTCGTCGAACTCGACCCGCTCGAGCACCGTCTTCTCGATTCCGAGCAGGCTCCGCCATAGGCTGACATCACGCACGCCGTTCTCCTGACCACTGGCTTCTGTTCCTTGACAGCTCAGAAACCTATGCAGGGAACGGCGTGCGCCCTACCCAGGCACCCTCAGAACACCCACAGGTGAGTCAGAAGAGCCTGTTTCTCCTTGCTCTCGTTGTTCCGACAATCCATAGTCTATAGATGGGCACCGACAATCTCCGCGCGCCACCGAGAGGGGTCGCAGCGAGCCTCGTTGTTATCCGTTGCTTATCGACTGGTGTCGGCGGCTAGGAGTAGACTATGGATTGTCGGAACATCGAGAGCAAGGAGAACCCTCATGGTCACCATCCGCCCCCTCACCCAGGACGAGCGCCGGGCACTGTCTGCTGCGCACCTGAACGCACTGGAGTTCGCTCCCTACTTCGCCACCGCCCTGTTCAAGATGCAGCCCGTCGCCGCCGAGGGACTGGGCACCTTCGCCGTAGATCGGGGTTGGCGGCTCTACATCGACCCCATCACCCTGGCCGAGTGGGGACCGCAGCAGGCCGGGGCCGTCCTGACGCACGAGGTCGGACACCTGCTGCGCGAGCACGCCGCCCGCGGTGAGGCTCTCGGTGCGCAGCGCAACCACGACGTCTGGAACCTCGCTACCGACGCCGCAATCAACGCCGACCTGTTGGTCACCGGCATGCCGCTGCCCGAAGGTGCGATCACCCCGGAGAACCAGGGGCTTCCCCGCAACGGCATCGAAGAGGACTACTACCACCAGCTGAACCCGCCACGGAGTAGCAGCCAGAGCAAGGGCCAGGGCTCCGGTGGTGACGGTCAGACTCCGCCTACCTTTGCGCCCGAGGACGGGTGCGGTTCGGGGGCCGGTGGCCCCGAGGGCGAGTGGGAACTGGCACCCACCGACGGCAACGCCCCGGCGCTCAGTGATGCCGCGCAGCGGGTCACCCGCCGCATGGTCGCCGAGTCGGTGAACGAGCATGCAGCCAAGCACCCCGGCACCACCCCAGCCGGTCTGCGCCGTTGGGCCAGCGAGGTCCTGACCCCGCCTCAGGTGGACTGGCGTCGGCAGTTGCGCTCTGCTGTCCGTCGCGCCGTCGTCTGGGCGAGAGAAGGGCAGCAGGACTACACCTACGCCCGTCCTGGCCGCCGTCGCATCCCCCGCATCATCACGCCTTCCATGCACACCCCGGTGCCCACCATCGCCGCCGTGATCGACACCTCAGGCAGCATGAGTCCCGCCGACCTGGCCGCCGCGTTGAGCGAAGTCGCTGGGATCACCAAGTCCACCCGCAGCCGGGGGCTGTCGGTCGTCTCGGTGGACACCCAGGCCACGGTCATGGACAACATCACCAACGCCAAGCAGGTCGAGCTGAGCGGTGGCGGTGGCACCGACATGCGCGTGGGCATCGCGGCGGCTCAGAAGCACCGCAGCAGTCCCGACGTGATCGTGGTGCTCACCGACGGCTTCACGCCGTGGCCGGACTCCCCCACCCCCCAGCGCGTGATCGCCGCGCTCATCGGTGAGGGTGCACCGACGCCCCCCGCCTGGATCACCACGGTGCAGGTCACCCCCGTCTGAGCGATACCGCCGGCAGTTCCAACCCACCCCGGTTGTGGATTGTCGGCGGCATGCTCTAGGCTATGGATTGTCGGAACATCGAGAGCAAGGAGAAACACCATGACCACTGCAACCACCAACGCCCCCGCCCTCCTGGCCGTCATCGAGGCCGCGGGTCGCGCCGGCGTCGCCGTCTGCCTGTGGGGAGACCCCGGCATCGGCAAGTCCAGCCTCATCCGCGCCCTGGCCACCAACGAGGGCAAGCCCTGCGAGACCGTCCTGGGATCACTGCGCGAGCCGAGCGACTTCGCCGGTCTGCCCGTCGTCGGGGAGGACGGGGTCTACATGGAGGCACCCTCCTGGGCCAAGCGCATCGCCTCCGCCGAGGACGGTGCCTACCTGTTTCTCGACGAGCTGAGCACTTCGACCCCTTCGGTCCAGAAGGCCATGCTTGCCGTCGTCCTCGACCGCACCGTCGGTGACCTGCACCTCCCGGCCAACACCCGCGTAATCGCCGCCGCCAACGACCCCGAGCGCGCCGCCGACGGCTGGGACCTCGCTCCCCCGCTGGCCAACCGTTTCCTGCACGTGGACTACAACCCCACCACTACCGACTGGCTGGACGGCATCGTCTCCAACTTCCCGGTCCCCACGCCCGAGCCGCTCAACCCGCTCAACAACACCACCCGCGCAATCGCACGGGCCAAGGTCGCCGGGTTTCTGCGCACCCGCCCGGAACTGCTGCACGACTTCCCAACCAGCGATGAGACGGCCACCGGACGCGCGTGGCCCTCCCGCCGCACCTGGACGATGCTGGCCGACATCTTCGCCCAGACCACCACCGACACCGCCGCCGACCTCGCTGCCGCTGGACTGGTCGGTCCCGGGGCTGCGGTCGAGTTCCTGACCTGGCTCGCCCACGCCGACCAGCCCGACCCCGAGGCGATCATCGCTGACCCCGAGAGCATCGACTGGCACGCACTCACCCCCGACCGTGCCTGGGCTGCGCTCTCCGGTGTCGTCGCTCTGTCCACCCAGGGCACCAAAGCAGCCTGGGCCAAGGGCTGGAAGCCACTGGCCGTCGCCGCCGAGCACGACCTCGCATCCGTCGCCGCCGCCTGCGCACGCGCCATGCTCCTTGCCCGTCCCGAGGGAGCCATGCCCCCGGCCAGCGTCAAGCGTTTCGCCCCCGCGCTCACCGAGGCCGGACTGCTCTGAGGTCGGACTGCCTGGGGGATAACCGTTATCCCCCCAGGCAGTGATCGTCTGCGCAACGGGATCTCACCGTTTGAGCCAAGACCTCTTCCGTTAAGGCTCCACTGTCACTAACCTCCCTGTAGACTATGGATTGTCGGAACAAGAGAGAAGAGGAACCCGATGGACCTCCTGGACTACGCCACCCGCCACCTGACCCCGCTGGGCATCACCGTCACCCAGGCGTGGCACCGTGCCACCGCGACCCCCTGCGACGACGCCTACGGCACACCGCGCGCCCTGGACGTGTTGCGTCGTTTCCACGCCAAGCAGCTCCAGTCCCCCGTCCCCACCGCGCACTACGCCCCGGTCCTGCCACCGACTCACCCGACCACCATTGCCGCGCTCGACGAGGGAATGGTGGTGGTCCGTCACGGCGGGCACGAGACCGCTGCCGCCCACGAGCACCTCCTGGCTCACCTGACCACGTGCGGCATCGTGGAGCCCCACCCCGTCCACCGCAGCCTCATCGTGGACACCCCGCAGACCCTCAACCTGCTCGGGCACCTGCTCACCCAAGCCACCGACGACAAGGCCGCTGCCTGCCTGGACTGGTGGCTCCAGCGCGCCGACCACGCTGGCACCGGCGCGACCTATGTCGCCACCACCGATGTCCGCAAGCAGTGGGTCACCGGCGAGCACCCTGACGCCGAACGCACCATCGAGACGTGGCGGCACTGGCTCAATCTCCCGCAGGCATCCCCGCCGAGACCGCCGAGTCCATCGTCAAGCTCACCGCCGACGGCACCACCCTCGACGGGCTGCTCGACTGCCACAGCGCCGACTCCTACTCCTGGGACCGTTTCACCCGCCACCCCCGCTGGAACCGTCCCGGCAGCGACTCCCGGCGAGACGCTGCAATCGGACTGACCTCGCGCAACCAGGCCGCCGAGTTCTACGGGGCCATCCGCCTGGGCGACCCACTGGTGGCTCAGACCGCGCTGCGCGAGGGACACCTGCTGCACACCACCATCCAGCGTCTTGCCGTGAACCGCAGCGGGCTGCGCCTGACCAGCGACTCGGTCGTATCCCGCTTCCGCGTCGGGGCTGAGGTTCAGGCATGGAACGGAACAATTGACCAGGCCGGGACCAGCCTCCGGCTGCGCAGCGGCACCGTCTCCAACATCACCGTGACTAGTGACGGCACCCTGGACCTCACCATCGACGACGCCGTGGTGATTGGTGACATCACGGTCGGCGCAAGCCTCACCCTGCGGCCCCGCAGCATCGACGCCTTTCAGCAGGGAAGCCTGCGCTCCCGCTACTCCGGTCGCCTGCGGGACCAGCGGAACTGGGTGGCACGCACCGGCAAGCCGCCGACCAGTCGCCGCCACGTCCCTCTGGACGTGGTGATCAGCGCCGCAACCCAGAACTGACCGGGCGGAGTATTGCCCGACGCCTTCGCCCTTGCTTTCAGGTCGCCCATCAAGCCTCGCCTACATCAGGTCCACGGGCTCGCCGGCCCCTGCGACATCGCCAGCCGACGCTGGACACTGTCCGACCCTTCCCTTAGACTGTGTATTGTCGGAACAACGAGAACAAGGAGAACACCATGCGCCGCCTGGCTGACGCACCCAAGGTCACCGCTCCACAGCAGCCTGCCCAGCCTCCCCGAGAGCACGTGGCAGACCCTGACCTGGCCGCCGTCCTCTTTGCCGCATGGTCCGGCGATCCCGGCGTCGTCGTCGCATCCCCTCCCGGTGCTGGAAAGACCCGCCTCATCACCCACCTTGCCCAGCAGCTCGCCACCCGTGCCGGGTTGCGGGTCTGCGTTGCTGCCCAGACCCGCGCGCAGGCCTACGACGCCGCCAACCGGATCGGCGCTCTCGACCAGGAGGTCGCCCTCCTCGGCGGCAACGGCTCCAAACGTCCGGCCGGACTCAACCCCAACGTCAAACACCTGGCGGGTGCCCCCCGCCTGCGGACCTCCCAGGGTGTGGTCGTCGCCACCACCGCCCGCTGGCTGTGGACCCAGACCGACACCACCGGCGCAGACATCCTCCTGATCGACGAGGCCTACCAACTGACCTACGCCGATCTGGCCGCCCTCGGCTCCCTGGCCCCCCAGATCGTCATGGTCGGCGACCCCGGCCAGATCGACCCCGTCGTCACCGGGCCCACCCACCGCTGGACCGGCCACGATGCCGGCCCCCAGGTTCCCGGCCCCATCGGCCTCATCGCCACCCACGGTGAGGCAATCACCCAGCACCGCCTCACCCGCACCTGGCGGCTCGGCCCCGACACAACCGCGCTGATCCAGCCCGCCTTCTACCCCGAACTGCCTTTCACTTCGGCGCGGCCCCCGATCACCGTCCGGGATCGGAACGGGGTCGACCTGCCGGAGATCACGACAGCCACCATCACCGCCACGAGCGAGCACGATCCCGTGATCGCCGTAGAGGCCGCCGCGCACGTCCGCGACCTGCTCGGGTCCCGCCTCGTCACAGAGGACGCCGCCCGCGACCTGACCCCTCAGGACATTGCCGTCGTCACTCCGCACGTCAACCAGGCATCCCTGACCGCCGCGCACCTGGCCGACCTGCCCGGTGTCCTGATCGGCACGGCCAACAGCGTGCAGGGCAGCGAGCGGGCAGCCGTCGTCGTCGTCCACCCCCTGACCGGCCACGCCGAGGCGACACCGTTCAACTGCGACCTGGGTCGCACCTGTGTTGCCCTCTCCCGCCACCGCGCCCATGCGCGCATCCTCATCGACAGCAACGCCACGACCGTCCTCGACCGCGCCCTGCGTGACAACCCCGACCACGCCACAACAACCCAACGCGAGCTGCTCTCCCGGCTCACCACAAACTGACCCTCAACCGTGCAATATCGGAACTAGACTCCAGGAGACAACCGATGCTGACCACCACCCCCCAGGCAGAGATGACCACGATCGCCAACTGGCCAAGCTTCCTGGCCGCCCTCGACGACTACATCGCCGAGCACGGCCACACCCGCATCGCCCAGGACACCACCGTCCCACTCAAGGGTCAGGACTACCCCCTGGGCCGAGAAGTGAATCTCGCCCGCCGGCAGCACGCCGAAGGGACCCTGGCCAAGAAGCACCAGGCGCAGCTCGAGCGCCGCCCCCAATGGCGCTGGGACACCAGGTGGAACTCCCGCCTCGACCGGTGGGACTCCACCGCCGATGAGATCTCCAACCACGTCAAGGAGCACGGAAACCGGGCCCTGTCTCCGCGGCTCAACGAGTGGCTGCGCCGGCAACGCCGAGCCCACCACGACGGGCAACTCACCGACGCCCAGTCCGCTCGACTCGGCACGATTCCCGGCACCCTCCTCGACGCGAGCGGCCAACCCCTGGACCCCACCCAGGTCGGTCGGCGCAGCCAGGTCGATCAGTTCATCGCCGCGGCCCAGCTGTGGCTGGCACAGAACCCGGGCAAGACCCTCGCCGACGTCACCACCGCCACCCGGGTCAACCTCGACGACGGCAAGGCCATGCCCCTCTACAAGCGGGTGATCTACTACCGCTACCGTCGGGCCGGGCGTGAGGGAACACACCCCCTCAGCGAGCAAGACGCCGAGCGCATCGAGCAGCTCCCCGGCTGGAGCTGGAGCGGGCCACGGGGGTAGACCCCAGACCCAAACTTCCAAAGATGAGGAATCACGCGCTGCCCGCAACTGGGAGCCCAGCAGGATCCCCGATCCACAGCTGTACCGCGGACTCCCGGGTATCTGCACGGCCGAGGACGTCGACGACCCAACCGCGACAGTCCACATGGGAGGCAACCCAGGGGTGCAGGGCGCCGTGGTCGCACCAGATCCGCACCAACTCAACCGTGGGCTCTTCCGCCGCACTCATGGCGTGAAGCCCCAGGCCGGCACGTCGACCTCGAAGGGGAGTGGCACCACACATTCGGGACAGGGTGCATCGAAGTTGTGACCTCCCCCGCCTGCACGGTGGCGCTCGTGGAAGGTGACGGTGCCGGAGCCCTGGCAGTAGGGACACCCTGGCGCCGAAGACTGCGACGCGGCCTCCGCGCCGATAGTGCCCTGGTCTCGGGCCTCATACCAGTCCTCCATCTCTCGCTCGGTCAGATCCCGCGGCGGGTCCTCGAGGTCGAGGTCGAAGTCGATCTGCTGGTCGTTGGTGGTCACGACGCACGCTCCTCATGTGATGGGCATTGCTTACCCGTGGTGTAGGTGCCCGGGGTGTGACCGATGTGACCTGTGACCGTGCCCGCTTGCAGGACCCCCATCACAATTATACAGTGTTCTTTGTCGGAACAATGAGCAGGGAGCACCCCCATGAACACCCAGTGCGCGGCTGCAACACAGGAAGCCCCATCCGAGCAACCACCGCCGGCGCTGCAACTCCTCGGACCGGTGCAGGTGCTGAATCCGCACGGGACCACACCACAGTCCAAGGCCCGCGCGACCGAGCTCATCGCCTTCCTGTCCCTGCATCCCTGGGACGGCCCCGAGCTACTCGACGCGGCGATGTGGCCCGGGACACGCGTGACCTCCGACCAGCGCTGCCAGGCCATGCACCGCGCACGCGTCTGGCTGGGCACCACCGAGCACGGGCAGCCGTATCTCCCCCTGGTCTCACAAGAGGGCTACCGGCTACTCGGATCCGTCCGGACCGACTGGGACACCTTCCGAGCGCTTCTCCCGAACGGCCCCCGGGCCGCAACCACCACCACCCTGACCAAAGCTCTGCAGCTGATCCACGGACAACCGCTCAGCGGCATCAACCCGGTCAGATACACCTGGTCGGACCTGGACCGCCAGCAGATGATCGCCGCCACAGCCGACGCCGCCCACGAGCTGACCACACGAGCTCTCCGGCACCGGCAGAGCCGCATCGCCAACTGGGCGTCGGCGATCGGCACCACCGTGGAGCCTGCCTCCGAGGTCCTCTGGCGGGATCGTCTCGAGGCAGCACACCTGGCCGCCGACCCCCAGCAGCTGGAGGTCATCACCACCCAGTTGCAGCTCGCCCTGGGCGCGTTGGGAAAGTTGGAACCCCCGACTCTCAGACTGCTTCGGACCCTCACCGGCTGACCACTGGCTGGTATCCTGGCAGAGCGGCCGCCCCGCTCACTTGTTCCGACAAACGGGTGTTTCCTGGGGCGGCCGCTCTGCGTCTGGAACCCACCGAAACGGCCAGGCACAGACACCCGTGTCCGCCCAGGTCTAGTCGCGGGAACCGCGGAACAACCGGGCAAAGCCGGCAAGCAACCCCAGGGCAACGACGATCCCCAGGAGGGCGACGCGGCGCTCATCCAATCCGGCACCGACAAGTGGGAGCACAAACACCGCCTCGGAGCCGGGGACCAGAATCCCGTACCGCAGGAGGAACGAGCCCACATCAACACCGAACGCACCCAGGACACTCGGACCACCAACCACTGCCGCCGCGACCAGGAAAATGATCGTCAGGAGGTCATCGGTATCGGAGTCATTCAGCATCAGGCCACCGCTCTACTCGCCCGACGCCGCTTCTTGGGGCGGTGACCGAGGACCTCGAGCCGCTCGTCCTCGTCCAGACCACCCCAGACACCGTGCTTCTCCCCCGTGGCCAGCGCCCAGGCGCGGCACTGGTCAAGTAGCGGACACTTCGCACACACCTTCTTGGCCTCCCGGATCGAGTTCTGATCGAGAGCGAAGAAGAGTTCCGGATCACCCTTCCTGCACGCCTGGAGTCCGCTGAACGCGAAGTCCGCGGTGATGCTGACTGGTGCTCCCATTTGTCGGGCCTCCTCCACCGCCTCTGGGTGCGCCCTGGTGACGGGTGCGCCTCTACCTGTAGGTAGGTGCAGCTGTGGTCGTGACTGTGACCGCTTGTCGGCCAACCTTTCAGTCGTCGGTCAAAAGCAGCCGACGCACCGTGACCTGCTCGTCCTCCGGCAGGGACAGCGCGCCAGACTCGTCCGAGTCACTGCGCCAGGACACCGCGGTCATCCCCGGCGACGCCGGATCCGGCTCTGGCATCTCGTCCACGACAACCCACACACCAGAGCCCGCGTCTTCCTCGATGAGGTCGCCCACGATGAGGCCGCCCGGAAGACTCTCATCTGGGTCCTCATACCCCTCGAACTCACCAACGGCGTAGTCCTCGACATCGCTCACTGCGACTGGCTCGTCATCTGTCTCGAAACCGCGTCGATGACCAGCGTGCCTGCTCGGCGTGGAACCCTCGCCCCCTGGGCTGCTCGCCCCACCAGCCAACCCGAGCATCGACAAGGCCGAGGCTGCCTGACGACCATCCGTGGTCTTCTTGACCTGCAGCAGCGGGTCCAGGTCCGGCCTGTCCTGCGCGAAAGCCCACTGGGCCTCGGCGTACTCGAAGTACTCCGGCTCGATCACCTTGTCCTCTGAGTCCAGGTCGGCCAGCGGCTCGGGAGGCACGATGACAAGGCGTTTGTGCCTGGAGTCACGGGGGCGGATGGTTTCCCGCAGGTCGCCCTCCTCGGTCCCTATCGGCGCAGAAGGCGAGGGGAATCTGAAGCACTGCGCTTCGACTGGGACGCCGTCCTTGTTGGTAGTGGTAGCTCGCTGCTGCACCTCTCGCGGGATGGTGACCCCGATCGCGGGAGACCCCCACATCATCTGGGCACCCTGTGCGTCCAACTTGCCGATGCTCAGCCGCTGACCCAGGTTGCTACGAACCTCACCACCGTCGCTGCCGAACAAGGTCACATCAGCGCGCTGCATCGTCGGTCAAGTCCGGTGGAGTGGTGTACGACGGTGATCCCTCGGTAGGGGTTTTCAGGTCGTCAGTTCGGGCACTGTAGCAGTGAGCTCCTCGGGGTTGGTGGGGGTCGGGTTGAGTGCG
>NZ_QLVD01000012.1 GCF_003352835.1 Ornithinimicrobium murale | reverse complement strand
GAGATGCCCTTCTTGAGCGGGTTATGCGGACCTTAGACAAGTCGCATTTTCCCAGGTCAGGAGGGCATTCTCACTCTCCCACGCCGCCCACCGGACACAGTCGATCGGTGGATCGAGGCTAAGACAGGGGCCGGCGCCGAGGCGAAGTTCCTCGGCATCATCGCCGAGTACGTGCTGGCAGTGGGAACCCTGACCGACGATTGGCAAGCCGCCTTTTTAGAAGCGGTCTCCTCTGCCGAGTTCCTTCAACCCCTTCGTACCAGAGGAACGCGGTAGACGACCGACCGTGGCCGAACCTCAAGACTGTGCGTCGAGAGGTAGTCCAGGTCGGAAGTCGGTGATGGAGATGCTGAGCCGGACGCTCGACCAGCGACCCTGGCGCGAGACGTCACGCGGAAGGTGCGGGACAAGGTTCACCGAAGAGCACCAACCGATGAGTTGTAGACTGCCGTCGCGATTGCGCCCGACCGCGACCAGTGACCATCCTGGATCTCGCACGCCTACCGCGGCCTCGTTCCGCGAGAGAAAGAACTCCACCCGACCCGCGGATGCGCTGCTTGTCGTCTTGACCTCGATGCGGTGACGATGCCCGGTGGTGTCGGGGCTGGTGACGTCATAGCCAAGCTGGTCGCTGCGGAGGCTCACCCTGCTCACCGCCGCAGCCAAGTCGGGACGATATCGTTCGGAGAGGTGCTCTCGGCAGAGCTCGACCACGAACTCCTCTCCAGCCGCCCCTCGCTCGGCGAGTTGGGCGGCGTCCAGGGCGCCGCCGCCGGCCGCGTGACGAGGTGCCGGCCACACAGCCGGCAGCCAAGCCAGAGTCCGATCCGATGCGGCCACGACCCCGCAGGGCTGCGCTCGGCCCTGTGCCGGGATTCGGTGAGAAATGGCTACGCACTGAGCCGCTGCGTGGCCCCGCGATGTCGAAAACCCACGCATGAACCCCCGATCTGTGCCCGATCTGTGCCCAAAGCGGCGCTTGCGCGACCGCCGCCTACCCGCCAGACTCGCCAAAAAGGGCGGTTGAACTTCCTATACCCTAATGGGAGCCGGATTGGCGAAGACCTGTTCCATGTCTTCACATGGCAGATACCCCAACACCAGCATAATAGCAGCTGAGGCGACGGAGACGATGACCGGCGGAAATTTCTCAAGTGCAAAGAGCGTAATCAGACCCACGAGCAGGCCAAGCCCGATCCATGCAGAATGTGCAGTCAAAAAGTCGGAAATCAGTTCCATCCATCCCCTCGGTACTTCGTCGGCAAAGGCTTGAGTAAAAATATCAGCCTTTTGCGGACGACGTAGATAAGGTGGTGTGGGACTACAGGCAACGCGGTCCGACGGGGGAACCCTTCTGGCGCATGGCGATCAACGCCATGAAACTGAACCGGTTTCCATGTCGTAGACCGCCCCTACAATGGCGATGTCGCCATCGCTTTCCATAGCTTTGAGCGCTTCACTGCTCATTCGGATGTTTTCGACAGTCAGATCGACATTATGCTCGACTACAGATTGAACGAGCGAGGCATTGTCGCTGCTACGATCTGCGACCGACGCGTCACCAAGAGCGCGCTCCACGGCCGGCTCGATCTTTTCGAAAAGCCTGGGCAGATGACCGAGCTCGACCTTGTCAATGGCGCCTTTGACCGCACCACACAGACCGTGCCCCAGAACCAGCACCAGTTTCGCACCTGCCGCCTTGCAGGCAAATTCCATGCTGGCGATTATATCGATGTTCGCGATGTTGCCGGCCACCCGGGCGACGAAAATGTCTCCTATGCCGCAATCAAAAACATCTTCGACGGGGATGCGGGAGTCAAGACAGGACAAGATGACTGCCTTGGGAAACTGGCCGCCAGCCGCCTTGCGCACTTGCTCGGTGTGATCGCGAAGCGTCACCTCACCGGCCACGAAACGTCTGTTGCCTGCCTTGAGGCGCTCGAAAACCTCATGTGGAGTGAGGCTGTCCTGCTGGGCTTTGGTTAGAACCTCGGCATCGAGTTCTGGTAATTCGCTGAGTTTAAACTGCGACATGAGCACTTCCTCTCTTTAGATTTTCAAGCGCGCGGCGCGCCCCACGGAAGCCAGCTTGCTAGCGCGGGCGAGTGCCTCCCGTCGGGACAAATCCCGGTGCTCCGCGTCGACGTGAATATCGGCTTCCATCTTCGCTAGCAGTTCGGTCAGGTCCGGCGATGCACCGGCAAAAAATACTTCGATACCTTGTGCAGCGGATTCGGAGACGATTGTCTGGATGGCCTGGACGGCTGAACGGTCGGCGAAGAACTTCCGGCTGAAGTCGAGCACGATAGCGCGCACCTCGCGCTTCGAGCGCCGCCTGACTATATGCACCAAGTCGGCAGCCGCACCGAACGAAAGCGGTCCTGCGAAGTCGAAGAGGAGTATGCGCCCGTTTGCGTCCTTCAAAATCGCCTGCTCTTCCGCGTCCAGCGCAGCGAGCTTGCCGCTCTCAAAATTCGCGATCTGCGCATCGGCTAGCCGTTTTACGAAGCCGAGCGCGGACAGCACAACACCAACACCCACTGCGGTGATCAGGTCGACGAAGACTGTCAGGCCGACAACCAGGACCATGACAGACAGGTCCCAGCGCGGACCGCGCAGCGCATTACGCAGATAGTCGAGATCGATGATATTCAGCCCAATCCGCACAAGCAGACCCGCCAAGACCGCGAGTGGGATCTGCGCGGCAAGAGGTGCCAACAGGAAAACGACGGCAAGCAGGAAGAGCGCATGGACCATGCCTGACAGGCGAGTCGCGCCACCGCTTCGGATGTTAACCACCGTCGGCGTAGTGGTCCCCGACCCCGGCATGGCGCCGAACAAGCCGCACACTGCGTTGCCGATACCTTGCCCGACAAGCTCCTTGTTCGACTGATGGCGTGTCTGGGTCATACGATCCGCAATCAGCGATGTTACCAGGGTATCGATTGATCCTAATGCGGCGAGCACGAGGGCCGACTGCACGATGAAAATGGCATCGCTCATGTCGAGCGAGGGAAGAACCAGATCGGGGAAGCCCGTCGGAATTTCGTCCAGCCTCGGTAAAGCGCCTGACACCAAGAGCGATGCAACTGTTCCGACGAGCAATGCGGCGAGCGCGGCCGGGAAGAATTTTGACAGTGATTTTGGCCAGAATGTCGCCACTGCAAATGTCAGCACGCCCAGTCCAAGGGCGTAGGCATTGATCTGCTCAACCGCCGAAGGCAGAGCGGTCAGTGTCGCCAGCGTGCCGCCGCGAGGGGCTTCCTGTCCGATCAATGGAATGAGCTGCAACACGATGACGATCAGCCCGATGCCGCTCATGAAACCCGCGACGACGGAATAGGGTACCAGATTGATGTATTTGCCAAGGCGCAAAAAGCCGAAAACCGTTTGCAGTATACCAGCCAGGATCACGACGCTGGCGACAACCGCAGGTTGGTCAGGACGAGCAGCGACGAGGCCGGCAATCACGATTAGGATCGGACCTGTTGGACCGGAAATCAAAGTGGGCGTGCCGCCAATCGCTGCGGCCAGGAACCCCAGGATGATCGCGCCCCACACACCAGCAATCGGACCCAGGCCGGACGCTTCGCCGAAGGCGAGCGCCAACGGCAGTGCGACAACTCCGGTGGTAATGCCTCCAAGAATGTCACCGCGAAGTTTTGTCTGCGACATCATACGATCAAAACGCCGATCGACGACTCGCAAAATTGATCCTGGTGAGGTTGTGCAGGCGCCAGCCAACTTCCATATTTGGCGAAAGGGCTACCCGACGTATGAAGATGGACGAAGATCCTGTGAAACATCGCTTGCCGCTCCAGTCGCGCACAGCCGGCGCGCTTACGATTTGCTTACACGAAGAAAAACCCTGCAATCTGCGAAAAGTTCCCGGGGCATTGAGGGCTATCAATCCAGACTTATGACCGTCCGAGGTTCTCGATACCGCGCTAATCGCCAAGGACAGGCCGTCTGATAGCGCGCGCCCAAAAAGCCGGCCGTGACTTTTGCGCCATGGGTTGAATGAGCCAACGTCCGCCTCTCGTCTTCTCACATCCGTAACCGGACAGTCTCCTACCGGCCCAGATTCGGTTTTATGCCAGGCGGCGGTCTTGTGCAGCTTCAGCCAAGCCTCGCTGACCAGCGCGGTGGTGCACAGGGTCGCGCCCGCACCAAGCCGGAAGCGCTCCCGATGGGCGAGCTTGCGCAGCTCCACGTAGAGCAGGTCGACCAGCTCCTGGAAAGCGAACGGGTCCCCGGCCGGAGGGGCGCCTGCTGGAGAGGCGCTGATGGCCACGGTCATGCGCCGGAGTGTAGCACAGATGTCCGCTTCCGGCCCCTGGTCCTGTTTCTACCGCAGAGCCACACGCCGCCGACACCTGGAGAAGCCCGCATGCCCCGCAACAACACCACAGCCCGCCGCATGGATCGGGTCCTGCCGCCGCACAGCGCACGCCGGATGGCCCTGCCGATCGCGCTTGCCCTGGCCGCCATAGCCGCCGGAAACACGGCAGCGGCCACCGACGACAGCGCCTCGGCCGATGTCCTGGTCTTCGACGCCTCGGGTTCGATGTGGGGCCAGCTCCAGGGCGGTGAGAACAAGATCGTCGTCGCCCGCGAAGTCATGGCGGAGTTCTTCCAGCGACGCGACGCCGCGACACCGCTGGCCGTGATCGCCTATGGCCATCGCCGCCGCGGCGACTGCAAGGACATCGAGGTCATCGCGGCCTCGGGCAAGCACGATGCCAGTCAGCTTGCCAGCAAGCTCGCCGGCATCAATCCCCGCGGCATGACGCCCATCGCCGAGAGCCTGCGGCTGGCCGCGGCGCAGGTGCCGCGTACGGCCGAGCGCTCAAACATCATCCTGGTCACCGACGGCCTGGAAACCTGTGACGCAGACCCGTGCGCGGTCGCTGCGGAACTGGCCGCGTCCGGACACGGGATCCGTGCACACGTGGTCGGGTTCGGCCTGACAGAGAAGGAGGCCTCGGCGCTTTCCTGCGTCACCGAGCAGACCGGCGGATTACTGCTGCGCCCGCAGTCGGGCGCCGAGCTGGCTGCGGCGCTCGACCAGATCAGCGAGGACGAGCCGGCCCCGGAGCCCGTGGTCGCGGAGGCCTTCTTCGACATCGGCCCCAAGGCCGAGGCCTCCGGAAAGCGTCTCGTGGAAGCTCCCGTGTCTGTTCTGGTCCAGATTGAGCGGAAGAACGAGCTCCGAGATGAGCTCTGACTCGACGCGCCAGGGCTGCCGGTGGACGTACCAGCAGACCCGAGAGTGTTCGGCCATCCAGTCGGACACCGCAGCTTCACCCTCACCGAACGTGAGGCGTCCACTCCCATTGCGTCGAAGCTGGATGCCGAGCTCCTCCGATAGGAGCAGGCCGAGCGTCAGGCGCAACGTTGAACGTGAGGCGTCGCCACGAAAGTGGGTGCGGATACGTTTGCGCAGGTTCTGTGAGCTTGGCTGGCCATCGCTCCGTCGCGGTTCACGGGGTGCAATGCCAAGATAGAGCAGGTAGCCGAACGCGTTTCGATGCGTGCCATCGTGCGGAACGCCAGACGGTGGGACGTCGAAGTACCAGGCGTAGACACCCGGCTGAGCTGGAACTGGAGCTGGACGAGCCAGCGCCTCGGCTCGGGAGGTCAGATGATCCGGATTTAGCAAGTTGTGCTCGGGAGGGCTGGCCGTCCATGCGACGCCCTCCGTGGCTCGGAGCCGCGCGTTCATGTCGAGACATGTCTGGTCGTAGTCATCTAAACTACCCGGCCAATGAGCGCGAAGGGAACGTTCCAGTGGTCATTGAAGCTGAGCAGGCTCAAGACAGTCTCCATGTGTTCGGGATCTGTTCGGAACGCTACTCGGAGCCCCGACGGATCTGTCGCTGCACGCCATGTGCGTCTGCGATATCACCAACTCTCCTGCTCCCACACCCACCTCCCCGAGATACCCTGAATCTGAAGTTCAACACACCTCTTGCACCATTGGGGGGAAGGGGCATGAATCCCATCTGATGCAACATCAAGCGTGGCTGGCCTGGGCCGATGATCGACTGGGGGTACGTTCGCGTCCGCGGGTCTACGCGTCATGGTCCGGAGGTCTGCCGCCTCTTTCGTAGCCGGGCCGCGGACCATCCAACGAGCTCGGCGACGCCGCCGACGACCGCGTCGTAGACGATGCCTTTGAGCAGGTGTTCCCAGAGGCCCAGGCTTGAGCGTCCGTCTCGATGCAGTCTCGCCCCCACAGTGAGCAGTCCAGCGCCTGCTGGGCGGCTATCTGCGAGCCCACGATTCCAGAGCCGATCAGGGCCACCCATCCCAAGCCTTCGGCGCCCTTGCTGAGGTACTCGCGGGTACCGCTCTCGCGCAGGAACGCTCCGACGAGGATGGCGATCCATGCCAAGACCTGGACGACCTGCGCTACGGCTGCAAGCAGCTCGTAGTCGGCGCCAAGCCCGGGATTCATGCGACGAGTCTGCTCCTCGCGCACCGGACCTCGCGTGATTCCCGGGCTGCCGCCAGAGATTCAGCGGAGTCGGTTCACGCTGTAGCCGGGTCGGGTTCGGGTTGGTAGGGGGTGTGACGGCGTCTCTGCACAAGCTGACTGCCGGGTCGGGTTATGACTACCTGACCCGGCAGGTTGCAGCGCAGGATTCAACGGAAAAGGGCCACGCGTCGCTGACGAGCTACTACACGGAGAAGGGTGAAGTGCCCGGACGGTGGGTCGGCACCGGCCTGGAAGCTTTGGAGATGGCACCTGGTAGTGCGGTGTCGGAGGCGCAGATGCGTGCCTTGTTCGGGGCCGGGTTCCATCCGGACATGGAAGCCCGGCTGGCTGCTCTCCCGGCCGACGCGACGCCCGCGCAGATCCGCCAAGCGGCCCGCCTGGGGTCGCCGTTCCAGGTGCGCACGGCGGCCACGGTGTTCCAGCAGGAGGTCGCGATCCGGTGCAGTCAGTGGGCTGCGGCCAACGGGCTGGGCAGTGGTGGGACGGTGCCGGTGGATGTGCGGGCCGGTATCCGCAACGAGCTCGCCACTGCTGGTTTCGAGGCGCGGATGGGGAGGGCGCCGAGCGGGGTGGAGTTGTCGTCGGAGGTCGCGACGTTGACGAGGAACCCGACGATCGCGTGCGCCGGGTATGACGTGACGTTCACTCCGGTGAAGTCGGTCTCGGCCCTGTGGGCGGTGGCGCCGCAGCAGGTGGCGGCGCAGATCGAGGAGGCTCACAACGCGGCGGTCGCGGACGCGCTGCGGTATCTGGAGGAGCGGGTCCTGTTCTCCCGGCGGGGGCATGGTGGGGTGCGGCAGGTCGAGGTCACCGGCCTGGTCGCGGCCGCGTTCACGCATCGGGATTCTCGGGCGGGGGATCCGAATCTCCACACCCATGTCGCGATCGCGAACAAGGTCCAGACCTTGGATGGGGCGTGGTTGGCGGTCGACGGCCGCCCGTTGCATGCGGGGATGGTGAGCATCTCGGAGGTGTACAACACGGCTCTGGAGGCCCATCTGACTGACCGACTCGGGGTCCGGTTCGCGGTCGACACTGCGCGGGATCCGGGCAAGCGGGCGGTGCGGGAGATCGTGGGTGTGCCGGCAAGGTTGCGGGAGGCGTGGTCGAGCCGGCGGGCGGCGATCGAGGCCCGCCTGGCGGAGTTGGCGGTCGACTTCCAGCACGCGCATGGTCGGCCGCCGACGCCGGCCGAGGCGATCGCGTTGGCGCAGCAGGCCACCCTGGAGACCAGGCAGGCCAAGCATGAACCCCGCTCCTTGGACGAGCAGCGCACCACCTGGGCGACCCAAGCCCGTGCCGTCCTCGGCGTCGACGGGGTGGCCCGGATGCTCACCGACGTGACCGCCGCCGGCCGCCAGTCGGGGCCTCCGGTCACCACGGAATGGGTCGACTCTGTGGCCGACGAGATGGTGGCCCGGATGGGTGTGTCGCGGGCGTCGTGGACGGTGTGGCACCTGCAGGCCGAGGCCTCGCGTCGTGCCCGGGAACGCGCCAGCACGCCGCGGCAGGCGGAGGAGTTGACCGCCGCGCTGCTGGCGGCCGCGACCGCCAGGTGTCTGCCGGTGGCCGGCTGGACCGATCCGGTCAGTGATCCGCAGCTGCTGCGCCGCAGTGATGGGGAGAGTGTCTACAGCACCGTCGGGGGTCGCCGGTTCACCTCCACCGCCGTCATCGAAGCGGAGGAGACGATCACTGCGGCCGCCGGGTTGACGGATGGCCGGCGGGTCGAGGAGGTCGACGTCACGGTGGCGCTGCTGGCGTCCACCGCCGGCGGAGTGACGTTGAATGCGGGGCAGATCCAGCTGGTGCGACGCATGGCCACCAGCGGTCGGCGCGTGCAGGTGGGGTTGGCAGCGGCCGGGTCAGGCAAGACCACAGCCCTAGCCGTGTTGGCCGGCGCGTGGCGGGAAAGCGGCGGCACCGTGCTAGGCCTGGCCCCCTCCGCGGTCGCGGCCGGGGTGCTGGGGGAGCAGGTCGGGGCAGCGGCGACGCTGGCGAAGATCGCCCACGACCTCCACCACAACCAGGCGGCCGTGGAGGCTCTGATCGGTGCGGAGACGTTGTTGATCGTCGACGAGGCAGGCATGGCCGATACCCCCACCCTGGCCGTAGTGGTCGGGTTCGCGATGGGGCGGGGGGCGTCGGTGCGGCTGATCGGTGATGATCAGCAGCTCGCCGCGGTCGGCGCCGGCGGCGTGCTGCGCGACATCACCGAAACCCACGGCGCGGTACAGCTGACCGAGATCATGCGCTTCGCGGACCCCGCCGAAGCAGCAGCCTCCCTCGCCTTGAGGGAGGGCCGGCTCGAAGCGCTGGGCTTCTACCTCGACCAGGGACGGATCCATGCCGGCTCCGAGGAAACCGTGCTGCGCGACGCCCTCACAGGATGGCTCCACGACCGTGCCGCAGGGCTCGACAGCGTGATGCTGGCCGGCACCCGCGAAAGCGTCGCCACCCTCAACCAGTGGGCCCGCGACCACCGCCTCACCAACACCCCCGACAGCGATGGTGGAGGTCCCCTTGCAGCGCTGTCGGATGGGAACGCGGCATCGGTGGGGGATGTGATCGTGACCCGGATGAACGACCGCCGGATCCCGATCAGCGCGACGGATTGGGTGAAGAACGGCGACCGGTGGACCGTCACCGGCGTCGACCCGGCCGGCGCACTCCGAGCAGTCCACCGAAGCACCGGGCTACGGGTCCTGCTGCCGCCGGGCTATGTGGCCGAGCATGTGGAGTTGGGGTACGCGGTGACGGTGCACTGCGCTCAGGGGGTCACGGTCGACACCACCCACACGGTGCTGACCGGGACGGAGAGCAGGCAGCAGTTGTATGTGGCGATGAGCCGCGGCCGCCGCTCCAACGAGGCGTATGTGCAGGTCGTCGACGGGGGAGAGGAGAACGCCCCGATCCATCCCGCGACGCTGCGGCCGGTCACCGCCGGCGACGTCCTGGAGCAGGTCCTGGCCAGGGACGGATCCTCACGCTCGGTGACCACCGAAGCCCGCCACGCCACCGATCCGTACACCCGCCTGGGGTTCGCGGCCGCCCGCTACACCGACGCCGTGACCGTGGCCATCGAACAGCTACACGCCGACGCCGCCACAGAGTTGGATGAGCAGGCCGACCAGGTGGTGGAGCATCTGACGTCCTGCCCCGCGTGGCCCACGCTGCGGTCCCATCTGCTGCACGCGGCCGCCGACAGCGCCGCTACGCCGCTGGAGGTGTTGCGGGCGGCGGTCGATGCCCGTGAGCTGGGCACGGCTGCGGATCCGGCGGCGGTGCTGACCTGGCGACTCCCGAACCCTGCCGGTGTGGGGCCGTTGCCGTGGCTCCCCGCCATCCCCGCCACCCTCGCCGCGCATCCGCAGTGGGGACCGTACCTGGCGGCGCGCCAGGGCTTGGTGGAGGACTTCGCTGTCGAGGTGCGTGACGCTGCGGCGGGGGTGTCGCGGCCGGTGTGGGCGCTGCCCGGACAGACATTGACGGCGTCGAGTGTGGGGGAGGTGGAGGTGTGGCGGGCGGCGTGGCAGGTCGACCGCGCGGACCGGCGCCCCACCGGACCCGCGCAGCTCGGTGCCGCGGCGTACCGCTGGCAGCAGCGTCTCCTGGACCGGTTGCGGCCTGCGCATCCGGTGGGGATGTGGACCGATCTGCTGCGCGACATCCGCGCCGATCTGCCCCGCGACCCCTACGCCCCCGTCCTGGCGCACCGCCTCGCCGCCCTCCATCAGGCCGGGGTGCCCGTCACCGAGCACCTCGCCGCAGCCGTCGCCGACGGCCCGCTGCCCGCGGAACAGCCAGCGGCCGCACTGTGGTGGCGACTGGCCCGCCACCTCGCCGCCGCCGACGGCCCCACCCTCCCCGCCTGGGAATCGGATCTGGTTGATCGGCTCGGGTATGAGGCGGCAGCCGAGCTGGAGGCCAGCCCCTGGTGGCCCCACCTGGCCGCCGCGATCACCCACGCCACCGACCACGGACACCACCTCGACAATCTGATCACCCCGACGGTGGATGTGTCCGGGTTCGATGACGCGTGTCAGGCCATGCTGTGGCGCACACACCACCTCACCACCCCGCCCCCGGACGAGCAAGGGGAGCCGCCGCATCCCGACGAGCTGCCGCCTGAGGGAATCGAGGACATCGACTGGTCCACCCGCACCGCCGACCTCGCAGCCGCCGCCGGTTTGCGGGAGCGCACCGATCCGGACTTCACCGAGGTCGAGCTTCGGCAGGGGTTCGCGGCCGCCGACCGCTGGGCCGAGACCCCCCACACCCCGCAGCGCCTCGCCCAGGTCACCGAGGCGGCGGCCGGGTTCTTCGAGGCCCAGCTGCCCGGCTCGTGGAGCCGCAGCTACTTCTCGGAGAGGTTCGGTCAGGATCTCGCCGGCGACCCGCGGTTCAGGGTCGGGCACGCGCCCGCCGGCTGGACCTCCCTGGTCAGCGCGCTGCGGAAGCAAGGATTCGACACCGCCGAGCTGCTCGCCGCGGGGGTGGCCACCACCACCCGTCAGGGCACCGTGATCGACCGCTTCCGCGACCGCGCCATCCTCCCCATCACCCATGAAGGAGTCATCGTCGGGTTCGTCGGCCGCCGGCACCCCGACGCCGACGACGACCACGGCCCGAAATACTTGAACAGCCCCGCCAGCGCGCTGTTCGCGAAGCGCGACGTCCTCTACGGCCACCACCTCCTCACCCGGGAGGCCGTGCCGGTGATCGTGGAGGGGCCGATGGACGCGATCGCGGTCACCCTCGCCGGCCACGGGGCCTTCATCGGCGTCGCACCGCTGGGAACCGCGCTGACCCCGGAACAGACGCTGCTGCTGCGCGACGGACCCACCCCGCTGATCGCCACCGACGCCGACAACGCCGGCCACATCGCAGCCGAGAACACCTTCTGGCTCCTCGCCCAGCACCGCCTCGACCCACGCCGCCTGCTCCTCCCAGCCGGCGGAGACCCAGCACAGATCTTCGAACAGCACGGCCCCGACGCCCTCCACCACGCTCTGGTCACGGCCACCACGGCGCAGGGGGAGCTGATGATCCGTGACCGGGTCACGTTCCTCACCCCCGCCGAGGCTGGCCGGCAGGTCGCCGAGATCATCGCCGCCCGCCCCCCAGCCACCTGGCAGCAACACCAGGCCCAGGTGCCGGAGGAGCAGACCCGACACCTGGTGACGCGGATCAACGCCTGGACCACCACCCCGGCCGCGGCCGCCAACCAGGCACGCGAACAGACCAGGGAGACACGCCGCCGCATCGACCAGCCCTCATCGGACCGCTGGCAACGCTGGGCCGACCTGACCGGCCTGGCTGGGGTGGGGGAGTGGCCGCAGCTCGCCGCCCGGCTCGACGAGCTCCACCACGCCGGCGCCGACACCACCCTCTTGGCCCGGCGGCTGGCGAAGGTCCCGGCCGCAGTGGCGGCCGCGACCCTGGCACGCCACGAGCCGGGGGCTGCGGTGCAGGTCGACTGGCGTCCCTGGGCCCAGGCCGTGAACCCGGCCCTGCTGGGTGAAGGGTGGGGGAGCGTGCAGGCGGACCTGACCAGGTTGCAGGCCGCCGGCACCGACCTCACCGCCCTGGCTCGGAGGCTGGCGGGTCGCGACCCGGAGAAGGTGGTAGCAGGGCTGCGCAACGTGCTGCGCAATCTCGCCAGCCAGAGGCCCACCGGTTCGAAGATGTCGGAGGGGCCCGAGATGATGACGCTACAAGGACTGTGGAGAGGGGTGGGTCGCGATGATGGTTCACGCGGTGTGTGACCTGAGTTGGGGTTCTTCGAAGGCATGGCGTCTAGAAGTCGATCCCGCTATGACCAGCCCTCGCTTGAGGAGTTGTGGCTCAGCGCAGATGAGGAGTCCGTTGATGAATCAGTACGGCCGGTTCGCCGAGCAGTCGTGGCAGATGCTGGCCCCGGCCCGGTACGCGGCGCTGGAGGATCCCAACCACTTCTTCTCGACGTTGGGGCAGGAGGCCCAGACGCGGGTGGTGTGGCTGGCCGAGCAGATGCAGGGCCCCGACCCGACCGGCGAAACCTACTGGGAGAAGGTGGGTCGGCTCAACGCGATCCGGATGCAGGCCGAGGAGATCGTCCGGGCCGAGATGCTGACCCCGGAACCGGAAACCCTGGAAGAAGACGACGAGAACGCGGGCTTCGACCCGCAGACCTCTTCGATCCTGCAGCTGCTGATGGACACTCACCACGCGATCCACGACAAGACGGGCCTGATCGAGGACCAGTAACCCCCACCCCACCAGCGACCGCAGCCGGCGCGGCAGCCGGGCCGGTGGCCGGGCCGGTGGTGGGGGTGGGGTTTCGGGTTGGGGGGCAGGACGGTTTGGCGCCGTCGGGGGCGGTGGCCAGGTTCGATGCCAACGTGGCCGCGATCCGCGTCCTTCACCGGGTGCAGGCCGAGGGCCGCCCTGCGACGCCAGGGGAGCAGGAGGTGTTGGCCCGGTGGGGGTCGTGGGGGGCGCAGGGCCTGTCGCAGATCTTCGACGAAGCCCGCCCCGATCATGCGCAGCGGCGCCAGATGTTGCGGGAGCTGCTGGACCCGGCCGCCTACGATGCGGCGCGCCGCACCACGATCAACGCGCACTACACGCATGTGGAGTATGCCCGAGCGATCTGGGACACGCTGATCGAACTCGGCGCCCCCACCGGGGGGCGGGTGTTGGAGCCGGGCTGCGGGGCCGGGGTATTCATCGGGACCGCCCCCGAGGCGGTGTCGATGATGGGCGTCGAGCTCGACCCGACCACCGCCGCCATCGCCGCCCTGCTGTATCCAGCAGCCAAGATCCGTGCCGAGTCGTTTGCCGTAACCCGCCTACCGGGCGGGTACTTCGACGCGGTGGTCGGCAACGTGCCATTCGCTGATGTCCGGCTCCATGACCCGCTGCACAACCCTCACCACTACGTGATGCACAACCACTTCCTGTCCAAATCGGTGCAGCTGACCCGCCCCGGCGGCCTGGTCGCGGTGCTGACCAGCCACTACACCCTCGACTCGCGTGACCCGGCCCATCGCCGCGACCTGCACCACCTCGCCGACCTGGTCGGCGTCATCCGGCTCCCCACCGGCGCCCACACCGCAGCCGCCGGCACCGAAGCCGTCACCGACCTCCTCATCCTCCGCCGCCGCGTCGACGGGGAGACTCCGGGAGAGGACGACTGGATCTTCACCGACCCGGTCACCCTCCCCGGACCCCACGACACCGAGGAAACCCTCCACATCAACCGTCGCCTGACCGCCAACCCGTCGCTGGTGCTCGGCCAGCCCGAGTGCAGGGTCGGGATGCACGGCGTCGCTGGCCTCCACATCACCCCCACCCCCGACCTCGACACCAGCGAGGCCCTCCGAGACGCCCTGGCCGGGATCACCCGGCAGGCCCGGGAGAAGGGGTGGACGTTCACCCCTGCCACGGACGACACGCCTCTGGTGGGGGAGGGGGTGGTGGCTGAGCGGGATGGGCATCTGAGCGCACACCCTGATGGCCGGTTCACCGTGGTCTCCGAGGGCGTGAACGTGGCGGTGGAGGTCCCGGTCAGGCAACACGTGGAGGTGCGGGCCCTGCTCGAGCTACGGGACCAGGCCCGAGGCCTGATCGCGGCCGAGACCACCGCCGCCGAGGGTGATCCCGGGTTGGAGGAGGACCGGCGAAGGCTGCTGCGGTCGTGGGAACGCTACGTCGAGACGTTCGGGCCGATCAACCGGTTCACGTTGACGCAGCCGAAAGACCCGACCCGCAGACCGGCGCGGTTGATTCCGGCGGCGGTGCGGCTGGTGACCCGCCTCGACCCCTACGGTCCGCTGGTCGCGGCCCTGGAACGCTTCGACGACGACACCGGCCTGGCTCTGCCCGCGGGTTTGCTGACCGCCCGGCAGATCGTGCCCCGGGAACCCGTCACCTCGGCCGAGACACCCTCGGATGCGGTCAGTGTCAGCCTGGACACCCTCGGCCGCGTCGACCTGCCCACCATCGCCGCCCTGCTGGGCTGCGACCAGACCCAGGCACGACAACGGATTGATGATCTGGTGTTCGACACCCCCACCCCGGAGGGCGACAGCAGCGGTGTGGTGCTGCGGGCCGAGTACCTCTCCGGCAACGTCCGCGACAAACTCGACCTCGCCCGGCAGGCGGCCGCCGTCGATCCCCGCTGGCAGCACAACGTGACCGCGCTAAGCCTCGATCCACCGATGAGCTGCTGAGGAGGTCGCTGTCGGCGGCAGGATGTCGGGGCTGGAGTGAGGGCGTGCAGGAGTTGCCGGTCTGCCCGGCTCTTCCACTGGGGTTCCTG
>NZ_QLVD01000017.1 GCF_003352835.1 Ornithinimicrobium murale | reverse complement strand
CCTCGGCACCGAGGACTCGTTCGTGCTCATCGCGCACCCTCCTACAGGTGTCACGAAGACCGTACAGATGTTGCTTGATCCTCAGCCCGAAACCGGACACGAACGCTGACTCAACCCAGTGCCGACGAACGCCGGCCACCGGCGACAGGTTGACTCCTTGGTCCTTGACGTCCAGCAACTCCTCGACACCGAAGCGTCCCAAAGCAATCATTCGCAGTGGCCATGCGTCGACCTTGCATCCGTAAGTGAGCGGGCGGCATGCAACGCGGCAAATGCGGACGTCCGCAGTGGTCTCGCTCCTCAGCTACCTAGCCAGGCCGAGGAAAGCCATCAGGGCGCGCTCGACCTCCACGAGACTCTCAGGCGCCAGGCGGCCAACGCGCGTACCGACGTTCTCGCGGCGGACTGTGGTGACCTTGTCGATCATGACCTGGCTGTCGTGCTGAAGACCGGTGAGATCATCGGCGGCGACGCGTACGCGAAGCAGAGGGGCGTCGACCAGGGTCGTCGTCAGGGGCGCCACGGTCACCGAGGCAGTGCCCTCGAAGAGGTCGTCCTGCACGATCAGCGCGGGCCTCGGCTTGGAGGCGTAGACACCCCCGGCGACGGTCCACAGCTCGCCGCGCCTCACTCCTCGTCCCAGGGGGAGGTGACGGCTTCGACGAACTCCTGGTCATCGGACTGCTCGTCCGCCCTGGCGACCAGGGCCGCCTGACGTTCCGCTTCCAGTGCAAAGTGCTCGCTACGCACGTCCGGCACCCAGATCTGCACAGGTCGAAGGCCGCGTGCGCGCATCCTGCGCCGGTACTCGCTGACTCGATGCTTTACCGTCATACCCACCACGTTACATGTAACGAAGGTCCGGCGGAAGGGGTTCATGGCCCCAACCACGCCCGAAGACTCGGGTCCCCAGCGCAACCGCCGAGCGACCAGCGGCATGACAGTGCGTTTTCCACAGGGGTGCCAGGTGACGGGATGGCGAATGCCTTGCCTCACGGTTCGGGGTCTGATCCACCGCACGCGTCACTATGCACCTCAGGTATATAGCGTGTGTATAGTCCAGTCTCATGAGCGCCTCACACGCCCTCCTTGGGCTCCTGGAGCAGGGTCCGGCCTACGGCTACACCCTCAAGCACGACTACGACGAGCGTTTCGGGTACGAGAAGCCGGTGGCCTTCGGTCAGGTCTACTCCTCGTTGGGGCGATTCGAGCGGCAAGGCTGGGCCGAGGTGCTCGACATAGAGACCGGTGCTGGTCCGGACCGGAAGCGTTACCGGATCACGGCCGACGGGGTCGGGGTTGTCGACGAGTGGGTGCGAGAGCCCCAGGCCCCCGGGGTCTTCTCGACCTCGACGCTGTTCGCGCGGGTGTCTGTCGCGCTCATGTCGGGCAGGAACGCGGTGGCGGTCCTGGAGTCGCAACGGCACAGCCACCTGGCGCGGATGCGTGAGCTGACTGCCCAACTGACTGATGCTGACGCTGCCCGGGTGTTGGCCCTGACCTACGAACTGGCTCACCTGGACGCCGACTTACGCTGGATCGAGGAGTCCGGCCAGCGGCTGGATGCTGCCCGTGCGGTGCTAGGTGGTGGAGCGTGAGCGCGGCGGTAGGGGCCCGTGGCCTGGAGCTTGCCTACGGACAGACTCCAGCGCTACGGGGGGTCGACCTGGAGATCGGGCTTGGGGAGAGCGTTGCTCTGATGGGGCCGTCAGGTTCGGGGAAGTCGACACTGCTCCACTGCGCGGCCGGGATCTTAGTTCCGGATGCGGGGACGCTGCAGGTGCTGGGCACCGACGTGGCCTCGATGGGGGAGTCGGCGCGGGCACGCTTCCGGCTGGAGCACCTCGGCCTAATCTTCCAGTTGGGTGAGTTGGTCTCCGAGCTGACCCTGGAGGAGAACGTCATGCTGCCCCTGCAGCTGCTCGGACGCTCACGGCAGGAGGCCCGGACCGAGGCCGCGGAGATGCTCGACCGTCTGGGCGTGGCCGAGGTCGCGGGGCGTCGGGCCGGTGAGGTCTCCGGCGGTCAGGCTCAGCGGGGCGCGGTGGCCAGGGCCCTTGCCCCTCGCCCCCAATTGGTGCTGGCAGACGAGCCGACCGGGTCGCTTGACACGGTCGCGGCCGACGCCGTCATGGCCGCGCTGGTTGAGACCTCGCACGACCTGGGCTCCACCTTGTTGGTCGTGACCCATGACCACCGGGTGGCGGCATACTTGGATCGGCACGTGACGATCACTGACGGTCGAGTACTCACCACCGCGGGGACCCGGTGAGCCGGCCGCAGGAAGCCTTCGCCCTGGGGTGGCGCCTGGCGCTGCGCACGTCGGAGCACGCACGCCTACGTGCGGCCGCCCTGGTCGGAGCGGCTGCACTAGGCACGGTACTAACCCTGGCCGTGCTCATGATCGGCCGCGCCGTCCGACTGGCACCCCCGGGCCTCATTTCTAACGACGGCGCCGGACCGTGGTGGCTGGCTGGTGCCGTGCTGGCCATCCTCCTTCCTGTCGTAGTGCTAGTCGCCACCGTGGCCAGGCTCAGTGCCGCCCTACGCGAGCAGCGCAACAGCAGGCTGCGCCTGCTCGGTCTCACCCCCGGACAGACCAGGCTGGTCAACCTAGGAGAGAGTGGTGTTCTCGCCCTCGCCGGGTGGCTTGCCGGCCTGCTCCTTACGTGGCTGGGTCGGCCTCTCCTGGCGGTCTCCGGGATCGGTGGGCGGCGATATCAGCTGACCGACCTCGGTCCGGACGGGCTCGAAGTGCTCATCTCCCTGCTCGTGGTACCCGTCCTCGTGGCCGGCATAGCCACGTCCACCAGCACGCGGGGGCGACGGGCGCTCACTACTGCGCGAGGAGCTGGCGGAACGCGGCCCGGCTGGTGGCGGATCGTGCCCCTGCTCGCCGGGGCGGGCATGCTGATCATGGCCCGACGCAGCCCGAGGCCTAGCGACCTGCAGCCCGGCATGCGGAACGAACTCGTCCTCGGTGGGATCGCCGTGCTGGCCCTGGGCATCATCCTGGTCCTGCCCGTGGTGGTGCGCTACCTGGCCGCCTGGCTGGTGCATCGAGGCGGGCCGGTCAGCGTCGTCGCCGGACGCCGACTTCAGGCCCAGCCCGGGGCCCAAACCCGGGTGTTGTCAGCCCTGCTGGTCGCGCTGTTCCTCGCCACCGGCGCCCAAGGGGTCGTCGTGACACTCCAGGACGTGCCCCAATACGCCATACCCCGCCACCACGCGACCGTAGAGGCCAGCACAACACTGCACGTCCCAGCCGGTTCTACCGCAGAGGAGATCGCTGCCAGGGCCAGGACGGTGCCCGGGGTCCGGGACACAGTGATCACGCACGTTATGGCTGCCTCTTGCGACAGCAGCTCGCCGCTGTGCGACTTCCTCCAGGTCAACGTCGCCTCCTGTGAGGCGGTGCAGCAGCTGGCGCCCGGCACCACCGGCTGCCGCGACGACCGAGCAGCCTGGATCGGTCAGCCCTACGACATGCCCGGGCAGCCGGACGCGCTGACGATCAGCCTGCGCCATGAGGACGCCGACGGGTCTCCCTCCGGGTCGCCGCTGGCCCAGGTGCCGCTCGCCCGCGCCGACGTGGTCCAACTGCCGGTCGACGCCTCAGACCGGCTCAACGGACCCATCCTCGTCCCCGCGGGACTCCCCGGCGTGCAGGAGGGGTTGGCAGCCGGCGGGTATGCCGAGGTCCACGTGACCTCCGACCCCCGCCGCGACCTCGTGGAGGCGATGAGGGCAGCCGACCTGCAGGTGTCGAGCTTCTGGGACATGGGCGAGATGGATCGGATCCAGCGGACGATCGACACGGTCCGTCTGGTCGGCGCGCTCGTCCTCGTCCTCGGCCTGACCAGCTGCGCGGTCGGTGCGCTGGACCGTGCCCTCGAGCGTCGCCGCGAAGTGGTGCGGCTCCAACTGCTCGGTGTCCCAGCCCGCACCCTCACGTTGAGCCACTGGCTCGAGGTTGCCGTGCCGATCCTGCTCGGCGCCGGCCTGGCGCTCGGGCTCGGCTGGCTCGCGGGCGACAGCTACCTGCTGCTCGTCGGCGAGGACGAGCGCCTGAGCATCGCCCCCGACTTCATGTGGCCGATGATCGCAGCCGCAGGATTCGGCAGCCTCCTCGTCGCCTGGGCCACATCGCTCGCCGCCAACCCAAGAATCCGCCCCGAACTCATCCGCGCCGCCTGAACACCCACCACCGAAGTTCCAGAGTCCATGCACCCCTGCTCAGGTAGGCCCTTCGGAATAGCAGGCTCGCGGATCCCCACGCGCGCACATCGGCACGGCCGCCCGCGCGACCGGCGGCAGATCCGCGCGTCTGCCGAGCAACGAAGAATCGCTGTCGGGGCGACAACTACCAGAAGTTGAGAGCCCCGACGAGGCTCAGCACCACGACCCCAATGAGAGTGGCGAAGACAAGCAAGACACTGCCGTTGGCCACGTGGGCGTTGGCCCCCTTAGCGACCTGAGCCCTACCGACAAGGACCAGTAGGACGAACGCGAGCGTGAGGAGCCCCATGCTCGACGAGGCCGGCGCGCCAGTGCACGACACGGTCTACGGCTGGCGGTTCGACCAGCTGAAGTCACGGGCCACGGGTCACGTGTCACCTCCAGATCATGTATCAGCGGAGTAGGCATGGCACTCTTGGGGGCATGACTACCATTCTCGGCGTACTGGTACTGCTCGCCCTCGGCGTGTTCGTGCTCGGCGGGCTCGCCCTCCTGCTGATCACTGAGCGCAGCGGTCGCAAGGCCGAGGAGAACGCCCCCGCGCTGCTTGACCGAGCGTTCGACGGACTCCCGCAGGTGACCTACAAGGTCAACATGAAGACGCCGTCCTATGAGACCGTCCTGCGAGGGGCAGAGGCGCGCGGATACCGTCTCGTCCACGAGATCAACAACAGCAGTGACGGCTTCGCGAAGACGCTGCTCTTCGACCGCGCCTAACCGTCCAGCCCGAGCGACTGCATGTGCCGTTCGTACTCGCGCGCGGCCCGGTCGGGATCGAACGCGGCGGGCTCGACGCCTGTTGGCCTTCGGGTAGTAGCCGCGCCCACGCCAGCAAACCCGCGGCTCTTGGCCGTTCTTCGACTGACGCTCCCGAAACTCCGCCAGGACGGCACCAGGCTGGCACACGACCGTCTCGGCCGGCCACCGGCCTGCCCGGTGTCCTCATCGTGGGCCACGTCCTTCGGGTCCCGCAGCAGGGACATTCAGATGCCTTGAGTGTGTCGATCGCCAGCGACAGCCACGTCCGTCTCGCCCCACTCCGGCCACGGCAGGCCCAGGTATTTCGATTGCGGCAGGAGCCCTTGTCAGTGGACCTCAGCGCTTGCTCGACCCACGTTCCGCGGGCCGCTTTCGCGAGAAACCCTGCGTCGACACCTCCGCACACTGGGCGAGTCGGGTGCTTGCCTGCTTTACCGCAACGCTCAACTTCGGGTACTTGGTCGGCGCGCGCCCAGCCAGGACCGCAAGGCCACCCTCGGTGATGGGGCACTACGATGGCATCCGCGACGATGGCTCGCTGAATCTTGTCGAAGTCGGCTCGGGCGATCAGCGCGTCGTCACCCTTGACGTCATCGGGTGGGGGGGTGATGCCGTGACAGGTCGCGCCGCCGCGGCGCACCTTGTCGATGCGCTCTGCGGACCGAGCCTCAGCGACGAACCACCTACCCGACGCCTCGAACTGCTCGCGGAGGGGGTGACCTCGGTGACGATCTTCTCCTTCTCGACCGCAAGCATGTCGTCGTGGTACTGGCCCGCGACCTCCTCCATGCCCGCCACGAGGTCGGCACGCGCGTAGACGCGTACGGGGCGACGGGTGGGATGAACGCCCTGCAGGAAGGCGTCCCAGTCGAAGTCCACCGCGTCCAGCGCGGCAGAGCCGTCCACGCTCCGGTGCCTCGGTCGGGGCATCGGCCAGGGAAGGGTCGTCGGTGCTCATCTTTCTGACTCCACAGTTGTCCACGGACCGGCCCGGTCACACAGCTGGTGTGCGTGAGGAGTTGGGCAGGTGAGCGTCGCTGTCGAGGATGTGCTGCTGGCGGCGTGGGAGGCCGTCCTGGCCGGGACAGCCCGACCCGGCCATCGACACCCGGCTGACCACATTGAAGGTCCGGCAGCCTGACCCACTGGCCCGCCCGGTCAGCGCCGCCAACGCGCCAACGTCACCTCCTAAGCCCGCGCCACCGCCGCCCTCGCCGCAACTCGAGCTGGCCGAGGCCGAGCTGTCGTGGTCGCTGGTACACGAGGTGAAGGTCTGGATGCTGTGGTCGGTCCGGTTGGTCAAGTCCGGTGGAGTGGTGTACGACGGTGATCCCTCGGTGGGGTTGATCAGGCCGTCAGTGCGGGGACGGTAGCAGCGGTTTCCTCCTGTCCGGTGGTGGTGGGTGCCAGGGAGTGTCGGCAGCGGGTGAGGACGTCGATGCCGATGTAGCGGCGTTGCTCGGCCCAGGCGTCGTGCTGCGCCCCCGCAAGCGGGAGGTACCCCCAGCCCAGGACGGCACCGACGAGGCGGATGATGGCCTCACGGTGGGGGAAGATGCCGACGACGTCGGTCCGCCGGCGGATCTCGCGGTTGAGCCGCTCCTGGGGGTTGTTGGACCAGATCTGACGCCACACCTCCTTGGGGAAGGCGGTGAACGCCAGGATGTCCGCGCGGGCGTCCTCGAGGTGCTCAGCGACCGCGGGCAGCTTGCCGGCCAGGGTGTCCAGCACCCGGTCGAACTGGGCGTGGACCGCTGGCGCGTCGGGCTGGTCGTACACCGAGTGCAGCAGCGCCTTGACCCACGGCCAGGAGGACTTGGGCGTGGCGGCCATGAGGTTGGCCGCGTAGTGCGTGCGGCACCGCTGCCACGCGGTCCCGGGCAGCGTGGCACCGATGGCCTCGACGAGGCCGGCGTGGGCGTCGGAGGTCACCAGGCCCACCGGGCCGGCCGTGGTGAGGCCGCGGGCGACGAGGTCGCGGAAGAAGGCGAGCCAGGAGGCCCCTGTCTCGCCGGTGGCGACCTGGATGCCCAGGATCTCCCGGTAGCCCTCGGCGTTGACGCCGGTGGCCACCAGCGCGGACACCTTGACCACGCGCCCGCCCTCACGCACCTTGAGCACGAGCGCGTCGACGGCCACGAATGTGTACGGGCCGGCGTCCAGGGGCCGGGTGCGGAAGGACTCCACGTGCTCGTCGAGCTCGGCCGCCATCACCGACACCTGCGACTTGGACAGGCCGGTGATGCCCAGCGCGGTGACCAGCTTGTCCATCCGCCGGGTGGAGACCCCGAGCAGGTAGCAGGTCGCCACCACCGTGGTCAGCGCGGCCTCGGCCCGCTTACGACGCTCGAGCAGCCACTCGGGGAAGAAGGACCCCTCGCGCAGCTTGGGGATCGCCACGTCCAGGGTGCCCACACGCGTGTCCAGGTCGCGGTGCCGGTACCCGTTACGCCGGTTGGTCCGCTCGGTGCTGCGGGTGCCGTAGTCGGCGCCGCAGACCGCGTCGGCCTGCCCCGAGAGCAGCGTGTTGATGAAGGACTGCAGCAGGTGCCGCATCAGGTCCGGGCTCGCCTGCGCGAGCTGCTCGTGCAGGAAGACCTCAGGGTCGATACTGGGAGAAGCGGTCATCGTGATGCTCCGTTCGAGAGTGCTGTGGAAGGTTCACTCGAAGGAACACGCGGTGACCGCGCCTACATCAGCAGGACACGCTCACCACCGTGGTCGTCGTACACCACTCTGATGGGCTCCACTGTCCGGCGGTTCTTCGAGGTGCGCGACCCTGTCGACAAGGTGGGCTCAGCTGTTCCCGTACTCTTCGGGGTGCCTGCGCCCTGCTGACTCCTGGCCCGGTCACCGCCCAGGTCAAGACCTTGCTGGCCGGACGCGAGGCACCGGTGATGGTCCCGTGAACCCGCACCGTCTTACGCCGTAGGTGACGTTGCCGCCGCAGCCTGACCGCGGCCGAGCACGCCATGTTGCCTCACGCCCTCGGCCGTCAGGCCTGGCTGCTGGTGAAAGTGTCGTCGCCGCCGGCCATGCCCGACGAGCTGGTCCGGGACGGGTCGGCGCGCCGGGTGCAGCCGTGGTCGGTCATCCTCACCGACCTGGACACCGGCGCTATCCTCGACGTCGTCGACGGTCCCCGCGGCAAGACGGTCAAGGCCTGGCTGCTGGCCCGGCCGCGGTGGTGGCGCCGCCGCATCGAGTACGTCGCGATCGACATGTCGGCCGAGTTCCGGGCCGCGATCCACCAGGCCCTGCCGTGGGCGCGGATAAGCGTGGACCACTGGCACGTGGTCCGCCTGGCGAACGAGATGGTCACCACCGTACGTTTCCACTCCCGGGAAGGATGATGAGCACCATGCCAGCACCGCGGAAGTACAGCGTCGAGCCGGACCGCCTTCGTCGGATTCGACCGTCCGCTGTTCGAGGAGTCTCCGCCGGAAATTAATGGCGGCAACTGTTCGACTTCGTCATCGTCGACTACTCAGACAAGATGACCTACGACATTCCCGGGAATTGGGAGGGCTCTCTTTCGTGCCCGTACCCCAACCCTGGATGTACGGGAGCAGCCTTCGTTACTCCATCCCCGGGCGACGTTCGGACAGTTCGTCGTACTGCAGCGATGCCGGCAGCGGCGCTCCCGAACGGTAGGTCCCGCGGCTGAGGGCCAGGCCGCCGATGGGAGCGGTGAGCAATTGCAGCACGATGGCCAACCCTAGTTTGACCGCACTGGCCAGGCTGGGGTCCATGACGAGCACGCCCAGGAGCACCAAAACCAGTCCAAGTGTTCCGGACTTGGTGACGGCGGTCAGCCGCGTGTACGCATCGGGCAAGCGGATCAGCCCGACGGCGGCCACGCCGAACAGCGTGATGCCGGCAGCCAGCAGCAGGACGCCGCCGGCGGCCTGCAGGGTCTCGATCACCGCGATTGCGCTCATTCGGCGTCATCTCCGGGGGTAGCTGCATGGTGGGGCTGGCTACGACCGAGGTAGCGGCCCAGGATCAGGGCGGAGATGAAGCCAATCAGAGTCACGACCACTACCAGGTCCAGTAGCAGGGGCCGCTGCCAGAGCAGACCAAGCAGGGCGAGGGAGGCGACGAGGACGAAGAAGACGTGGTCCGCGCCGATCGCACGGTCGGCCTCTTCCGGACCACGGGCGGTGCGCAGGATCGCTGGCAGGACGGTGGCGACGAGCAGACCGAGGGCGACCCAGCCGGCGGGGGCGCCCAGGATGTCGAGGGCGAGGAGCTGTTGCGGGCTCATCGGGGCTCTCTCTCCTTGGGACGATCGGCTGCGCGGGTGATGTGCAGCAGCCTGTCCTCGAGCTCTCTTAGCTCTGCCCGAAACTCCTCAGGGTCTGGGGGGGCGTACAGGCCCAGGACGTAGAGCAGGTAGTCGCCGCCGCCAGAATCGTCCAGATCGATGGTCAGGGTGCCCGGGGTCAGGGTGATCAAGTTGCTCAGCGCGGTGACCTCCATCGGCGTCAGGGACCCGGTTTGGTAGGCGACGGTTGCGGGAGTCAGTGCGCTGCCCGGGGTGAGAATGTCGAGGGCCACCTGCCAGTTCGCGCGGACCATCTGCACCACGAACCAGGCGAGGAAGGCGGGCAACCGCAGCAGTCGGGCGAGGTTCCTGGTCATCGCGGCACCACCGCCTCGGTGTAGGCGGTCGTGTCGCTCAGGCCCTCAGCCGCGGTGGTGGCCAGGTCCACGAGGACGTCGGCGCCGAGCCCGATGCCGACCGTGCAGGCGGCCAACAGGGCCCCGGGGAGGATCAGCCGGCGCGGCATACGATCCAGCGCGGTAGGGGCGTCCTGGGTCTGATGCCGCAACCGGGCTGCGCCGGGGTCGGTGGCATCGGGGGTAGTGGCCACGGCAGCGGTCAACGCCGGCCCCGTGATGGGGTCGGGGTCGGCGCCCCAGAAGGCCCCGTTCCAGATCTTGAGCATGGACAGCAGGGTGAAGAGGCTGACCACGACCGCCATGGCGGCAGCGAGGTAGTGACCGGCGTCCATGGAGGCGTGGATCAGTGACAACTTGGCGACGAACCCGGACAGTGGCGGGATGCCGACGAGGGACAGGGCCGCCAGGATGAAAACGAGTCCCAGCCAGGGCTCACGTCGGGCGTAGCCGCCGAGCTGGGACAGTTTCCCGGTGCCGGCGTGGTGCTCCACGGCCCCGCAGGACAGGAAGAGAGCGGCTTTGACGATGATGTGGTGGACCATGTAGAAGATCCCGGCGGCTATGCCCAGCGGGCCGAAGAAAGACAGCGGCAGCATGATGTACCCGACCTGGCTGGTCATGTGGAAACTCAAGATGGAGCGCATGCCGGACTCGCCCAGGGCGCCGAGGACCCCGATCATCATGGTGGCCAGCAGCACCACGAGCCACACCGTTTCCAGGCCGGTACCGTCGTACACTAGCCCGTAGACGCGGAACACACCGTAGACGCCGATCTTGGTCAGCAGCCCGGAGAGCAGCGCGGTCACCGCCACCGAGGCGAAGGGATAGGAGCGCGGCAGCCAGGTGTGCACCGGGACCAGGGCGGCCTTGGCGCCCAGGGCCAGCAGCACCACCCCACCGGCGAGCGCCACGGCAGGGGATTCCGTCGCAGCGCCTGCGAGCTCTGCCAGGTTCACGGTCCCGGCGCTCCCGTACACCAGCCCGACGCCGGCCAGCAGCACCGCGGAGACCAGCAGGTTCACCCCGAAGTAGATCCTGCCCGCAGTCATGGCTGCGGCCTGCCCGCTGCGGGTAAGCAGCACGTAGGACGGGATCAGTGCCACCTCGATCATCACGAACAGGTTGAAGAGGTCGCCGGTCAGGAAGGCGCCGTACACCCCGGCGGAGAGGACCAGCACCAGCGGGTGGAAGTACGGGTCCGCGTCGTCGCCGGTGACCACGGCGAACAGGGTGCAGACCAGCACCATGAGCGCGGCGACCCCAAGCAGCAGTCCGGCGAAGGTGTCCAGCACGAACGGGATGGAGATCCCGGGGGCCCAGCCGGAGACCTGTTCGGCGATCACCGTCCCGTCGCTGACCGTGCTGAGGCTGACCAGGGCACCGGCCAGCGCCAGCGCATGGACCGCCAGGGCGAGGAAGCGCTGAGGGCCCGCGAAGCGCCGGACCAACAGGGTGATTGCGGCAGCCAAGATGGGCAGCCATACGAAGGCGGGCAGCAGGGTCGAAAGCACATCCCGGTTCATGCGTGCTCCCTCCCTGTGGTGCGGCCGGTGGGAACGTCTCCGGTGCTGCTGGTGCCGATGGGTTCTGCTGAGGTGGCGTGCCCACCTGACGGTGGCCCGTCCACAACGGTGCCGTGGTGCTCATGTTCGTCCGAGGGCTCGGCGTCGGAGGACTCCCCGTCGTCGTCCCCCCCGTGGCCGGCCATGGCGAAGAGATAGACCGTCAGCGCGAAGGTGATGACGATCGCGGTCAGTGCGAAGGCCTGCACGAGCGGGTCTGCCAGGCCGGTCTCGGGCAGTGTGTTCCCCACGTAGGCGGGCTCTCGGTCCTGCTGCCCCCCGGCGGCCAGGACGATGACATTGGCGGCGTGCCCCAGCAGGACAAAGCCCAGAGCCGCACGGACGAGCCCGCGTTGCAGAAGCAGGTATACGCCTCCCGCCACGAGGACGGCGACCAGGACCGCGGCGCTCATCGTCGCTCTCCTACTGCGTCCGCGCGGGGGTTCTGAATGGTGCGGGGCGAGCCTGCGGCGGACACGGGGGCCTGCGCCGCGGGTTCCGCCGCGAGGTCTGCGCCTCCGGCCTGGGGCACCGCCCCGCGGGTGAACCGGTCCAGGGCGGCGACCACCAGGCCGAGGACGGCGAAAAAGACACCGAGGTCGAAGATCAGTGAGGTCGTGACTCCCTGGTAGAAAGTTCCCATCTCGATGCTGCCGGTGATCGGGT
Organism: Ornithinimicrobium murale; assembly: GCF_003352835.1. GTDB lineage: Bacteria > Actinomycetota > Actinomycetes > Actinomycetales > Dermatophilaceae > Ornithinicoccus > Ornithinicoccus muralis. The sequence goes on along the minus strand of NZ_QLVD01000017.1, from coordinate 4,071 downwards.
TCAGGAACGAGCCCTGTATCAGGCCCAGGGCACCGGCGGCCACCGCCACGATGAGCCCGACGGCCAGCAGTCCGGCCGGTCGAAGCCGGGAGGGAGCATCTGCCGAACGGGGCAGCCGGGCGATCACCACCGCCAGGGCGGCGACCAGCGCGGAGACGAACCCACCTCCCGGCTCGTAGTGGCCGCGCCACAGCAGCCACAGGGCTACAGCGGCGATGAGCGGCACCAGGATGGTGCGGGCGGTGTTCAGCACGGTCCTGTCCCCCGGCAGATCCAGGGTGCGGGCCATCTCGTCCGCCGGTGCCTCGCCGCGCAGCAGTGCCAGCAACCCGACAGCCGCCACGGCCAGCACCGTCATCTCGCCGAAGGTGTCCAGGCCGCGAAAGTCCACCAGGATCGAGTTGACCAGGTTCGTGCCCCCAGCGGCGTTCTGGGTCTCATCGATGTACCACTGGGCGGCGGGCGAGGCTTGCGGCCGGCCGGTCAGGAACATCGTCGCGCTGCCGGCCGCGAGGCCCAGCGCCGCCGCCAGCACCAAGGCGCTCCAGCGGCGCACAGCGCGCACCGGGGAGAACCGGTCCGGCAGCCGGCGCAGAACCAGCACGGCCACCGCGACGGTGAGGATCTCCACCAACATCTGGGTCAAGGCCAGGTCCACCCCTCCCAGCAGCAGGAACCAGCCAGCGATGAAGAAGCCGATGATCCCCAGCATGACGACGGCGCCGATCCGCGAGCGGGTCAGGCACAGGCCAAGGACTGCCAGGGCGGTCAGTCCCACCACGAACCAGTCCTGCGGCTGGGAGGCCGGGGGGCCGACAGCATCGCGCGGGCCCAGCGCAGCGCCGGCGGCAGCCAGGGCGCCCAGCGCTCCCAGGGGCCAGAGCAGGTGCGGGGCGAGGGCGCCGGAACGGGCGGGTCGGGCAATCCAGTCGCACAGCCGCAGCAAGCCAGCGTACCCAGCGTCGTAGACCTTCACCCCGGTGACCGGGAAGACCAGGCGTTGTAGCGCACGGTCCACGGGGTCCCTGGCCAGGAAGAGGCCCAGGCCGAGCACGACGGTGGCCACCGACATCCACAGTGCCGGGGAAACGATCGAGGTCGGCAGCAGGGACAGCCCCGCGTAGGCGTCCTCGGACAGGACCGTTGCCTGGACGGAGCGGTCGAAGATCGGGTTGAGCTCAACGACCAGCAGGCCCAGCAGAAGTCCTGCCACCGCGGGCACGGCGGCGGGAGCCAGGAAGGGCCAGGCTGCGTCGTAGAGCCTGCGCTGCTGGGTGGGGCCGGAGAAAGCACCCCACAACAGGCGGAAGCTGTAAGCGAAGGTCACGGCGGCCGAGGCCACCGCCAGGGCGCCGACTGCCCAGCCCCAGGAGCCGGGCAGCTGCAGAAAGGCGTAGTAGCCCTCCTCCTTGGAGACGAAGCCGAGGAATGGTGGAAGTCCTGCCATCGACATGGCGGCGAGCGCGGTCAGCACTGCGGTGAAGGGCATCACCCGGTACAGGCCGGACAGTTCGCGGATGTCCCGGCTGCCGGCCTCCTTGTCGATGACGCCGACCAGCATGAACAGGGTCGCCTTGAACAGGGCGTGCGAGAAGGCGTGCAGTCCGGCCACGCCAAGCGCCTCCTGGGTGCCCACACCGATCAGTGCGACGATCCAGCCCAGCTGGCTCACCGTCGAGTACGCCAGCAGTGTTTTAAGGTCGTGCTGCTGCAGCGCGAAGACCGCGCCGATCACCGTGGTGATGAGCCCGACGGAAACCAGGACGGCGGTCCACCACCAGAAATCGGTGAACGGCTCGGAAAAGCGCATGAGCACATAGATGCCCGCCTTGACCAAGGTGGCCGCATGCAGGTAGGCACTCACCGGGGTGAGGGCCACCATCGCGTCCGGGAGCCAGAAGTGGAAGGGGAACTGCGCTGACTTCGTCATCGCCGCGTAGATGATGAGTCCGCCGATCCAGGGAGCGTAGGGCGATGCGGTGACCGTGCCGGCATCGCCGAGAATGACGGTCAGGTCCGTGGTCCCGGTGACGTGCCACAGCAGCAGCACCGCAGCCAGCAGTGCGAGCCCCCCCGATGCGGTCACCACGAAGGCGCGGGTTGCCGGGCGGGCCTGGTGCAGGCCTTGTGCGCCGATGAGGAAGAACGAGCACAGCGTGGTGATCTCGAAGAAGACGAAGAGGGTGATGATGTCCGAGGAGAGGACCATGCCCAGCATGGCGGTGGCGAACAGGCTCAGCAGCATGTAGAGCCTGCCGTGGTCATACTCCTCGCTGAGATAGCGGGCGCAGTAGGACATGATCAGCGCACCGACGCCCAGCGCGAGGACGGAGAAGAGCAGGCTCAAGCCGTCCAGGTGCAGCCGCAGGGCGATGTCGAAACTGGCGACCCACATCCACTCACCGGTGACGACGCCTCCGGCGAGGACCTCCGGGGCCCCGGTGAGCACCCAGCCCAGTGCGACGAGAAAGAGGACCGCCATGGGATAGCCGGCGGTGCGGCCCAGGCGGCGAGAGAGCGGGCGCGCAACTGCCACCGCTCCCGTCATGACCACAAGGGCCACGAGCAGCGTCATCAGCACGTCCTTCCGTCGTGTCCGGTGGGGTGTCGTCCTGGCGGCGCGTCGGGTCGCAGCGTCCTAGACTCTCTGCGGTTAAGAGCACAGGATCGCTCTCAGATATTCCCCCCTCCGGGGCCTAGCATCTGCCCCCTGACAACGGCAGTGGGGTTGCATTGCGTCAAACCCGTGCAACGGCAATAGGACGTGGAGCCTGGAGACGGCCCTGCCGAGCGACGGCGATCGCGGCCCGGCGTGCGCCCGCGACGAAGGGCACGGGTGCGGCCGCAGCCACTGCATGGACTGCTTCGGGCAGTCCCGTGTGCGCAGGCGCTCCACGTGATCAACAGCTTCGCGCGCCTCCGGGCCCAGGAAGAGGCCGACGGCCACCCAGTCCTCGACGGTCATGTCGCGGACGAACCAGGTGTGTCCCACCTTCATCGAGCTGCCCACTGCCTCGCCCTTCTAGAGGTTCGGGGCGTAGGACGCCACCTCAAAAGGGTTCAAGAGGGGTGCGTGCGGTGAGGTCCGACTACGTCACCGGCGCTCCGCAAGCGCTGCACCTGAACATGGTGTGGGACACGGCTCGGCTGGCCGGTTGGCTTCCGCAGTCGGTCGAGGTCGTCCATGTTCAGATCGGCAACGTATTGGGCAAGGACCGCAAGATCCTGCGCACACGCACCGGCACTCCGCTACGGCTGATGGCACTGCTGGAAGAGGCTGTTGGCGCGGCGCGAGCGGTCATCGACGAGGCCCGGCCGGACCTTCCGGAGGAGACCCGCGCGGCGATCGCGCCGCAGATCGGCATCGGGGCGGTGAAGTATGCCGACCTGTCGGTCGCGCACGACAGCGAATACGTCTTCGACCTGGACAGGATGACCGCGCTCACCGGAAACACGGGCCCTTATCTGCAGTATGCCGCCGCACGGGTGCGCTCCATCATCCGCACCGCCGGTATGGGTCCTGAACAGGCACGAGGCCGGATCGTGGTCACCGAGCCGGCTGAGCGCGAGCTTGCCCTTGAGCTCATAGAGTTCGGAGAGGTCGTCGCACACGTGGGAACGGCGCTCGAGCCGCACCGGCTGTGCAGTCATCTGTTCCAGGTGGCGCAGGCGTTCTCGGCCTTCTACGAGAACTGCCCGGTCCTCAAGGCCGCAGACCCGCAAGTGAGCGATTCACGCCTGGCTCTCTGCGCCCTGACGCTCGACGTCCTCGTCACCGGACTGGGGCTGTTGGGCATCGACTCACCTGAGGTAATGTGGCTCTTCACAGATGAGGGTGTAGAGGGCGCTGGCGCGTCGGTCCGGAGGTAGGTGTCGAGGTCTTCCGAAGATGGAGGTTCCTACACGCAGCCATCCGAAAGACCTCGACGTTGCCTGACGCTACCTTCACGCGCCCTGACCTGACTGTGAGGATTCCCTTCGCAGCCTGTTGGTGATGGGCTGTGGCTGGTGACCACGGGCGTGACCCTTGACCTGACTGGCTTCGTGCCTTCGAGTGGACTTGTCCGCTCG
>NZ_QLVD01000003.1 GCF_003352835.1 Ornithinimicrobium murale | reverse complement strand
ATCAGCGAGACGACAACGCAGCCATCAACCTCGCGCGCTACGAGGCACCTTCGGGTGATAGCGCCGTCGGCCCAGTCAGGGCCGCCGTCAAGCGTGGAGCCGACCCTAAGACCGGGCCGCGCCCGGCAGGTGGCCGTGAAGCGCGAAAGGGAAGCCACCGCACGGTGGCCGAACAACCCCGAGACGGGGTGCTGGTGAGATGAGCACTACTGCTCACTCATCGGCAACGGTGTATGGCATGGCCTACCCCCCTCGGGGCACGCGGCTGAGGCCGTGCTCATCTACGGTGCTGCGGCCTACCTGGTGCGCACCTATGCCCACCCGGACAGTCGGGTCCGGACCCGGACCTTCTGGCTCGTCCTGCTGATCGCCGTCGGGGCTGTCGCGGTCTCCTTCTACCTCGGGTTCCACTGGCCCACCGACCTGGTCGGCGGGCTCCTGGCCGGGGGCCTGTTCCTTCGTCTGCTGGTCGAGGCCGACCGGGCTCTTGCCCGCCGCTCGACTCAGACCGGGTCGAGGGTCCCCAGGTCCTCGGCGTCGACGATGCGGTAGGCGTAGCCCTGCTCGGCGAGGAACCGCTGGCGGTGCGCGGCGAACTCGGCATCCACGGTGTCCCGGGCCACCACGGTGTAGAAGTGCGCGGTGCGGCCGTCACCCTTGGGGCGCAGCACCCGGCCGAGGCGCTGGGCCTCCTCCTGGCGGGAGCCGAAGGTGCCGGAGACCTGGATCGCGACGGAGGCCTCGGGCAGGTCGATCGAGAAGTTCGCGACCTTGCTGACCACGAGCAGGTTGATCTCGCCGGTCCGGAACGCGGCGAACAGCTTCTGCCGCTCGGCGACGGTCGTCTCGCCGGTGATCAGCGGCGCGTCGAGCCGCTCGGACAGGGTGTGCAGCTGCTCGAGGTACTGGCCGATGACCAGGGTCTGCTGACCCCGGTGCCGCTCGACGAGCTCGTCCACGACCTTGTCCTTGGCCGGCGCGCAGGAGGCGAACCGATACCGCTCGTCGGGCTCCGCCACGGCATACGCCATGCGCATCGAGTCCGACAGGGTGACCCGCACCTCAACACAGTCGGCGGGGGCGATGTAGCCCTGGGACTCGATGTCCTTCCACGGGGCGTCGTAGCGCTTGGGTCCGATGAGCGTGAAGACCTCGGACTCGCGGCCGTCCTCGCGCACCAGGGTCGCGGTCAGGCCGAGCCGGCGCCGGGCCTGCAGGTCGGCGGTCATCCGGAAGATCGGGGCCGGCAGCAGGTGCACCTCGTCATAGACGATCAGGCCCCAGTCGCGGGCGTCGAGCAGGTCGAGGTGCTTGTAGACCCCGCCCCGCTTGGTCGTCAGCACCTGGTAGGTCGCGATAGTGACGGGGCGGATCTCCTTGCGGGACCCGCTGTACTCACCGATCTCGTCCTCGGTCAGGGATGTCCGCGCGAGGAGCTCGTCGCGCCACTGCCGGGCCGAGACCGTGTTGGTGACCAGGATCAGCGTGGTGGTGCCGGACCTGGCCATCGCGCCGGCGCCCACCAGCGTCTTGCCTGCGCCACAGGGCAGCACAACGACACCGGAGCCGCCGGCCCAGAACCCGTCGACGGCCTGCTGCTGGTAGGGCCGCAGGGACCAGTCCTCCTGGAACAGGTCGATCGGGTGCTTCTCACCGTCGACGTAGCCGGCCAGGTCCTCCGCGGGCCAGCCGACCTTGATCAGCTCCTGCTTGAGGTGGCCCCGCTCCGAGGAGTGCACCACGACGGTGTCGGGGTCGAGCCGGTCCCCGGTCAGTGGCTTGATCTTCTTGTGTCGCAGGATCTCCTCGAGCACCGCGCGGTCCGTGGTGCGCAGCAGCAGCCGCCCGGGGTCGGTCGAGTCGTCCTTCTCCAGGGTCAGGCGGCCGTAGCGGTCCATCGTCTCGGCGATGTCCAGCAGCAGCGCGTTGGGCACCGGGTAGCGGCTGTGCGAGATCAGGGCGTCGACCACCTGCTCGGCGTCGTGCCCGGCGGCCCGGGCATTCCACAGCCCCAGTGGGGTGATCCGGTAGGTGTGCACGTGCTCGGGGGCGCGCTCGAGCTCGGCGAAGGGCGCGACCGCGCGCCGCGCCTCCTCGGCGGCGGGGTGGTCGACCTCGAGCAGCAGGGTCTTGTCGGACTGGACGATCAGTGGGCCATTCATCGTGAGGGCAACGGTATGCCGAGGTGCCGGCATTCCCGTCATGGCACCTGACCGGGGCGGCGTGGTCTGCAACGATGCCTGGGTGCAGGGAGCCCGGAAACGCCAGGAACGACGCCTGGTGACACTTGGCACGGTGCTGGTCGGGACGTTTGCGGTGTGGCGGGCCACAACAGGCGCCGACCTGGCCGACGGCACGCACGTGGTGGCTCTCGCGATGCGGATGGCGCAGGGCGAGGCTCCACTGTCGGATGAGATGAACCTGCAGTCGCTGGGTTCCTTGGCGGCGGTTCCGTTCACCTGGCTGTGGCTGCACACGGTCGGCGTGGAGGGCATCGTGCTGGCCTCGCGGCTGTTCTACCTCTTGCTTGCCGGTGGGGTGGGCTGGCTCGCCTACCGGGCCTTGCGCACCGGTGCTCCACCCGTCCTGGCCTTCGTCGCCGTCGTGTGCATGCTGCTGGCGACGCCGTACTCCCTGCTCGTGACCAGCTACAACTCCGGTCCCGTGCTGGGCCTGGGGCTGGCCACCTGCGCGGCTTTCGCGGCGCTCCAGCGGCGGAGCGGCCGCTGGGCCGCGCTCGCCGGAGTGGCCCTGGCCTGCACGGTGCTGTCCCACCCCGCGACCCTGCCCCCGGCGGCTCTGCTGGCCGTCGTCGCCCTGGTGCTCGCGGATCGGGGGCAGCCGGTGCGCGGACTGCTCACAGGTGGCCTGGGCACCTCGCTTCTGGTCGCCCTCCTCTTCCTGACCGGGCCGGGATTCGCCGCACTCGCCGAGACCGTGACCTACACGGTTGACTACCAGGCTGACCGCATCTCGCCGTGGGAACGGCTCTTGCGGTCCTTCGGGATGCACGCTGAGGGGCTGCTCGCCTGGCGCAACGTTCCGGCCCTGCTGCTTGCCGCGGTTGCCACAACGTCCAAGGTTCCGCTGCGGTGGCGAGTCACGGCTGCTGTGGCCGCTCCGGTAGCTCTCGCCGTGGCCGTGGTCTCGGCGGCCAACCACCGGGAGACCGGTGAGCTGTTGCTCGGTCCGGTCGCCTCGGCATACCTCGTCCTGGTCGCGGTGCTCCTCACCCCGGCGACGGTGCTGGCGATCCGGGACTCCGGTGACCTGCGCCTGCGGCGGCTGCTTGCGCTGACCCTGCCACCGGCAGCCCTGGGCGTGACGTCCCTGTCGATCGTGTCATCGGCCAGCGCCAAATGGGGTGTCGCGGCCGCCCAGTCCAGCCGCTCTGCGGCGTCGTAGTGCTGACGGCCCTGGTGCTGCTGGCCCGCCAGCGGGGCCGCGTGGCGGCGCTCGTCGCCGGTGGAGCAGTGCTGGTCTCGCTGCTCGGGGTCCACACCATGCGCACCTTCGGGGACGTTCAACCCTGGCGTCTGGAGACCCGCGTGGCGGACGGGCCGCTTGCCGGCCTGCTGACCCAGGAAGCCACCGCGCAGGAGGACTGTGAGCTGCGGGACGCTGTCGAGGGCTGGTTGGGTGCCGACGAGAGTGTCTTCTTCTGGGGAGCGTCGGCAGGCTACGCCTACTCGCAGGCACGGATGGACACCCATCTGCTCTGGGTCGCGGACTTCGGGGAGTCCAACCGGGTCGGTGCGGAGTGGATGACCCGGCACGACCGCTGGCCCGACGTCGCCTTCGTGCATGCCGGTGTTCTCGCAGCAGCTGGGGGCTGGGACGAGGTGGTCTCCCGCGACCCGATCCTTGCCGCACTCGACCGGGACTACGGCCCGCCGACCGAGGTGCCGGGCTATCTGGTCCTGCGTCGGGACGGGACGACACGGCCCAGCGACGCAGGCGCCGCCTGTGCTCACGCGGACTCGGAGGCGGCACGATGAGGGACATGGCACCGGCAACGAGCCCAGCCACCCTCGTGCTACTCGAGGGGCCCAGTGACGTCGCGGCGGTGTCCGCCGTCCTGGCGGCGAGGGGCGGAAGAGGCGAGCACTCCGCATACGAGCTGGTCGACCTGGGCGGGGTGACCAATGTCGGAGCCCAGTTGCGCCGGGCCGTCGACGCGCGGCCGGCACCCCGGGTCGTCGGGCTCTGCGACGCGGGGGAGGCGCGAGTGGTGCTGCGGGCGCTGCAACGGATCGGACGCACCCTCACCCAGCCGCAGGAGCTCCCCGGCGAGCACTTCTTCGTGTGCGACCGTGACCTGGAGGACGAGTTGATCCGCGCCCTCGGGCCGGACCGTTGCCTCGAGGTCCTGGCGGAGCAGGGGCTGGCCGGTCGGTTCGCGGCCTTCAGCCGCCAGCAGGCCTGGGAGGGACGTCCGCTGCTGGACCGGCTCCACCGGTTCTGCGGGATCGCCTCGGGGCGCAAGGTCCTGCTGGCCGGGGCCATGGCTGGGGCTCTGGCGCCCGGCGAGGCTCCCGCACCGATCGAGCAACTGGTTGACTGCCTGACAGTCGCGGACGCGGACGCCTGAGATGATGTCGCCATGACGACCAGGACGTTGCCGATGATCGAGCCGGCCCCCGGGTTCCCGGAGCAGGTCACGATCTATGAGGTCGGGCCGCGCGACGGGTTGCAGAACGAGAAGTCCGTGGTGCCGGTCGAGGTCAAGGCCGAGTTCGTGCGGAGGCTGGTCGCGGCTGGCCTGCAGACCGTGGAGCTCACCTCCTTCGTGCCTGCCACGTGGGTGCCCCAGCTCGGGGACGCCGAGGAGCTGCTGGACCTGCTGGGCCCCCTCGCCCTCGGGCAGCAGCGGCCGGTCCTGGTGCCGAACGAGCGGGGCATGAACCGTGCGCTGGAGAAAGGCGTCAAGGCGGTCGCGGTCTTCGGCAGTGCCACCGAGACCTTCGCCCGCAAGAACCTGAACCGGACGGTGGAGGAGTCCCTCGAGATGTTCGCGCCGGTCGTGCGCCGGGCGCTGGACTCCGGCGCCTGGGTGCGCGGTTATGTCTCGATGTGCTTCGGCGACCCGTGGGAGGGGCCGGTCCCGGTCGCCCAGGTCGTGGACGTCTGCTCGCGCCTGATGGACATGGGCTGTGACCAGCTTTCGCTCGGCGACACCATCGGGGTCGGGACCACCGGCCACGTGAGCCGGTTGCTCGATGCCCTGGATGATGCCGGCATCGGCGTCGACCAGATCGGGGTGCACTTCCACGACACCTACGGGCAGGCGCTGGCCAACACCGTGACTGCCCTGTCGCACGGTGTGCGTGTGGTGGACGCGAGCACCGGCGGCCTGGGCGGCTGCCCCTACGCCAAGTCGGCCACCGGCAATCTGGCCACCGAGGACCTGGTCTGGACCCTCGAGGGCCTGGGGATCGAGCACGGCACGGACCTCACCGCCCTCGTCGAGACCAGTGTGTGGATGGCCGAGCAGCTTGGTCGGCCCTCGCCCTCCCGGGTGGTCAAGGCGCTCGCCGGGAGCTGAGCCGCCTCAGGACTCCGGGTCGAGCCGCACCTGGTCTGAGCCGTCCGCGCTGTCCGGGTCATAGTCGAAGTCGTCTCCGGCCGACCCGGCGACGGCCTCGACGCTCTCGTTGCCAGCCGGGCTCGCCCCAAGATCGCCGCCCTCGACGTCGCCGAACTCCCCGCCGGTCTCGACGAGCAGTCCCTCGTCGGTGTCGTCGTCGAAGCCCGGGATGGAGGTGGTCAGGTCCACGGCCGGCGCCTGGGCCGCAGTCGCCTCGCCATCGGCGGTCGACTTGGTGTCGCCGATCTCGTCCTTCTTGTGGTTGGAGTTGAACAGGCCGCCTGCGATGCTCACGGTGTCTCGTCTCGTCGTCGGGTCGGTGTGCCTCGACGGTAACCCGCCACGCCGACTCAGGACCACTCTCAGCGAGCCAGTCGTGCCTCCAGCTGCGCCCGGACCCCAGGCCACTCATCGACCAGGATCGAGTAGACGGCTGAGTCCCGCCAACTGCCGTCGGCACGCTGCACATCGCGCCGGGTGATCCCCTCGAAGCTCGCTCCCAGCTTGCGGATCGCCGCCTGAGACCGCTGGTTGATCACGTCGGTCTGGATCTTGACCCGGCCGAACCCGCAGGTCTGGAACGCGTGCGTGAGCAGCAGCAGCTTGGCCTCCGGGTTGACGGTGCTGCCCCACCAGTGCGAGCCATAGAACGTCCAGCCCAGGTGCACGTGCTCGCGCTGCAGGTCGACATCGCCCAGAGAGCTGGTCCCCACGACGGTGCCCGCCGCCCCGAGCGGGCCGTCGTCGAGGAGCCGGATCGTGTAGGCCGTGCGCCCCGTCCCGTCCTCGGCCCGGGCCGCCACGGCATCGCCCACCACCTGACGGGTCTCCTCCAGACAGGTGTGGGGCCGGCCCATCGCAAAACCCTGCTCGTAGGCGGAGTGGTCGCCGTAGACGGCGTGGAGCCCCTCGGCGTCGCTCGCCACCGTCGGGTCACAGCGGAGAGTTCGCCCGATCAACGGGTCGCCGGTGGGCGGGATGCAGGTCATGTGGGACAGCGTAGGGATGGCGCTGCCCGGTCGCCGACCGCGCCACCGCCGGGCAGCGGGTGGCTGGCGGTGGTGGTTGTCGAGCACGAACCGCATACGGTGAGGGCAGTCACCGATCCGAAGGAGCATTGTGCGATGAAGTCTGGAGTCCGCCGCGAGTTCATGAACCCGGAGGTCCGCCCGCAGGACGACCTGTTCGAGCACGTCAACGGGGGGTGGCTCGCCAGCACGCAGATCCCGGCGGACAAGGGTCGCTACGGTGCCTTCGACGTGCTGCGAGAGAACGCCGAGGCCGACGTCCGGACCCTGATCGAGGAGAGCGCTGCGGCTGCCGCCGACGCGGAGCCGGGCAGTGCCGAGCGCAAGGTCGGTGACCTCTACGCCTCCTTCATGGACACCGAGCGCATCGCCGAGCTGGGCACCGCCCCGCTGGTGGCGGACCTGCGGGCCATCGCTGCGGTGACTGACCCGTCCGCGGTGGTCCGCGAGTCCGCGCGGCTGCAGCGCGGCGGGGTCGAGGCTCTGGTCTATCTGTTCGTGACCGCCGATGCCGGTAACCCCGATGAGTACGTCGGCTACCTGCAGCAGGGCGGCATCGGGCTGCCTGACGAGGCCTACTACACCGACGAGGAGCACGCCGACGCCCGCGAGGCCTACGTCGCCTACCTCGCCACTCTCCTGGACCTTGGCTCCCCGGCACTGGCAGAGGCCGGCCTCGAGCTGGGGCCCGACGCCGCCCAGCGGGTCTTCGACCTGGAGACCCGGATCGCCGCGGGTCACTGGGACCGGGTCACGGCGCGTGATGCCGTGAAGTCCTACACGCGGTGGTCGCAGGCGGAGCTCACCGAGGCCACACCCGGGTGGGACTGGCCGGCGTATGCGGAGGGGCTGGGCCTGCCCGCCGGGGCCCTGGACCACGTGGTCGCGCGGCAGCCGGACTTCCTCACGGCCATCTCGGAGGCACTGCGGGAGGTGTCGATCGCGGACTGGCGGGCCTGGCTGACGGTGCGCCTGCTGGACAGCAGCGCGAGCTATCTCACAGACGACTTCGTCGAGGCGTCCTTCGACTTCCACGGGCGCACGCTGACCGGCACGCCGGAGAACAAGGAGCGCTGGCGCCGTGGGGTCGCCCTGGTCGAGGAGCTGATCGGCGAGGAGGTCGGCAAGCTCTATGTGGAGCGGCACTACCCGCCGGAGGCCGGGCAGCGGATGGCCGGTCTGATCGAGAACCTCCTGGCCGCGTTCCGGGTCCGCATCGGCGAGCTGGAGTGGATGGGGGAGCAGACCCGCGCCAGGGCGCTGGAGAAACTGGCCGCCTTCCGACCCAAGATCGGTCACCCGTCGCGGTGGCGGGACTACTCCGCGTACACCGTGGCCTCCGACGACCTGCTGGGCAATGTCCGGCGCGGCAGCGCGGCCGAGGTCGACCACCAGGTGGCCCGGATCGGGGGGCCGATCGACCGCGAGGAGTGGATGATGACGCCCCAGACCGTCAACGCCTACTACCACCCGATGCTCAACGAGATCGTCTTCCCGGCCGCGATCCTGCAGCCGCCCTTCTTTGACGTGGAGGCTGACGACGCAGTCAACTACGGCGGGATCGGCGCGGTCATCGCCCACGAGGTCGGACACGGCTTCGATGACCAGGGGTCGCGCTACGCCGGTGACGGCTCGCTGACCGACTGGTGGTCCGAGACCGACCGGGCCGCGTTCGACGAGCGCGCCCAGCAGCTGATCGTCCAGTTCGACGACCTGGAGTCCCGGAACGCGCCGGGCGTCAAGGTCAACGGTGGCCTCACCGTCGGTGAGAACATCGGGGACCTGTGCGGCCTGGCGGTTTCTCAGCACGCCTACCGTCTCGCCACCGATGGGCAGGCCCCGGAGGTCGACGGGTGGACCGGTGACCAGCGCTTCTACATCGGATACGCCCAGGTCTGGCAGGGCAAAGCCCGGGAGGAGGAGGCCAAGCGGCTGCTGGCCATCGACCCGCACGCCCCGTCCGACCTGCGAGCCAACCTGGTGCGCAACGCCGACGGCTTCCACGAGGCCTTCGGGGTGAGCGAGGGCGACGGCATGTGGCTGGCGCCGCAGGACCGCGTCCGGATCTTCTGAGCGTGATGGTCCGCGACTCGTGTGGTGGGCGCCGGCGATGAACCCCTCCACTGCGCTGGCCACCGTCCTGGTCGATGAGCTGGTCCGGTGCGGCGTGCGCGAGGTCGTGCTCGCCCCCGGCTCCCGCTCTGCCCCGCTGGCCTATGCCGTGCAGGCGGCCGAGCGGGCCGGACGCCTCCGGCTCCACGTCCGCGTCGATGAGCGGTCGGCCGGGTTCCTGGCGCTCGGCCTGGCCAAGATCAGCCGCCGCCCGGCCGTGGTGATCACCACCTCCGGGACAGCCGTGGCCAACCTGCATCCCGCCGTGCTCGAGGCACACCACGCGGACGTGCCGCTCATCGTTCTCAGCGCGGACCGCCCGGACGAGCTGCGCGGCACCGGGGCCAACCAGACGACGGTGCAGCCGGGGATCTTCGGCGGCTCGGTCCGCTGGCAGCACGACCTCACCCATTTTTGGGGAGGATCGGACCGCTCCGCGCGCATTTTTGGGGAGGATCGGACCGCTCTCTCAGCGTGGCGCACGACCGCAGACCGTGCCTGGGCGGCCACCCTCGGAGCCCTCAACGCGCGGCCGGGACCGGTCCATCTCAATGTCGCCTTCCGCGACCCCCTCGCGCCGGACCTGTCGTCGTCGGATGACCTCGCGGTGTCGGCTGCCCTGCCCGAGCACGTGGCGGGCCGGCCCGGCGGTGCCCCGTGGACCGGTGTTCCCGGGAGCCCGTCGTGCAGCAGCAGCCCGTGCCCGGTCCTGCACGACAGGCCGGTGAGCGTGCCCGAGAGCGCTGGCCGCGCCACGCTCATGGTGCTCGGAGACCTGCCCACGCCGCACCTGGCGCAGGAGTCGCTCGCCGTCGCCGCGACACAGGGCTGGCCGGTGATCGCCGAGCCGTTCGGCGCCGGCGACCGCAGCACGGTGCTGCCGCACGGGTCGCTGCTGCTCACCGCGACCGACTGGCTCGACACGCACGCCCCCGAGCGGGTACTCGTCGTGGGGCGGTGCACCCTCAACCGGGAGACCGGTGCCCTGTTGCGCCGCAACGGCGTCCGGGTCGAGGCGGTCACGCCCTCCGGCACCTGGCCCGACCCGTCACACGTGGTGGCCCAGGTGCACTCGTGGAGTGCCCTCGCCGACGGGACGCTCGCGGGGCAGGACAGGCAGTGGGCTCAGGAGTGGACAGGGGCCGGAACCGCGCTCGCGATGACCGTCCGGCCAGTGCTGGACGCCTCGTGGCCCTCCGGTCCGGCGGTCGCGCGGGCGGTGCTCGAGGCGCAGGCCGATGACGACCTGCTCGTGCTGGGGTCCTCCAACACTGCCCGGGACGTCGACCGGGCGGGTCTCACCGGACGCTCCCTGCTGGTCACCGGTAACCGTGGCCTGGCCGGCATCGACGGCACCAACGCCACGGCGGTGGGGATCGCCTTGGCCGCGCCGGAGCGCCGTGTCACGGCCCTGCTGGGGGACCTGACCTTCCTGCACGACATCAACGGCCTGCTCATCGGCCCCGGCGAGCCGCGCCCCGACCTGACCATCGTGGTGGTCAACGACGACGGCGGCGGCATCTTCAACACCCTCGAGTACGGCGACCCTGACCGGGCCGGTGACTTCGAGCGGGTCTTCGGAACGCCAACGGGAGCCGACCTACAGGCGCTCGCCTCGGCATACGGGGCGGGGTGGGAGCGAGTCACCACCCCCGGCGCCCTCACCGCGGCACTCGCCGCCCGACCCCCCGGTGTCCGCGTGCTGGAGGTGCCGGTGCCCCGTGACGGTCACCGCGACCTGCGGGCGGCGCTCACCCAGGCCGCGGCGACCGCGCTCACCACCTGAACCTGGTGGTCTCACCAGGCGACACCAGTGGGCTCACCTCAGGTTGGTCCCGGGCTCAGGTGGCCGCGGCGACGCCGGAGATCCGGTGCAGCAGGAAGGTCCGCGGCGCGTCCTGGTCGGCCACCGTCCCGCGCACCCGCCCCTGCTCGACGGCGGTGGGCCGCAGCAGCAGCCGCTGGATCCCTCCGACCTCGTCGGCGTAGCCGATCCACACGGGCAGTCGCTCCGCTGCCGCCTCGCGCAGCAGTGAGGAGGTCACCACGGGGTCGGTCGGTGCCGGGAGGCCCTGGCCGTCGACCGGACGGTTGGACTCCCCGCTGATCATGGTGTCCACGATGCGCGCTGCGGTCTCGGCGTCGACTGTGCTCACCCGCGGTGGAGCCACTGGGCGACGGGCCGCCCGGTGGTCCTGCAGCGACACCAGCGTCAATCCGCCGTCCTCACCCTCGGGAACCGGGCCGTACTGACCCTCGCGCAGCACATCGAGCACGGTGGTGGCGGGGACCGGGCTGACGAGCACCGTGGGGGCGATCCGTCGCAGTTGCAACAGGCCGAGCGAGCGGTCGGCCAGCACCCGATCCAGAAGGGCGGCGTCATCGGAGCGCACATAGGAGCCGACCGATCCGACCCGGGCTACCCCGTGGCGCCGGGCGACGTCCCGCACGAGGTACTCCAACGGTTGGGGCACACCGGTCCGACTCACGGCCGAGACCTCACTGAGCACCCGGTCCGCCGACCAGCCCAGATCGAGCGCGCGCCGGATGCCCGCCTCGGTGATCCGGTGCACCGTGGCGCCTCCGCGGGACTCGACCTCACCCAGCAGACGCATCACCGACCGCGCGGGACCGTCCAGTCGCCCGGGGGCGACGGCGGTCAGATCCGCCTGGACGAGGACGTGCTCGACCGCCTCCGGGACGTGGGCGTCCATCAGCTGACCCGCGGTAGCCGTGTCGCCGGCGAGGAGGCTGCGCGCCGAGGTCGCCAACGCTCCCCGCCCGGTCAGGCCGGCCCACTCGGCCTCCCGCACCACGGTGTCGATCCCGGGGTCGCTCGAACGGCTCAACCGGATGGGATGGCGCCAGCGGAGCAGCTCCAGGAGCGAGGTGGTCGACGGGGTGGTGCCCGGTGGCAGCGCGGCGAGTGCTGCCAGCACGTCGTGCCGACGCTGGCGGCCGAAGGGCCAGGACGTCTGGGTGCTGAGTGCGTTCACCTTGCCGGTGTTCCCCCTGCCGTCGGGTGACCCGACGAGCGAGGGCGCAGCGGCCATGGCATGCCAGGCGGAGGCCAGCACCGCCCACCGCTCGCCGGCCGGTAGCTCGGCCCAGTCGTCGGACTCGCCGGTCGGCATCCAGGACGGGTCGGCAGACTCGTCCGAGGCGACCAAGCCAGCAGCGTGCAGCACCTCCACGAGCCAGGCGGCCTCGAGGGTGGTCGCTTCCAGCAGGGTGGCCGTCCGCGACAGGTCGCGCACGGCGAGCCCCCCTGTGCGCAGCACCCGGGGTGGTCGTGTGCCCCACTCATCCAGCAGTTCAGCCACCTGCTCGAGCACCTGTGCCGCGCGGCCACCCGCCGTTGCGTCGACCAGGTCCGGGTCGAGCAGGGGGTCGTCCGAGTCCGGCGGAGTGAGCGCCGGGTCCCGGTGCACGCGCCCCTCCCGCAGCTGCAGGGCGACCTGGCGGGGGAGCAGCACATGGCTCTCGTCGGTGCGGCGCAGCAACCGCCGGGCGATCAGGTGCTCACCGGCCTCGTGCATCGCCCGGTCTCCGCTGCCTCCGGCGGGGAGCACCCCGACCGGGGGGCCCCAGGTGAGTGCATCCACGATGGCGCGCTCCCGGCGGTCCAGGGCCGCCAGTGCGGTGCTCAGTTCCTGCCCGGTCGGAGCGTCCTCGGTCTCCGGACCCAGTCCTGCCGGCGCACCGATCACCTCCTGCACGGTCCGGGCGGCGCGGTAGCCCTCCGGGCTGCGCCAGCACAGGGCCAGGTCACAGAGCCGGTCCACCACCTCGGCCACGCGGGGCGATCGCCTGGGCTCTCCCAACGCCGCTGCAATGGCACCGACCTGTGCGGCACCCAGGACGCAGACCACCTCCAGCGTCTGCAGGTGAGCCAGGTCGAGCCCGTCCAGCGCACGCTGCACGCTCGCCCGGGTCGTCGCCCGCGCAGCCAGGGTGGTCAGGTCTGCCGGGGTCGGACGGGCCAGGTCGGGACGCTCGACCAGCAGCGCGACGAGCTCCTCGGAGGAGCGCTCGCGCAGGTCGTCGGCGAGGCTCCGGGCACGGATGGGCACCCGACTACGGTAACCGCGCGATGAGGGCCACTCCCCATCAGCGGTCGTGCCAGGGGGCGTCGCGCAGCCGGTTCCGCACGACGCCTCCGGCGTGTCGTGCACGGTGCGGGCATCGTTGCGGCGTGTCCTGGGTCAGGACGCCAGGTCGGCAGCACGTGATCGGCACCAGCTCGGTGCGACGTCGGGCAGACACGTAGCCGGGCCGACGCTCGGCGCTGCAGAAACAGCTCGGCGCAGCCAGGCCCGGCCCAGCCCGCTCTCTCGCCGGCCTCGAGCTCAGAAGCGGGAGGAGCTGCCCGCGCCGCTGAAGCTCCCGCCGCTGCTGTAGCCGGAGGTGGACCCGCCCGAGGAGGCTGAGGACCGTGCGCTCTGCACCTGCTCGGTGCCGCTGTGATAGCCCGTGTTGAACGAGTTGATCGTGATCCAGGTCCAGGCGTGGTCGGTCGTGCTGAGGATCGTCGGCTCGGAGCGGACCCGCCCGTCGCGCATCGCGTCCCGCATCGTCTCCCGCTCGCTCTCGTCCTCGCCGTAGGCCCGGGCCACCGCGCCCGCCAGGGTGTCCAGGTGGCCGCTCAGGTCGTCCCGCATCGTGCGCAGGGCGTCCAGCGCGTCATCGGGGTGGGTCGACCCGCTCTCCAGCCCGCCGCGCAACTGGTCGAGGTCGGCGAGGGCCTGCGAGGCGAACTCCCGCAGCGGCTGGGCCTCGTCCAGCCCGCGCACCTCCTCGTCCAGCGTGGAGGCCAGCAGGCTGTCGACGCCCTCCAGGTCATCACGCAGCGAGGAGACCTGACGCTCCCAGGCCTGCGGCCAGGCGCGGTCCAGGTTGAGCAGGGCGGCGCTGTCGGCGATGACGTCGTCGAGCTGATCCAACTCCTCACCCGCCTCCTGGTAGGTGGTGAGTGTCTTCAGGGCCTCTGTGCTGTCATACCGGCTCTCGGGGATGCCGCGCGCCTGGTTGCCCAGCTCGGTCAGCTCACGGAACGACTGCGTGTACTCCTCGTAGCGGCCCAGCATCGCGCCGCCGTAGCGGGACTGCTCGGGAATCAGGTTGGCGTGCACCTGAGTGTCCTCGTAGTCCCGCACGACATTGGCCATCGCCTCGTCGCCCGCGGCGCGGGCAGCCCGGCTCTTGTTCCGGCGCCGGGTCCCGACAAAGAGGTAGGCGCCCGATCCCGCCAGGGTCGCTACCGAGAGACCGGTGCCGGCGGCGATGCCCCCACCGGAGCGCGCGACGGGTTGGTTCATCCTCTCCGCCGCGGCCTCGATCCCGGCGATCGAGCCCTCGGTCCACCGCCCGCGACGGAAGTCGTCCTTGGTGGCCTCCTGGATGTCGGCCTGGGTGTCCTCGTTGACGGCGCGGTTCTCGCCGAAATAGGTGCCGACCAACCGTCCCTCGGGGTCCACGCCCAGGATGAACAGGTCGTCGGCCCACTGTTGCTCGTTGTCGCTGAGCCAGTCGGTGCGCATGGTCCGCGCAAACTCCAGCGTCGCGTTGTTGAGGGCGTAGTCGTCCGTGAGGGCCTCGGACCCGCCGCGGTGGGTGAAGACCGCCACGGTGGTGGGCTCGTGGAAGCTCATCTCAGCGACCGCAGACTCCACCTCGGGGGCATAGAGGATCGCGGCGGTGTCCTCGACCTGCAGCTCGGCCCCCGGGTGATCAGGAGCCTGACTGACGAACAGGCCTACGCTTGCCCCGACGACGCCGAGACTGGCCAGGCCCCCGATGAGGGCACGTTGACGAACCGACATGACAGATCTCCTCCCTTGCCCGAATCCCGGGCGCCTGTCAGACGGCCACCTGGTCGGGATGGTTCCACGCTAGCGCCCGCCCGCCGGCGCAGTCGGTCGCCTCAGAAACCGATGGCCGCGATGGGCTCGATATCCCCGCGCATCGCGCGGGACAGCTCTGCAACGGCTCCCGTATGCAGCTCGGTCACCACGCCTGCCGCCGCCTGGGCGGCGATGGGCCGGGACCCGAGGTAGGCCGCCCCCAGGGCAGCCACCGGAAGGCGGAGGTCGGGCTCGTCGTCGGTTGGCAGACAGCGGCCCACCCCGTCCTCTCCCGCGGTGAGCCGCCAACGCCGTTCATTCCACGGGCAGACCGGGTCCACGACATCCAGCACTACATCCACGGGACCTGCATAGCCGCGGGCGGTGAGGGCCTTGTCCACGTCCACCAGACGGACCCACAACGAGTCACTGGCCCGCAGCCCGACCTGGCGGGGTCCTCCGGCCCACCAGTGCAGCGGGTCGTCGGTGCCCCGACCGGAGAAGCTGACGGTGGAGGTCAGGTCGAAGTCGACCAGGCGTCGTGCGAGGGCCAGGAGGGAAGCGGCGTCGACGGCCCCGATCTCGCGCACCCGCACCTTGCCGCTGGGCAGGTTGTCCTCGCCCCAGTGGGACTCCCGTCGGAACAGGGCATACCCGGTGACCCCATCCTCACGCGTGGCAAACATCGCCTGCAGTGGCTCCTTGCTGCCTCGGGCGGTGGGGTGGTCGCGGAACCAGACCTGGGCCATCGACGCGGTGCGCGTGACGGCCCCGAGGGTGTGTTCGGCGGAGGCCAGGTGTGCCTGCTGGATGACCTCCATCGCCTCGGGGGTGCCAGCGGGGACGATGTGTGTGCTGACCTGCTGCGCAGCCTGATCGAGCTCCTCGCCAGCCTCGAACTCGGTCCCGCGACCGACGGTGAGCGTGACATCGAGGGAGGCCGTGCCGTAGCCGAAACGCCCATAGATCCCCGGCTCCGCCGCCTGCAGCCCGGCGACCGCCTCACCGTTGTCGTGTGCGGTGTGCAGGTGCTCGGTCATCATCTGACGCAGGATGCCGCGACGTCGCATGTCGGGGTGCACCCCGACCCACGTCAGCCCGTTCATCGGCAGCCGCGTCAGGGTCCCCAGAGGGCCAGGGGCGGTCACCGCCATCGCCCACGAGGCGTACATACCGGCCAGGGGTCTCGCCGCGGCTGCAGCGGCACCGGGCCTGGCCTCGGAGGCGAGGAGCTCGGCACCTCGGGTGCGCTCGAAGTCGAGCTCGGCCAGGTTGTCCTCGGTGCTCACGCCCTGCGCGATCTCGAACCAGACCAGGTGCTCCAGGGTCATGATGCGCTCGGCATCGCCGGGGCCGAGTCCGATCAGTCGCGTCGTCGGTGTGGAGCGGTCGTCGGCAACCGGCGTGGAGCGGTCGTCGGCAACCGGGGTGGAGCGTTCGCCGGCAACCGGTGCGGGCATCTCAGAGTTCTCGTGATTCACTCAGCCAGTCTCCCGTCCGGGGCGCGCGCGAGCCAATGGTTTGTCGAGACGAGTCGATGCTGCGCCACCGGTGGAGCACGGACCCCACGAGCACGCAGGTCGCACGAAGGAGGACGCGATGCAGGACACCACCGCGGGCGTGCGCACGGCAGTGCGCGGTGGCTCCCCGGGGGCCGTTGCCCTGGTCTTTGCGGCGTCCGGCTTCGTCATGGCACAGACCCTGGCGCGGGTCCCCGCCCTGCGGGACCATGTCGGTGCGTCCGAGGCTGAGCTCGGTCTGGCCCTCGTCGGGGGCGGGATCGGCTCGCTGCTGGCCATGCCGCATACGGCCCGGTTGATCGACCGCTTCGGCAACCGGCGCGTCACCGCAGTAGCCCTGGTGCTCGGCAGCCTGGGCTGGGGCAGCGTGGGGTTCGCCCCGAATGTCTGGGTCCTCGCCGGCCTCCTCATCCTGGCCGGAGCTCCGGTCGGCGTCTGGGACGTCTCGATGAACATCCAGGGCACCCGTGTCGAGCAACAGCGCTCGCGGACCCTGATGCCCTATCTGCACGCCGCCTTCTCGGCGGGTGCCGTGCTGGGAGCCAGCCTGGGGGCGCTCGCAGCCTGGCAGGGCGTCGGCCTGATGCAGGTGCCCCTCGGCGGGGTCCTCGGGCTGCTGGTGGGACTGGCCGCGGTGCGGCACTTCATCCCGGCCGACCCGCCCGACGACGACCTCCAGCAGCGAGATGACCAGCGGCAGCCGGGTGCTCAACCACGCCGTGGAGTCCGAGACATCACGGGTGCCGAGCTGCTCATCGGCCTGGTGTGCCTGGCCGCGGCGCTCGCTGAGGGAGCGGCCAACGACTGGCTCGCCCTGCTGCTGGTGGACGTGCACCAGGCCCCACCGGGTTTCGGTGCCCTGGCGTTCACCGCGTTCAACGTCACCATGCTGATCGGCCGGCTGCTCGGCGGCCCGGCAACCACGCGCTGGGGCCGGGCACACCTCGCCCGCGTCGGCGGGGTCCTTGCGGGGACCGGCATCCTGCTGATCACCCTGGTGCCCTCCCTGGAGGTCGCGCTGATCGCCGCCCTCATGTGGGGCCTGGGCATCTCGACCGTCTTCCCGGCCGCCATCTCGGCGGCGGGGGAGATCCCGGGGCGTGGCAACAAGGCGATCGGTGTGGTCAGCACCATCGCGTACGGCGCGTTCCTGTTCGGAGCACCCACCATCGGTCTGCTGGCCGAGGTGTTCGGCCTGGACCGAGCGCTCTGGCTCGTGGTCGGCTTCCTGGTGCTGCTGGTCGTGCTGGCCGGCAACCTGCGGAGCCGCGTGTCCACGTAGTCGTGTCCGCGTAGTCCTGTCCTCATAGTCCAGGTGCACGAGGGCATCGTCAGAAGAAACGGCCGGATCTTTCGCGTGGGGCCGACGAGCGTTCAGAGCCGGGCGGCCTTGGCCCGCAGCACCTCCGCCTCGCGCTCGTTGCGGGCCAGACCCGCGGCCGTCACCAGCTCGGAGCGGGCCTCCTCGGTGCGGCCGAGCTGGGCCAGCAGCTCGCCGCGGACGCTCGGCAGCAGGTGGGAGCCGCGCAGCTGTCCGGCGCAGGAGAGCCGGTCAACGATCCGCAGCGCCGACGCCGGGCCGGTGGCCATGGACACCGCGACGGCCCGGTTGAGCTCCACCACGGGGCTGGGCGCGACCCGACCCAGCGCCTCATAGAGCAGCACGATGCGGTCCCAGTCGGTCTCCTCCACACTGCGAGCGACGGCGTGGCACTCGGCGATCGCGGCCTGCAGGGCATAGCTCGCCCGGCCGCGGCCGACCTCGTCGGCCAGCGCCAGTGCTGCCTGACCACGTCGGATCTGCGCGCGGTCCCAGCGGGAGCGGTCCTGGTCGGCCAGCAGCACCGGGCTGCCGTCGCCAGCGGTCCGGGCACCGAACCGGGACGCCTGGAACTCCATCAGCGCCACCAGCCCGTGCACCTCGGGCTCGCGGGGCAGCAACCTCGCCAGCACCCGGCCGAGCCGCAGCGCCTCGAGCGCCAGGTCCGGCCGGATCCAGCGTTCCCCGGACGTGGCGGCATACCCCTCGGTGAAGACGGCATAGACCACGCCCAGCACCCCACTCAACCGAGCGCTCCACTCGGCGGGTTCCGGGGCCTGGAAGGGCACGCGGGAGGCGGCCAGGGTCTTCTTGGCCCGCGTGATCCGCGCCTGCACGGTCGGCACCGGGACCAGCATGATCCGGGCGATCTCCTCGGTGGTCAGGCCGCTGACCACCCGCAGTGTGAGGCAGACCTGCGCCTCCCGCGACAGGACCGGGTGGCAGGCGGTGAAGACCAGCCGCAGGACATCGTCCTCGATGGGCTGCCACTCGTCCTCGGTCGTCTCGGACAGCTCGTGGGCCATCGTGCGATAGCGCTCCCGGAGACGGTCCTGGCGCCGCCAGGTGTCGATCGCCCGGCGCTTGGCCACCGCCGTGAGCCAGGCGCCCGCGTTGCGCGGGACGCCCGACTCGGGCCACTGGGTCAGCGCGTCGGCGACCGCCTCCTGGGCCAGGTCCTCGGCGAGCCCGAGGTCACCGGTCACCCTGGCGAGGGTGGCCACGACCTGGGCTCCCTCGATGCGCCAGACCGCCTCGACGGTCCCCTGGATGTCAGTCATCAGCCGGTATGCCGTGCGCTGGCTCGGGAGGTCCGGTTCACTCCGCGGCGCGTGCCTCGAGCTCCTGGCGCCAGCCCTTCTCCTTCTGCACGTACTCGTTGTCGGCGAACTCGTCGAAGTCGCTGTCGTCGTGCACCCGACGCACCTCCAGCTTGCTGCCGGGTCCGAGCGGGCAGCGGCTGGCCCACTGGGCCGCCTCGTCCTTGCTGGCGACCTCCAGGATCCAGAACCCGTTGAACAGCTCGTGTGTCTCGCCATAGGGTCCGTCGGTCACGATCGGGGTCTCGGCGTCGAAGTCGACGACGAAGCCCTCCTCCGCGTCGGTCAGCCCCTCCCCCGCCAGCAGGACGCCGGCGTTCATCAGGGACTCGTTGTAGGCACCCATGGCGTTGAGGATCTCCTCGAAGTCCATCTCCTTGGACGCCTCGACAGCCTCCTGGGTGGACCGCATGATCAGCATGTACTTCATCGTCCTGCTCCTTGTGGTTGCGGGGGCCGCGGTGTGCGTCCCTCTGCCTACCCGTCGAACGGCGCAATGCTGGATCGACACGTCCATCAAAGTTTTTTCTGCCGGCGCTGTCCACCGGGGCGGGAGCAGGGCTAGTCGGTCGGGACTCCGCCGGTGCAGCTCTGGGTGGTGCCCTCCGGACGCTCCTATGGTCTGTCAAGCGGTTGGCTGGGCCGGCCTGTGCTCGAGGAGTCGGTAGAGGTCTCGGGCGACGTAGCGTTTCAGGCAGCGTTTGATCTCGCGCGATGTCTTGCCT
>NZ_QLVD01000020.1 GCF_003352835.1 Ornithinimicrobium murale | reverse complement strand
GCCGATCAGTGATGACGCGGTGGTCATGAACTCCCGTGAGGTCTTCCCGTTCCAGGAGGGCTATGAGGAGCACGTCGACGCGATCTATGACGGTCGTTACGACACGGTGGACCTGGAGATGGCGCAGCAGAAGTTCGAGGAGTCCGGTCTGGAAGAGGGCACCGAGATCCGCATCGGCTACGGCGCGGGCAACCAGCGTCGGGTCAACGAGGTCGCGCTGATCAAGGCCTCCTGTGACCAGGTCGGCTTCAACATCGTGGATGCCTCGGCTCCGGGGCTGGGCGACGTGCTGTCCTCGGGTGACTGGGAGATCGCGCTGTTCGCCTGGGCCGGTTCCGGCACGGTGACCGGCTCGGCGTTCTGGTACGAGATCGACGGCCCCGGCAACATGGGTGGCTGGGTCAACCAGGCCGCAGACGACGCCTGGAATGCCATCTCAACCACGCTGGACGAGGAGGCCCAGGCTGAGCAGTTGGCCATCATCGAGACCGAGGCCTGGAACGACCTGCACAGCATCCCGGTCTTCGCCCACCCGGGCATCATCGCCCACGACGCGACGATCGACAATGTCATCCACAACGCGAGCCAGACCGGTGTTGTCTGGAACGCCGAGCAGTGGGTCCGCGCTGACTGATGACATGCCGGGGTCGTCGCCTCGGGGTCCATGCCCTATGGTGCTGTCTCAACACGGGAGTCCGGTGAGCCGGGCTGAGAGGAAACTTCTCAAGTTTCGACCGCAGAACCTGATCTGGATCATGCCAGCGCAGGGACGTTGACTCTGACTTCCCGTGCCCCGTACTTCATCAGGAAGGGCACGCAATGCACACACCACAGACCGCCACCACGGCAGCCCCCCAGTCCCCGACGACCTTCATCGACGAGGGCTTCAATCCCACTCCCCACGAGTTCGGCGTCGGTGCGCGGTTCACGCTCGCCGTCATGGCCGAGAACTTCGCTGAGGTCATCCTGGACGCGCTCCGGCAGGCCGACGCCACCGGACTGAGTGTGACTACCGGCAGCGTCAGCACGCACGTCGCTGGCGCGGAGCAGGATGTGATGCGCTATCTGGCCCAGGTCATCACCGCCGCCGGCCGATCCGGGGCACACGTGGCCGCGACGGTGCACCTCTCCCGAGGCTGTCCGGGGGGCATCACCTGCGATGTTCCTGCCGGTGGTGCCGCCCTGCGATCGGAGATCCCGAGGCTGACGTCGGCCGGTGTCGACTGCGTCGCCGAGTGGGCGTTGTATCCGCTGGCAGATGGCGGGCCTGACGGGGGGAGCGCAGATCACATGCGCGAGATCTATCACGCGATCGACCATGCGCGCACCACGGGCGTCACGGTGACTCCTGATCACTTCGTCACCCGCCTCGAGGGTGACCTCGCGGCAGTCCTGGAGACGATCGCCGCGGCGTGGGTCCTCGTGGGCAGGTCGGTTCAGCACGTCACGACACACGCCTCGCTGTCGATCAACAGCCCCAGTGCGTCCTGACGCGGGGCGGGAATCGTGAACTCCACAGCACCAGGGCGCCAGCATGCCCGCATCCGTGACCCCTGGACGCTGCGGGATCTCGTCCTGCTCGTCGTCCTGGGGGTCGTCTTCGGCTTCCTGTACTGGGTCTTCGTGCAGGCCTGGACCGCACTGTCCATCGCCATGGGACCGGCCGGTGACCTCTCGCAACACGTCCTAGCCGGCAGCTGGCTGCTGGTGGCGCCCCTGGCCATCGCCATCATCCGGCGGCCGTTTGCCGGGATTCTCGCTGAGGTCCTGGCGTCGGTCATCGAGGTGGTCTTCCTCGGCTCCGCGGTGGGCCCACTGCTCTTCATCGCCGCGGCCATCCAGGGCGTTGGCAGTGAGCTGCCCTTCGCCGCTACCCGCTACCGACGGTACACCTGGCTCATCTATGCCCTCTCCGGGCTGCTCGGCGCCGGCTTGGTCTTCTGCTACTCCGCCGTCCTGTCCGGCTGGATCGGACAGGACCTGTTGGTCGTGCGCCTGGTGATCCACCTGACCTCCGGGGTGATCCTCGGCGGTCTGCTCGCCAAGGTTGTTGTCGACGGGCTCGCCCGAACCGGTGTGGTGGACAACTACGCCATCGGCCGTCGGGTGGAGGCCGACCGTGTCATCCACTGAGTCCGCGCTGCGGTTGGACGACGTCTGCGTGGCCTTCCCTCGCCGCCCGGAGCCGATCCTGCGCAATGTCACGCTCGTGTTGGAGCGTGGGGAGCAGCTGGTGGTCTTCGGTGCGTCCGGGTCCGGGAAGTCAACTCTCCTGCAAGCGATCACCGGTGTCGTCCCCCACACCGTGTCGGCCGCGTTGACCGGGACGGTCACCGTGAACGGGCGAGCGACCACGCAGTGCTCTGTCGTAGAGCTGTCACGTCACGTCGGGACCCTCGCCCAGGACCCGTCCTCGGGGATCTGCCTGCCCGACGTGGAGCAGGAACTGGCGCTGCCCCTGGAGAACCATGCTGTGCCCGCCGACGAGATCTCGGAGCGGATCGACCGGGCTCTGGCCTCCGTCCGCGCGCTGACTCTGCGGGGACGCCGGACGGACCAGCTCTCGGGTGGGGAGGGGCAACGGGTAGCGCTGGCCGCGGCCCTGATCAACGGCCCGGACCTCCTGCTGCTCGATGAGCCCACCTCCATGCTCGACCCGGCGGGTGTGGCGGCCGTCCGGCAGGCCATCAACACAGCCGTTGCAGCGCACGGGCCGGCGGTCGTCCTGGTCGAGCACCGACTCGACGACTACGCCGGCCCGGACGGAGTGGCCGGCCTCCCCGCACGGGCCATCGTGCTGGGCGAGGACGGGCACGTCGTCGCCGCGGGCGCAACCTCCGACGTGCTGACCGAGCACGCCGGCCGGCTTCATGCGGCGGGCTGCTGGCTGCCTCTGGAGACCGAACTCCAGGCCGTCACCGGGTTCTCCGGCGGGCTCGCCGAACCCGCGGTGCGTCAGGGTCTACGCAGCCACGCACCTCCGGCCCCGGCAGGCGATCGCGCCGCGGAGCCCGTCGGTCCGGTGGTCCTCGCGGTGGACGACCTGGCAGTCTCCCGTGCCGCGTGGGTCCCACGAAGGCGGTGGGCTCGTCGTCGACGAGTCCGCGAAGCACCGGAGGTTCCCAAGCTGCTAGAGCGCGTGTCCTTCCGGCTCCGGACCGGCGAGGTCACCGCGTTGCTCGGGCCCAACGGGGCGGGGAAAACCTCGTTGCTGCTCACCCTTGCCGGGCTCTTGCCGCAGGCAGGGGGGTCGGTGTCCGGTCCGCGGCCTGGGCTGGTCTTCCAGAACCCTGAGCACCAGTTCGTAGCCCACACAGTGCGGGACGAGGTCGGCCACGGGCTCACCGATGCCCCGCCCGGACGCGTGGATGACCTGCTGGACCAGCACCGCCTGGCCCACCTGGCAGAGCAGAGCCCGCACCGCCTCTCGGGCGGGGAGAAGCGCCGTCTGAGCATGGCGGCCATGTTGGCGCACGAGCGACCGGTTCTGCTGGCTGACGAACCGACCTTTGGCCTGGACCGCCGAGACACCCTCGCCACACTGGCAGCGCTGCGCTCGGCCGCGGTCAGCCGCAGTGTCCTGTTCTCCAGCCACGACCTGCGGAGCGTGGCCGCGACCGCTGACCGGGCGCTGGTCATTGCCGACCGCTCCGTGATCGCCGACGGCCCGGTCCTGGAGGTGCTGCGTGACCCTGTGGTCCTGGAGCGGGCGGGCCTGCGGCTACCACCGCTGCTCCAGTGGCTGCTGCTGGAGTTCGACTCAGCCGACCAGGTCCGTGCGGTCCTCAGCTGGCTCGACGCCGCGCCGGCGGTCGTCCCAGCCACGGCGGCGGAGACATGAGCATCCCCGCGCTTGGTCCACCCGCCGGGAGGGCTGCGGGAAGCGTTCTGGCTCGTCGCAACCCCACCGTCAAGCTGATGCTGCTGTTCGTGGTCTCCGCAGTCCTGGCGGTGATCTTCGACCCGGTCACGCCAGCCGTGCTCTACGTCCTTGCTGCCGCGGCGGTGATCGCCTCCACCGGGATGGAACTCACCCGGTTGGCGCTCCTGCACCTGCCGTTCATCGGCTTTGGCCTGGGCGTGTTCCTGGTGAATGCGCTGAGCCGGCCAGGTGACGTGTGGTGGACCGCCGGGCCGCTGCGGATCACGGTCGAGGGCCTGTCGGTGGGCGGGTCGCTGGCCTTGCGGACCCTGGTCATCGGTGTGCTGGCCATCGGCTTCATCACCTCGACGGATGGCGTGCGTCTCATGCACAGCCTGCACCAGCAGGGCCGGCTCGGGCCACGAGTCACCTACGCCGTCCTGGCCGGCTATCGGATGCTCCAGGAGATGCCACGGGAGTGGCAGACCATTCGTCATGCCCACGCCGTGCGGGCGCCCCTGCGGCCAGACGGAGCCCCATCGCGCAGCCCCCTTGCCTTCGGCCGCGGGGCGTTCGCCCTGCTCGTCATCTCGGTGCGCAAGGGGGAGCGGATGGCCCTGTCGCTGGAGTCGCGCGGCCTGGGGCTCAGCCCCCGGACCACGTGGCGACGCGTCCCACTCACCGGCGCTGACTGGGCCATGGCTGCTGGTGTGCTCGGTGTGCTCGCCACCGTCGTGGTCACCAGCAGGATGCTGGGGCACCTACGAGGCGTTGAGGCGCTCCTGTCCTGAGGCGCTACTCACCCTGCCCGGGTGCCTGGGCGGAACCGTGGAGCAGACGAGAAGCTCCGGGGCCGACCGGTCGCGCGGGCCCTCGTGCGAGTTGGTGTTGGCTCAGCCCTGGGGAGCGTTGTCCGCGACCTCGGACTCGGCCTCGGCAAGCTTGGCGCGGACCTCGTCCATGTCCAGCTCCTTGAGCTGGCTGATCAGGCTCTCCAGACCGGCGGCGGGGAGCACGCCCGGCTGGGAGAAGAGCAGGATGCCGTCGCGGAAACCCATCACGGTGGGGATGGAGGTGATCTGCGCACCGGCGGCCAACTCCTGCTGGGCCTCGGTGTCGACCTTGCCGAAGACCACATCCTCGTGCTTCTCGGCCGCCTGCTCATAGACCGGTGCAAACGCACGACACGGGCCGCACCAGGATGCCCACCAGTCGATCAGGACGATCTCGTTGTCGGACAGCGTCTGGTCCAGGTTGTCTCGGGTCAGTTCCATCGTGCTCATGCCGGGGTCAACGGTGCGCCCACCGCGGACATTCCCCGCGCGATCTTCGTCACATGCCGAAAGCCTGACGGGTGGGACGGTCCCGATGGGGAACAATGGCCGCTATGGGTTTCGCGCCGTCAGTCTCCAACTCGATCACTGTCCGCCTTGAGATCCCTGCGCGGGCAACCGCCGTCGGGGAACTCACCACTGCCATCGAGAAGGAGGGCGGCATGGTCACGGCGGTCGACATCGCCGAGTCCGGCACGGAGCGCCTTCGCGCCGACCTGACCATCGCAACCTGGGGCGAGGCGCACGCCAAGCAGATCGTTGAGGCCATGCGCACGGTGCGCGGCGTTGAGATCGGCAAGGTCAGTGACCGCACCTTCCTGATGCACCTCGGCGGGAAGCTGAGCGTCGAGTCCAAGCAGCCGATCCGCAACCGCGACGACCTGTCGATGGTCTACACCCCGGGGGTGGCCAGGGTCTGCCAGGCGATCGTGGACAACCCCGAGGATGCCCGCCGCCTGACCATCAAGCGCAACACGGTTGCCGTGGTCACCGACGGCACCGCCGTCCTGGGCATGGGCGACATCGGGCCGCTGGCGGCGATGCCGGTCATGGAGGGCAAGGCCGCGCTCTTCAAGCGCTTCGCCGACGTCGACGCCTTCCCGATCGTCCTGGACACCAAGGACGCTGACGAGATCGTGCGCATCGTCAAGGCCATCTCGCCGGGCTTCGCCGGCATCAACCTCGAGGACATCTCGGCGCCGCGCTGCTTCTACATCGAGCGACGGTTGCGCGAGGAGCTGGACATCCCGGTCTTCCATGACGACCAGCACGGCACGGCGATCGTGGTGCTCGCGGCGCTCCGCAACGCGCTGCGGGTGGTCGAGAAGGAGCTCGCCGGCGTCAAGATCGTGCTCTCCGGCGCCGGGGCGGCGGGGTCAGCGATCCTGCGACTGCTGCTCATGGCGGGAGCCACCGACGTCATCGTCTCCGACGTCCACGGGGTTCTGCACTCCGAGCGGGCTGACATCGCCCGGGGTGACAACGCCAACATGGCCTGGATCGCGACCCAGACCAACCGTGGTGGACTGCAGGGCTCGCTCAAGGAGGCTCTCGTGGGGGCCGACGTCTTCATCGGCGTGTCCGCCGGCGGCATCCTCTCCGGGGATGACATCGGCACCATGGCGCAGGATGCCGTGGTCTTCGCCATGGCCAATCCGACTCCTGAGGTGGACCCCGCTGACGCCGCCGAGCACGCCACCGTCGTGGCCACTGGGCGCAGTGACTTCGCCAACCAGATCAACAACGTCCTGGTCTTCCCTGGGGTCTTCCGCGGTCTCATGGATGCCCAGAGCGACCACATCACCGACGAGATGCTGCTCGCGGCCGCCATCGCGCTCTCCGACGTGGTGGGAGCAGACGAGCGCAACCCGACTTACATCATTCCGAGCGTTTTCAACCCCAAGGTCAGCAAGGCAGTGGCCCAAGCAGTCGAGAAGGTCGCTCGAGAGCGTGTCGACGCCACCTCCTGATCGGACCCGGGGTATGGGACAGCGACAGGCGCTCGGATGGCTCTTGCTGCTCGGACTGCTGGCGGGCCAGGTCTGGTGCCTGTATGTGCTGGTTCCCGGTGCCGGTGAGCCCTACTTCAGCGGGCAGGACAAGGTGGCACACGCCGTGCTCTTCGGTCTCCCGTGCTGTCTGGCCCTGCTGCTCCGAGCACGGCTCGTCGTGCTGGGCATCCTGGTCCATGCCCTGGTGAGTGAGCCCTTGCAGGGACTGCTCACCTCGACCCGAACCCCGGATGTGTGGGACACCGTGGCAGACCTGGCCGGCATCGCGGTCGCGGTCGCGGTGGTGCTGCTGGCTCGGCACAGACTGGAGCGGCTCGTCGCCCCGAGTGGTGGCACCGTGGGGCTCGCCCCGTGACGGGCGAGGAGGAGCCAACCTCCCTCGCGGGCCAGTTGTTGGTTGCCACGCCGCTGACGGGGGACTTCTTCCAGCGGTCCGTGGTGCTGGTGCTGCACCACGACGAGGGCGGCGCCACTGGCGTCACCCTCAACAAGCCCATGGAGGCCCACGTGGGTGCCGTGCTCCCGGACTGGCAGCCGCACGTCACCCCGCCCGGAGTGCTTTTCCAGGGGGGCCCCGTGCAGACCGACTCGGCGATGGGTCTGGTCAGCGTCCCCGGGGGAGAGGCAGCCCAGACCGAGGCACTGGGGATCTCGATGCTGTTCGGTGGTCTGGCCCTGGTCGATCTGGACGCCCCACCACCGCTCGTGGTGCCGGAGGTGTCCGGCCTGCGCATCTTCGTCGGATACGCCGGCTGGAGTGAAGGGCAGCTTGAGGCAGAGCTCATCGAGGGGGCCTGGTATGTCGTGGAGCGGGAACCCCGCGACCCCTTCCACGAGTCTGCAGACCTGTGGCGGGACATCCTGGTGCGGCAGCACAACTCGCTGTCCCTGCTGGCCAACTACACACAGCACCCGGAACACAACTGAGGTGGCGAGGCGGCTGCCCGGCTAGAGTGGTCCCATGTTCTCGAGCATGTCGCAGGAGCCGTTGGACGCCCCCGAAGCCCCGAGCACACCGTCCACGCGGACGGCCGTGCTGGAGCGCGAGGACACCAGCACCGACCCACGGCTGAGCGAGCCGGGTGACCACGAACGTTTCGCGCACTATGTGCGCAAGGAGAAGATCATGGAGAGCGCCCTCTCGGGCGATCCCGTGGTCGCGCTCTGTGGCAAGATCTGGGTTCCTGGTCGTGACCCGGAACGGTTTCCGGTGTGCCCCATGTGCAAGGAGATCTACGAAGGGCTGCGCGCGCCGCAGGACGGCGGCGAGTAGGAGCGGTGGGACCGGACACCCGCTCTGGGCGGCGCGCCGGTCCTGAGCCGCTGAGCACGTCGTCCACCGCACTGCGTCCGGCCGGCCTCTGGTGGGGTGGAGGGATGCTCCTCCTCGGCGTCTTGGGAACCTGGCTGACGTGGGGCTTCTTCGTCGGCAGCGGGCCCGGGCAGCGCCTGGACGAGGCGGCCTTCTCCGGGTCACGCCTGGGCCGCCGGACACTGTGGAACGCGGCTGAACCGATCCTGGACCTCGTGTCCGTGCCCCTCCTGGTGCTCGTGCTGGTCGCCGCGGCTGCGATTGCCCTGGCCCGTCGTCGGTGGATCCTGGTGCTGCAGGTGTCCCTGCTGCTCGGGGGTGCGAACCTGACGACCCAGCTGCTGAAGAAGGTCGTCCTGGACCGTCCGGACCTGGTCGAGAGCATCAGCCTGCGCGCCAACTCCTTGCCCAGCGGACACACCACGGTCGCGGCCAGCGTGGCGGTCGCACTGTTGCTCGTCGTGCCGCGCAGGGCGCGACCCGTGGCAGCGGTCCTGGGCGGGGCCTACGCGGCACTCACCGGCGTGTCCACGATGATCGGTGGCTGGCACCGCCCCTCGGACGTGATCGCAGCCTGCACCGTCGTGCTGGCCTGGGCGGGGGTGAGCACCCTGGTCGCTGCGGTGGCCGCGCCCGAATCCGAGGCGCCGGGCGGCGCCGGCGCCGGCGCGGCCAAGGCCGTTGCAGTGTTGCTGGGCCTCGGGTCCGTGATCTGCGGCGCGCTGGGAGTGGCGACGCTGGTCCGCATTCATGACCGACTGGGCGTCGTCGCGGAGCTGATGGCACGTGCCGATCTGGCCACGGCCTACGTGGGCTCCGCCCTCGGCGTTGTCGCGGCCGCCGCAGCCCTGTTCGCTGCCGCCCTGATCGCCCACGAGATCGCGTCCGGAGAGGTGGTTCGCACCGGTGGATCACGGTGACTGAGTCGCGTTGATCCCGGTGCCTGGGTCGCGGCGCGCGAGCGACCAGCGGCTTTACCGAGCGCGTTCAGAACTGCCTCCTGGAACTCGTATCCTGATCGGCGATGTCCACCTCAGCTGCCTCTCATCTGCCCCCCGCCTATCCCGAACGAGCGGCGTGGGGCACTGCCGGCAAACTCCGTGCGTGGCAACAGGCCGCGCTGGACCAGTATCTTGCCGAGGGGCCCCGCGACTTCCTCGCCGTCGCGACTCCCGGGGCCGGCAAGACGACCTTCGCCCTGAAGGTCGCCACCGAGCTCCTGGACGCCGGCATCATCGAGCGGGTCACGGTCGTGGCGCCGACCGAGCACCTCAAGACCCAGTGGGCCGAGGCCGCAGCACGGGTGGGGATCAACATCGACCCTCGCTTCGCCAACGCACACGGTCGGCACTCTGCCGACTTCCACGGTGTGGCGGTGACTTATGCGGGCGTGGCCAGCAGGCCGCTGCTGCACCGGGCGCGCACCGAGGCGGCCCGCACATTGGTGATCCTCGATGAGATCCACCACGGCGGCGACGCCCTGAGCTGGGGTGAGGCCATCCGCGAGGCGTTCGAGCCAGCGGCCCGGCGCCTGTCGCTCACGGGCACACCGTTCCGCTCGGACACCGCGGCGATCCCGTTCGTGCGCTACGCCATGGACAGCGAAGGTGTCCTGCGGTCGGAGGCCGACTACACCTACGGCTACGCGGAGGCGCTCCGGGACAGCGTCGTGCGGCCCGTCCTGTTCCTCGCCTATGGCGGGAGTATGCGGTGGCGCACCCGGGCGGGCGACGAGATCTCCGCGCAGCTCGGGGAGGCCCTGACCAAGGACCTGTCCAAGCAGGCCTGGCGGACGGCCCTGGACCCTAGCGGGGAGTGGATCCCGACGGTCCTGCTGGCGGCGGACAAGCGGCTGACCGAGGTGCGGCGGGGCGTTCCTGATGCCGGTGGGCTGGTGATCGCCAGTGACCAGGCGTCGGCGCGTGCCTATGCCCGTCAGCTGGCGGCGCTCACGGGTGAGCAGCCGACTGTTGTCCTCTCCGACGACACCGGCTCGTCGCGTCGGATCGAGGAGTTCGCCGAGGGAGATGCGCGGTGGATGGTCGCGGTCCGCATGGTCTCCGAGGGTGTTGACGTCCCACGGCTCTGCGTCGGGGTCTATGCGACCTCCACCTCGACCCCGCTCTACTTTGCTCAGGCCATCGGCCGGTTCGTGCGCGCCCGTCGCCGGGGCGAGACGGCCTCGGTCTTCCTGCCCAGCGTGCAGCTGATCCTGCAGCATGCCGGGTCCATGGAGCTGCAGCGGGACCACGCCCTCAACAAGAAGCGCAGCGACGACGACGGCCTGGACTGGTCGCCGGAGGACAACCTGTTGGCGCAGGCCAATGCTGCCGAGCAGACCCTCGACCCAGAGCAGGGCTCATTCGAGGCGCTGGAGTCCGACGCGCTGTTCGACCACGTGCTCTTCGACGCCGAGCAGTTCGGGCTCGGTGCCGTGCCGGGAAGCTCCGAGGAGGAGGACTATCTGGGGTTGCCCGGTCTGCTCGAGCCCGATCAGGTCGCCCACGTGCTGCGGGACCGCCAGCGCAAGCAGGTCAAGAAGGGTGGTGGGCGGCAGGCCGCCGAACGGGTGTCGGCGCACCGGGCGCTGGCGGAGCACCGCAAGGAGCTCAACAAGCTGGTCTCTGCCTACGCCGCCAAGTCGGGGCAGCCGCACGCCATCGTCCACGCCGAACTGCGCCGTTCCTGCGGTGGTCCCGAGCTGGCCACAGCGAGCAGTGAGCAGGTCACCCAACGGATCGACACCATCCGCCGCTGGTTCGTCGGTCGCCGCTGACCGCGGCATTCTGTCCACAGGTGGGAGGGCGCTCGGCGGCGTGCCCCGCCGATGGTTATCTCTGGTCAGCGTCCGTGGCAGGCTAGGGGGATGACGACACGTGAAGCAGGGTGGTACGACGACCCGCAGGATGCCAACCTCCTGCGCTACTGGGACGGTGTGATGTGGACCGAGCACACGAGCCCCAGGCAGAAGCCGGGGCTGGACCAGGCGGGGGCCGGCTACGGACAGGGGACGTATGCCGCGGGGCCGGGGGCTGGAGGCCAGGGCCAGCAGGGCTCCGGGCAGCCGGGGCAGTACGGAGGCGCTCAGGGACAGTATGGTGCGCCCGGCGCCCCTCAGGACCAGTATGGTGCGCCCGGCGCACCCCAGGGGCAGCAGGGGCAGCCGAACTACCCGACCTACGGTGCGCCGCAGTACGGCGCACCCCAGGGCCAGCAGGGCGGCTGGGGACAGCCGATGCCGGGCGGGGGCTACACAGGCACCATGACGGGACCGACGACACCGGACGGTCAACCGATCGGCAGTTGGGGGATGCGCCTGCTGGCTCGCATCATTGACGGCATCCTCGTGGCTGTCGGTGGCTGGCTGCTCTCGATGGTCTTCATGCCTGACCTCATGACCGACTACACCGCCTTCTTCGAGGACGTCGCGGCAGGGGACGCGACGACGATGCCCGCGGACCTGGCCGGCGACTTCATGGCCTTCAGCCTCATGTTGGCCGTCCTGAGCATCATCTACGAGACCCTGATGCTCAAGTCCGCCAGCGCGACGGTGGGCAAGTTGGCCACCGGGCTGCGGGTGCGGCTGCGTGATCAGCCCGGGCCACTGTCCTGGGGGACTGCCGCGATTCGTGCGCTCGTCTGGTTCGGTCCGAACCTGCTCTCGGGAGTGCAGGCGCTGTCCTTCATCTCCGGCCTGTTCGGCCTCCTCAACGGTCTGTGGCCGCTGTGGGACAGCAAGAAGCAGTCACTGAACGACAAGATCGCCAAGACCAACGTCGTCAAGAAGTAGCACTCCGGCGCTGGCCGCGGTCAGCGCGCTTCACGCCTGAGGGAGTCACCACGGCGTGGCTGGTCGCTCGGCGGGCGCAGTTGAGGACGACGCAGCGGGCAGCAGCTCGAGGGTGGTCAGTTCATCGATCGGCAGGAGCACGCTCCCGCCCCCGTAGGACGTGAAGTGCTCCCGGAGGCCGCTGGCCTGCTCCTCACCCAGCTCGCCGATCCGTTGGGCGAGGTAGCCGGCATCCCGCTCGGTGAGTGTGGTGGCGACCCGCTCCAGCGGCGTGGCGGCCTCCGCGTCGGAGCCGGTCGCGTTCCCGCGGGCGTGCGCGACGGCCAGTTCAGTGGCGAGCAGCACGTTGAGCAGGCCGTGCTGGCGCTCCGTCCCGCCGCCGGGCAGCGACATCTCGGTGGGTGCCGCGTGGTGCAGGCCGCCGGTGAGGGTGAAGGGCAAGCGGCGCCTGGCACACCCGAGCAGGAACCCGGCCAGCACCTCGGGGCGGGGGAGCGGGATGCCCGGGGTCGAGCCGGTGGCGAGCTTGGCCCGCACGGGGTGGCTCCGGGCTGCCTCGGCGACGTCACCGATCTGGACGAGGAGCTGTTCGGCCGCCGGACCGATCTCGACGGCGAGAGGCACGCCCCAGGTGAGCGCGTCCCGCCACCGCGGGGAGTGAACCACCTCCACCCCCACCAGGTGGGCGTGGTCGGGGAGCTCGTGGGTGAGGCGATCGACGGCGTCGGCCAGCACCAGGGGATCGCTACCCGGGCCGGCGACGACCACGACCGGCAACGCATCGCCAGGGCCGGCACGGAGCACGTCGAGGAGATCGCCCACGGCCGCGGCGCCGATCAGCAGCGGCCCGATCAGCTCGGCATACGGCCCGCGTGAGCGCGCACGGAACTCAGCCACCGCCACCTCGACCGGAGCTGCCACTGGAGGGAGCCCGGATGCGTCGTCGAACAGGCGGTGGAACAGGGAGACGGGCGCCGATGACACGGTGGGCACGCTACTGCATGCCGTGGCCAGAGAGCGGCTAGTCTTGGCAGGACAGACGTGAACTACCACAGTCCAGGCGACAGGAGCAGCATGCAGACCCTCATCGACTCGGCCGTCTTCGTGGTGATCCTGGTGGTCGTGCTCTACGCGTTCTACGCGCTGTTCAAGCGCCCGAGCTGAGGGGCCCGTCGGCGCGGATGCTCATCCGCGGAGCGTGGCCCCGGCCGCCCGCAGCTCCTCGAGCGCAGCCTCGGTGGTCTCTGGGGCGACGCCGGCGGTGAGGTGAAGCAACACCGTGGTGTCCAGTTCCTGGGCCAGCGCGTCCAGGGCTGTGGCCCGCACGCAGTGGTCTGTGGCGATGCCGACGACGTCGACCTCGGTCACGTCGCGCTCCCGGAGCCACTCGGCCAACCCGATCTGCTCGCCATGCACCTCGGTGCTGCCCTCGAAGCCGGAGTAGGCCGCGGCATACTGGCCCTTGCGGAAGACCGCCTGGACGTGGTCCAGGGCGCCGGCCAGCTCGGGACGGAACTCGGCCCCGGCCGTCCCTGCCTCGCAGTGCACCGGCCAGGAGTCGACGAAGTCCGGCTGATCCGACCAGTGCTCACCGGGGTCGATGTGCCAGTCCGCGGTGGCGACGACGGCGGCATACTCCTGGCCGTGGGCGATCACGTGCTCGGTGATCCCGCCCGCGACGTCGCTGCCGCCCTCCACGGCCATGGACCCGCCCTCACAGAAGTCGAGCTGGACGTCCACGATGATCAGCGCGCGAGTCATAACCCCTACGGTAGGCGCTCCCTGCGGAGGAAGAAAGGAGCCCCTGCGCCGCGGGCCCGCGGCGCGTGGTCGGGAAGCAACCGTCCTGCAGGTCAGTCCTCCTCGACCTCCGTGCGGCTCAGCTCGTCCTCATAGACCGTGCGGATCGCCGGGTCGCCGTGGGAGAGCCGCAGACCCTTGGTAGGCAGTTCGGCGAGGGACCGTGCGTGGTGCTCGCGAGCAGTCCGGGCATCGGTCGGCACGAGGACCTCGCCGTCGCGCACGAGGTGCACCAGGAGGTCGCGGTCGTCACCGTCGTCGACCGGAGCGATGTCGATGCCGATGCGCTCCTCGTGCGCGACGCCCGTCATGTTGCGTCGACGCAGGGCGTGCTTGCGCCCGCCAACAGAGGCCTTGTCCTTGCTGGCCTTGGCCACGCCCTCCATCCGTCCCCGCGCGTCCTCACGGGCGACCAGCTTGTAGACCAGTCCTGCCGCGGGTGCCCCGGAGCCGGTCACCACACGGGTCCCGACGCCGTAGGCATCGACCGGGGCGGACTGGAGGGCGGCGATGGCGAACTCGTCCAGGTCGGAGGTGACCACGATCCGGGTGTCGGTGGCACCCAGGGCGTCGAGCTGGGCGCGCACCTCGTGGGCCTGGGAGATCAGGTCACCGGAGTCCAACCGCACGCCACCCAGGGTCGGGCCGGCCAGCTCGACGGCGAGCTCGACCGCGCCGCTCACCTCATAGGTGTCGACCAGCAGCGTCGTGGTCAGCCCCAGACTCTCCAACTGGGCGGCGAAGGCCTCCCGCTCGGAGTCGTACAGCAAGGTGAACGAGTGCGCTGCGGTGCCCTTGGTGGGGATCCCGTGACGGCGCCCGGCCTCCAGGTTGGAGGTGGAGGCGAAACCCGCGATGTATGCCGCGCGCGCGGCGGCCAGCGCGGCCGCCTCATGGGTGCGGCGCGAGCCCATCTCGATGCACGGACGGTCGTCGGCGGTGGCCGCCATCCGGGAGGCCGCGGCCGCCACGGCCGAGTCGAAGTTGAGGATCGACAGGGCGAGCGTCTCCAGGATCACCCCCTCGGCGAAGGTCGACTCCACGATCAGCAGCGGCGAGCCCGGGAAATAGCACTCACCCTCGGCATAGCCCCAGATGTCACCGGTGAACCGGTAGTTCGCCAGCCACTCCAACGTCTGGTCATTGACGACCCTGGTCTCACGCAGGAAGTCGATCTCCTCGGCACCAAAGGTGAAGTCGGTCAGCGCCTCCAGGAAGCGTCCGGTCCCGGCGACGACGCCGTAGCGCCGTCC
The DNA here is from genome assembly GCF_003352835.1 of Ornithinimicrobium murale. GTDB lineage: Bacteria > Actinomycetota > Actinomycetes > Actinomycetales > Dermatophilaceae > Ornithinicoccus > Ornithinicoccus muralis. Next base: position 5,185 of record NZ_QLVD01000020.1, on the reverse strand, counting down.
CTCCGGGAGGTGCCGGGCAAAGGCCTCGAAGACACAGCGGCGATCGGCATGGCCGCTGGCGAGCGTGGCCTGGAGCATGGTCAGCTCGTAGTGGTCGGTCAGCAGTGAGGTGCGCGGGCTGTTCAGTGCGGTCACCCGCAGCACTCTAGGGTGAGTTCGTGATTCTCGGGGTTCCGCTGTGGGCGTTGGCCGTCATCGCCCTGGCCCTCCTCGTCGGGACGCTGGTGCAGGGCCTGGTCGGGTTGGGCCTGGGTCTGGTGGGTGCGCCGATCGCGACACTGGTCGCGCCCGAGCTGATGCCCGGGCTGCTGCTGTGCACGGCGGTGGTCCTGCCGGTGCTGCAGCTGGCCAGCAACCGGGAGCAGATCGACTGGCGCGGCCTGGCCTGGTCGTTGCCGAGCCGCATCCCCGGGACCGTGCTCGGTGTGTGGCTCGTGGCGGTCTTCACCGAGCGGCAGCTGTCTGTCGCTGTCGGGGTGATGGTCCTCGTGGCCGTCCTGCTCACCTGGCACACGGTGACGGTGCCGATCACGCCCAGCACCCTGGTCGGTGCCGGGGTCGTCTCCGGTGTGACCTCGACCGCGACCTCGATCGGTGGTCCGCCCATCGCGATCCTGTATCAGCACCGGTCGCCGGTGCAGATCCGGAGCACGCTGGCGGTCTACTTTGCCCTGGGCGCGGTGATCAGCCTGGCCGGGTTGGGCATCAGCGGGCAGCTGCACACCCGCGAGATCTGGTTGGCCGCGCTGCTCACACCCTGCCTGCTGGCGGGCCTCTGGCTCTCTCGGAGGGTGGGCCGCCGGGTCTCAGCGGTCCGCATCCGCACCATCATGCTGGTGGTCTGTGCCGCCTCCGCCGTGACACTGCTGGTGCGCAGCCTGGCCGGGTGAGCCGCGGTCGCGCCGCCGGAATGTTCCGGTCCCGGCCCACCGTACAGTGGGCAGCGTGTCAACGCCCTCGTTCTCCGCATCGACCGGTCCCACCGCCCCCGGCCCGCGGGAGGCCGGCGAGGTGGCCGTGCTCGACCGGCCGGAGGCCGATCTGCCGTGGGTCACGATCGTGTGGAACGACCCGGTCAACCTCATGTCCTATGTCTCCTGGGTCTTCCAGAGCCACTTCGGCTACCCGCGGGAGAAGGCGCAGCAGCTGATGCTGCAGGTGCACGAGGAGGGGCGGGCTGTGGTCTCCACCGGCACCCGCGAGAAGATGGAAGCCGACACGGAGGCCATGCATGGCTACGGACTCTGGGCGACCTTCCAGAAGGACGACTGATGGCGACGATGTTCCGTGCCCGTCACGGGCGGTTCACCGCCACGTGGGACACCGGGGAGGTCGCGGTCGTGCTCCACCTGCTCCGGTTGACCCACGACTTCGTGGCACCCGAGCGCGAAGACACTGGTGACCCCTTCCTGGACCTGGTCGCCGGGCTCGGTGGCACCGCCGACCCCGAGGAGCCCAGTGACCCGGCGCTGCGGCGACTGCTGCCACCGGCCCATCGCACCGACGCAGAGCAGGCCACGGAGTTCCGGCGGCTCACCGAGCACACCCTGCGGTCGCGCAAGGCAGCCAACCTGGCCACCACCATCACGGCACTGAGCGAGGCGCTCCCCGAGGACGGGGACCACGAGCCCACCGACCCGGTGACAGTCGCCCTGGACGCGGACCAGGCCAGGGCGATGACGATGGCCCTGACCGATATCCGGCTGATCCTGGGGGAGCGGCTGGCGATGCGCACCGAGGAGGACTCCGAACGGCTGCACGAGGAGTTCGCGGCGACCGTCCGGGGCGAGGGTGAGATGGAGCCCTCCGCCGTCCAGCAGATGGCCTACTACGACTTCCTCACCTGGGTGCAGGAGTCCCTCACCGAGGCGATGCTGGGCTAGGAGCCACTCTGCCCGACAGCGTCCTGAAGGGAGTCGCCATGGCGATAGGCTCGGGCCACCATGACTGAGCAGGCACACACCCCCAGCACCGAGCCCCTGACCGACCCGACCGGGGCGCCGACCGCGGACCCCGCAGAGGGGCTGCCCGGCGCAGTCCGGCTGCGCGTTGCACCCAGCCCGACCGGAGACCCGCACGTCGGCACGGCCTACATGTCGATGTTCGACCTTGCCTTCGCACGCCAGCAGGGCGGCCGGTTCGTGCTGCGCATCGAGGACACCGACCGGGCGCGGTTCCAGGAGGACAGCGAGCAGCAGATCTACGACACACTGTCCTGGCTCGGGCTCACCTGGGACGAGGGGCCGGACCGGGGTGGGCCCTGTGAGCCCTACCGGCAGTCCGAGCGGCTGGACACCTACCGGCCGTATGCCGATCGGTTGCTGGCCGACGGGCACGCCTACCTGTGCTGGTGCTCGGGGGAGCGACTCACGCAGATGCGCGAGAAGCAGCAGAAGCTGAAGCAGCCCACCGGCTACGACCGACTCTGCCACGGCAGAACGCGCGAGGAGCGGGCCGAGCTGCCGGGCTTTAGTGAGACGCCCGTCGTGCGCATGCTCATCCCCGACGATGCGCCGCTGGTCTTCACGGACCTGGTGCGCGGCGAGGTCTCCGCACCCCGGCCCGATGACCAGGTGATCGTCAAGGCGGACGGGTTCCCCACCTACCACCTGGCCGTGGTGGTGGACGACCACGAGATGGGCATCACCCACGTCGTGCGTGGTGAGGAGTGGATCTCCAGCACCCCCAAGCACGTGCTGCTCTATCAGTGGCTCGGACTCCCGGTGCCTCAGTTCGCCCACATGCCGCTCCTGCGCGATGAGAAGAAGGCCAAGATCTCCAAGCGCAAGAGCCCCTGGGCGCGGCTCACCTGGTTCAAGGAGCAGGGCTACCTGCCCGAGGCCCTGGTCAACTTCCTGGCCCTGCTCGGTTATCCGCCGATCATCGAGGAAGACGGCACCGAGCGCGAGGTCTTCACCTTCGAGGAGTTCAGCGCGGGCTTCGACTGGGGCAAGGTCAACACGGTCGGCCCGGTGTTCAACCTGGAGAAGCTCAACTGGCTCAACGGCCACTACCTGCGCCAGCTCGAGCCCGGCGACGTCGCCTCCCGACTGCTGCCCTACCTGCAGACCGCGGGCGTGCTCTCCGACCAGCCGAGCCTGCCGGAGCTGGGTCGCCTCGAAGCGGTCGCCGAGCTCGTCCAGACCCGGATCGTGACCCTCACCGACGCCGTGCCCCTGATCGCGCCCTTCTACACAGCGGACGCGGACCTGCCGATCGCCGACGATGCCCGCGGCCAGCTCAAGGAGGACGCCGGCACGGTGCTCGATGCCGCCCTGGCAGCGCTGGAGCCGATCGACGGAGCGATCCCCGACACGCTGGGGGCCCAGCCCGACTGGAACCACGCGCGGATCGAGGCGGCTCTGCGCGAGGCGCTCGTCGACGGGTTGGGCATCAAGCCCAGGTTTGCCTTCGGGCCGCTGCGCACGGCCGTGTCCGGCCAGCGGATCTCCCCGCCGCTGTTCGAGTCGATGGAGATCCTCGGCAAGGCCTCGACGGTGGCCCGCCTCCGGGGCCTGCGCGCCTCCCTGTGACCGGCTGGTCCGGTGGCCTCGGCGGACTCCTCGATGCCCTCACCCGTCAGCCACACGCACCCGGCCCACCGGACCGATTTGGGTGGGGCGCGACCGGCCGGGTAGTATCAGTCCTCGGTTCACCGGTGCATGAGGCCCTCGGGTCACAGCCACGGTGATACCCCCTTGGGGTATGGTGTAATCGGCAACACTACGGTTTCTGGTACCGTCATTCTAGGTTCGAGTCCTGGTACCCCAGCTTGGTCAATGCCCCTGCGGCACTGTCCATTCGGAAGTCCCGCCGTTCTGCGGTAGTCTTCCACCCGCTGTCCGGCTCGCCTGGCAGCAGCAGCTAGGGCCCCGTTGTGTAGCGGCCTAGCACGCCGCCCTCTCAAGGCGGTAGCGCGGGTTCGAATCCCGTCGGGGCTACAAGGGCAGAACCCCTCGTCAGACGCAATCTCTGGCCGGGGGTTTCTCCTTTGCCCGGAGAACGCTGGCACTCCGTCTGGGCCCGGTGGCCCCGTGCCTTCAGGGGTCCAGGTCGGATGCCTCCTGAGGCCGGTGACCTGGTCGGGCTACTTTTTCTTGGACTTCTTGTCCTTCTTCTTGCCCTTGTCCGACGCGGTGCTCTTGTTGCCCTTGCCCTTCTTGCTCTTCTTGTCCGCCTCGTGTGACTTCTTCAGGGTCTTGCGGGCGGAGTCCTTGAGCTCGGTCTCCACCGCCGCGACGTCCTCGGCGGCCACGAGCGAGGAGGTCGTCTTGCGTGCCCCGCGACTGGCTGTCCCGGTCGCCTTGCTGGTTGCCTTCTTGCGTGTCCCGCCCTTGGCGGCGGCCTGTCGGGGAGTGACCCCACCGGCGGGGGCGCGGCCACCGGCCAGCCCGTCAGAGGGCAGCGCCTTGGGTTCGTTCACCACCTGCTTGAAGTAGGTGCCGGGGCGAAACCGTGGAGTGCTCGTGCCGGCGATCGGGACGCTCTCACCGGTGCGTGGGTTGCGGCCGGTGCGGGGTGCACGGTCGGCGCGCTCGAACGTGCCGAAACCGGTGATCCCGACGCTGCCACCAGCCGTCACCTCACGAATGACGACGTCCACGAGCGCCTCGACGGCGAGGGTGGCATCTCGGCGACTACCCAACTGGGTGCTCAGCCTGTCGATCAACTCTGCCTTGTTCACCGGTGCTCCATTCCGTCGTTGGTCTAGAGGACCCGATTCACACTACGGGACAAGCGGATTCATGCAACTGCGAGGCGGAGGGTCAGCGGATCTGCTCGTCCGGGCCGATGCCGACGATCCACAGGCGCGTCACCGTCGCGTCCCCGGACTCGGGGTCACCGGTCACCTCGATGCTCAGCCGCTGACCGAGGCGCAGATGGCGCAGGCTGCTGTGCTCAAAGACCGTCGACTCGAAGGGGAGCACCTTGCCGGTGTCCAGGATGAGGCTCCCGGCGGCCGTGACCGGGTCGAACGTGTGCACCGTCGCCTGCATAATCGTCACCCTAGTAGACCGTCGCGTCTCAAGATCTGGGTATAGATGACGGAGTGTGATCCGGGCGTCGGTCGCGGTGAGTTGCCAGTCGATGTGGCCTTGGTCGGGTTGGTGGCTTCCTGCCAGGCTGCGGTTCGGCGTTGCGGCAGGTCGAGGTCATCGATGTGCCGTGCGCCGTCTGGCGCGCG
>NZ_QLVD01000009.1 GCF_003352835.1 Ornithinimicrobium murale | reverse complement strand
TTACGGCGGCCATAGCGAGAGGGAAACGCCCGGACACATACCGAACCCGGAAGCTAAGCCTCTCAGCGCCGATGGTACTGCACTGGAGACGGTGTGGGAGAGTAGGACACCGCCGGACAAACATTTGATCTAGCCCCACCCAAACCACCAGGTTCGGGTGGGGCTAGACGCATGTGTGGAGGTGATGGGATGGCGGGTTCGAGCCGAGTAACCCAGAGATCTCCCGCGGCGTAGACTGCCCGAGAACTGAAACGAGGAGGCCGCATGGCTGAGGAGACGCCGGACACCCCTGAGGGGGAGCCACGAAGGGACCCCCGTGGGCGACGGGCCGATGATGGCGACCGTCGGCGTGATGCGCGTTCTGAGGGTCGCCCTCGTGGTGGCGAACGTGGTGGCGAGCGTCGGGGCGACGGTTCCGGAGGCTCGGGTGGCCGTGGGCCGCGCCGGTCGGACGACCGACGCAGCGGTGGCTCTGGAAGCTCCGGTGGTCGAGGGCCGCGCCGCGAGGAAGATCGGCGTGGTGGCGGTGGTTTCGGGTCATCGGGTGGTCGCCGGCCGCGCCGGGACGATGACCCACGAGACGGTGGCCGTTTCGGAGGTTCGGAGCGGCGTGGGCCCAGGCGTGACGATGACCGGCGTGACGGGGGTTACCGCGGTCACTCTGCGCGGGGTGGCACCGGGCGTGCGGCCGGTGCTGATGACAACCGTGTCTATCGGGCCCGTCCGGAGCGCAAGCCGGAGCCGGAGATCCCGGAGCACATCGAGGCCGGCCAGTTGGACCGGGCGGCTCGTCGGGAACTGCTGACGCTCAGCAAGGAGAACGCAGACGGGGTGGCGCGCCACCTCGTGGCCACCGGGGAGTGCCTGGCCGCCGAGGACCTGGATGGTGCCCTCGCACACGCGGAGAATGCCTCACGGCGGGCTGGCCGCGTTGCGATCGTGCGTGAGGTTCTTGGCTTTGTGCACTACCGCCGGGGAGAGTGGGCCGAAGCGCTGCGTGAGTTTCGGACGGCCCGCAGACTCAGTGGATCCAACCACCTCCTGCCGCACATCGCGGACGTCGAGCGGGGCCTCGGCCGGCCCGATCGTGCCATCGAGCTGGCCCAAGAGCCGGAGGCGCAGGCGCTGGGCGCCGCGGACCGGGTGGAGCTGGCCATCGTGGTGAGCGGCGCCCGCCGCGATCTGGGTCAGGACCAGGCAGCAGTCCAGACGCTGCGCGATCTGGTGCGGGCCAGCCCGCCGGGGCGGTCCTGGTCGGCGCGGCTGTACTACGCCTATGCAGAGTCCCTCCTCGGCGTAGGGGACGCCGGTGAGGCGCGGACATGGTTTGCGCGATCGCTCGAAGCCGATCGGGATGGGATCACCGACGCCGCCGACCGCCTCGGGGACCTTGATGGCATCGACATCACCGACTTCGGCGAGGATGAGGCAGAGCCCTCCGGCACGGACCAGCCCGTCACCGGCACAGACCAGCCCGCCGACGACCCTGAGCCGCCGAGCGAGGGCCCGGACCGGGGGAGCACCGATGGATCGGCGTCCGGCGATCGCGGCACGGACCGGTGACCTACCGGGGGTTGGTGTGCGACCTCGATGGCGTGGTCTATCGCGGCGAGACCGCGTGTGAGGGCGCCGTGGAGGGCCTTGCCGTCGCACGGTCGGCTGGTCTGCCGATCCTGTTCCTGACCAACAACGCGGCCCGACTGCCCACAGAGGTGGCAGACCACCTGCAGGCGCTCGGCGTCGAGGCCCACCCAGACGAGGTGCTGAACAGCTCTCAGGTCGCGGCGAGCTATCTGCGCCAGCACCACCCGGTCCCTGACGGGAAGCAGGTGCTGGCCGTCGGTGGGCCGGGTGTGGCTGCGGCACTGGAGGACGAGGGACTGTCGGTGGTCGTGCCAGCACAGGTCGTGGAACAGGGCGGCACCCAGTCCGTGGCTGCCGTCGTCCAGGGGCTCGGCAGGAACCTGGGGTGGGCCGACCTGGCTGAGGCGACTCTGGCTGTCTCCAGCGGCGCCTACTGGGTGGCCACGAACACCGATGCCACGTTGCCTCTGGAGCGTGGACAGGCGCCGGGCAACGGTGCTCTGGTGGCCGCGGTCGCCCACGCGACCGGTCGGCAACCCGACCTGGTGACCGGCAAGCCACATCCGCCAGCGTTTGAGATCGCGCTGCAACGGTTGGGCCTCCCGGCCCAGGACGTGCTCATGATCGGCGATCGGCTCGACACCGACATCGAGGGAGCTGGCCGAGCTGGCCTGGCCACCGCCCTGGTGTTGACCGGCGTCCACGGGCGCCACGACGTTGCCGCTGCCGGAGCCAGCCAGCAGCCCGACCACATTGTCGAGACGATCGTGGATCTGGGCGCGCACTGGGAGTGAGGCCATCGGATGGAACGCGCGGGCCTGTGGACACAACTGATCCACGAGTCTGTGCCGCGATAGGCTGCCCGCATGAGCCAGGCGATCCCCGAGACAGGCGACTCCGTGGTCGACGAGGTGCTCCAGACCTATGTGGGCACCGCGCACCAGCCGTTGAGCGAGCGTGCCGAGGCCGCCACCCAGGCCCAGCGCCACCTCCAGGAGCGTCTTGCAGAGTCCTCGCCAGGCAACGGCCCGGCGGCGGCCATGCAACGTGTCGCCGGTGGCCAACAGTCCTGAGACCGTGAGCGCAGACGGTCGGCTGGACCAGTACCTGGTCCGCGAGGGCCTGGCGCGTTCCCGCACGCTGGCGCAGCGGTTGATCCACAACGGAGCGGTCCGCGTCGCGGACCGGGTCATCACCAAGGCGTCGTATGCCGTGGCGCCGGGCCAGCAGGTGACTGTCACCGAGGCGGCGGACAGCAGGTGGGTTGGGCGTGGTGCCCTGAAGCTGGTGCATGCGCTGTCCGCGTGGGGCGAACCCTCAGGCTCCGAGGAGCACATGCTGCACGTGCGGGGTCGCCGCTGCCTGGACGTCGGCGCCTCCACCGGCGGCTTCACGCAAGTGCTGCTCGAACACGGGGCGGCCCACGTCACCGCCCTCGACGTCGGCCGGGACCAGCTCGCCCCCGACCTCGCCGCCGACGAGCGTGTCACGGACCTGCCGGGCACCAACATCCGGGACGTCACCCGCGACCAGCTGGGCACCTTCGAGCTGGTCGTCGGCGACGTCTCCTTCATCTCCCTGAGACTGGTGCTGCCTGCCGTGGCACCACTGGTGGAGCCCCGAGGTGATGTGCTCTTCCTGGTCAAACCCCAGTTCGAGGTGGGCCGAGAGCACCTGGGACACGGGGGCGTGGTGACCTCCTCCCAGGAGCGTGTCCGGGCGTTGCAGCAGGTGGTGCAGACGGCCACCGGGCTCGGCTGGCTGGTGCACGGGCTGGACCGGTCACCGGTGACCGGCACCCACGGCAACATCGAGTACCTGCTGTGGCTCGCGGCATACCAACCAGGCATGATGAGTGCGGGCGTCCTGGCCGCCCGCATCCGTGACCTGACCCGGGAGGACGACTAGATGACCCGTCGGATCCTGGTCGTCACGCACGCCAACCGCCCGGACCTGCCCGCCCTGGCGACCGAGGTCGCCAGACGGCTGCGCGACGAGGGCATCGAGGTGCACGAGCTGGAGCAGGGGTGGGACAGCCTGGAGGACGACCCGGAGGTCGCCGCCCTGGCAGCCGGCGCGGAGCTGGTGGTCATCCTCGGCGGTGACGGCACCATCCTGCGCGGAGCCGAGGTGTCCCGTGGGGCGGGCATCCCGCTGCTGGGCATCAACCACGGTCGGGTCGGCTTCCTCGCCGAGGCCGAGCGGGACGAGACAGCCGGAGTCGTGGACCGCATCGTCGCCAGGGACTACGAGGTCGAGGAGCGGATGAGTCTGGAGGTTGACGTCTACCGCGACGGCGACCTGGTCTCCCACACGTGGGCACTGAACGAGGCCTCCATCGAGAAGTCCGCTCGAGAGCGGATGCTGGAGCTCACCGTCGAGATCGACGGTCGTCCGCTGTCCACCTGGGGGTGTGATGGCGTGGTCGTCGCGACCCCGACCGGCTCCACGGCCTACGCCTTCTCTGGCGGCGGTCCCATCGTGTGGCCGGACGTGCAGGCCATGTTGGTGGTCCCCATCTCCGCCCACGCCCTGTTCGCGCGACCGGTGGTGCTCGGGCCCGACACGAGGGTCGCGGTCGAGGTGGTGCCGCACGCCACGACCCACGGGGTCATGTGGTGCGACGGTCGGCGGACCGTCGACCTGCCGCCCGGCGCCCGCATCGAGGTGCGACGCAGCCAGACCCCGGTCCGACTGGCCAGGTTGTCCTCGCAACCCTTCACCGACCGCCTCGTGGCCAAGTTCGCCCTCCCGGTCACCGGGTGGCGCGGCAAGCCTGACGGCGTGGCCACCTAGAGTGCGAGCGTGCTGACTCGCATCCGCATCCAACGACTTGGCGTCATCGAGGACGCCGAGCTCGAACTGTCCCCGGGCCTCAACGTCATCACCGGCGAGACCGGTGCGGGCAAGACCATGGTCGTCTCGGGACTCGGGTTGCTGCTCGGCGCCCGCGCCGACTCGGGGATGGTGCGCTCCGGCGCTGCCTCCGCCGTCGTCGAAGGAGAGGTTGACGTGCCTCCCGACCACCCGGCGGCCCAGCGGGTCGAGGCCGCGGGCGGCGAGACCGAGGACGGGCTGATCCTGGTCCGCACGGTCAGCGCCGAGGGCAGGTCGCGGGCCCACGTGGGTGGGCGCACGGCCCCGGTCGGGGTGCTGACCGAGGTCGGCGAGCACCTGATGGCCGTTCACGGGCAGGCGGACCAGTGGCGGCTGCGCGCCCCCGAGCAGCACCGGGTGCTGCTCGACACCTTCGGCGGTGCAGCGGTGGCCAGCGCCCTGGACGACTACGTCGCGACCCACCGGGCCTGGAGCAGGGCACGCGAGGAGCTGCAGCGGCTGAGCACCGCCGGCGCCGAGCGGACGCTGCGGGCCGACCTGTTGCGTTCGGCCCTCGAGGAGATCGAGGCCGTCGACCCGCAGGAGGATGAGGAGGAGGAGCTCCTGGTCGAGGAACAGCGACTCGCGCACGCCGACGGGCTGCGCCAGGCGGCGGAGACGGTGCATGTGCTGCTGTCTGGCGGGGACGACGCGGTCGTGGACGACCTGCGCCCCGTCGTCGAGCAGTTGGCCGCGGCACGCCAGGCGCTCGCTCCGGTCGCCGAGCACGACCCTGAGCTGACCGACCTCGGCAAGCGCCTGGACGAGCTGAGCTATCTGACTGCGGACCTGGCTGGAGACCTGGCGACCTACGCCTCCGGCATCGACGTGGACCCCTCTCGGCTGGGTTGGGTCCAGGAACGTCGGTCGGTCCTGACCGCTCTGCTGCGCAAGTACGGCGACAGCAGCGCCGCCGTGCTCACCTGGTCCCGTCAGGCCGCCGCGGAGCTCAGTGAGCTGGACGGCTCCGACGACCGGATCGCCGAGCTCCGGGCTGAGGTGGACCGTCTGGGCGAGCAGTTGGCGACGACCGGTGCCGCGCTCACGCAGGTGCGCCGGATCGCGGCGGACAGCCTGGGCACCCGCGTGGAGGCCGAGCTGGCGCACCTGGCCATGACCGGCGCCCGGGTGCAGGTCGAGGTCCGGCACAAGACAGACCCCGAGGGACTCGAGCTATCTGACGGTGCACGGGTGCGGGCGTGGTCGCACGGACTGGACGAGGTGGAGATCCTGCTCGCCGCCAATGCTGGTGCGCCTCCTCGCACCGTCACCCGGGCAGCCTCTGGTGGTGAGCTCTCCCGCGTCATGCTCGCCCTCGAGGTGGTCTCGGCACAGGGCGACGTGCCCACCTATGTCTTCGACGAGGTCGATGCAGGCGTGGGTGGTGCGGCCGCCCTTGACCTTGGAGCCCGGCTGGCGGCCCTCGCCCGGACGGCGCAGGTGATCGTGGTGACCCACCTCGGGCAGGTCGCGGCCTTCGCCGACAGCCACCATGTGGTGCTGAAGAGCTCCGACGGGGCCATCACCGCCAGCGACGTGCGCTCGGTGGTGGGAGAGGATCGGGTCGCCGAGGTTGCCCGCATGCTCGGAGGGGTGACCGACAGCCAGGCGGCGCTGGACCACGCCCGAGAGTTGGTGGAGGAACACGCGCCGAGCCGGCTACACGGCTGAGGTGAGCCACCCGGCGATGCTGGCGAGGCGGTGAGGCACGAGGTGCCCGTGGCCCAGGGTGAGTTGGGCCACGCGGCCAGGGTGAGGTGGGCCACGCGGCCAGGGTGAGGCGTGCGGCATACGACTGCTCCTCGGCTGGCCTGGACGGGCACGACCCCCGAACCGTGGCACGATGGGGGCCACTATGAGCCTGTCCAGATCCCCCGTTCCCGAGGCCGTCCCTGACGGCCCGACGGTCGAGGGACCCGTGCGGGTCGACGCACGCACCAAGAACCTCACCAAACGGCTGGCCCACGGTGACATCGCGGTGATCAACCACCAGGACCTGGACCAGGTGAGTGCTCACGCCCTGGTGGCGTGCAAGCCCGCCGCCGTCGTGAACGCTGCTGCCTCCATCAGCGGTGCCTACCCCAACCTCGGCCCGAAGATCCTTGTGGAAGCCGGTGTGCCGCTGATAGACCGTGCAGGCGAGGCGCTGCTGACCCAGGTCACCGAGGGCGTGACTGGTCGCGTCGTGGATGCGCAGGTCATCGTGGAGGGCACGGTGGTGGCCGAGGGCACACGTCTGAACCTGGCCTCGATCGAGGAGGCCATGGAAGAGGCACGCGGCAACATCTCCGAACAGATCGAGGCCTTCTCGCGCAACACGATGCAGTATGTCCGCGAGGAGCGGGAGCTGCTGCTCGACGGGATCCGTCTGCCCGAGATCCGGACCGAGATCGAGGGCCGCTACGTGCTGGTCGTGGTGCGGGGCTACCACTACAAGGAGGACCTGCAGACACTGCGCCCGTTCATTCGGGAGGCCCGCCCGGTGCTGATCGGCGTGGACGGGGGAGCCGATGCGCTGCTGGAGCTGGGCTACCGCCCGGACCTGATCGTCGGAGACATGGACTCCGTCGGCGACGCTGCGCTGCGCAGCGGGGCCGAGATCATCGTGCACGCCTACCGGGACGGCCGCGCGCCGGGGCTGGAGCGTGTCGAGGCGCTGGGCATCGAGGACGCGATCGCGCTGCCGGCGATCGGCACCAGCGAGGACGTGGCGATGCTGCTGGCCGACGGCAAGGGCGCCGAGCTGATTGTCGCGGTCGGCACGCACGCCACCTTGATCGAGTTCCTCGACAAGGGCCGGCAGGGCATGGCGTCCACCTTCCTGACCCGCCTGCGGTTGGGCAGCAAACTGGTCGATGCCAAGGGTGTGAGCCTGCTCTATCGCAGCCGCATCTCCTCTGCTGCCCTGACCTGGCTGGTCCTGGCCGGAATGTTGTCCGTGCTGGCGGCCCTCGCAGCCACACCAGGTGGTCGCACCGCCATGGGTGTCCTGGCAGTGCGGTGGGACGACCTGCTCGCCCTGATCGGAGGCCTGTTCGGGTGATCGACTTTCGCTACCACGTGGTCTCTCTCGTGGCCGTCTTCATGGCGCTCGCTGTCGGTATCGTGCTGGGCGCCGGACCGCTGGGGCAGGAGATCTCCTCCACCCTCGAGGGACAGGTCAAGGACCTGCGTGAGGAACGCAACGGTCTGCGGGCCCAACTGGACCAGGCCCAGAACCGGGAGCAGCTCAAGGACCAGGCTTTCCAGATCATGACGCCGGCCCTGACAGCCAACCAGCTGACCGGGCGGCGTGTTGCGCTCGTCACGTTGCCGGGGGCGGACCGCAACATCGTTGGTCAGGTGCAGGAGCACATGACCGCCGCTGGTGCTGCCGTGGTGCTGACCGTGCGGGTCGGCGACGCCTGGCACGACCCAGAGGCTCAGGCCACCCGGCACGAGGCCGCGGCCGAGCTCGCATCGGAGGTCGACGACCCCGAACCGCGCGAGGGTGCGGAGCCGACCCTGGAGACTGTGATGGCTGCGGCCCTGGCGGGGCGCGACGAGGGGACGGCCAGCGGAGCATGGCGGATGGCCTCCGACCGACTGGAGGAGCTCGACTTCTACTCGACGAACTGGGCTGACAGTGAGGCCCCGGAGTTCCCGGAGCCTCCGGACACCTTCGTGGTGATCACTGGTGACCTTCAGGTCGAGCAGGTCGAGGAGGATGAGGCTGGCAGCCCGCGGTTGGAGCAGGCACTGGGGCTCGTCGCGGCCCTCGGCGCACTAGAGGTCCCCACGATCGTGGCCGGCTATGGAACCGAGAGCTATGCCGATCCCGTGCAGGCGGCGGAGTCCCCGATCATCCGCGGGGTCCGGGCAGAGTCCGCCATCGCAGACTCGGTGGCCAGCGTCGACAACGTGGAGGGCCCGGGCGGCCAGTTGGCTGCGGTCCTCGGCCTCCGGTGGATGATCGAGGGCGAGGCCGGCCACTGGGGTGTTGGGACCGATGCCGTTGCCCCGTTGCCCAACGTGCCTGAACCCGCGGCCGAGCAGGCAGAGCCGCCGATCCCTGGGCCCACGCTCCCGCCCGCCCCCGGTGAGGGCGAGGGCGAGGAGTCCGGTGGAGACACCCGGGACCCGGCGGACAGTGAGACGAGCCAGGTGGGACCGATGGCCCCGGAGGAGCCGACCGGCACGGATGGTGCGACCGGCACGGACGGTGCGACCGGCACGGACGGTGCGACCGGCACGGACGGTGCGACCGGCACGGATGGCGCGACCGGCACGGACGGTGCGACCGGCACGGACGGTGCGACCGGCACGGATGGCGCCACCGGGACGGATGGCGCGACCGGCACGAATGACCCAGTCCCGACCACCGGCACCCCGACCCCGTGAGGCTGCTGCGGGACGCCCTGCTCACGGCCGCGGGCACCGCCGGCACCACCCTGGTGTGGCGCCGCTTGCAGGCGCACCGTTCGCGGCCCTGGGCGGCTCGCTGGGAACGCACCAACCACCGAGGCGATCCGGTGACGCTCCTCGAAGGTGTCGCGCTGGTCGCCGGCACCACCGGCACCGCCCTGCTGACCGGCGCACAGTGGAGGAGCACGGCCCTCCCGTATGCCGTGGCCTCCCTGGGCGCCGGCGCCCTCGGGGCCCTCGACGACCTCCGGCAGGACACCGACCGCAAGGGGCTGGCCGGTCACCTGCGGGAACTGGCCCATGGCCGGGTCACCACCGGGGCCATCAAGGTCATCGGACTGGCCGCAACCGGCCTGGTGGCCGTCGCCCTGCAGGATGTGCACGACCGGCAGCGGGCAGACGCACACCAGGCCGGTGCGACGCGCAGCCCGGAGGGTTCATCGGTGCTCACCACCGTGTGGGGGAGCCTGGCCGGTGGGGCCGTCGTGGCCGGGGCCGCCAACCTCGCCAACCTGTTCGATCTGCGGCCGGGACGGGCGCTGAAGGTCGGCGTCCTGACCGGTATGCCGTTGGTGGGGACCGGGCCGGGCTCCCCAGGCGGCGCGGTGACCCTCGGCGCAGCCCTGGCCCTGCTGCCCGACGACCTCGCCGGGCGGAGCATGCTGGGCGACACCGGGGCCAACCCGCTCGGTGCCGCCCTCGGGTTGGCGCTGGTCCAGCGCCAGGGACCGGCGGCACGCACCGCGTCCCTGACCGTCGTCACCGCCCTCACCCTCGCCTCGGAGCGCGTGAGCTTCACCAGGGTCATCGAGGCCACACCGCCCCTGCGCTGGCTCGATGAGCTCGGGCGGGCGCCCGCGCAGGCCTGAGAGCGTGGCGACGACGTGGTGAGCACAGGATGAGTGGCCCAGGGCAGCCCGGGATGCCGAGTCCGCGGGTGCTGGCCGGCAGCATCGCCGGCGCGGCCGGCCTCATCGCGATCGTGACCCTGCTGGGTCGCGTCGTCGGACTGGGCCGCTGGCTGGCCTTCAGCAACGGGGTGGGGGCCACCTGCGTCGGCGAGATTTACCAGACCGCCAACCTCGTGCCGAACGCGTTGTACGAGATCGCCGCCGGTGGTGCCCTGGCTGCGGTCGTGGTGCCCCTGGTGTCCGGCTATCTCAACCGCGGCCGGGAGGATCTTGCGGACCGCACCGCATCCGCGCTGCTCACCTGGGCGCTGGCGGTCCTGTTGCCGCTGGCGGTGCTCGTCGCGCTGCTGGCCCGCCCCATCGCGACCGTGCTCCTGGGCGCTGACCCCGCGTGCGGGGAAGGGGCGGTGTCCACCGCGGTGACCATGCTGACGGTCTTCGCGCCGCAGGTGGTGCTCTACGGTGCCGGCATCATCCTGTCGGGCGTCCTCCAGGCCCACCGCAGGTTCCTTGCCGCCGCGGTGGCCCCGTTGCTCTCCAGCCTGGTCGTCATCGGCATCTACCTCGCCTACGGCGCCTGGGTCACCCCGAGCGGCGGCGTGCAGGGCACGCCCGGCGCGGCGATCCTGCTGCTCGCCTGGGGCACCACGGCCGGGGTGGTGGCCCTGAGCCTGCCCCTGCTGGTCCCGACCTGGCGTGCGGGCGTGCGGTTGCGCCCGACGTGGCGCTTCCCTGAGGGGGCCGCCCGCCGCGTCGGCACGCTTGCCGTCGCGGGGCTCGTCGCCGTCGCAGCCCAGCAGGTGTGCGTCCTGGTGACGGTGCGGCTCGGCAACGCCGCCGAGGGCGTCGGCACACTGAACGTCTACACCTACGCGCAGACCGCCTACCTGCTCCCGTATGCCGTGCTGGCCGTCCCGCTCGCCACCGCCGCCTTCCCGCGGCTCACCGCGGCGGATGCTGGGCCGGTGCTGCGCCGGACCCTGCTGGCTGTGGCCATGGCCGGCGTGGTGGGGGCGGTCGCCCTGGTCGCGGTGCGCCGGGAGGTCGGCAGCCTGTTCCTGGCTATCGACGCCGGGGGCGGGGGCGCGGGGGAGGAGGCGATCCGGGCCCTCCCGACGGCGGTGGGCTGGTATGCCCCCGGCCTGGCCGGCTTCGCTCTCACGGCGCTGTTGTCGCGGGCCCTGTACGCCCGCGGCTCCGCGCTGGCCGCCGGCGGTGTCGTGGCCCTCGGGTGGTTGGTCGCCGCCGCGATCCCCATGGCTCGGCTCGCCGGTCGCACACCCGAGCCGGGCGCAGTCCTGTCAACCCTCGGGCTCGGCAGCTCGATCGGCATGTCGCTGACCGCCGTCCTGCTGATCGTGCTGGTCCGGCACCACTGGGGAGCAGCATCGACGCGCGGCATCTGGGGACCGGCCACCTGGGTGCTGGGCGGCACGCTGCTGGTGCTGGCGGGCCGGGAGCTCGCCGGTGGCGTGGACGTCTCCCACTGGCCTATCGCTCTGGCCAGTGGGTTGGTCACCGGCGTCGCCGTCATCGTGGCCGCACTGGTGGCGCTGCGGGTCGGCGCGCCGGCTGCCTACCGGGACGTGATGGGAGGGATCGCGCGCCGTGGGGTTAGATGAGCGGGTGAGCAGGATCCTGATGGTGACTGGTGTGGTCGCGGGGGGAGTGGGCCGACACGTCGAGCAGCTGACCCGCAGCCTCGTCGGGCTGGGCCACTCCGTCGTGGTCGCCAGCCCTCCCGTGGTGGCCTCCCGCTTCCGTCTGGTCGAGGCAGGAGCGCAGCACGTGCCGCTCGAGATCGGATCCCGGCCGCTGCCCCAGCGGGACCGCCGCACGGTGACGGCCTTGCGGGAGGCGATGGGCGAGGTCGACGTGGTGCATGCCCACGGGGTGCGGGCAGGGGCCTTGTCGGTGCTCGCCCGCACGGGAGACCTGCCACCGCTGGTGGTGACCACCCACAACGCGGCTCCCGAGGGCCGGCTCGCCGCGGTCGTCCACTGGAACCTGGACCGGGTGGTGTGTCGCGGGGCAGACCTGGTGCTCGGCGTGTCCGAGGACCTCTGCGAGGTCGCCCGGGAGCGCGGTGCCCGTGACGTGGACACGGCCATTGTGCCGGCCGCCACCGCGCGGCCGTCCCGGGAGCGCGCGGACGTGCGGCAGGAGCTGGGCCTCGAGGACGGGACTCCACTGGCGGTTGCCGTCGGTCGGCTGGCGCCCCAGAAGGGTTTTGACCGACTGCTGGACGCGTTGGTTGCCGCAGGGACGACCTCCGAGGACGCGCTGGTGGTGATTGCCGGGGAGGGGCCGCAGGCCGAGGCACTCCAACGTCGCATCGACCGCGCCGACCTCCCCGTGGTGCTGCTCGGGCACCGCACCGACGTCCCCGACCTGCTGGCCAGCGCCGACGTGGTCGTCTCGGCAGCGCGCTGGGAGGGCCAGCCAGTGTGGTTGCAGGAGGCCCTGAGCGTTGGAGCACCCGTCGTGGCGACCGACGTCGGCGGCACCGAGCAGGTGCTGGACGGAGCCGGGCTGCTGGTGCCCGCTGACGACCCGGACGCGCTGGGCGCTGCCATCACCGCGCTCCTTCAGGACCAGGTGCTGCGCGCGGACCTCCGGGCAAAAGCCCTGGTCAGAGCAGCCGAGCTTCCCACAGCCGAGGATGCTGCCCAGGCCGCGCTCACGGCATACCGGCGTGCCTTGGCGAGCACCGAGTCACGTGACGTAGACTGACAGCCCGTGGTGGATCAGACGAAACATATCTTCGTGACCGGAGGAGTTGCCTCCTCACTCGGCAAGGGCCTGACCGCCTCGAGCCTCGGACTTCTTCTGCGAGGGCGCGGCCTGCGCGTGACCATGCAGAAGCTCGACCCCTACATCAATGTCGACCCCGGCACGATGAACCCGTTCCAGCACGGTGAGGTCTTCGTGACCGAGGACGGCGCCGAGACCGACCTGGACATCGGGCACTACGAGCGCTTCCTGGACGTCAACCTGCGGGGCCGCGGCAATGTGACGACCGGTCAGGTCTACAACGATGTCATCGCCAAGGAGCGACGCGGGGAGTACCTCGGCGACACGGTCCAGGTGATCCCGCACATCACCAACGAGATCAAGGCCCGGATGCGTGCCGACGCCCACGAGCTCGCGCCGGAGGACACCCCGGACGTCATCATCACCGAGATCGGCGGCACCGTCGGCGACATCGAGTCGCTGCCCTTCCTGGAGGCGGCGCGGCAGGTCCGGCACGACCTCGGGAGAGCCAACTGCTTCTTCGTGCACGTCTCGCTGGTTCCCTACCTCGCGCCGAGTGGTGAGCTGAAGACCAAGCCGACCCAGCACTCGGTGGCCCAGCTCCGCCAGGTCGGCATCACCCCGGACGCGCTGGTCCTGCGCGCCGACCGGGAGATCCCGATGTCGATCAAGCGCAAGATCTCGATGATGTCCGACGTGGAGGTCGATGGCGTCGCGGCCTGTGTCGACGCCCCCTCGATCTATGACATCCCCAAGGTGCTGCACGGTGAGGGCCTGGACGCCTATGTCGTGCGCACCCTCGGCCTGCCCTTCCGGGACGTCGACTGGACCGGCTGGGACGCCCTGCTGCGACGGGTGCACGAGCCCGAGCACGAGGTGGAGGTGGCTCTGGTCGGCAAGTACATCGACCTGCCCGACGCCTACCTGTCCATCACCGAGGCACTGCGCGCCGGCGGCTTCGCCAATGACGCCCGGGTGTCCATCCGCTGGGTGGCCTCCGACGACTGCCGCACGGAGGCCGGCGCCACCAAGGAACTGGCCGGGGTGGACGCGGTCCTGGTGCCTGGTGGGTTCGGGATCCGCGGCATCGAGGGCAAGATCGGTGCCCTGCGCTGGGCGCGCGAGCGGCAGGTGCCCACCCTGGGCATCTGCCTGGGCCTGCAGGCGATGGTCATCGAGTTCGCCCGCAACGTTGCCGACATCGAGGGCGCCAGCTCGACGGAGTTCGACCCCGACACCCCGGCCCCGGTCATCGCCACGATGGAGGAGCAGCGGGCCTTCGTCGACGGTGCGGGTGACCTGGGTGGCACCATGCGGTTGGGGTCCTACCCGGCCACCCTCACCGAGGGCTCGGTCATCGCCGGCGCCTACGGCACGACGTCCGTCGAGGAGCGCCACCGGCACCGTTACGAGGTCGGCAACGCCTATCGCGAGCAGCTGGCCGAGGCGGGCCTGGTCTTCTCCGGCACCTCACCAGATGGTGAGCTCGTGGAGTTCGTCGAACTGCCGGCCGAGGCTCATCCCTACTACGTCTCGACGCAGGCGCACCCCGAGTTCAAGTCGCGGCCGCACCGGGCGCACCCGCTCTTCGCCGGCCTGGTCGAAGCGGCCCTCGACGTGCAACGCAGCCAGCGCCTCGTCGAGGTCGAGCGCACGCCAGCCGGCTGATGTCGCTCGGCGCGCCACGCTTGGCGCTGGCGGACGTGGTCGACGTCCTGGAGCCTCGCCCGGTCGCGGACTCGGAAGTCGCCTTCGCCGGTCGGGTCTGGGACGTGCGGCGTGACACGATCGACCTGGGGCAGGCCGGGACGGTGGTGCGAGAGTATGTCTCCCACCCCGGTGCCGTCGCGGTGCTCGCCCTGCGTGAGGACCGTGGAGAGCCCGAGATCCTGCTGATCCGGCAGTACCGGCACCCTGTCGGCGCCGAGGACTGGGAGCTGCCCGCCGGCCTCTTGGACGTGCCGGGGGAGGACCCGGTGCAGGCCGCGCGCCGCGAGCTGGCCGAGGAGGCCGACCTCGAGGCGGGCCACTGGGAGCTGTTGCTCTCGGTGACCACCTCACCCGGTGGGCTGGACGAGGTCATCACCCTCTTCGTGGCGACCGAGCTCACCGACGTCGACCACGCCACCCGGTTCGAGCGGGAGCACGAGGAGGCCGGTATGCCGACCGGCTGGGTGCCGCTGTCCGTCGCCGTGCAGGCGGCGCTGGGTGGACAGGTCCGTAACGCCCCGATGGTGTTGGGCGTGCTGGCGCTATCCGCCCGTTGCGCCCACGCTGCGTCTTAGCGTGCCCGCGTCGCCGGGCTAGCGCTCAGTCACCAGCCCGGCGAGACGCTGGAACTCGGCCACCGCGTCCGCGTCGGTGACCTCCTGTGACCAGTCGATGAGCCGGAACGTGGACACGGCCGAAGGCGTGCCCTCGTGCTGCACCACGTAGTAGAAGTCGGTCATCGGCTCCGTGCCGTCCTGGAAGGTGGTCGTCAGCCGGTAGGCGCCGGAGAGCTCCAGTGGTCGCACGTCGTAGTCGATGTTGTCCGCCTCGGCGGGCGCCTGGCAGCTGGCCAGGGCACTGTCGACCTCGGCGACGTAGGTCGCCGCGGCCTCGGGGGAGTCCAGCACGCGCACCCGTTGGGTGGCGAAGGCCCTGCCGTCGGACCAGAGGCCCATGATGCCGAACGTCCCCTCGTCCTCGGCGCCCCACATCACATCGTCGGGGTCGCAGTCGAACAGGGCCGTCGACTCGAACTCGCCGCTCCCTGCCTCGGTGGCCGCCCCGGCGGTGAACGACTCAGACGCCCAGAGTGTCGGTGGCACAAAGAGGCTCAGGTCGGGTCCGCCGGACTCGGCGAGGACCAGGTCCTCGGCCGCCGGTGGGGCGGCCTCGGCCTCCGTGTCGGGTGCGGTCTCAGTGTCGGGTGCGGTCTCAGTGTCGGGTGCGGTCTCAGTGTCGGTCGTCGTTGCCTCGGGCGACTCGGCCCCGTCCGTGACGTCCTCGGTCTGGTCCCGCTCCGTCGTCACGGAGGTCCCGTTGTCCGCGGGCGCGGTGCCCGGGGTGTTGTCGATCGTCTGGTAGCCGAGCCAGGACAGCCCGAGCACCGCTGCGGCGCCTGCCGCGATGCCCGCCACGGCTCGGTGCCGCTGCCGTCCGGCGCGGCGCATCACGAAGCGCACGTCCGGGATCCCCGCGGCGTCCACGTCGTGGCGCAGTGCCCCGAGAGAGGCCCGCAGCCGCTCGTCCTCCTCCTGGGTCCACTCTGGACCCCCGTCCTGGAACTCCTGCCCCTCACGCATGGTCGTTCTCCTTGATCTCGAGGGCCTCGGCGAGCTGTCGCCGGCCCCGGTGCAGATGGGACTTGATGGTGCCGACGGCGGCTCCGGTCTCCCGGGCGATCTGCTCGATCGAGCGGTCGGCGATGTAGTAGAGCGCCACCGTCTGGCGGATCGGGTCGCTCAGGGTCTGCAGCGCCTCGAGCACGGCGACCCGGTCGACACCAGGCCCCGGTGCGGTCGCCGGTGCACCGTGCCGGACATAGGCCCGGTCCTGGGCGCCTTGCTTGCGCCACGCCGAGATCGCGATGCGTCGGGCGACCGTCCGCACCCAGGCCAGCGGCTCGTCATACGTGCTGATCGTCGCCCACCTCTGCCAGGCCCGGGCGAACGCCTCCTGGGTGCTGTCCTGGGCGACCGTCATGTCGCCGGTGCTGGCATACACCAGGTGGACCACCTGCGGCGCCGCTGCGGTGTAGAACTCCTCGAAGTCTCGCTCCGCCTGTCTCCGGCTCATCGGTCCCTCCTGCCCCTCATTGTGGTCCCCATCGTGGTCGGGTGCTGGCCGGACCTGCTCAGTTCGGCTGCTTACCCCTCCACACGCCAGGGCAGATCAAAAGGTTGCGCGCACGAGAGGGTGGTGCGCGTCACGCAGCGGCGCCGGAATTCTCGGTATGCCGAGGGGCTGGCGGACCGTAGAATGTCACCTGTGCACGGGGCGGAGTGACGACCCGCCGAGGCTCAGCAGGCCGGATAGCCGGTCGAGCTGGATCACCTCACCCGCGCGCCGCGCGTCCGGCGGACCGACGAGAGGCCGAGATCCCTCGGCAAAGGTGTGGTGGCACCGCGACCTGGCCCCCGCCCACACCTTCCGGGCTGCCCTCCCAGAGGCAGCCCGTCCTCTGGGAACTGACCCGAGAGGAGACCTCATGCTTCGCACTCACGAGGCCGGAACGTTGCGACCCGAGCACGTCGGCACCACCGTCACCCTCACCGGCTGGGTGGCCCGTCGCCGGGACCACGGAGGCGTGGCCTTTATCGACCTGCGCGACGCCACCGGCATCGTCCAGGTCGTCGCCCGCGACGAGGTGCTCACCGGCACCGCCCACGACCTGCGCAGCGAGTACTGCGTGCGCGTCATCGGTGAGGTCACCGCCCGCGAGGACAAGGACGTCAACCCGGACCTGCCGACCGGAGCTGTCGACGTCGGTGCCACCCAGATCGAGGTGCTGTCCGCAGCCGAGGCACTGCCCTTCCAGATCGACGAGCGTGTCACGGTCGGTGAGGAGGCCCGGCTGCGGCACCGCTACCTGGACCTGCGCCGCCCGGGCGCCAACGCGGTCGGTCAGAACCTGCGTCTCCGGAGCAAGGTCAACGCCGCGGCCCGCAACCTGCTGGCTGAGCGGGACTTCGTGGAGATCGAGACCCCCACGTTGACCCGTTCCACGCCCGAGGGTGCACGCGACTTCCTGGTGCCTGCTCGCCTCCAGCCGGGCAGTTGGTATGCCCTGCCTCAGAGCCCCCAGCTGTTCAAGCAGCTGCTCATGGTCGCCGGCATGGAGCGCTACTACCAGATCGCGCGGTGCTATCGCGACGAGGACTTCCGCGCCGACCGGCAGCCGGAGTTCACCCAGTTGGACGTCGAGATGAGCTTCGTCGAGCAGGACGACGTCATCGAGCTCGGTGAGTCGATCGCCAAGGCGGTCTGGGCCACTATCGGTGTTGAGCTGCCCACTCCGTTCCCGCGGATGACCTATGCCGACGCCATGGCCCGTTACGGCACAGACAAGCCCGACCTGCGCTTCGACCTCGAGCTGGTCGAGTGCACCGACTATTTCGCCGAGACGCCGTTCCGGGTCTTCCAGGCAGAGTACGTCGGCGCTGTGGTGATGCCCGGAGGTACTGGTCAGCCACGGCGTCAGTTCGACGCCTGGCAGGAGTGGGCGAAGCAGCGTGGAGCCAGGGGACTGGCCTATGTCACGGTCGCCGAGGACGGCACGCTGGGCGGCCCCGTGGCCAAGAACCTGTCCGAGGCCGAGCGGGACGGCTTGGCGGCGCACGTCGGCGCCGCGCCGGGCGACTGTGTCTTCTTTGCTGCCGGGGCGACCCGGGCCTCCCGCGGCCTGCTCGGTGCCGCGCGCCTGGAGATCGCCCAACGGGTCGGACTCATCGACGAGTCGGCCTGGTCCTTCCTGTGGGTCGTGGACGCCCCGCTGTTCGAGCCGGCCAGTGACGCGGTCGCCTCCGGCGACGTGGCCGTCGGTGGCGGCGCCTGGACGGCCGTGCACCATGCCTTCACCTCTCCGCAGGAGGAGTTCCTGGACAGCCTGGAGTCCGACCCGGGCTCGGCCCTGGCCTACGCCTACGACCTGGTCTGCAATGGCAACGAGATCGGTGGCGGCTCCATCCGTATCCACCGCCGGGACATCCAGGAGCGGGTCTTCGCCGTGATGGGGCTGTCCGAGCAGGAGGCGCAGGAGAAGTTCGGCTTCCTGCTCGAGGCCTTCAAGTTCGGCGCTCCTCCGCACGGCGGCATCGCCTTCGGATGGGACCGGATCGTTGCGCTGCTGGCCGGCACCGAGTCGATCCGCGACGTCATCGCCTTCCCGAAGTCGGGCGGCGGCTTCGACCCGTTGACCGAGGCTCCGGCACCCATCACTCCGCAGCAGCGGAAGGAGGCCGGAGTGGACGCCAAGCCCGAGCCGACAGCGCCCGCGCCGCAGGGGGCGGACGAGGTGAACCCGCGCCAGAGCTGAGGCACCTCGGCCGCGGTGGAGTGCCGGTCCGGAGCCGGCGACCCGTTCACGTTCCACGTCCCGGCCACCACGGTGGAAGACTGCAGGGGTGAGCACCCCCAGCGATGTCGTGGTGGTCGGGTCCGGGCCGAACGGGCTCGCAGCGGCTGTGACCCTCGCGCGGGCCGGCCTGTCGGTCACCGTGCTGGAGGGACAACCGTCGGTCGGCGGTGGAGTGCGGTCCCTGCCGCTGGTCACGGACCGGGTCGCTGAGAGCGAGGGTCTCCTGCGCGACGTCTGCGCCGCCGTGCCCGCGGCAGCCCCGACCTCGCCCTTCTTCGCCGAGTTCGACCTGGCGGCCCGAGGGGTCGAGCTGATAGTTCCCGAGGTGTCCTACGCCCACCCCTTGGATGGTGGCCGAGGTGGCGTCGCCTATCGCGACCTCGACCGGACCGTCGAGGGCCTCGGGGTGGACGGTCCGAGGTGGGCGCGACTGCTGGGTCCGCTCTCGACGCGTGCCGTCGAGGTGGCAGCCATCGCGCTCTCGGACAAACGATCTGTGCCGCGCGGCGAGGTGGCGCGCGTGGCTCGGGCGGCCACGGCTTTCGGGGCGAGCACCGCGCTGTTGGGAGGGGTCTGGGGGGACAGTTACTGGCACACCGAGGAAGCGCGCAGCCTGATCGGCGGGGTCTCCGCGCACACGATCTCGGCGCTCCCGTCGCTGGCAGCAGCGGGCACGGCCAGCTATCTGGGCGCAGTGGCGCACAGCCCGCACGGTTGGCCGCTCGTTCGTGGTGGCATTGGCGAGATCACCCGGGCACTGGTGGCCGACCTCGAGGCACATGGCGGCACAGTCCTCACCGATCATCCAGTGCGCACACCCCGGGACCTGCCGCCCGCGCGCGTCCACCTGCTCAACACGCATGCCCGGGTGGCGGCGGACCTTCTGGCAGAGCCCTATCGATCGCGACTGAGGCAGCTGCCGCTCGGCGGCGGGGTCTGCAAGGTTGACTATGTCCTCAGCGGGCCGGTGCCGTGGGCCCTGCCGGAGGCCGCGCGTGCCGGCACCGTGCACGTGGCCGGGACACTCGCCCAGATGCGCGCCGCTGAGCGCGAGGTCGTGGCCGGGCGGCACGCCGAGCGGCCCGTCGTGTTGGTCAGTGACCCGGCCCAGCATGACGCCTCACGCCTCGGGCGCAGTGGCTTGCGCCCGGTGTGGGCCTATGCCCACGTGCCGAACGGCTCCACCCGCGATGTCCGTCCAGAGGTGGACCGGCAGCTGGAGCGGTTTGCCCCAGGCTTCCGAGACCTGGTGGTCGACGCGGTCGTGACCCCGGCCGCACGGATGTCTGAGCACAACAGTGCCTATCCAGGCGGCGACATTGCGGGTGGCCTGATCTCGATGTGGCGGATAGTGGCCAGGCCCGGGCCGACCCGGGACCCGTATGCCGTGGCTCCCGGGGTGTATCTCTGCTCACAGTCGGCACCTCCCGGGCCGGGTGTGCACGGCATGGCGGGGCTGCACGTGGCCCGTCGAGTCCTGCGCCGAGAGTTCGGGATACCGCAGTTGCCGCCGCTAACTCCCGCCTTCGCGAAAGAATCAGCGATGCCAGCACCACGTGCCTGGGCCATCGACGAGGTTTCTTCGACGAGGTCGGTTTGACAGGCAACTCGTCAGGCGTCTCTAATGGGTCAGGTCGGGCCACGGCCCGACCCGCGAGTCAGCCCTCCGCGAGGTTGACCTGAGCACGATGTGGAGAGTCATGAGCAGCAGCGCTGTGCACCCGGTCCCGGTTCGTCCTGAGGGACGCCGCGCCATGTGCCGCGTCATGTCTGCCGACCTCCTGATGTGTCGCTGCTGAGCCGCACCACCTGAGGTCTGGCCGCATCCGGTTTCCGGACCATGCGGCATACCTCCTCTGTCTTCTCCGGTCCCGGCATCGTCGCCGTCGGGCCACCCGCGCCGCGCCCACTCAGCTGAGCCGACGTCACCTCCCACCGCTCCACGGCGCGCAGCCGCCTCCAGCCTGCGTGCCCCGTGCCCTGAAAGGCAGTCACCATGTCCGAGAACGTCACGCCCACCTCGTCGAACAGCCCCACCCAGAGCGACCCCACCCAGGGCAACCCCACCCAGAGCAACCCCACGCCGGTGCTCCCCGAGAAGCCCCGTCGCAGCAGGACCCCGTTGATCGCCGGTGGCCTGGTCCTTGCGGCGGCACTCGCTGCGGGCGGTTGGGCGCTGGTCGGCGGTGAGGACGATGGCGAAGCGATCACGATCGGCACGACGGAGGCCAGCCAGCCCTACTGGGACATCCTGGTGGAGAAGGCCGCCGAGGAGGGTATTGAGCTGGAGATCGTGAACTTCAGCGAGTACACCCTGCCGAACCCGGCGCTGGCCGAGGGCGAGATTGACCTGAACTCCTTCCAGCACCTGCTCTACCTGGCGGACCACAACATCAACACCGGTGACGACTTGCAGCCCATCGGCTCCACCATAATCGTGCCGCTGCCGCTGTACTCGGAGAAGTACGACACGGTGGAGCAGTTCGCCACGGGCGACCAGGTGGCCATCCCGAACGATTCCACCAACCAGGCGCGTGCCCTGTTCGTGCTGGAGAGTGCCGGCCTGATCGCCTTCGAGGGGCAGCCGTCGACGCCGACACCCGAGGACGTCGATGAGGATGCCTCGACCGTGGTCGTGCGCCCGGTCGAGGCCAGTCAGACCGCCAGCCTGATCCACGACGCCGATGTTGCCGGGGTGATCACCAACAACAACTTCGCCAAGGACGCCGGGTTCGATGTGGAGGGCTACGTCTACGCGGATGACCCCGAGTCCACAGGTGCGCAGCCCTACATCAACGTGTTCGCCGCCCGCCCCGGTGACGTGGACAACGAGACGTACCGCACGATCGTCGAGCTCTACCACGACCCCGAGGTGTTGGAGTCTGTCGTGGACTCCTTCGGAGGCACCGCGGTGATCGTGGAGGGCTACGACGCCGAGCGTCTGCAGGAGGTGCTCGAGCAGACCGAGACCAACCTGACGAGCAGCAACTGACCATGAGCTCCATCATCGAGTTCCGGGACGTCTCCAAGGTCTTCGCGAGTCGCGCCGGTGATGTCACAGCGGTCGATCACATCGACCTGACGATCGAAGAGGGCGAGATCTTCGCAGTCATCGGCTACTCCGGCGCCGGCAAGAGCACCCTCGTGCGCCTCATCAACGGTTTGGAGCGGGTCACCTCGGGGGAGCTCGTGGTGGACGGTCAGGACGTGGTGCGCATGTCGGAGGCGCAGCTCGAGCGCAAACGCCGAGACATCGGCATGATCTTCCAGCAGTTCAACCTGTTCGGGTCGCGGACCGTCGCCGGCAATGTGGCCTTTCCACTCAAGGTGGCTGGCTGGCCGCGGGCTAGGCGAGATGCCCGCGTCGCAGAGCTCCTCGACTTCGTGGGGCTGCTCGACCGGGCCCATGCCTACCCCGACCAGCTCTCCGGCGGCCAGAAGCAGCGCGTCGGCATCGCGCGTGCGCTGGCAGCCGGACCCAAGATCCTGCTGGCGGACGAGTCCACGAGTGCTCTCGACCCGGAGACGACGCAGGATGTGCTGCGGTTGCTCAAGAAGGTTAATCGCGAGCTCGGGGTGACCGTTGTGGTCATCACCCACGAGCTCGAGATCGTCCGCTCCATTGCTGACCGCGTGGCCATCCTGGAGCAGGGGAGAGTGGCCGAGGTCGGCACGGTCTTCGAGACCTTCACCAACCCGCAGTCCGGGGTCGGCAACAAGTTCGTCTCGACGGTCATTCATGATCGCCCGAGCGGCGACGACCTGGCCCGGATCCGCCGAGCACATTCGGGACGGATCGTCACCGCCACGATCCAGGACGGTTCGCGGCTGGGGACGGTCCTGTCCGGCGCGGGTGACCGGGGGGTGAGCTTCGAGATCGTCTACGGCGGCATCGGCACGCTGCAGGCCCGATCGTTCGGCTCGCTCACCCTGGAGCTCACCGGCCCGGAGGCGTCCGTCGACGAGGTGGTTGCCGAACTGCGTGGCGTGACCGACATCGAAGAGGTCGCCTGATGAACGCCGGCTTTGAGTGGAGCGAGCATGGTTCCAATCTGATCGAGGCCACCGGCCAGACGCTCTACATGGTCTCGGCGACCCTGGTCATCGGTGGCCTGCTGGGGCTGACGCTCGGGATCGGGCTGTACACCACCCGCCGGGGCGGCCTGCTGCAGAATCGCTGGCTCTTCGGCCTGCTCAACCTGGTCGTGAACATCTTCCGGCCGATCCCGTTCCTGATCCTGCTCTTCGCGGTGGCGCCGTTGACGGTCGGTATCGTTGGCACCAGGTTGGGGAGCACGGCGATGATTGTGCCAATGTCCGTGGCCGCCACCTTCGGTGTCTCCCGCATCGTGGAGCAGAACCTCGTGGCGATCGACCCGGGGGTCATCGAGGCGGCGAGGGCGACGGGTGCGACTCGCTGGCGCATCATCACGACGCTGCTCGTCCCGGAGGCACTGGGTCCGTTGATCCTGGGCTACACCTTCATCTGCATCGCCGTTGTGGACATGTCGGCGCTGGCAGGCACTCTAGACGGAGGTGGCCTGGGCGCCTTCGCCCTGGACTACGGCTACAAGCGCTGGAACTTCGGTGTGGTCTGGGTGACGGTCATTGTCATCATCATTTTGGTTCAACTGGCGCAGGCACTCGGAAACCGCCTGTCTCGCAGGGTGATGCACCACACGTGACGATGATCAGAAGGGTGGTGGGGCGTCGGGGTCGTGGGTCCAGGGGGTGGTGGGGTCGTCGTCGTTGTCGCCGTGGCTGGAGTTGTTGTTGCTGGTGTCGGCGTCGCTGGTGGTGTTGGTCGCTGGCTCATCGGCCTCTTCGGCGGCGGTGTCGGTGCTGTGACGGATCCGGTCGGCTTCGGCGCGGGTGGTGTCGGGGTGGGGGTGGTAGGTGCGTCGGCCGGTTTCTGGGGTGTGGGTGAGGGTGACTTGGTCCCAGCCGGTGAAGGTGTCGTCCCAGTCGTGGTCGTCGTCGGTTTCTAGGGTCGCGGTGGGTGGCCGGTAGGACAGGGCCTGGTAGATCGCGGTGTCGATCGCCGCGGCCGGGTCGATACCGGCAGCGACG